>NZ_JAPPTE010000001.1:0-989157 GCF_026719375.1 Citrobacter sp. W9 | reverse complement strand
CGGGTCTGACGGCGCTTAGTGCTGAATTCACTATCGGCGAAGGTGAGTTGATGGCTCATGATGTCCCTCTGGGATGCGCTCCGGATGAATATGATGATCTCATATCAGGAACTTGTTCGCACCTTCCTTAGCATCGCAAGATGTTCCTCAATTTCACGACTGGACTCACCTTCAACAATGGCACTGACAATCTCACCATTCGTCAGTTTCATCACATCATAATGACGTCCGACAACACCTGTAGCCCGATAATTGATCACAAAAGGTAACGGACATTTATCCGCAATAGCCTGTAAGGTTCCTTGAGAAGGCGGCACATTCAGTTGTCCAACCCGGATAACAGGTATTCTTTGCGCTAAATCCCGCGGATACGTTTCGTTCAGACAGGCCTTCAGCCATGTCATACGCGGATCGAGGCCAAATGCCGCACCTAATTCTTCATTAACGAAACATCCGCCTAACCGGCAGGCAAGCTCGCCGAAAATAATATTACCGCCCTGATCCACAAATACCTCAAGATGAAGTAAGGTGTTTTTCTCAATAGGGAAGACTTCTTTCGCAAGATATTTTGTATAGTCAATCAACTTCTGGTGTAGTGAATTATCATCTTCCATGACCAGCCCTAAGGTTTGCCCTGATAGAAAATCAAGACAAGATACCGTGGCCCGAGAGGCGGAAATAAATATGGGTTTCCCCTGCAGATACAACGCGTTGATCTGATAAGCCTCACCTTCAATAAACTTCTCGATTAACAGATTATGGTATTCAGAGGATTTCATCTGCGCCAGATATTTAAATAACTGACCTTCATTTTTTAAAACCACCACCCCCATAGATCCACGTCCATCATTTGGTTTTATCACGCAGGGATATCCGTGTTGCGCAATAAATGAGGCCATTGCCGTCGCATTTCCCACGCGAGCCATTGCTGGAATCGGTAACTGATATTGCTGCACACGGGATTTCATCAGAAACTTATCGCGAAACAGGATCGCCGCATTCTCACGCCCCTGCGTTAAACCTAAACGATCGCTGATCCTTGCCGCCCTGAGCACATCAATTTCAGCCAGGAAGTAAATACCGCTGGCGTTGTTCGAACGTGCATAATGATAAATATCCAGTTCTACCACAGGATTATCGTTAAAGTTTTCATAAAACAGAAAGATAAAATCATTCCCCATATGATGCAAGATCGCCGCTTTTTGACTGGCGCAGGTGGCTATCACTAACGGCGTTGATTGCTGGAGTTCATGCCAGGCGTTTGGCGAGTGTTGTAAAAGAATTTTGGGTGGGCACAGTAAGATGTTCATTATTTTTCACTCTCGATATCAAACGTAATGACAAACACATCCCGAAATCCTTTCCCGGGCAAAGCGGTACAATAGGTGCGGTATAATGCAGATAATTAACATCATTGAAAATGATCGCCTCCCCCGCCAGAATTTTGAAGGTTGTTGCGTCATTTCCGCCGTCGTGATGAGGGATTAACGTAGTATCGCCACCGGCGATATTTTCCATTTCGCTGCAATAGACGGCAATGAACTTAAAGCCATCCTGATGTATACCTTCCGGAGCAGGATAGCCCGGTTGTCGATCATGTGTTGTAATTCTTATTTGATGAATACCAACGTTATAGTTATCCTTCGGTAGCAATGGCAGTAATTTGCTAAATACCAGATTCATAATTTCTTCGGCAACATCCTGTTTTATTTCTGGATACTTTCTGCTGATACCACCTGAATACGTATTAAGTTTTTCAGACTGAAAGAAAACTCCGGCCTCGCACAAACTAAAATATTTTTCACACCCTGCTTTTGCCTGAAGATAACTTCGAAAACGAAATTTTCCATCTTCAGCTTTAAGCCAGGGATCAGGTAGCAACTCATCAAAGCTTTTTTTAACATTAATCGAGGTATTACCCAAACGTATATGATGATAAGCATGCATATATGACATCCTCAGAAAAGAGACAATAATGTATGTTGGTTATTTTTCTCAACTTATGACACCGGCAAGGGCCAATATCATTACCTGCATCCAGGCAAAATGCGATGACTGCGGATATCAGGCGAGGAACGCACGTTCCCCGCCATCACATTCACTATTACTGACTTTTTTTACGCAACTCGGTCACCGGTACTCCGCCAATCCCCCAGTTATCGGTATCGACTTCGTCAATAACCACAATGGTTGTAGCAGGGTTTTTATTAAGCACATCCACCAGTAGCTGAGTCGCACCTTCCATCAGCTGTTTCTTTTGTTTATCGGTCACACCTTCTTTAGTGATCTTAATATTTACGTAGGGCATAACAACTCCTGTAAACTAAATGATTGTGGATAATGCGCCGAGGTAGCTAAGCGCAAACAGGTTAAACAGCAGAACATAACCATAATGCATCTGGAAACTGGTTCTGCCGGGAGAAACATTAAGGCTGTTGGCAGCAAAAATTGCGTTTATCGATACCGGAGATAGCAGTTGCGTAGCAATAAAAAGGCAAATCCAAATCTGATAATCCACCACGCTGCCGGAAAGATAGTCGGAAAAAATCGACCATGACACGCTAAATATAATTAGGGGATGAATACCGAGGATACCAGGCAAGGGCAGAACAAATAAAATAATGGCATAGCACTGAAACGTTGTAAGACCGCTAACAAACGCTGTAATGCCTTGCGGGATGTTTGCAAACAACATCATACATACCGATGTTAACAGGCTACATGCCAGGAGTAATACCACTTCGCCGGAGATCCCCTGAGCAGATTCAGACAGTTGTTGCGCCCACTGCTTTTTGCGATTCGCAAAATGGCTGACGATAAAAAGAACAACCGCCGTGAAGGTGATGCTCTGCAAAGGATTCAACCCCAGCACGCTCAACGATAGAATAAAGCTTCCCCAAAACAAGCCGATAAAAGCAAGAATCGAGGTCATATTGCCGCGGTCAGAAACCGTATGACTATCTTCGGCAACCAGTTGGACACGCGATTTCTGGTTTAACAGGATACTGAATAAAAACAGGGGAATGCCGACCAGCATCGCCGGAACATGAGGGATATCCGGCATAGCAGCCCATACCGCCGCCGCACCAATAGTCGTCGGCATTAAAACCATCGTGATACATACCGTACGAGTGACAATCTTCGCCAGGTTAAACTTCGGTTGAACCACTTTTTTCAGGCTATCAAGCAGGAGTGGAATGGCCCCAAGGCTCATTGGCCAGGTTAAAAAAGCGGTCAGCAACGTTATAGACAATGTGACTCGAGACGGTTTTTTCTGCAGTAAATATGCCCCCAGCGCAGCGTTAAAATTTATCGCGTTCATCACCTGCCGGAGTAATGCAATCCCCACCAGCAAGAGCATGACGTCTGAATATCGTACAAAAACAGCGAGGAGGTTAAGTTCCCCACTCTTGTTTGCTGTCAGTAGAAAAATCATCGAAGCGATAAAAATGAGGATCCCACTTCTTGCCGATGATTTTTTCCACCAGAATGAAAAAGTTGACAGGATATACAATATTGACGCAACGAGTGCAAAAACAGACATCACGGGATATTTACCGGCAAGCACACAGGATGCAAGGAAAACACCCAATGAGATCACAATCATTGAGGATTGCAGATTTTGCCAGAGATTACCGTGCGTCTGGATTTGCTCAGTCTGCATTAATGACAACCTCATGCTGAACATTGCGATGGTGCAATTGTTGATACATATCGGTTACACAGCGCCCGGCATCGACCAGGAACCTCGAATTGACAAGGGGTCGGGGCAATACGTAAGTGTAAAAATTAGCCCCTTCCGCTGGATTGCCTAACACCCAAATCGATTCTTGCGTTTCCCCAAGGCAGTTAATTGGATGCTGATTGATATCAATATCCAGCCCGCCTGGATGATAACCATCGTTCATAAAGGGACGCACAATGCCGTTGATAGTCATATTCCTCATCAACGTTGAAACGTCGTGCAACGGCGAAAAGTTAGCAATTTTGGCTTTTATCAACACATCAGCTCTCACTACGCTACTCTCATCTTTAAATTCAGAATGAACCTCGAACTTACCCTCATATTCATTCATCATTAAACGGGGATCCTTTCCTCCTGCCAGACGAACTATGTTGGCATGCATTAATGCCAACAGTTGTTCATTACGCAGTTTCGGCGGACCTACAGCAATACGATTAAAGACAGGATTGATCTGCTCAATGAAGTATTGATGCGATTTCGCGTCAAGTCCGCAATTATCGATAGCCCCTCGCAAAATATCTCTTACGTCACGAATAATGTCGGTCGCCGCTTTCACTGGGCCCTTGACGTTGCCTTTGTCAGACTCATGCAAGTCATCGCGTAAAAAATCAATAAACCATTGACTATATTCTTCCAGGGAGGCATGTTCCTGATTGCGATGAGGATAAAGTATGCTATCGATAATCGCGGCATCATGCACATCAGCAACATATGTCGTGGGTTCCTGCCACTTCCCCTCCAGGGTAGATCGATAGACGTAGCACATTTCTTTATGCAGCAACGGGAAAATTTGTTCGATAAAATTTATTTTTGATGTGGCATTATGAATTAAATTCTGGACACGAAATTCATTAATTGCGGCTGAAGTTAAGAATCGTGGTCGGTATTGACCGGAAATACCTTTTTGATTCATGCCGCGACTGCTGAAAGGGAGAGCCTGTCTGGAATAAATAAAAATATCAGGTTCATTGCCACTAGGGTGATAGCGAAGCATCCCATTGTCTGTCACAAACCGTCCACCACGTCCCAGCGTTAATTGGGAAATAACATCATAAGCTGTCAACCCAATGCCCTGGACGATAACCTTAGCTCGGGAGTGAATATTATTTAACCTATCAACCGGATAAGGCGTGGAATAATATTCCAACAGTTCATTTTGCTTATTGCTGCTGGCAATAAATTTTTCGACATAATGATCTTCCAACGTTTTCATATTGTCGCCATGGCCGGTTGTCAGATAAACAAAGTCAGCAACAATCCTCTGATTATCTTCTAAAACAATGGCTGATCGTTTATCTTGCTGAATAAAAAGATTAGTTGCCTGCTGATTTATTTGCGTTACCGTCAGACTGGCTGGCAGATTTTTTAGTATTCTCTCATACGCCCAATTTAAATATTCTCCCAATAAGCGACGAGGCAAGTAATCATTTGCATCAATAGCTAAACCTGTTTCGCTTTTTATATAGCGATCACCCACTTTGCGATAACCCTGATTGTTAGCCCATTGATGAAAACATGGGCCTGGGCGAAAAGGGCCGGCATTTTTTACGGTCGCATCACCAAACAATGTTATTTGACAGGCAACAGTATTAACTAATAAATGGTCGGGCTGAGACAAACTATGCGCTCCCACACCCATGGCATTTTTATCAATAATAATGATCTGCATATGTTCATTAATCGCATACTCTGTATGCAGGGCACAAATCCTTTCCAGAATACTTAAACCACGCGGTCCCATACCCAGTATAGCCACTGTCATTTTTTTCATTCTTTGCTCCAACTGTCTGAATATTTAACTTTACTGTATTGTAAATAGCTAATCCCTGCTGCGATAAATAACGAGGCTGCACCCAATAATATGGAATAGGTCATTCCATTTTTATTGCTCTGGAAGGCACTGACAATTAATGGACCGACGATCTGCCCGACCCCATAAGTCAGCGTAACGAGGCCAAGAAGGTTAATCTTTTTTGGTGCCCTTATTTTTCTTGCCAGCGGCATGACCAAAGAACTTGTCCCCATGAATGTGCCGCCAAAACCAATACAGCTAATGGTTAGTAGCAGTGGTGAGTTAATAAATATGGCCATGACTACGCAAATCGCCTGAACAATTAAGTTAACACTTAGGCAGGATAATATATTCCACTTACGCGCGGCCCATAACCAGCCATAGCATCCAGGAATAACGGCAAGACCGACAATGGACCAGATATGGTCGGCTAAAAAGGTGTTGCCAACCCCCCTGGCCATTAACGGTAAATATGTAGCGACAATGATATAGCCGAATCCGGCCAGACCATACAGTAAGGCTAAATTCCACCACTGGATTTCAGGTTCCGCACTTACGACTGCTTTTACCGGCGGGATCATATGCTTATCTTTCGGCAATAAAATTACCAGGATGACGAAAAATATCGTTGAAAGTATGGAAGCACCAATCCACAACAAGTGTGAATCTAACGCGTAAGACACGCCAGCAATGACATATTCATTACCGATAAAAATGCCTATTCCTACGCCTGAAAACAGTGAGGCGATAACAAAAGGATTATGGGTATGCTGGAGCACCAGCATTGAACCAAATATCATCATTCCCGCGCTTGCCACACCCGCAAGGAATCTGATTAACAGAATAATTTCAGGCTGAGTCACTTGTGCCATCAAAAAAATCAGCAGGGCTGTGAGTAACGCTGAAGCCAGTAACAGCATTCTTAACTTATTGACTGCGTTGAAAATACCAAAGGAGAAAAGGAGACTGCCGACGAGGTAACCTGCATAGTTTGCGCTGGCAATTAAGGATAATTGCGAAAAGGTAAAAAGCCCTTCATGAAGCATAACGGGAAGCATAGGGGTATATAAAAAACGCCCAATTCCCATTCCTAAGGTCAAGACGATCATACCAAATACAGCAGTACTCAGCTGACGATGGCCAACAGCACTGTGATCGATATCCATTTTTTGGCCTCAAAAGACGAATTAAGTTTGATTGTTATCTTACATAAGGAAATGATAATAAAAAGTTAATAAAAATGACGAAAACATTCACTTTAGGTAATGCCTTCTATGAACAGTACCTCGCTTAACTTGTTTAAAACGGTTGCGGAAACGGGTTCCATATCTGCTGCTGCGCGTAGTCTGCACTGCGTTTCATCGAATGTCACAACCCGTCTCAAACAGCTGGAAGCCAGCCTTGACGTATCTCTGTTTGTCCGTGAGAAAAATCGTCTCTACATCACCCCTGAAGGCGAGCTTCTTCTTCGCTATGCCAACAAAATTCTGGCCCTGTTACACGAAGCGGAATTGTCCATGCATGGAACAAAAGTGGCGGGACCGTTACGCATCGGCGCAATGGAAACGACCGCAGCGGTACGTCTGCCCTCGATACTGGCGAATTTCCACCGCGAAATGCCTTCCGTTGAGCTAAACCTGAAAACCTCCCCCACGGAGGTACTGGTGCAGCACATCCTGAACAATGAACTGGAAATCGCTTTCGTTGCCGATCATCAGGCACTGCACACGGAAAATTCGCCTCTGCAATTGCACATTTTATGTCAGGAAACGCTGGTACTGGTGACGGCGGCAGAGCACCGGAATGTCATTACCGGCGCGGACCTCAAAGTGACAAGACCGCTGGTCTTTGTTAAGGGGTGTAACTATCGCTCCCGTCTGGGACAATGGCTGCGGCTGCAGGGAGTCGATTATGCCGATCCCCTGGAGTTCGGCTCTTTTCAGGCGATCCTTGGCTGCGTGAGTGCCGGAATGGGGATTGCCCTGTTGCCAGAGAGCGTAGTCAGACAGTATGAACATAATTTCCCTATCCGTAGCCATACGATTACCCCACAGATAGGTAACGTGAACACTATGATGATATGGCTTAAAAACCGAGAAGTCAGCCGGGTGCTTAATCGCTTTGTCTCATTTATTACCGAGGCTTAATTTTTCGCTACCGACAACGGCGCAATGCAGGCCGCAGAGTCAGTGGAAGACTGGCGCACTCAAAAGAGCGCCAGTGGCAACGTAATTGATATTGAAAAGCCCGCTTTATATCTGATAATCAATCACCGTTTCATCGGGCTCCATTGCCTGGCGTTTGATTTCATCCACGGATAACCCTGCGTTGCATAGCTCGATAAATCGCCAGACATAGTTGCGCTGTAGTTGTCCTCGTTTCAACCCCAGCCAGACGGTGTTTGCATCAAATAAATGCCGGGTATCCAGACGGGTCAAACTGCCCTCCTCCTGCTCGCCACTGGATTGCTCTGCCACCAGCCCAATACCCAGTCCCAACGCCACATAAGTTTTAATCACATCCGAATCCTGGGCGCTAAGTATAATATCCGGCACTAACCCTTTTCGGGCAAACGCTTCATCAATACGCGAACGTCCCGTAATTCCCTGTCGATAAGTAATTAACGGCCAATGGGCGATGGATTCCAGCGTCAAAGGCGATGTCTTGACGAGTGGATGGTCGTGCGGAACGAGCAGACTGTGGTGCCAACGAAACCAGGGAAAAGCCACCAGCAGTGGATCGCTACTCAGACGTTCACTGGCAATCCCAATATCTGCTCCGCCATTTTGCAACAACGCTTCGATCTCCTGTGGCGTGCCCTGAATCAGTTCCAGACGCACTTCCGGGAAAAGCTCACGAAAAGCTTTAATCACTGCGGGCAGGCTATAGCGCGCCTGGGTATGCGTGGTGGCTATCGTCAGAACACCTGACGTGTCATTGGTAAACAGATCCGCCAGACGGCGGACGTTGCTGGCCTCATTCAGAATACGTTCGGCAATGCCCAGTAAGGCTTTACCCGGTTCGGTCATGCCCAGCAGGCGTTTCCCGCGACGAATAAATATTTCGATGCCAAGTTCATCTTCAAGTTCACGAATATGTCGGCTGACACCCGACTGCGAGGTATACAATATATTCGCGACTTCCGTCAGGTTGTAATCCTGACGGGCCGCCTCGCGGATTATTTTAAGTTGCTGGAAATTCACTTTTCGCTCCGGGCACATCAGACATTACGCTATTGTTAAAGTCTGATGCCCGGCATAACAAATAATAAAAACCTGCATCTTATTCCTCTTGGGAATAAGCTTTAGCTTACCAGCTGCAGCTCACGGTTTTCCAGCATCGGTCGGCTAACCAGCGACAACAGGATCTCCTTGACTGCCTGCGCTTGTGGCGACAAGCTCCCCATGGCCGACACATTCAATGAGAGCGGCAGATTCATTGATGGGGTGGTAATCCGCGCCATCCAGCCATTTGCTGCATTGCACAGTGCGCGGGCTGCCGATTCGGGTAACACAGTGACGCCCATACCGCTGGCAATGGCAGCCGTTAAGGTCGAGATAGACTCGATTTCGCCAATGACTTTGGCCGTTAAGCGACGTAGCGAAAAAGCCTCATCCACCCGCAAACGCACCGCACTGTAATCCCGAGGCAAAAACAGATTCATCTGCGCCACTGCGGCTAAATCGACGCTTTGGCCTGGACAATCACGCGTCCCCACCAGGAAAAGATCCTCCTTCAGCAACGGCTGACAACTTATGCCCGCCACGGGCGAGCGCTCATAGAGCACTGCCATGTCTAATTGTCCGCTGAGAAGCTTGTCATTTAGCACTGCCCCACTGTTTTCATGCAAATAGACCAGTACATCAGGCAGTTCGGCACGTACTGTTTGTAACAGTGGCATAGTGATGGATGATGCCGCCGTACCCGGTGCCAGGCCAATAGAAACCTGACCACTCAGAGTCTGACCAACATTATTGACCGCAAGTTGTGCCTGTTCACACTGACGTAAAATCGTTCGGGCGTGGGTATACAGCACTTTCCCCGCTTCTGTGGGCGTGACGCCGCGCTTGGTACGAATCAGCAATTGCTGATCCAGTTCGCCTTCCAGCGTGGCGACCTGCTGGCTCAGCGCGGGTTGCGCGATGTGCAACACTTCCGCTGCCTGGGTCAGGCTACCAATATCGACGATTTTTACGAAATATTTCAGTCGTCTGAAGTTCATTTTGCCTCCTGTCGGAATACCAGAACCCGTGCTGGCAGTCATGTGAATCAGGATTGCAAGATACTTGCCAGTTTCGTCTGCAGCGGCGTTTTACGCTGACGCCGCGTCAGGTAAGGAGCAAAGTGAAGAACGACATTTTTTGTACGCTTATACAGATGACTGTGGCTGCCCTGGAAAAGGTAGATACGCACCAGAATGGGGCAAAAGCATAAAAAGGCGGAAAGTTCGCCGCTTTGCTGATTTTGTCAGCAAACGAACGCACAATTGTATTTCGTCCTTTGACAACCCTCATCACCCTCGCTAATATGCGCCTCGTTCACACGATTCCTCTGTAGTTCAGTCGGTAGAACGGCGGACTGTTAATCCGTATGTCACTGGTTCGAGTCCAGTCAGAGGAGCCAAATTCAGAAAAGCCTGCTTTCGAGCAGGCTTTTTGCTTTTCAATTTTCTCATTCGTCTAATTATTCATGTTGCCCTCTGCGAGGGATATAATCGTTTCCTCTTCATGCCTGTCGCGGTAATCTCATAACGTCCGGTAATCTATCGGCTGCAATGTGTGTAACCCAACTCAAATACTAATAATTAAAAGACAGTACAGACAGGATAACTATGGATTCCACCCTCACCTCCACGGGTCCCCAACAGGACGCCTCTTCGCTCAACCGTGCCCGACGCGCTGCGCTTGGTAGCTTCGCGGGCGCCGTGGTCGACTGGTATGATTTTCTGCTCTATGGCATCACCGCTGCGTTAGTCTTTAACCGCGAGTTCTTTCCGCAGGTCAGTCCGGCGATGGGAACACTTGCCGCCTTCGCTACCTTTGGCGTCGGATTTCTGTTCCGCCCGCTAGGCGGGGTCATCTTCGGCCACTTCGGCGATCGTCTTGGGCGTAAACGTATGCTGATGCTCACCGTCTGGATGATGGGGATCGCCACGGCGCTGATTGGCATTATTCCTTCCTTTGACACCATTGGCTGGTGGGCCCCTGTTCTACTGGTGACGCTGCGCGCCATTCAGGGCTTCGCCGTGGGCGGTGAATGGGGCGGAGCCGCGTTGCTCTCCGTCGAAAGCGCGCCGAAAAATAAAAAAGCCTTTTATAGCAGCGGTGTACAGGTCGGGTACGGCGTCGGTCTGCTGCTTTCTACCGGCCTGGTCTCGCTGATTAGCTCTCAAACTACCGATGAGCAGTTCCTCAGTTGGGGCTGGCGTCTTCCGTTCTTGTTCAGCATCGTGCTGGTATTAGGCGCGTTGTGGATGCGTAACAGAATGGATGAATCGGCCGAGTTCGAACAGCAGCAACAGGCGCCACAGCCCGAGAAAAAGCGGCTTCCGGTCATTGAGGCTTTAATCCGACATCCGGGCGCATTCTTAAAAATTATCGCCCTGCGCCTGTGTGAACTGCTGACGATGTATATCGTCACCGCATTTGCTCTTAACTACTCGACACAAAACCTCGGCCTGCCACGCGAGCTGTTTCTGAATATCGGATTGCTGGTCGGCGGGCTGAGCTGTCTGACCATCCCCTGCTTTGCGTGGCTTGCCGACCGCTTTGGTCGTCGTCGCGTCTACATTACCGGGGCACTGGTCGGGACGCTAAGCGCCTTCCCATTCTTTATGGCGCTGGAGGCCCAGTCTATTTTTTGGATCGTGTTCTTCGCGATTATGCTGGCCAACATTGCACACGATATGGTGGTCTGCGTGCAGCAGCCTATGTTTACCGGTTTATTTGGCGCAAGCTATCGCTATAGCGGCGCAGGCGTTGGTTATCAGGTGGCCAGCGTGGTTGGCGGCGGTTTTACCCCCTTTATTGCGGCGGCACTGGTAACATTTTCAGGCGGAGACTGGCACAGCGTAGCTATTTATCTGGTGGCGGGTTGTCTTATCTCCGCCACTACCGCGCTGTTGATGCGGGATAAGCAGCACGGTTAAACCCCCGGTGCGAGGGCCATCCGGTCTTCGCACCATCTTCCTTAACGTCTGACTTTTGTTTCACATTCCTGTGACATACTATCGGGAGAGCGGTATATCTGTGGAACAAGGAGACAGACATGAACAATAAGGGCGCCAGCCTGACCCCGGCTCAGGCACTGGATAAACTGGACGCGCTGTACGAACAGTCGGTTAAATCACTGCGTAGCGCCATTGGTAAGTATATTGAAACAGGGACGCTCCCTGACATAATCGCCCGCCAGAACGATCTTTTTGTCTACCCGTCACTTCGTGTCACCTGGGATGGCAGCGCCACTAATCCGCCAAAAACGCGCGCCTATGGCCGTTTTACCCATGCGGGTTGCTATACCACCACCATTACCCGTCCGTCGCTCTTTCGTCCTTATCTTGAAGAACAGCTCACGCTGCTGTATCAGGATTATGATGCGCATATCTCCGTTGAGCCATCGCAGCATGAAATCCCCTATCCCTATGTGATTGACGGTTCAGAACTGACGTTGGATCGCTCGATGAGCGCCGGATTAACGCGTCATTTCCCCACCACTGAATTGTCGCAGATTGGTGACGAAACGGCGGACGGGATTTTTCATCCGGCGGAATTTTCTCCGCTGTCTCACTTCGATGCCCGACGCGTGGATTTTTCGCTGGCGCGACTGCGTCATTACACGGGCACGCCGGTTGAACATTTCCAGCCCTTTGTGCTGTTCACCAACTACACCCGCTATGTCGATGAGTTCGTACGCTGGGGCTGCAGCCAGATCCTCGACCCGGACAGTCCGTATATCGCGCTATCATGCGCGGGCGGGATCTGGATCACCGCCGAAACCGAAGCGCCAGAAGAAGCCATCTCCGATCTCGCCTGGAAGAAACACCAGATGCCCGCCTGGCATTTAATTACCGCTGATGGTCAGGGGATCACGCTGGTGAATATCGGCGTCGGCCCGTCTAACGCCAAAACTATTTGCGATCATCTCGCCGTATTGCGCCCTGATGTCTGGCTGATGATTGGGCACTGTGGCGGCCTGCGTGAAAGTCAGGCAATTGGCGATTATGTTCTGGCCCACGCTTATTTGCGTGATGACCACGTGCTGGATGCTGTACTCCCACCGGATATTCCGATTCCGAGCATCGCTGAAGTGCAACGCGCGCTGTATGACGCGACCAAAGAGGTCAGCGGCATGCCCGGCGAAGAGGTCAAACAGCGCCTGCGTACCGGTACCGTTGTCACCACCGACGATCGAAACTGGGAATTACGTTACTCCGCCTCTGCGCTGCGCTTTAACCTCAGCCGTGCGGTAGCTATCGATATGGAAAGCGCCACTATCGCCGCCCAGGGCTACCGCTTCCGCGTCCCCTACGGCACATTGCTTTGCGTTTCCGACAAACCGCTGCACGGCGAGATTAAACTGCCTGGTCAGGCCAACCGTTTTTATGAAGGCGCCATTTCCGAGCATCTGCAAATAGGTATCCGGGCTATCGATCGTCTTCGCGCCGAAGGCGATCGACTACACTCCCGTAAATTACGTACGTTCAACGAACCGCCGTTCCGTTAAGGCCTGAGGTAACTATGCACAACTCAACCCCTCTTTCCGCCCTGCGTAACCTGCTGATAGCGCAGGGGCTGGATGGTATGATTGTCCCGCGCGCCGACGCTCACCAAAGTGAAGATTGTACGCCGCATGATAATAAGTTGGCCTGGCTGACTGGTTTTAGCGGTTCAGCGGGACTCGCGCTGGTCCTGCGCGACCGCGCATTAATATTTGTCGATGGGCGCTATCAGGTCCAGGTACGCAATGAAGTCTCGCTGGATGATTTTGAAATTCACCATTTACACGACGAACCGCTGGCAGACTATTTGCAGTCTCACGTTGCAGCGGGTACACGTATCGGCTTTGAGCCGCTGCTGATGGTTAACAGCCAGTTTGAAGCGCTGTCGGCTACCCACTGCGAGCTGGTACCTCTGGAGCAGGATCCCTTCGACCAGATATGGTTAGATCGTCCGGCAGCGCCTTGCGGCATCATTCGCGAAATGCCCCTCGAAATCAGCGGTGAGAGCTGCGCACAGAAACGTGCCCGCGTCGTGGAGCAACTCACTCAACATCAGGCCGATGTGCTGGCGATTACGCTGCCGGACAACATTGCCTGGCTGCTTAATGTCCGTGGTTCGGATCTTGCTATGGTTCCGGTGCCGTTCTCATTTGCCCTGCTCCATCGCAGCGGCGAACTGGAATGGTTTGTCGATAGTAATAAAACACAGCAACTCCCCGCATCGCTGTTGGATACGCTTACGCTGGCCCCGCAAGAGAGCTTCCTGGCTCGCTGCCAGCAGTTGGCAAATGGGAAGCGCTTTCTGGTCGATAAAGACTACGCTCCGGTGGCATTGCGTTTTGCCATAGAAGAACATGGCGGCCACGTCCTGTGGGCCCCCGACCCTATTACGTTAATGAAAGCGCACAAAAATGACATTGAACTGGCAGGCTATCGGGAATGCCATGAACAGGATGGCGCAGCCTGGGTTAACTTCCTCGCATGGCTGGCGCATGAGGTCCCTTTACGCGAAGCGGCGGGCAATCCAATCACCGAACTGGAAGCACAGGCTAAACAGCTGGAGTTTCGCCAGCAGCAGCCGGGATTTATCGAGCAGAGTTTCAGCACGATTTCAGCCTCTGCCAGCAATGCGGCGATGTGTCATTACCACTCCAGCGAAAAAACCAATACGCCAATTACCTCGCAGGCCATGTACCTGAATGATTCCGGTGGTCAGTATCATAATGGTACAACGGATACGACGCGCACCCTGGCATTTGGCCCACAGGATCCGCAGCGACGCTTGCACTACACCGCCGTGTTGAAAGGCTTCTTGTCACTTATTTCACTGCAGTTCCCCAGCGGTACTCAGGGCCATCAACTGGATGCCTTCAGTAGGCGGGCATTGTGGGATTTGGGACTGGATTTTGATCATGGTACCGGGCACGGCGTAGGCCATCAGTTGCTTATCCATGAACAACCTCATCGCATTGCCAAAAAAGTTAACCCCTGGCCTCTGGTGGCGGGCAATATCATCACCATCGAACCGGGTTATTATCTGGCCGGGCAATATGGGATCCGCATTGAGAATCAGGTGGAGATTATCAACAGCCGTCCGGGCTTCTGCCGTTTCTCAACGCTGACGCTGGTGCCGATTGATTTGAACCTTGTGGAACTGCATCTGCTGAGCGATGCTGAGAAACAGTGGATTGATGATTACCACCAGCAGGTCAGAGAGACATTGTCCCCACGCGTAAACGCAGAAGCCCGTCCATGGCTGTTCGCCGCCACTGCGCCCATTCGCGTTCAGGCCAATTAATGCATTAAAAAAGGCAGCCCGCAGGCTGCCTTAGTTCTCCCCAACGTCTTACTGCTTAGCTGTTACGGATGTACTCATCCATTTCAGTTTTCAAGTTATCGGACTTGGTACCGAAGATCGCCTGAACACCGGAACCAGCAACCACGACGCCCGCCGCACCCAGTTTCTTCAGGCCAGCCTGATCCACTTTGGCAACGTCAGCCACGCTAACGCGCAGACGAGTAATGCACGCATCGAGGTTAGTGATGTTTTCTTTACCACCGAATGCAGCAACCAGAGCCGGAGCCATTTCGCCGGACGCACCCGCTTTGCTGTCTTCGGTCGCATCTTCGCGACCTGGCGTTTTCAGATCCAGCGCTTTGATCAGCACACGGAAGATGGTGTAGTAAACAATCGCATAACCGATACCGACAATCGGGAACAGCCACAGTTTGCTGCTGTTACCGGACAGAACGATAAAGTCGATCAGACCGTGAGAGAACGATGTCCCGTCACGCATACCCAGCAGGATACAGATCGGGAATGCCAGACCAGCCAGAATCGCGTGGATGATGTACAGGATCGGCGCCACGAACATGAAGGAGAACTCGATCGGCTCGGTAATACCGGTCAGGAACGAGGTCAGCGCCGCGGAGATCATAATACCGCCCACTTTCGCGCGGTTTTCTGGTTTAGCAGAGTGCCAGATAGCGATAGCGGCAGCTGGCAGACCGTACATTTTGAACAGGAAACCACCGGACAGTTTGCCCGCAGTCGGGTCGCCCGCCATATAGCGAGGGATATCGCCGTGGAACACCTGGCCTGCAGCGTTGGTGTACTCACCGATCTGCATCTGGAAAGGAACGTTCCAGATATGGTGCAGACCAAACGGCACCAGGCAGCGTTCAATGAAGCCATAGATACCGAACGCCACTACCGGGTTCTGGTATGCAGCCCACTGGGAGAACGTCTGAATAGCAGTACCGATCGGCGGCCAAATGAAGGACAGAACCACGCCTGTGAAGATGGCAGCCAGACCAGAAATAATAGGAACGAAGCGCTTACCCGCAAAGAAGCCGAGATACTCAGGCAATTTGATACGGTAGAAACGGTTGAACATATACGCTGCAATCGCACCGGAGATAATCCCCCCGAGAACACCCGTATCAGCAAGGTGTTTAGCGGCGATCTCTTCAGCAGGTAAATGCAGAACCAGCGGCGCAACAACAGCCATGGTTTTAACCATGATGCCGTAGGCAACAACGGATGCCAGTGCAGATACGCCGTCATTGTTGGTGAAGCCTAACGCAACACCGATGGCAAAGATCAGCGGCATGTTCGCAAAAACAGAACCGCCTGCTTCTGCCATTACGTGCGATACAACGGCTGGCAGCCAGCTGAAGTTAGCGGAACCGACACCCAGCAGGATACCTGCAATCGGGAGTACGGATACCGGCAGCATCAGCGATTTACCGACCTTTTGCAGGTTAGCAAATGCATTCTTAAACATAATTAGGAGTGCTCCTGAGTATTTGTGCTTATACACTTCATCCTTCAAACCGCCTCAGCGTTGGCTGCGCTCATTCACTCCAGTCACTTACTCGAGTAAGCTCCTGTCATTCACTCACTTGCCGCCTTGATGCCGCTTGAATGATTTTGTGTATTCTACGTTCTCACGCATTGGCAAGGGGGGAGAGCCTCGCCGTGGACAGAGCATCTAAGTGCTCTTTATTTATTACACAGAGTAAAATAATTCAGTCTGTATTTGTTTGACGGCTATCACAATTCAGTTGTGAATGGCCGCAAAATTCGCACATTCCGATAAAATGAGTTTCTGAATGTGTCTAAGTGGTTATTCACCGCCCATTTTGTGGCGGTGAACTTTACTCGCTTTAGTTATTAATTACGAGCTTTAAAAAAAGTCAGTTAACGGACTGATTGCAGGCGAGAAGCATCGATGTGAAACAGGCGGGCAAAGTTATCAGTGGTTGCCTGCGCCAGTTCTTCCACGGCAACACCTTTCACTACGGCCATATACTCCGCAACGTCACGCGTCATGGCAGGTTGGTTCTCTTTTCCACGATGCGGCACCGGCGCAAGGTACGGAGAATCCGTCTCAACTAACAAACGATCCAGAGGAACATAACGGGCAGCATCACGCAGTTGGTCAGCATTACGGAACGTGACGATGCCGGAAAACGAGATATAAAAGCCGAGATCCAGCAATTTGCCCGCCGTTTCTCTGTCCTCTGTAAAACAGTGTAGTACGCCGCCGCAATCCGTCACCTTTTCTTCGCGCAGAATTGATAATGTATCGGCTCGGGCATCACGGGTATGCACGATAACCGGTTTCTGTAATTCGCGGCCAATCTGAATATGGTGGATGAAAGATTCCTGCTGGCGCACCTTCGTTTCCGGCGTGTAAAAATAATCCAGCCCGGTTTCTCCCATCGCTACCACACCGTCTTCGGCGGCAAAACGACGCAGGTCTTCAACATCATAAGTTTCATCCTGATTTAACGGATGCACACCGCAGGAGAAAACCACGTTGTCACGTTGGCCAACCAGTTCACGCATACTGCGGTATCCCGGCAGGGTGGTCGCGACGGCAAGACAAAATTTCACATCGCGTGCGGCCGCTTTCGCCAACACGTCATCCACGTCCTTATGCAGAGATTGATAATCCAGGCCATCAAGATGGCAGTGTGAGTCGACTAAAAACATAATGTCTCTCTCAAAGATGAGGAACAGGCAGTACGGTGCCTGGTTGCAGGTAATGCTCAATACGGAGAATAAGATCGGTTAATACCAGTTCACGGTTTATGCCCGTCACGTTCAGCAACTGCTGACGACAATGACAAACATCACCAAGTATCGCCTGTATCTGGGCGACGGATAACCGCTCGGCGATAGAAGAGATGAGATCCTGAGCATCAGGATTGGTTAAATGGGAAATCCCATAGGAACGCTTTAAGGCATCCGTCAACAGCGTGGCCAGCCAGTGTAAACGAGCGGCAGCCTGATCGTGGTTGAGCGCCGCTAACAGGATATACCAGTCGCCTGATTGCAGGGTGTTCGCCAGCGCGGCGAGGAAATCTGTGCGGGGCGTCCAGCTTTCAGCCTGTAGCAACGTTAATGCCGCGCCAGGCGACCCCGCACTCAGACGTAATGCGCTCAACAATGCTTCCGGTGACGCCGTCACTTCACGGGTAAGCCAGGAGATAGCGTATGACTCTGCCGGTGGTGCAAGGTGATGTAACCGACAGCGGCTACGCAGCGTGGCCAATAAACGCGCAGGTTCGCGACTGGCGAGGAAGAACCAGGTCTGCGCCGGAGGCTCTTCCAGCGTTTTCAGTAACGCATTAGCGGCGGCATCAGTTAACTGGGCGGCATCCGGGATCCACACCACTTTCGCCCCGCCCAAGCGTGAATGCTCGTACAGTTTCTCACTGACTTCGCGTACCGCATCAACGCCCAGCGTGCTTTTGCCTTTTTCCGGCAGCAGCGAATAGTAGTCCGGATGGGTCCCCGCCTGCATCAGCTGACAGCCGCGGCAGTGTCCGCAGCTTTTATGTCCTTCCGGCTGCTGACACATTAAATAGCGACTGAGCGCGTAAATCAGCGCATCGTCGCCCATGCCGGGTAACGCCTGAATCAGTAACGCATGGTGACCACGACCCGTCTGGTAGCTCGCTACCAGTTTTTCAAAATCAGGTCGTAACCATGGGAACCATTTCATGCGCCCTGCTCCTTCACCCACTGAGTAATGGTATTGCGAATATCAGCCATCACAGCCTCCAGCGGCTGCGTAGCGTCAATCGTACGAATGCTGGCATCTTTGGCAGCCAGTTCAAGATAGCGCGCTCGGGTACGATTAAAGAAATCGAAAGATTCCTGTTCAATACGGTCCAGTTCGCCACGCGCACGCGCACGCTTCAATCCGACTTCTGGAGTGACATCCAGATAGAGCGTCAGGTCCGGACGAAAATCTCCGAGTACCGCATCACGCAGCGTTGCCAGCATGTTTTGATCTATACCGCGGCCACCGCCCTGATACGCCTGGGTCGACAGGTCGTGACGATCGCCAATGACCCATGCACCTCTCGCCAGCGCAGGTTTAATAACGGTTTCGACCAACTGCACGCGCGCGGCGTAAAACATCAGGACTTCGGCTTTGTCGGTAATGACCTCGTCGCCTACCGACTTAATGTCCAGCACCAGACTTCTTAGTTTCTCAGCGAGCTGCGTTCCACCAGGCTCGCGGGTAAAAACCATGTCACGAATACCGAGTTGCTCAAGTGTCTCTACCACCACATTACGCGCAGTGGTTTTTCCGGCGCCTTCCAGGCCCTCGATGACGATATAGTTACTGCCCATTTTTTTCCTTAAGCACTTTCAGGTAATCCTGTACTGACCGGTTATGGCTGACAAGATTGGTGTTAAATGTGTGGCCGCCTTTACCATCTGCCACGAAATAGAGATACGGCGTTTTTGCCGGATGTGCGGCAGCCTGCAATGAGGCCTCTCCCGGCATGGCAATCGGGCCAGGCGGCAGCCCGGTGATGGTGTAGGTGTTATAGGCGGTTGGCGTTTCTAAATCCACACGCGACAATTTGCCATTATACCGTGTCCCCATGCCGTAAATCACCGTCGGATCGGTTTGTAAACGCATGCCAATACGTAAGCGGTTAATAAAGACCGAGGCCACCTGGTCGCGCTCGCTGGCAACCGCAGTTTCTTTTTCAATAATCGAGGCCATTGTCACTAGCTGATTTTTATCCTGATAAGGCAAGCCATCAGCGCGCCCTTCCCAGACGGTATCCACCGCTTTAACCATCTTTTGATGCGCACGTTTTAGCAGTGCTACGTCGGTCGTATTCGCGGTATACATCCAGGTATCGGGCCAGAACCAACCTTCCACCCACTGCGGGTTTTCCAGCTTCAGCGCCTGAGCGACAGTCTCGTAGTTATCGTCGCTCAGCGTATGTTTGATATAGGGCGCATCGCGCAGTTGTTTGAGGTAATCACTCAGGCGCATCCCTTCCACCAGACGTAACGGGAACTGGGCCTCTTTACCGCTTTCCAGCAATAGCAGCATTTCTCGCACCGTCATGTCGGGCGTCAGGCGATAGGTACCCGCCTTAAAATGCGACAGGTCAGGCTCCACACGCAGCAGCCACTGGAAGACACGCGGACGATTGATAATCTTATCCGCATACAGTTGTTCACCGAGAGCCAGGCGGCCTGTACCCGCTTTCAGCGTAAAAATAGTCTCTTCTTTAATCAATAACTTACTGTCCGCCAGATGGCGAACTTTCCACATGCCTACGCCCGCGGCAATGCCCAGCACAACCAGCAATAACAGGACAACGAGTAACAGTTTTTTCATGACTAATTCGGGTGCTCACAAAGTGGGGCTAAAAAATCGAATAACAAACGTGAAGACAACATCGTGTCGCCACAGGTACGCACGGGAATAACCGGCATTAATGCGTTACAGACGACGATTTCATCGGCTTGCATAATCTCCTCCAACCCGGCATACACTTCGACAAGACTGAACGGTGATTGTGCCAGCATACGGATACAGAATTGTCGCATAATGCCGTTCACTCCGGCCTGATCCAACCGGGGAGTGTAAACCACATTACCTTTACGCCAGAACAAATTAGCCGCACAGCATTCCGTAGCCCATCCCTCGCTGTCAAGAACTAGCGCTTCATCGGCATCCGTCTGCTCAAGATGAGAGCGAATCAATACCTGCTCCAGGCGATTCAGATGCTTAAGTCCGGCAAGCATAGGGTTACGCCCCAGACGCACTGGGCTTAACGCCAGCGTAATCCCTTCATGGCGCCAACGATCGTAATGTTCGGGCCAGGCTGAAACAGAGAGAATACGGGTGGCGTTGTGACAATTTGCGCCGCTGTATCCCCGACCGCCGCTACCGCGGCTAATAATGACTTTCAATACACCACGCGCGTGTCCTTGAGCCAGCATTTTCATTTCATCTTGCAGTTCTGACCACTGTTCAAAAGCGATCAGCAACTTTTGGCAAGCGTCTTGTAAACGCGCAAGATGCGCTGCAAAGAGGCAAATTTCGCCGTCGATAATTCGCGCGGTAGTAAAACAACCATCGCCAAATTGGGTCGCTCGATCGCTTACGGCCAGCAGATTTTGCTCGCAGCCATTAATTAAGAACATGGAGGCTCCTTATATCTGGTCCGCTAGTTTGGCAGGATGAGTAACACAGGACAAGGGTGAAAAACCGAATAAAAAAAGGCCCGACAAGCGGACCTTTTCAGTTTTATTTCGATGCTAACGCATCACCTGACGAGACTTAAATCTTTTTAAAGATCAAAGAACCGTTGGTACCACCGAAGCCGAAGGAGTTACACAGAGTATATTCCAAACCACTCACCTGACGCGCTTCGTGAGGAACGAAGTCCAGGTCACAACCTTCATCCGGGTTATCCAGGTTGATGGTTGGCGGAATAGCCTGGTCGCGCAGCGCCAGGATAGAGAAAATAGACTCTACCGCGCCCGCAGCGCCTAACAGGTGACCGGTCATGGATTTGGTTGAGCTTACCATCACACGGCTCGCCGCATCGCCAAAGACAGATTTCACTGCCTGGGTTTCAGCTTTATCGCCTGCAGGCGTAGACGTACCATGCGCGTTGACATAGCCGATCTGACCCGCTTCGATAGCCGCATCGCGTAGTGCATTGACCATTGCCAGCGCAGCGCCTGCACCGTTTTCCGGTGGTGACGTCATGTGGTAAGCATCGCTGCTCATGCCAAAACCAACGACTTCAGCATAGATTTTCGCGCCGCGCGCTTTCGCATGCTCGTACTCTTCCAGTACCACCATGCCTGCGCCGTCGCCCAACACGAAGCCATCACGCTCTTTATCCCACGGGCGGCTTGCCGCTTGCGGGTTATCATTACGCGTAGACAGCGCGCGTGCCGCGCCAAAACCACCCACGCCAAGCGGTGTACTGGCTTTTTCAGCACCACCCGCAACCATCGCGTCTGCATCACCGTATGCAATGATACGTGCGGCATGACCGATGTTATGTACGCCTGAAGTACAGGCGGTCGCGATGGAGATGCTTGGCCCTTGCAGGCCGTACATGATGGTCAGGTGACCTGCCACCATGTTAACAATCGTCGACGGAACGAAGAACGGGCTGATCTTACGCGGTCCACCGTTTACCAAAGAGGTATGGTTTTCTTCGATCAGACCGAGACCGCCAATACCGGAGCCAATAGCGGCGCCAATACGGTGAGCGTTCTCTTCCGTTATTTCGAGGCCAGAATCCTGCATGGCCTGAACGCCAGCGACAATTCCATATTGAATGAAGGCATCCATCTTGCGCTGTTCTTTGCGCGAGATAATGTCTTCACAGTTAAAATCCTTTACTAAGCCAGCAAATTTCGTTGCATAGGCGCTAGTATCGAAATGGTCGATCAGGCTGATGCCACTCTGACCGGCAAGGAGAGCTTTCCAGGTAGACTCTACGGTATTGCCGACAGGAGACAACATGCCCAGTCCGGTCACAACTACACGACGCTTAGACACGGTTGTCCTCCAGGGAGGGAAAATAATTCAAGTGGGATAAAAAGATAAAACTCAGGCGGTCGAATGACCGCCTGGAGATGTTCACTTACGCCTGGTGGCCGTTGATGTAATCAATGGCAGCCTGAACGGTAGTGATTTTCTCAGCTTCTTCGTCCGGAATCTCAGTATCAAACTCTTCTTCCAGAGCCATTACCAGCTCAACGGTGTCAAGAGAATCTGCGCCCAGGTCTTCAACGAAGGAAGCATTGTTGGTAACTTCTTCCTGCTTAACGCCCAGCTGTTCGCCGATAATTTTCTTAACGCGTTCTTCGATAGTGCTCATACTCTTAAATTTCCTATCAAAACTCGCTTTCGCGATGGTTTTCGTAGTGTATAAAATGTTGAAAAATTTGCAACTAAATCCCGGCAGGTCTTACCACGATTTTACGTTATTTTGAGGCCATTCCCCCTAATAACGCAAATATTTTTCAATCGTGGTTAAACCATGTACATCCCGCCGTTGACGTGCAAAGTCTCACCTGTGATGTAACTTGCTTCGTCAGAAGCTAAAAATGCAACCGCACTGGCGATTTCCTGAGCGCCACCAAGGCGACCCGCAGGAACCTGCGCCAGTATACCCGCACGCTGATCATCAGACAGCGCACGCGTCATGTCCGTTTCAATAAAGCCCGGAGCAACAACGTTTACAGTAATACCACGGGACGCAACTTCGCGCGCCAGTGATTTACTGAAGCCGATCAGACCTGCTTTCGCCGCAGCGTAGTTAGCCTGACCCGCATTTCCCATGGTACCAACCACAGAACCGATAGTGATAATACGCCCATGACGCTTTTTCATCATAGCTCGCATTACCGCTTTTGACAGACGGAAAACAGATGACAGGTTGGTTTCGATGATATCGTTCCACTCGTCATCTTTCATGCGCATTAACAGGTTATCACGAGTAATCCCGGCATTATTGACCAGAATATCGACTTCACCAAATTCTGCGCGAATATTTTCCAGAACAGATTCGATAGATGCCGGATCGGTCACATTCAACATCAGACCTTTACCATTTGCACCTAAGTAATCGCTAATGGCCTGCGCACCACTTTCACTGGTTGCAGTCCCGATAACTTTCGCGCCACGGGCAACGAGTGTTTCAGCAATTGCGCGGCCAATTCCACGGCTTGCACCGGTTACCAGCGCGATTTTTCCTTCAAAATTCATGGGCTTCCTCTTTTATTGCTCTAGCGCCGCAGACAGCGCCGCCGGCTCATTCAGTGCCGAAGCGGTCAGGGTGTCAACAATACGTTTCGTCAAACCGGTGAGAACTTTACCTGGCCCCACTTCATACAGGTGCTCTACGCCCTGAGATGCCATAAATTCAACGGTTTTGGTCCACTGAACCGGGCTGTACAGTTGACGAACCAGCGCATCGCGAATCGCGTCTGCGGTAGTTTCACACTTCACGTCGACGTTGTTCACAACTGGAACAGTCGGCGCGTTGAAAGTGATTTTTTGCAATTCAACGGCCAGTTTCTCAGCGGCAGGCTTCATCAGCGCGCAGTGAGAAGGCACGCTGACCGGCAACGGCAGCGCACGCTTGGCGCCAGCGGCTTTACAGGCAGCACCTGCACGTTCTACGGCTTCTTTATGCCCGGCGATAACCACCTGACCCGGCGAGTTGAAGTTAACCGGAGAAACGACCTGCCCTTCAGCAGACTCTTCACACGCTTTAGCGATAGAGGCATCGTCCAGACCAATAATCGCAGACATGCCGCCAGTACCTTCCGGTACGGCTTCCTGCATGAATTTGCCGCGCAGTTCAACCAGACGGACGGCATCGGCAAAATCAATTACACCCGCACATACCAGCGCAGAATATTCGCCCAGGCTATGACCTGCCATCAGCGCAGGTGTTTTACCCCCCTGCTGCTGCCATACGCGATACAGCGCGACAGATGCAGCCAATAGCGCTGGCTGCGTCTGCCAGGTTTTATTCAGTTCTTCTGCCGGACCTTGCTGAGTCAACGCCCACAGATCATAGCCCAGCGCAGCTGATGCTTCAGCAAAAGTTTCTTCAACAATTGGGTAGCTTGCTGCCATTTCAGACAACATCCCAACGGTCTGGGAACCCTGCCCCGGAAACACAAATGCAAATTGCGTCATGTTAAAATCCTTATACTAGAAACGAACCAGCGCGGAGCCCCAGGTGAATCCACCCCCGAAGGCTTCAAGCAATACCAACTGCCCGGCTTTGATACGCCCGTCGCGGACGGCTTCGTCCAGTGCGCACGGTACGGAAGCCGCGGACGTATTGCCATGTCTGTCCAGTGTAACGACGACATTATCCATCGACATGCCCAGCTTTTTCGCTGTCGCGCTGATAATGCGCAGGTTTGCCTGATGCGGCACCAGCCAGTCCAGCGCAGAACGGTCGAGATTATTGGCTTCCAGCGTTTCATCAACGATGTGGGCAAGCTCGGTCACCGCGACTTTAAATACTTCGTTACCCGCCATCGTCAGGTGGATCGGGTTATCCGGATTTACGCGATCGGCGTTAGGCAGCGTCAACAGCTCACCGTAACGACCATCAGCATGTAGATGCGTGGAGAGAATACCCGGCTCTTCGGATGCGCTCAGTACCACCGCGCCCGCGCCGTCACCAAAGATAATGATCGTCCCACGATCGGTCGGATCACAAGTACGAGCAAGAACATCAGATCCAACGACCAGCGCATGCTTCACTGCGCCAGACTTAACGTACTGATCGGCAACGCTCAGGGCATAGGTAAAACCGGCACAAGCGGCCGCAACGTCAAACGCCGGACAGCCTTTGATCCCCAGCATACTTTGGATCTGGCATGCCGCGCTTGGAAATGCGTGTGTGGATGATGTGGTGGCAACCACAATCAGACCAATTTCGTCTTTGTCGATGCCCGCCATTTCCAGCGCACGGTTTGCGGCGGCAAAGCCCATCGTCGCAACTGTTTCATTTGGCGCTGCAATGTGGCGTTCACGGATACCTGTACGAGTGACGATCCACTCATCAGATGTCTCGACCATTTTTTCCAAATCGGCGTTAGTACGCACTTGTTCAGGCAGATAGCTGCCGGTACCAATAATCTTCGTATACATGTACGCTCAGTCACTTTTTGGTTATATACCGCCACGAGCAAAACGCTGGTACGCTGACAGCTTTCACAAACGCGCTATTATCTGTGCGGTCGTGAGTTTGCGCTTTCGCCACCGTCCAGCAGTTCGAATCCAGCTGGGTATACAGATTCCAGGCGAGCGGCAATTCGCTGAGGAACTTGTCGCTGCACCGCCTGCACTGCCTGTTCAATCGCGACCTCAAATGCTCGCTGATTAGCCGCACCATGACTCTTAATCACCGTGCCGCGCAATCCTAACAGACAGGCGCCATTATACTGGTCGGGGTTGAGGTGACTAAATCGCCTTGTCAGGCTTTTTTGTAACCAACGTTTTAATAAAAGCAGCCACCACGACCGTTTTTTGCCCTCACCCTGAGATTTCAGCAGTGAAAGGAACATTCTGACAACACCTTCCATCGTCTTTAATGTGACATTACCTGTAAAGCCGTCACAGACCAGTACATCAGTTTTGCCAGTCAGTAACTCATTGGCTTCAAGATAGCCTATATAGTTAATGGAAGGGATTGTTTTTAGCACCGCAGAAGCATCCCGAATACTGTCGAGACCTTTAGTTTCTTCTTCGCCGATGTTGAGCAACGCAACGCGAGGATTAGCAATCCCAACGACTTCTTCTGCCAGCACGGAACCCATAACGGCAAATTGCACCAACATCGTGCTATCACAATCCACGTTGGCGCCTAAATCCAGCACCACCGTTTTGCCCTTTTGCTGATGCGGTAAAACCGTCACCAACGCAGGACGCTCAATACCCTCAAGGGGTTTGAGCAATAACTTCGCAAGTCCCATTAGCGCGCCGGTATTACCAGCACTCACACAGGCTTGCGCTCGACCTTCTTTCACGAGCTCCAGGGCAACACGCATTGAGCTTCCACGACTGGCGCGAATAGCCTGCGAGGGCCGGGCATCACTGGCAATAACTGACTGAGCAGGGACAATCTGCAGACGTGAACGTTGTTCGAAGTCAGCTTTGGCAAGTAATGGCGTGATTGTATCGGGATCCCCGACTAAAAGAAGTGTGAGTTGCGAATTAGAATTCAGTGCCTGCAATGCTGCAGGCACTGTCACGGTAGGGCCAAAATCTCCCCCCATGACATCTAACGCCAGGGTTAGATGTGTCAAGGTATCGTCGCTGCCCGGTTAGGTGTTTCCCCAGTTACCCGGGGAAAGCCTCACTAAGCTTCATCACGCGTGCGCTCTCTGTCTTTCTCACCGAAGCGGGAAATCCATTGAGTCATGCGTGATTACTTAGCGATTACCTTACGGCCACGGTAGAAACCGTCGGCAGTGATGTGGTGACGCAGGTGTTGTTCACCAGAAGTTTTGTCTACAGACAGGCTGGTGACTGCGGTCAGAGCGTCATGAGAACGACGCATGCCACGTTTGGAACGGGTTGGTTTATTCTGTTGTACGGCCATGGACCTTACTCCTCAATTACTTACGCTTTAAGCTGGCTAATACGGCAAATGGGTTTGGTTTTTGCGCTTCATCAGGCAATTCGCCAAAGACCATGTCCGCCTCGGACACTTCACAGTGTTCAGAATCATGCACCGGAACTACCGGCAAGGAGAGGATAATCTCATCTTCAACCATTGCAAGCAGATCGATTTCACCGAATTCGTTAACCTCAATCGGCTCATACGCTTCCGGGAGTGCTTCAGCCTGTTCGTCAGAACGGACAGGACTAAAACAATATGTTGTGTGAACATGAAGTGGGAACGGTTTCCCGCAACGCTGACATTCGAGCGTAACCGACACTTTCGCATCACCGGTTATCACGGCAAGGCGCTGGTTATCGATAGCGAACGACATGGAGCATTCCACATCACTGTCCACACTGACCACAGAATCGGCGACGCGCTCAACCAGATCAGAAGTATAGATACCTTCATAATCGAGGCGTTTTTGAGCCGTACGAACCGGATCAAGAGTCAGGGGTAATTTTACCTTTTGCATAGGGCGCGCATATTAACTTTGTAACGTCATATAGTCAAAGAAAAAGGCAGCCTGAGGTTGCCTTTTGCCAATAATTCGCACACATTGCGGGTCATCGACTTAAAATCGCTCAAGACAAGCCAATACAGCCAGCTTGTAGGACGAAGTCCATAGTTTAAAATGGCTCTCATCAATACGCTATATGCGAGGGGAAAAATATGCCTCAACTTATACTTGCCTCGACCTCTCCCTGGCGTCGCGCTTTACTTGAAAAACTGGCAATTCCGTTTGAATGCGCGGCTCCTGAGGTGGATGAAACGCCGTTACCCGGCGAAGCGCCACGCCATTTAGTCTCGCGACTGGCGCAACAAAAAGCGCAATCTCTCGCCCAACGTTATCCAGCGCATCTGATTATTGGCTCCGATCAAATTTGTGTTCTTGATGGTGAAATAACCGGCAAACCATTAACAGAAGAAAATGCGCGCCAACAATTGCTCAAAGCCCGTGGCAATATTGTGACGTTTTACACCGGACTGGCGCTTTATAATTCAGCCACCGGACATTTACAAACTGAGGTCGAGCCGTTCGACGTTCATTTTCGGCATTTAAGCGAAACGGAAATTGATGATTACCTGCGCAAAGAACGCCCGCTACATTGTGCCGGCAGTTTTAAAAGTGAGGGGTTAGGTATTGCTCTCTTTGAGCGTCTCGAGGGGCGCGACCCCAATACGCTGATCGGCCTGCCGCTGATCGCATTGTGTCAAATGCTGCGCCGGGAAGAGATGAACCCGCTGAACGCCTAGTTAATCTACCTGATGGCGACGCGATGCGTCTTATCAGGCCTACGGCGCATAACGCGATTGCAGGCCTGATAAGCAACGCGCATCAGGCTTTGCTACGTAACACCTCAAGGCAGCGCTTCAACTGTTTATCCATTGGCGCTTCAACACGCATCACTTCGCCCGTCCCCGGATGGGTGAATTTCAACGCCGCGGCATGAAGGAACAGCCTGTTCAGTCCGGTATCCGCGAGTTGTTTATCGAACTCACGGTCGCCATAGCGATCGTCAAAGGCTATCGGATGCCCGGCATATTGGGTATGCACACGGATCTGGTGCGTGCGCCCTGTGACCGGGCTACAGCGCACAAGCGTGGCAAACGCATAGCGCTCTTCCACCTTAAAGCGTGTTTCCGACGGTTTGCCTTCCTGATTCACCCGCACGATACGCTCGCCGCTTTGCAAAATGTTCTTCAACAGCGGCGCCTGCACGGTTTTGACATGCGACTGCCACTGGCCTCTCACCAGCGCCAGGTAGTCTTTTTGCATCCCTTTTTCACGCAGCTGTTCATGTAACGAACGTAAGGCTGAGCGTTTTTTAGCAACCAGCAGCACACCGGAGGTATCGCGGTCCAGGCGATGCACCAGTTCGAGGAAACGCGCTTCCGGACGTAACGCGCGTAAACCTTCAATAACACCGAAGCTTAATCCGCTTCCGCCATGTACGGCCGTTCCTGAAGGTTTGTTAAGCACCAGAATATGATCATCTTCATATAAAATGACATCAGTCAGCGCCGCAACCTTCTGCAGATTTGGGGAAATAGTCTCTTCTTCACGTTCGGCGACACGCACAGGTGGAATACGCACGATGTCCCCATCTTCGAGTTTGTACTCGGGTTTAATGCGCTTTTTATTCACCCGCACTTCGCCTTTACGCAAAATGCGATAAATCATACTTTTCGGCACACCCTTAAGTTGAGTGCGTAAAAAGTTGTCGATGCGTTGCCCTGCTTCGTCAGCAGTGATAGCAACTGTTTTTACGGCTGGAGTCTCTGTTTTCATGGGGGCCGATTTTAAATAGCCATCAAGATTCGCGCCACACATTTTTCTATGCTTATATTAACTGCTATACCCTATTACTTAAGTTTGACATAACCGATTTGGTGGTTATTAAACCAATCACTACGCGGAAGTGAAAAAACTGTGAGTAACCGGGTGATAAATGGCAAAAGTCATCTTGCTATAACAAGGTTAGCAGTGGAATAATGAGGTTGTCTCCGTGTTGAATCTTGTTAAAACAAGACCTTTTCCGGAATGACCCAATTTTGCCCGACCGATCATCAACGCAGCAATGGCGTAAGACGTATTGATCTTTCAGGCAGTTAGCGGGCTGCGGGTTGCAGTCCTTACCGGTAATAAGGAAGCTTTTCTGGAGAGTAACACCCAGACTGTTCCCCTGATAATTGCGCTGTGTTTCCGTATGAAATACAGGCAACCGACACTCTGCGCCTCTTTGAGCTGACGATAACCGTGAGGTTGGCGACGCGAATAGACACGAGGCCATCGGTTCACACCCGGAAAGGCATTACTCTGCCCGCAGCTTAGTCGTCAATGTAAGAATAATGAGTAAGTTACGATGAAAAGAATGTTAATTAACGCGACTCAGCAGGAAGAGTTGCGTGTCGCCCTTGTAGATGGGCAACGTCTGTACGATCTGGATATCGAAAGTCCCGGACACGAACAGAAAAAAGCCAACATCTATAAAGGGAAAATTACCCGTATTGAACCGAGTCTGGAAGCTGCTTTTGTTGATTACGGCGCTGAACGTCACGGTTTCCTTCCGTTAAAAGAAATTGCCCGCGAATACTTCCCTGCTAACTACAACTCCCATGGTCGTCCCAACATTAAAGATGTGTTGCGCGAAGGTCAGGAAGTCATTGTTCAGATCGATAAAGAAGAACGCGGCAATAAAGGCGCTGCGCTGACCACCTTTATCAGCCTGGCGGGTAGTTATCTGGTTCTGATGCCGAACAACCCGCGCGCGGGCGGCATCTCCCGTCGTATTGAAGGCGATGACCGCACCGAATTAAAAGAAGCGCTGGCAAGCCTGGAACTGCCTGATGGTATGGGGCTTATTGTGCGTACCGCAGGTGTCGGCAAATCCGCCGAAGCGCTGCAATGGGACCTGAGCTTCCGCCTGAAACACTGGGAAGCCATTCAAAAAGCCGCCGACAGCCGCCCTGCTCCGTTCCTGATTCACCAGGAAAGCAACGTCATCGTCCGCGCATTCCGTGACTATTTACGTCAGGATATTGGCGAAATCCTCATTGATAACCCGAAAGTCATGGAGATGGCGCGTCAGCACATCGCCGCGCTGGGTCGTCCGGATTTCAGCAGCAAAATCAAACTGTACACCGGTGAAATCCCGCTGTTCAGCCACTATCAAATTGAATCTCAGATAGAGTCCGCGTTCCAGCGCGAAGTGCGTCTGCCGTCCGGCGGCTCCATCGTCATCGACAGCACTGAAGCCCTTACCGCTATCGATATCAACTCCGCACGCGCGACCCGCGGCGGCGACATCGAAGAAACCGCATTCAACACCAACCTGGAAGCAGCTGATGAAATTGCGCGTCAGCTGCGTCTGCGCGACCTCGGCGGCCTGATTGTCATCGACTTTATCGATATGACGCCGGTTCGCCACCAGCGTGCGGTTGAAAACCGCCTGCGTGAAGCCGTGCGCCAGGACCGAGCGCGTATTCAGATCAGCCATATTTCTCGCTTCGGCCTGCTGGAGATGTCCCGCCAGCGTCTGAGCCCGTCTCTGGGTGAGTCCAGCCATCACGTCTGCCCGCGCTGCTCCGGCACCGGTACCGTGCGTGATAACGAATCTCTGTCGCTGTCTATTCTGCGTCTGATTGAAGAAGAAGCGCTGAAAGAGAATACCCAGGAAGTTCACGCTATCGTTCCTGTGCCGATTGCCTCTTATCTGCTCAACGAAAAGCGTACTGCGGTCAACGCCATCGAGACGCGTCAGAATGGCGTGCGCTGTGTAATCGTGCCAAACGATCAGATGGAAACCCCGCACTATTCCGTGCTGCGCGTCCGCAAAGGCGAAGAAACGCCAACCCTGAGCTACTTGCTGCCGAAGCTGCACGAAGAAGCAATGGAACTGCCGTCAGAACAAGAGTATGTCGAGCGTAAACAGCCAGAGCAACCGGCACTCGCGACCTTTGCTATGCCAGACGTGCCGCCAGCGCCAACCGTGCAAGAACCCGCTGTTAAAGCCGCTGCGCCTAAAGCTGCTGCCGCCACCGCAGCAACAGCCTCTCAGCCTGGTTTGATTAGCCGTTTCTTCAGCGCACTGAAGTCTATCTTCGGCGGTAACGAAGAAGCGAAGCCGGTTGAACAACCTGCACCGAAAGCTGAAGAGAAGACGGAACGTCAGCAGGACCGCCGTAAACCACGTCAAAATAATCGTCGCGATCGTAACGATCGTCGTGATAACCGCGATAACCGTGGCGATCGTGATAACCGTAACGAACGTGCGGAAAACGGCGAAAATCGCGATGACAATCGTCGTAACCGTCGTCAGGCCCAGCAGCAAAATGCGGAAGCGCGCGATAATCGCCAGCAATCCAGTGATGTCGCTGACAAAGCGAAATCAGGTGATGAGCAGCAGACCCCGCGTCGCGAGCGCAACCGTCGCCGCAACGATGACAAGCGTCAGGCGCAGCAGGAAGTTAAAGAGCTGAACCTGGCTGAACAACAAGCGCAGGATACCGAGCAGGAAGAGCGCGTACGTCAGCCTCAGACCCGTCGTAAACAGCGTCAGTTGAACCAGAAAGTGCGTTATACAGACAGCACGGCGGTTGAAGCCGAAGTGGCAACTACCGCTGCGGCAGCTGAGGTCGTTGTCGCTCAAGCCGTTGAGCAGTCCGTACCGACTCCGCGTACCGAACTGGCGAAAGTTGATCTGCCAGCCGTTGTCGCACCTGAGCAGGAAGACAACAGCGAAGCGCGTGACTCCAACGGTATGCCACGTCGTTCCCGCCGCTCCCCTCGCCATCTGCGCGTAAGTGGACAGCGTCGTCGTCGTTATCGTGACGAGCGTTATCCGACTCAGTCGCCAATGCCGCTGACCGTCGCCTGTGCTTCTCCTGAATTGGCATCCGGTAAAGTATGGATCAGCTACCCTGTCGTTCGTCCGCAGGATCAGCAGGTTGAAGAACAACGCGAGCAGGAAATTCACCAGGAGCAAACTGCCTCTGTCGCAGTAGAGCCTCAGGTTGCTGCGGCTGCCGTTGAGCACATTGCGGACACTCCTGCGCCGGTTGAAGCCGTGCAGCCAGAGGAAGTTGTAGCGGAACCTCAGATTGCCGTTGTTGAAACCACGCATCCGGAAGTCATTGCGACCCCGGTTGAAGAACAACCGCAAATTATCGCTGAATCTGACGCACCTGTAGCTGAAGAGATCGCCGCTGAAGCTCAACCGGTCGCTGAAACCCCGGCTGAAGAGCCTGCGGAAATCGTTGTCTCCCGGCCGGAGGTGGTTGAAGAAGTTGCACAAGTCGCGCAAGCAGCACCTGTTGTGGAAGAAGTCGCTGTGCCGCAGGAAGTTGTTGCTGCGCCGGTTGTAGAAGCTGAAGTCGTTAAGTCTGACGTTGTCGCAACAAGCGTTGACGCCGAGCACCTTCACAGCCATGCGACTGCGCCGATGACCCGCGCTCCCGCGCCGGATTATGTGCCAGAAGCGCCGCGTCATAGCGACTGGCAGCGCCCGCCATTCGCCTTTGAAGGCAAAGGCGCCGCCGGTGGACACAGTGCCACGCATCAGGCCACTGCGCCGGCAACACGCCCGCAGCCGGTTGAATAAGTCATAATCAACATCAAAGCCGACCTTAGGGTCGGCTTTTTTATATCGGCTCTACGCGTTTCATCCCGGTTAATTGCGGCATAACATCCTTCATTAACGCTAAAAATTTGCGCAACCGTGTCGGATAGTAACGCGCCCAGGGATAAACCAGATGCACCGGCAACGAGGCTGCCCGCCACTCGGGTAGCAGCATAACTAAACGTCCGTTGGCGATATCTTCTTCAACCATCCAGCTTGAAACAATCGTCACCCCCAGCCCCGCCAGCGCGGCATTTCTTGCCACATAAATACTGTCCGTACTTAATCTGGGTGAAATAGTCAGCGTGGCAGGTTCATTACGCGCCTGATGTAGCAACGAAACGCTATGCTGAAAAAACGTGTTCACTGCAATCCACGGCAGCGCGGATAACTGCTCAGGGTGCGAAATTTCGCCATATTGCTCCAGCAATACAGGACTCGCCACCATGCTACGGGGAACTTCAGCCAGTAAAACGGAAACCGTGGCCGGATCGACTTCCGCGCCAACCCGAATCGCGCAATCAATATTATCGCTCAGGAAATCAACGGTTTTGTCGTTAAGCATCCACTCCACCGATAACTGTGGATAGCGCGAAAGAAACTGCAACAGCGGCTCAAGGAGCTGTTGCTGTCCAAACGCATGCGGCGCCCGTACGCGCAACGTCCCCACCGGTTCATCTTCCGTGACATTAAGTCCATCTTCCAGCGCCAGCCAGGCATCGATGATATTTTTGGCGTGCTGGTAACCGCGCTCTCCATCGTCGGTTAATTTCATCGCATGCGTGGTACGCATGATCAGTTTCACACCCAGCAGAGTTTCCAGGGATTGCAACCGTCGGCTTACCGTCGCTTGCGTTGTCCCCATCTGTTTTGCCGCTGCCGAAAGCGATCCTGCTTCAACGATACGCACAAACGTGCGCATCAATTCCACCCTATCTATACGTTCAGTTTTTATCATTACCAGTTTCTTCATACGTCTGACGTATAACTGTTTTACCACTGCGCTCGCTACCGCACCACCCGCAGAAGGATAAAAATAGCCGCACATCCTGTGATTGAGGAATCATTTGTGAACACACACACCGCACTTTCCCGTTGGGTCATTTTCGTTCTGGCATCAGGTGCCGGATTCAGTGTCGCTGCTATCTACTATGCCCAGCCCCTTCTGCCTTTAATGGGTCAGGATCTGAACTTAAGTATCACCGGCATGGGACTGGTTCCGACGCTGACCCAGGCGGGATACGCGCTGGGTATTCTGTTTTTATTGCCATTGGGCGATCGTTATGACCGCCGGACATTAATCCTGCTGAAAAGTATCTCTCTTGCCGTACTGCTTCTGGCATGCAGCTTTACCGGGCAGTTACATTCACTGCTAATAGTGAGCCTGTTGATGGGCATGGCGGCAACAATGGCGCAGGATATCGTTCCCGCGGCGGCTATTCTGGCGCCGGAAGGCAAACAGGGAAAAACGGTGGGCACGGTGATGACAGGCCTGCTGTTGGGGATTTTACTCTCGCGTACCGTTAGCGGACTGGTGGGTGAAGCGTTTGGCTGGCGTGAGATGTACCAACTTGCCGCCGCCAGTATTGCCATGATTACCGTAATTATGTGGAAGGCGCTGCCTCGTTTTACGGCCCATTCTACGCTGAGCTACCCGTCATTGATGCTCTCTATGGCGCAGCTCTGGCAACGGTATCCCGCATTGCGCCGCGCGGCGATGGCACAGGGCTTTCTGTCCATAGCCTTCAGCGCTTTCTGGTCCACGCTGGCGGTGATGTTATCTGAACATTATCACATGGGTAGCGCTATGGCGGGCGCGTTTGGTATCGCGGGAGCCGCCGGTGCGCTTGCCGCGCCGTTGGCGGGTCATCTGGCCGATAAAGTGGGCGCAGCAAAAGTGACGCAGTTAGGTGCTTTGCTGGTAACCGTCTCTTTCGCACTGATGTTCTTGTTACCCGCCCTGCCAGTACAGGGGCAGTGGCTGCTGATTGCTGTTTCGGCGGTCGGTTTTGATCTCGGATTGCAATCCAGCCTGGTTGCCCACCAGAACCTGGTTTATGGCCTGGAGCCTCAGGCCCGGGGCCGTCTGAATGCGCTGCTGTTTACTATGGTGTTCATTGGTATGGCGCTGGGTTCCGTTCTCGGGAGTCAGGTCTATGCGCTGGCAAACTGGGAAGGTGTGGTGACGCTGGCAACCATCAGCGGTGCGCTTGCGCTGGTAATAAGGCTGACGGGAAATCTGTCGCTTAGCAAAACAACGGTAGCCTAAAAAAATGCCCGCTCCTGGGTGTTAAGGGAGCGGGCAGACAAACATACCCAGTTTCAAGATATGTTCAAAAAGAGTTATTACCGATTAAGCTGGAACAACGACATTCCCTGCATATCGGTAAATGCTTTATAAGAGGCCTGAAGTGCGGCCTGTTGCATGACGTAGGACGAAATCGCCGCATTCCAGTCGACATCCACCAGGTTGCTCATCTGTTGGGTTTGGCCTAACGCACGATCGGCTCCCAGTGAATCCAGTGAGCTCAGTTCACTCAGTTGGGTACCCAATTCTGCGCGAACGGAAAGCACGTTATTCAGTGAGTTTTTCAAACCACGATTGGTTTTATCGATAGCTGCTGCGGCCTTATCCTTAGCCACATCATCACCCGCAATAGGAATTTTTAGCTCTGCAATCGCGCTATCCAGCATTTTGAACAGGTTCTTTTCCTGGGTGCTACCCGGTGGTTCCGGTACGGCGTTGCTGGTCAGGCTGGCGAAGATTTTGTCGCCCGTGTGACCAATGACCATGGTACGGGAAGCATCAACCTGCTGGGTCACATTTGTTGTTCCACCGCTATAGGAACCATCAGCCTGGGCAAACGGGGCGGATTCGGTTTTATATCCGCCAAAAATGTAGCGCCCATTACCGTCGGTGCTGTTCGCCAGGTTCATCAGTTGATCGCGGATACCCTGCAAATCAGTGGCCAACGATGCACGGTCATCATCACTTAATGTACCGTTACCGGCATAAACAATTTTCTCCTGCGCAGCCTGAATAGCCGTTGTTACCTGGCTCAGTACGTTCTCTTCCAGCGAGACTTTCTGCGTCGCGAATGTACGCGCCAGCGTGTACTGGCTGTTCTGCGCCTGAGCCTGAGAAAGCACTACGGCCTGCGACGCGGCAATCGGATCGTCAGACGGGCTGATCACGCGTTTGCCGGTCGACATCTGCTCGCCGAACTTCATCCATTCAGCCTGAGAGTTAGTGATGCCACGCATATTCTGCTGGTACATCATCTGGGTGCTGATACGCATTGTGTCCCTCTCCCTTAGCGAATATTAATCAATGCATCAAACAGCGCATTCGCAGTTTGCAATACCTGTGCGTTAGCCAGGTAATACTGCTGATAACGCTGCAAATTACCGTATTCTTCGTCGAGGTTTACCCCGGAAATCGACTGCTGCTGGTTATAAAGCTGCTTGACCACATTGTTTTGCGTGGTACTGCTGGTTTTCAGCGTCGCCGTTTTGTTGCCCACGTCGCTCACCAGAGTGGCGTAAGCGTCATTAAAGGTTTTATTACCAACAGTTGCCTTGGTTTGCAGATCCAGCAGTTTCTGACCGTTACGGTTATCGCTTGCACCTGTATCTGCAGCAGGATCAGTGCTTTTCTCTGACGCCATGGCGATTTTCGACTCGTCTGTCACCATGACTTTCATATCAACAATAGCGTTGCTCACGGGTTTCAGAATAAAGCTGTCGTTATCGTTAGCGCCGGTTGGATTAGCCTTAACCGTTACCTTCAGACCATCAATATCCAGTTTACCGTTCGCATCAGGTTTAGCTTCAAACGTGGTGTTATCGGCCAGACGCGTCACCTGCCATTTGCCGCCGCTAAACACAACTTTATAGTCGGTAGCCTGCACTTTCGAACTGTCATCAACCTCAGCACTTAATTCTGCTTTACCGGTATTTTTAGCGTTACTCAGTACGGACGGGCTGCCGATAGCAAAGAAATCTTTACCCGCATCGCCGTTAGCATCAAAACCTTCTTTATGCTGGGTGTTAAACGCATCGGCAAACGCCAGCGCCAGTTGGCCCAGCGTGTTACGCGTTTGATCCAGTTCCTGCGAACGGAAGGTGAGCAGTCCACCCAATGAACCGGTATTCAGCAGTTTCTCAGGGATCTCAACCGCTCCGGCAACGCCATCCACATACGCAACGGTTGTACGCGAAGGATCGTCACTGGAAGGCACTGCCGCCAGTTGGCGCGCATTGCTGCCCTGCACCAATGAATAACCGTTCGCCATGGTTACGTTGTAAGTGCCGCCGTCCTGAACGCTGACTTCCACGCCGACAAGCTGGTTCAGTTCACTGACCAGTTGGTCGCGCTGATCGAGCAGATCGTTAGGGGATGCCCCCGCCCCAACACCGGTCAGACGAGAAATCTGGTCGTTAAGGCTGGCGATTTGTTTCGAGTAGTTGTTGATCTGATCGACGCTGGCTTTGATAGCGGTATTAACCTGCTTATCCTGATCGCGCAGATACTGATCGGTCGTTTTAAACTGATTCACCAAACCGTCAGCTTTACCGATCAGCGCCTGGCGTGCCGCCGGATCTTCGGCGTTACTGACCAGCGTTTGCAGACTGGTAAAAAAGTCCTGCATTGAGGTCGAAATCGAACTGGTTTTGCTGGACAGCAGGTTGTCGATTTTCGACATTTGCTCATAACGGGTCGTCAGACCGCTGCTCTGGTTTTGCGCTGCCCGCAGCTGATTGGTGATAAACGAGTCATACTCGCGCTGCACGCCAGAAACATAGACGCCATTGCCTACCCAGCCCCCCGCACCCAGCGTGCTGTTCGCTTGCGCCATAATTGTCGTTTGTCGGGTATATCCGGCGACGTTATAGCTGGAGATGTTATTACTGGCAGTGTTCAACGCGGCCTGCGCTGCGCTGAGTCCACTCATCGCGTTATTAATCAAGCTGGACATGGAGGTTCCTTGTAATCCTTCAATACTCGTTATTATCGGCAGCAGGTCGGTAGACTTGAGCTATTTAAAAGAGATTATCGATGTTCGTGCTGTAGGTTTTGCTCACCTTTTCACTCATCGATTTCAACTGCTGGATCATGCTGGTTAATTTCCGCGCATAGTTAGGGTCGGTAGCGTAACCGGCATTTTGCAGGGCCTGCGCGCCCTGCTCAGCGGTTGCAGCTGCGGTTACCGCCGCATAGCGCGGGTTACGGGAAATCAGCCCGACATAATCCGACAGCGCCTCAAGGTAAGAGCTATAGACGCGGAATCTGGCTTTCACCTTTTTCGCCTCGCCGTTTTCATATTCGGTGGTGGTGATTTCGGTCGTTGGTCCCTTCCAGCCTCCCGAAGCCTTCACGCCAAAAATGTTGAAGCTCGGTTCGCCGTTTTCCCGGCGAATTTGCCGCTGGCCCCATCCGGACTCCAGCGCCGCCTGCGCCAGAATCAGATGATGCGGAACGCCGCTTTGCTGACTCGCCAGTTTTGCCGGCAGCGACAGCTGGGCGAGGAAGTCTTTACTGTCGCCCGACAGCGGCTCATCATTACTTTCCGTCGTCCTCGGGATGGCTTTGCGCACCAGTTGCGTCAGCGCCTGGTTTTGATAGCTGGTCACCGTTTCCAGCGGAAACTTCATCGGCACCTGTGGCGCATCATCAGCAGGTTGCGCTTGTCCTTGCGTCATCTGCTTAACCATCATTTCAGCCAGTCCCAGGCCTTTGCCTGCGGTCATCTGCTGCGCAATTTGTTGGTCATACATGCTGGTATACAAACGCGTTGAATCGCTGCTAAACACACCATCTTTCGGCAACGCTTCACGCATGCTTTTCAGCATCATCTGCACGAACATCCCTTCAACCTGACGGGCCACGGGGCGAATATTCGCCGCCGGATCCTGACCCGCTTTCGCTTTCAGTTCGTTCAGTGCTTGCGCATCCCAGGCGGCGCTGGTCAGCAGTTTGCTGTCGCCAATCATCAGATGATTTCCAGTTTGGCGCGTAAGCAACCCGCGCTCTGCATCGATTGTAGAATGGACATCAGATCCATCGGCGTCGCCCCCAGCGCATTCAGCGCGCGCACGACGTTGTTCAGATTGGCGCTGGAACGTACGCTTTGCAGCGAGCCGCCGCTCTGGCGCAGATCGATCTGCGTTTGTGGCGTCACTACGGTCTGTCCGCCGCCAAACGGCGTATCCGGCTGGCTGACGTTTGCCTGGCGGTTTACCGTAATCGATAAGTTACCCTGCGCTACGGCACAGCTATCCAGCGTGACTTCACGGTTCATGACTACAGATCCCGTACGCGAGTTGATAATGACCTTCGCGTCCTGCGGCGTGACGTTCACCTCCATATTCTGGATGTCGGCAAGGAAGCGTACCTGCGAACTGTTGCCGCTTGGCACACGCACTTGTATGGTCCGGGCATCCAGCGCCGTCGCACTGCCAAAGCCACGCGTGCGATTAATGGTGTCGGTAATCTGCTGCGCCATAGTGAAATCTTCATTATTGAGCTGCAGATTAATAGTGTTGCCGCCGCCGAACTGGCTGGGCAACTCACGTTCGATGGTCGCGCCGTTGGTGATGCGTCCGCCATTGAGCTGGTTAACTTGCACGCTACTGCCACCCGCAGCCGCGCCCGCACCGCCAACCAGAATATTCCCTTGCGCCAAGGCATATACCTGGCTATCGACCCCTTTCAGCGGAGTCATCAGCAGCGTTCCGCCGCGCAGGCTTTTGGCGTTCCCCATGGAAGAGACCACCACGTCAATGGTTTGCCCCTGGCGACCAAAAGCTGGAAACTGCGCGGTAACCATCACCGCCGCCACGTTTTTCAGCTGCATATTGGTGCCGGTTGGTACGGTGATCCCCAACTGCGACAGCATATTATTGAGCGTTTGCGTCGTAAACGGCGTCTGTGTGGTCTGGTCACCGGTACCATCCAGCCCGACCACCAGCCCGTAACCTATCAACGAGTTTTCCCGCACGCCCTGCACGCTGGTCAGGTCACGAATACGGTCGGCATGCGCAAAGGCGGTTGCCAGTACCAGTACCATTCCAACAAGAGATTTAAACACCGGGTACCTCGCTTACATCGGCGATAAGTTAAGGAAGAAACGCTGCAACCAGCCCATATTTTGCGCTTCATTGATGTAGCCGTTGCCGACGTACTCAATACGCGCATCCGCAACCTGAGTTGACGGTACGGAGTTGCTGCCACTGATGGTGCGCGGGTTAACGACCCCAGAGAAGCGAATGAACTCAGTGCCCTGATTAATGGCGATCTGTTTTTCACCCACGACATGTAAATTGCCATTCACCAGAACCTGATCGACCGTTACGGTCAACGTACCGCTGAAAGTATTGCTGGCGTTCGCGCCGCCTTTACCGTTAAAGGTGTTCCCACCGGAGGCTTCTACGTCGGCACGTTCGTTACCAAACAGCCCTTGCAGGTAGCGCGGTACGGTATCAAAACCAAAGTTGGTCTTGCCGTCGCGGCTGGCGTTTGCCGAGGAGCTTTTGCTCGCGCTGACGTTTTCCTGCAATACGATGGTCAGCGTATCGCCAATATTGCGCGGACGGCGGTCTTCGAAGAGCGGCTGATAACCGTAGTTAATCGGCTGTGCCGACTGGAAGATTGAGCCATTCGCCACCGGCGTCGGGCCTGGAACCGGTTGAGCAGATGTCGCGCCCTGCACGAGCGGCGTGGCTGGGATCCAGGCGCACCCTGTCAGTGAAACCACCAGCAGAGCTAAAATTGGGTATGGGTGAAGCGCGTATTTTCGCATTGCGGTCATCTTCAAAATCAGTGTGCCGGTGAGGTTCTCACCCCACCGGACTCCACTTTAGAGTTGCGTCAGTTTTTGCAGCATCTGATCGGTGGTCGATACCGCTTTACTGTTGATTTCGTAAGCGCGCTGAACCTGGATCATGTTTACCAGCTCTTCCGCCACGTTGACGTTAGAAGTTTCAACATACCCCTGGTACAGCAGACCCGCGCCGTTCAGCCCCGGCGTGCTCTCATTCGGCGCGCCGGATGACTGCGTTTCGGTGTACAGATTCTCACCAATACTTTCCAGGCCGGTGTCGTTCATAAAGGTGGTCAGGTTAAGCTGCCCGACCTGAACAGGCGCAGCCTGACCCTGCTGGGTCACACTGACAATACCGTCACGTCCAATGGTGATGCTGAGCGCGTTAGCCGGGATGGTGATGGCAGGCTGAACCTGAAAACCACCCGCCGTCACTAACTGACCGTTCTGATCCACCTGGAAAGAACCGTCACGGGTATAAGCTGACGTACCATCAGGCAGCATGACCTGGAAAAAGCCCTGGCCTTTAATCGCTACATCTTTACTGTTATTGGTTTGCGACAGGTTCCCCTGGCTGTGTAAACGCTCGGTTGCCACCGGACGCACACCGGTACCAATCTGCAAACCGGACGGCAGTGTGGTTTGTTCAGAAGACTGGGCGCCAGGCTGGCGAATCGTCTGATACAACAGATCTTCAAACACCGCACGTTGGCGCTTAAATCCGTTGGTGCTGACGTTTGCCAGGTTGTTGGCAATCACATCCATGTTGGTTTGCTGCGCATCCAGGCCGGTTTTGGCGATCCATAATGAACTGATCATAAAATGTCCTGTGTTAACTCATCGACAGCAGTTGGTTAGCGCGGCCCGCGTTATCATCCACGCTACTGATAATCTTCATCTGCATTTCAAAGCGGCGGGCGTTGGCAATCATGTCGCTCATCGCGGCAACCGGCTTGACGTTACTACCTTCCAGCACGCCCGACATAACGCGGATGCTCGGATCGGCCTGTAACGTCGCGCCACGGGTAGCCTGTGCGGCCTGAGTCAGACGGAACATACCGTCGTCGCCACGTTGCACTTCATTCCCCGTCGCCTTCACCAGTTTCAGACGCCCAACGGGCGCAACCGTATTAGCCGGATCGCCTGGGTTAAGCGCCGAGATCGTCCCGTCAGCCGCAATGGTGACTTCGGAACCTTCTGGTACGGCTATCGGCCCGGCTTCACCGATTACCGGATGCCCCTGAATAGTGAGTTCACCCGTAGGGCTTACCTGAATGGCGCCATTACGGGTATACCCTTCACTACCGTCTGCGGTCTGGACAGCCAACCAGCCGTCCTGTTGCAACGCCACGTCCAGCGGGCGTGAGGTATAGTCCATCTGGCCCGGCGTCATGTCGGCCCCCGGCGTGGAGGCCACCACCAGCGTACGCGTCGGCAAAGACAAACCTTCAACGGGAACCGCACGCAGCGCATTGAGCTGCGCACGAAAGCCCGGCGTGGAGGCGTTTGCCAGGTTGCTGGCCGTCACCGCCTGTTGATTCAGCGTCTGACTGGCCGCGCCCATAGCGGTATAAATTGCGTGATCCATTAAGCCATCCCGTCAGGCGCTTAGCGCAGGTTGACCAGCGTGTTGAGGATCTGATCCTGGGTTTTGATGGTCTGCGCGTTCGACTGATAGTTACGCTGAGCGACGATCATATTCACCAGTTCTTTACTCAAATCCACGTTTGAGGCCTCCAGCGCGCCGTTGGTCAGTTTGCCGAAGTTACCTTCGCCTGCGGTACCCAGCAGCGCCACGCCGGAAGCCTGTGTAGCCGCCCAGACGTTGTCGCCCCGAGACGCCAGACCTTCATTGTTGGCAAAGTTTGCCAGCACGATCTGGCCCAGTACCTGTTGCTGTTCGTTGGAGTAATTACCGACCACGGTACCGTCATTGTTAATCTGGTAGCTCACCAGATCGCCCGGCTTGTAGCCGTTCTGATTCGTGGCGACGATGTTGTTGGCACCGGTGTTCTGCTGCATGGAGTTCAGGAAGCTCAGGGAGAATTTTGCGGTATCTGCACCGTTAATTTGCCCTGTTTCGATGTTGATATCCGTTCCTGCTGGCGTACCGGTTGCCGTAGCGCTAATCCCTAAAAACGCACCATTTTCGTTAAACTGCATAAACCCGGCTGATTTTGCGGGGTCGCCGGTTGAGGCATCCTGTGTGTGAATTTCCCAGGTGTTGCTCTGCGCGTTTTTGACATAAAAAATATTCATGTCATGGGCGTTACCCTGACTATCGAAAACGGTAACAGTGCCTTTTTTGTTGTAGGAATCCGCATCGTTTGGATTAAACGGCGTTTTGCTTGGCACCTTGTCAGTGGAGTTCAGGTTGATCTGCATTGACGCGGTAGTCGTGGTTTTCGCCGCCATCAGCGTATTCGGAATAGTGATCGGTGCCGGGTTAGCACCTTGCTGTATTGTCGGCGGTGTACCGGTAGCAGGATAACCTGTCAGTTGCAGCCCCTGCATGTTAACGATATTGCGGTTTTCATCGAGCTTGAACTGACCGTTACGGCTGTAGAATACAGAGCCGTTGCTGTCTACCATACGGAAAAATCCGTTCTGGCTGATAGCCACATCCAGTCCGCGTCCGGTATTGGTGGTAGTACCATCGGTAAAGTCCTGAGTAATACCCGCAACTTTAACCCCCAGGCCCACTTTAGAACCGGCGAACATATCGGCAAAAGAAGCCGTACCAGATTTAAAACCGTAGGTAGCGGAGTTGGCGATGTTATTACCAATGACATCGAGGTTGGTCGCTGCAGCGTTCAGACCGCTGACCGCTTGAGAAAAGGCCATGACTTACTCCTGATAAGTGTGAGGGCTTAGATTATTTGCCGTACTTCGTCGAGGGTGGTGGTTCCATAGGTGCCCAGGTCCAGCGTATTACCGCCGTTACTGCGAATAACACCCTGCACCAGCGCAAACTGAAGCGGCTGTGCCACCAGTTGCGTTCCGCCATTGCTGGCAGCAATTGAGACGTTATAAGAACCGCTTGGCGCATCCGTGCCATCGGTCATGGTGCCGTCCCAGGTAAAGGTATGAACTCCTGCTTTCAAGCCGCCGATATCAATAGTGCGTATCACTTTGCCGTCTTTATCGGTAATCGTTGCAGTGACCTTATCTGCCGGCTGCTGCAGCTCAACGCCAAACGGCGTGGTGGTGGTTTTCGCGCCCTCTTCCGTACCTTTACCGGTCAGGATGGTGGTGCCGGGGATCATGACGCCGTGACCAATCAACGTACTGGCCTGCAGCGACTGACTGTTGTCGATCTGCCCGGAAATAGACCCCAGCGTGGTGTTCAGTTTCTCAATCCCACTCACGGTGCTAATTTGCGCCAGTTGGGTGGTCAGTTCGTTGTTTTGCAGCGGGTTGGTTGGGTCCTGGTTTTTCAACTGTGCGACCAGCAGCGTCAGAAAACTGCTTTGCAGGTCAGCGGCATTACTGCCCGTCAGGGAGCTATTCCCGGTAGCGGCTTTAACGCCTGCATTGCTCGGGTCATTCATGGTTACAGCAACAGACATGTGCGTCTCCTTTACTGGCCTAACGTAAGCGTTTTGAGCATCAAGCTTTTCACGGTGTTGAGCACTTCGACGTTTGCCTGGTAGCTACGCGAAGCGGACATGGTGTTGACCATCTCGCCGACGACGTCCACATTCGGCATTTTTACGTAGCCGTTCGCATCGGCCAGCGGATTACCCGGCTCATACACCAGCTTATCCGGCGCCTGGCTTTCAATAACGTCAGCCACTTTTACGCCGCCTGTAGCCGCCCCTGGCGCGGCATCAACCTGAAAAACAACCTGCTTGGCGCGATACGGTTGACCGTCGGGTCCGGTGACGCTATCCGCATTCGCCATGTTGCTGGCCGCCACGTTCAGACGCTTAGACTGCGCCGTCAGCGCAGAGCCTGCGATATCAAAAATATTTAACAGCGCCACGAATTAGTTCCCTCCTTGCAGCACGTTCATCATGCCTTTGATTTGTCCGCCCAACGCGGTCAGCCCCATTTGATATTTGAGGCTGTTGTCTGCAAATTGCGTACGTTCCCGGTCCATATCAACCGTATTACCATCCAGAGACGGCTGGTCAGGAATGCGATAGAGCAATTCCGTAGCGGGAGCAGAAGCGGTTTGGGCCGGAATATGTTGTGCAGAGGTCAGCGTCAACGAGACGCCGCCGGTTTGTTCCCGTCCACGCACCATGACTTTTTTCAATTCACTGGCGAAATCCAGATCGCGCGCCTGATACCCCGGCGTGTCGGCATTGGCAATGTTGGCGGCCAATATTTCCTGGCGCTGGGCGCGCAAATTCAGCGCTTCCTGTTGAAAACGTAAGGCGGCGTCGAGCTTATCGAGCATATCTCCTCCGCAAATGACAAAATTCAGCCGACAGCTTAAATCCCATTACGCGCGCGTTATCGCCGGAATAAACGCAAAATGCGTCGCTATTTGTTGCGTTGATGACTGCGTCACACAGGTAAAATCCTGCCACTACCTGAAAAAGCGCGAGGTTTTGATGCAAACGTTTAAACGTGGAATAGTTGCGGCAGCACTGCTGTTCAGCCCTATGACGCTGGCGCAAGACCTGAATTCACAGCTGACGGCATGGTTTTCCCAACGTCTGGCCGGATTTAGCGATGAGGTGGTCGTCACTATCCGTACGTCGCCTAACCTACTGCCCAGTTGCGAGCAACCCGCATTAAGCGTGTCAGGCAACGCGAAACTGTGGGGGAATGTGAACGTGCTGGCCCGCTGCGCCAACGAGAAACGTTATTTGCAGGTGAATGTGCAGGCCACGGGAAACTACGTGGTTGCCGCCGCGCCCGTCGCCCGGGGCAGTGCGCTAACCCCGACCAGCGTGACGTTAAAGCGAGGCCGGCTGGACCAACTGCCGCCGCGCGCCGTGTTAGATTTGAATCAGGTGCAGGACGCGGTGAGTCTGCGCGATCTGGTTCCCGGTCAGCCGATACAGCTTTCAATGTTGCGCCAGGCCTGGCGGATCAAAGCTGGCCAACGCGTACTGGTTATCGCCAATGGCGATGGCTTTCGGGTGAATGCCGAAGGTAAAGCGCTGAACAATGCCGCCGTCGCACAGAATGCGCGAGTGCGGATGATTTCCGGCCAGGTGGTGAGCGGCATCGTCGATTCTGATGGGAATATTCTTATTAACCTATAATAGGTTAAAGATTTTTTAGCGTGTGCCGATAGATAAACAACCAATGATTACAGCGGGCCGCTATAGCGTACCCCCTCGATGAGGATAAACAAAATGAGCATTGATCGTACCTCACCATTGAAGCCAGTCAGTACCGTTCAGCCACGTGAAACCAGCGATGCGCCGGTACAAAAAGCGCGGAAGGAAAAAACCACCGCGACCACCAGCACCAGCGTCATGCTGAGCGACGCCCAGGCCAAACTGATGCAGCCCGGCACCAATGACATCAATATGGAACGCGTCGAAGCATTAAAAACCGCGATCCGTAACGGTGAGTTGAAAATGGATACCGGAAAAATTGCTGACTCGCTCATTCGCGAGGCACAGAGCTACTTACAGAGTAAATAAAGTATGACTCGTTTGTCAGAAATACTTGATCAGATGACAACCGTCCTCAATGACCTGAAAACGGTAATGGATGCTGAGCAGCAGCAGCTTTCCGCCGGATATATCAACGGCAGCCAGCTACAGCGTATTACAGAAGAAAAAAGCTCTTTGCTGGCAACCCTTGATTATCTGGAGCAGCAGCGCCGTCTGGAGCATGACGCCACGCGCAGCGCCAACGATGAGATTGCTGAACGCTGGCAGACGATCACTCAAAAAACGCAGCATTTGCGCGACCTCAACCAGCACAACGGATGGCTGCTGGAAGGGCAAATTGAGCGTAATCAACAAGCGATTCAAGTGCTGAAACCGCACCAGGAGCCGGCGCTGTATGGCGCAAACGGTCAAACCTCTGCTGCGCACCGCGGCGGGAAAAAATTCTCTATTTAATGCCAGCCTGATCGCTCGCAGCTTTCAGGCCAGCGCGTTCTGCAGGCCGGATCCGGCGTAACGCCGCCATCCGGCAATTATCGGTTACGCTGTCCGGCGCACAAACTCTTTCACTTTAAAGCCCAGCACAGCAAGTGCGGCGAAGTAAGCTGCAATCCCAGCCACCACGACGGCCATCAGACGCAGTAAACGCCACAACATCGTTCCCTGCGACCAGTCCGGCATGATATAGAGCATCCCGAACAGGACCGCTGACATCACCACGACGGAAATCACCAGACGCGCCAGAAACCAGGCCCAGCCCGGTTGCGGGGTAAAGATTTTCTGTTTACGCAACTGCCAGTAAAGCAGTGACGCGTTCAGACATGCCGCCAGACCAATCGACAGCGACAGCCCGGCATGCTTCAGCGGGCCGATAAACGCCAGGTTCATCACCTGAGTCATAATCAGCGTCACAATAGCAATTTTCACCGGCGTTTTAATATCCTGGCGCGAGTAAAAACCAGGAGCCAGAACTTTCACCACGATCAAACCAATCAAACCGACCGAGTATGCCACCAGCGCGCGCTGGGTCATGGCGGCATCAAAGGCGGTAAATTTACCGTACTGAAACAAAGAAACCGTCAGCGGTTTTGCCAGAATACCCAACGCCACAGCGCTGGGTAATGCCAGCAGAAAACACAGACGCAGCCCCCAGTCCATCAGACGACAATATTCATCATGATTACCGCTGGAAAAGCTTTTTGATAGCGATGGCAACAGGATAGTCCCCAGCGCCACGCCAAGGACGCCGGACGGGAACTCCATCAAACGGTCGGCGTAATACATCCAGGAAACCGAGCCGGAGGCCAGAAATGAGGCGAAAATCGTATTGATGATCAGTGAAATCTGGCTGACGGAAACCCCGAGGATCGCCGGCCCCATTTGCTTGACGACGCGCATCGCCCCCGCATCGCGGAAGTTCACGCGCGGCAGCACCAGCATGCCAATTTTCTTCAGATGCGGCAGTTGATACACCAGTTGCAGCACGCCGCCAACGGTCACGGCCCATGCCAGCGCCAGTACCGGAGGATTAAAATAAGGCGCGGCAAACAGCGCAAAACCGATCATGCTGATATTCAAAAAGGTCGGCGCAAACGCCGGAATAGAAAAGCGGTTCCAGGTGTTAAGGATTGCGCCGACCAGCGAGGCCAGTGAAATCAGCAGGATATAAGGAAAGGTGATCCGCAGCAGTTGGGTAGTCAAGGCAAATTTGTCGGCGGTGTCGGCAAACCCTGGCGCAGTGACTAAAATCACCCACGGCGCAGCCAGCATCCCGGCAACCGTCACCACGGCCAGCGCCAGCGTCAGCAGCCCTGAAACATAGGCAACAAACACGCGGGTAGCATCCTCACCCTGCTTACTTTTGTATTCAGCCAGAATAGGCACAAACGCCTGAGAAAATGCGCCTTCAGCAAAAATTCGGCGTAGCAGGTTAGGAAGTTTGAAGGCCACAAAAAAGGCATCGGTCGCCATCCCTGCGCCAAAGATTCTGGCGACAATCGCATCACGCGCAAAACCCAGCACACGTGAAAACATCGTCATCGAGCTGACGGCTGCCAGCGACTTTAATAAATTCATCTATGTTGTATTCCAGACCCTGAGGCAAAACCCCGTATAACCAACATCGCCATCCGGCAATGTCACTGTGCCTGATGGCGACGCCGCAGCGTGTTATCAGGCCTACAAGCCAGCCTATGGTTGAAAAGAGGTGTTATTTTGAGTTGGCATATAGTACCTGGATTACAATGAATTACTACCGCCAGATGTTACAGGCGGTTATTCAGCCATCGCCTCCCGCCATAGCTTTTCGACAACACGCTGGGCCAGTAGCGCCTGCTCGCCTGCCGTCTGAGGAACCGTCTGATTTTGCACACACTCCATGAAATGCCGCGCACATCCGGCAAAACCTCGCTGTTCTAAGGTCGTTTGCCAGCCTGCTACCGGCTTGTGTACGACACCTTGCCCGCGTTCTTCCCGCCATTCCCGCATATCTGTGACGTCAATCAGTCCCCCATCGGTCACCGCCTGAACGCACTCCCGCTGGCTACCGGCACGCCGATGCATACTGGTTGTTATCTGTAGCTGATCGACAGAAAAATGGTGCTCGGCGTAAAGCATCGCGCCAGCGTCATTAGTCAGCAGAGTACCGCTATTTAACTGCGCCTTCCCTCCTGCCAACCACAACGCAGTATCGACCACGTGCAGATAGTCATCCAGCAGAGTGAAACGCAGGTCATGCGGCCCCACGCTGTCCGAACGATGCTTATCCATACGCACAGACGCTGCGTTGCCCAACATGGCTTTGAGATCCTGATACAGCGGCGCAAATCGGCGGTTAAAGCCGACCATCAACGTCAGTTTTTTCCGCGCGGCCAGCTCGACCAGTTGTTCAGCCTCACGCAGGTTTTCCGCCAACGGTTTATCCACACACACATGGACCCCGGCATTCAGGAGTTCACTGACCACCGCAAAATGCGTCGCGGTGCTGGAATGGACGAAAACCGCGTCGCAGGTTTTCGCCAGATTCACCAGGGAGTCAACGTAGGGTATGCGCCAGGTCTCACAGACACGCAGCGCTTTTTCCCGCGAAGGTGAAAACGCGCCTTGCAGCGTCCAGTCTGCGGAACTGCCCAGTACGGGCAGCCAAGCTTTTTGCGCAATGCCACCCAGACCGACAACACCGATACGTAATTTATTCACGTTAGTCTCCCAGGTGCGCCAACAAAGAATCCAGCCGCTGCTTAAGTTCCGCGACTTCTGTTTCCAGGGCTTCAACGCGCGCCTGCAGATCGCCAGACGCGACCGGGAGTTCATCTGCCGCAGCGATGGGCTCATCAACATCACCGCAAAACAGGTGCATATAGCGACTTTCGCGTTTACCCGGCTCGCGCGCCAGACGGATCACATAAGGGCCATCTTCACGGGTCGCCAGTTTTTCCAGCGTCGACTCCACTTCAGCCATATCGCGGAATTCGTACATTCGCGAAGCACGGCTTCGCAGTTCGCCCGGCGTTTGCGCGCCGCGCAGCAACAGCGTGGTGACCAGCGCCACCTCGCCTGCGCTGAGTTTCAGATTGCCAAATTCAGAGTTGCAGAAACGCTGCTCATATTTCGTGACGCGATTACCAAAGCCGTTCACCGTACGCAGAAAATGCCGCTTCACCAGGTTATCAAGCTGATCCTGCACTTCAGATTCCGACAGATTCATCACCGGTTCACGATTCGTTTTTTGATTGCAGGCGGTGACGACGCCATTGACAGAAAGCGGATACTGTTCCGGCGTGGTGACTTGTTTTTCCAGTAAACAGCCAATCACGCGTGCTTCGGTGGCGGTTAATTCGTATTTCATCGTCTTCTCCATTATTCAGGCTAACCTGAAACTTAGCGGCCAGGGGTCCATTCTGATGTGGTCAACGCCGTCAGCACATGATCGCGCCACTGCCCGTCAATCAGCAGGTAATCTTTGGCATACCCTTCTTTTTCAAAACCGAGTCGCGCCAGCAAGTCACCACTACGTTTATTGTGCGGCATATAGTTCGCCATAATGCGGTGAATATGCTGCGTGCGCTGCATATAACGAATGGCCGAGGTTAAAGCTTCGTACATCAGCCCCTGCCCCTGCCACTTTTGCGCAATGGAATAACCGAGATAACAAGCGTGGAAAGATCCCCGCACCACGTTCGAGAAGTTCGCGACGCCGATAATCTCTTTTTCTTCCGGATCGAGCAGCGCAAAATAATACGCGGTGCCTTGTTTATGAAACTCAGAGATCATACTCAGACGCGCCTGCCAGCCGGAGGGATAACAGTGGCTTTCATCGCGAATAGGTTCCCAGGGTTTTAAGAAATGACGATTTTCTGCGTAATAATCTGCCAGACGCCAGGCATCACGCTCGTGCACTAAACGCACGACCAGGCGGTCCGTGGTTAAGCGCACTTTTGGCACGTTACTGCGATAGCCAAACATTCTATACCTACTCCTTCCCGTAACGTCTTCAATACGCTATTCGCGATACTATACCTGTGCAAATATGCCCTTTGAAAAGAGCAAATTGCCATTTTTTGAATTATTCACACATTTTGATGAAAACTCTCTATCAAGACGGGCTTTTGATAAAAAAATATTGTCCCGCCAAGGGTGGGAAAAGCGATGACGACACCGCAGAATAGGAGATGCTTATCTTTTAAACTCTAACCAGAGTGACGAGTTTTTCCCGGGAGGGGAAATGTCGCAAGTCTCGCAGGCAAGGAACCTGGGTAAATACTTCCTTCTCATCGATAATATGCTGGTCGTGCTGGGCTTCTTCGTCGTTTTCCCGCTGATCTCAATTCGCTTCGTCGACCAAATGGGCTGGGCTGCCGTTATGGTCGGGATCGCGTTAGGATTGCGTCAATTTATTCAGCAGGGTCTGGGTATTTTTGGCGGCGCTATTGCTGACCGTTTCGGCGCAAAACCGATGATCGTCACCGGTATGCTGATGCGCGCCGCCGGGTTCGCCACCATGGGTATTGCCCACGAGCCTTGGCTGCTGTGGTTTTCCTGTTTTCTTTCCGGGCTGGGCGGCACGCTGTTCGACCCTCCCCGTTCGGCGCTGGTGGTCAAACTGATCCGCCCGGAAAAGCGCGGGCGTTTTTTCTCTATCCTGATGATGCAGGATAGCGTAGGCGCCGTGGTTGGCGCGTTACTTGGCAGTTGGCTGTTACAGTACGATTTCCGCCTGGTCTGCGCGACAGGAGCCATTTTGTTTGTTCTGTGCGCGGTGTTTAACGCCTGGCTACTCCCGGCATGGAAATTGTCGACGGTAAAAATTCCGGTACGTGAAGGGATGGGCCACGTGATGCATGACAAACGTTTTGTCACCTATGTGCTGACGCTGGCGGGTTATTACATGCTGGCGGTACAGGTCATGTTAATGCTGCCAATCATGGTGAACGACATCGCTGGCTCGCCTGCCGCCGTGAAATGGATGTATGCCATCGAAGCATGCCTCTCGTTAACGCTGCTCTACCCTATTGCCCGGTGGAGTGAAAAACGTTTTCGCCTGGAACATCGCCTGATGGCCGGTCTGCTGGTGATGTCTCTGAGCATGATGCCCATCGGTCTGGTCGGCAATTTACAGCAGCTATTCACGCTGATCTGCACCTTCTATATCGGCTCGATCATCGCCGAACCGGCGCGTGAAACCCTGAGCGCCTCGCTGGCCAATGCACGGGCGCGAGGAAGTTACATGGGCTTCAGCCGACTTGGGCTCGCCATCGGCGGCGCAATTGGTTATGTCGGCGGCGGCTGGCTGTTTGATATGGGCAAAGCCCTGGCGCAGCCTGAATTGCCATGGATGATGCTCGGTATTATCGGCTTCATCACCTTCCTGGCTTTGGGCTGGCAATTCAGCCACAAACGCCCGACGCGCGGCATGCTGGAACCCGATGCCTGATAGCTAATCCGGCGCACGAGCACTTTTCAGTTTTTTCTGCTGGTGCCCGGGGCGCTGGTACTCGATGATGCTTTGTGTCACGATTACGCCATATGCATCATGTTGAGGACTCCCATGAAAAAGCTTTTTTTTGCCGCTGCACTGATTGTCGGCGGCCTGTTGGTTGGTTGTAATCAACTCACGCAATATACGGTTAGCGAGCAAGAGATTAATCAGGCGCTGGCGAAGCATAATAACTTTTCAAAAGATATCGGTTTGCCCGGCGTCGCTGAAGCACACATCGTACTGAGCAATCTCGCCAGTCAGATAGGGCGTGAAGAGCCTAATAAAGTGACTCTGACGGGTGATGCCAATCTGGACATGAATTCCCTGTTTGGCAGTCAGAAAGCCACCATGAAGCTGAAACTTAAAGCGCTACCGGTCTTCAATAAAGAGAAAGGCGCGATTTACTTGCAAGAGATGGAAGTCGTGGACGCGACCGTCACACCTGAAAAAATGCAGTCGGTACTACAAACGCTGATGCCGTATTTAAACCAGTCGCTGCGTAATTACTTTAATCAACAGCCTGCCTATGTTCTGCAGGACGACAGCAGTCAGGGTGAAGCGCTGGCGAAAAAACTGGCGAAAGGTATAGAAGTGAAACCGGGCGAAATCATCATCCCATTCACCGACTAATAAACCAGAGGGCGCTGATGCGCCCTTTTTTTTCGTGCAAACGAAAACGTTTCCGCTTATCCTTTGTTTCCGGCAAAAAAGACAATCCTCAGCCGGAGCATATTGATGACTGCACCATCCCAGGTTTTAAAGATCCGCCGCCCAGACGACTGGCATCTTCACTTTCGCGATGGCGACATGTTAAAAACTGTCGTGCCCTATACCAGCGAAATTTACGGCCGCGCCATTGTCATGCCGAACCTGGCACCGCCCGTCACCACAGTTGATGCAGCTATCGCTTATCGCCAACGCATTCTTGATGCGGTACCTGCCGGACACGACTTCACGCCCTTAATGACCTGTTATTTAACGGATACATTGGACCCCAATGAGCTGGAGCGAGGTTTCAACGAAGGTGTGTTTACCGCCGCGAAACTCTACCCGGCGAATGCCACCACCAACTCAACGCATGGCGTAACCTCTATTGAAGCCATCATGCCTGTGCTGGAACGGATGGAAAAATTGGGTATGCCGCTATTGGTGCATGGTGAAGTGACACATGCGGATATCGATATTTTCGATCGCGAAGCACGCTTTATTGAGACGGTGATGGAACCGCTGCGTCAGCGGTTGACTGCGCTGAAAGTCGTATTTGAACATATCACCACTAAAGATGCTGCCGAATATGTGCGGGATGGTAACGAGCTTCTCGCCGCCACCATTACGCCACAACATTTGATGTTTAACCGCAACCACATGCTGGTCGGCGGCATTCGTCCGCACCTGTATTGTCTGCCAATCCTTAAACGTAACGTCCACCAACAGGCGCTACGTGAGCTGGTCGCCAGCGGATTTAGCCGTGCATTCCTTGGTACCGACTCAGCGCCGCATGCCCGTCATCGCAAAGAATCCAGTTGCGGCTGTGCCGGGTGTTTTAACGCCCCGACCGCGCTGGGCAGCTATGCCACCGTATTTGAAGAGATGAATGCACTGAGCCATTTTGAAGCCTTCTGCTCACTCAATGGTCCGCAATTCTATGGTCTGCCGGTGAATGAGACTTTTATTGAGCTTGAACGCGTGGAGCACCATGTCCCGGAGAGCATTACGCTGGCAGATGACTCGCTGGTGCCTTTCCTGGGTGGCGAAACGGTACGCTGGTCAGTAAAAAGCTAAAAAAAATGTAGCCAACTGATTTGAATAACTGTATAAATAAACAGTATATTCAACAGGGGGCTATTATGCGTATTGAAGTCACTATTGCCAAAACTTCACCTTTGCCTGCCGGTGCGATTGACGCATTGGCAGGTGAACTCTCCCGCCGTATTCATCATCATTTTCCGGATAACGAGGGTAACGTTACCGTCCGTTATGCCGGAGCTAACAATCTGTCGGTAATTGGCGCGACCAAAGAGGACAAAGAACGCATCAGCGAGATCTTGCAGGAGACCTGGGAAAGCGCGGATGACTGGTTTATCAATGAATAAATAATGATATGCAGTGATGTTTGTTTGCCGGGTCGCCCCGGCTTTTTTTTACACACAGTTTTAAAAAAATGCAGACTCCCCTTGGCGGCCATTTAATTTAATATTAATTTCCTGGTTATCTTTTAACCAAAACAACAAAATAATTGTGCAACTTGCTAAAAAAAAATGAATGACATGTTGCTTTATTAGTCAGATAACGCTGAAAACTATAAATTTATGCGCTGCCCTCTTTAAATTTTCAATGAATACCCTTATTTATTGATATACTGAAGTTGCTTCAGAAAAAAAATGCATTGAACCTCGAAAACCGTTGTCTAGTAACACGAATTAGGGGGCATGATGGAAAAGAATAATGAAGTCATTCAGACTCATCCGCTTGTAGGATGGGACATCAGCACCGTTGATAGCTACGACGCGCTGATGCTGCGTTTGCACTACCAGACCCCGAATCGACCGGACCCGGATGGGACTGAAGTTGGTCAAACGCTCTGGTTAACCACTGATGTTGCCAGGCAATTTATTTCGATATTAGAAGCAGGAATCGCCAAAATTGAATCCGGCGATTACCAGGTAAATGAGTATCAGCGCCATTAAATCTGATACATCCAACCATCAAAAGGCACCTTAACGGTGCCTTTCTTATTTCCCGGTTGAATATTCCAGGTCAGTTATTTACCCTGCTACTATCGCGATTGCAGAGAGAAGCGGATGAAATACGACTTAATCATTATTGGCAGCGGTTCCGTGGGTGCCGCAGCCGGATACTATGCCACTCGCGCCGGTCTGAACGTTCTGATGATCGATGCGCATATGCCACCGCATCAACAGGGCAGCCACCACGGCGACACACGATTAATTCGTCATGCTTATGGCGAAGGTGAGAAATACGTTCCGCTGGTGCTGCGCGCGCAGACATTGTGGGATGAACTTTCCACTCAAAATGAAGAACCGATTTTTGTACGCACCGGGGTTATCAATCTGGGCCCGGCAGATTCAACTTTCTTAGCTACCGCAACGCAAAGCGCGAAACAGTGGCAACTCAACGTCGAACATCTTGATGCCGCCGCCATCATGGCTCGCTGGCCCGAGATTCGCGTACCTGAAAATTATATTGGTCTGTTTGAAGCTGAGTCGGGCTTTTTGCGTAGTGAGTTAGCGATTAAAACCTGGATTCGTCTGGCTGAAGAAGCTGGCTGCGCACAGCTGTTTAAATGCCCGGTCACGGCTGTTCATCATAGTGAAGATGGCGTCACGGTAGAAACCGCCGACGGTGACTACCACGCCAAAAAAGCCCTGGTCAGCGCCGGGACATGGGTGCAGGCATTAGTACCGGAACTGCCGATACAGCCAGTGCGCAAAGTGTTCGCATGGTATCAAGCCGATGGCCGCTATAGCGTTAAAAATAACTTCCCGGCCTTTACCGGCGAGTTACCAAATGGCGATCAGTACTACGGTTTTCCGGCAGAAAACGACGAACTAAAAATTGGTAAGCACAACGGCGGACAGGTAATTCACGCTGCCGAAGAGCGCAAGCCGTTTGCCGCTGTGGCCAGCGATGGCTCCGAAGCTTTCCCATTCCTGCGTACAGTTCTGCCAGGCATTGGCTGTTGTCTGCACGGTGCATCCTGCACTTACGATAATTCGCCGGATGAAGACTTTATCATTGATACGCTACCTGAACATGACAATACCCTGATCATCACCGGACTGAGCGGACATGGCTTTAAGTTTGCCTCCGTACTGGGGGAAATAGCCGCGGACTTTGCGCAGGACAAACCGCCAGCCTTTGACCTGACGCCATTCAGGCTGAGTCGCTTTACGCGATAATGATTAATGGCCTCGTGGTGAGGCCATTTTTAATGACAGGAATAACATCGATGCGGCGCATCTTTCACTATCTGGTTAATAATATTCGTGAGCATCTTATGCTCTACATTATTTTATGGTCGCTGCTGGCAATTATGGATGTGATATATATTATGTTTTTCTGACCAGATTGCACTGACACTAATTGACAAAAACTGATATTTACTTAAATTTCATTGCAATAAACTGAATAAGAAAACCCTATCAACACCGCGTAATGATGCCCACCTTTTGCTCATTCTCTCTAATACCTTGATGATGACATCAATATTCAATCAATTTTATTGAATATGAAAATAAATATCATCATCATTGTTATTTATTAGTTGCATTAATGTCTTTTACGCGCCATTTTCATTTACTCCTGAAATATCTAACGGTGTACTTATGCAATTCACTAATAGTCCACAGCGCTATGGCGTGGTGTCTGTCGCATTGCACTGGCTGATGGCGATTGCTGTATATGGCATGTTTGCGTTGGGTTTATGGATGGTCACGCTCAGCTATTACGATGGCTGGTATCACCAGGCCCCTGAACTGCATAAAAGCATCGGGATCCTGCTCATGATGGGACTGGTCATTCGCGTTGTCTGGCGGTTGTTCTCCCCTCCCCCAGCTGCGCTGACAAGCTATTCCCGCTTAACCCGCATCGCAGCGGCAATGGGTCACCTTGCGCTCTACGCCCTGCTCTTTTCGATTGTTATCAGCGGTTATCTGATCTCGACCGCAGATGGCAAAGCGATAAGCGTATTTGGTTGGTTTGATATTCCCGCCACCCTTGCCAACGCGGGCGCTCAGGCCGACCTTGCCGGCAGCCTGCACCTGTGGCTGGCATGGACCGTGGTGGTTTTATCGCTTCTTCATGGGCTTATGGCCCTGAAACATCACTTTATCGATAACGACGATACCCTGAATCGCATGTTGGGAAAATCGTCATCTGACTATGGAGCTTAAAATGAAAAAAAACCTGCTGGGATTGACACTCGCCTCTCTGTTATTCACGACCGGATCGGCTATGGCGGCAGATTACAAAATTGACAAAGAGGGACAGCATGCCTTTGTTAATTTCCGTATTCAGCATCTGGGTTACAGCTGGCTGTACGGCACCTTTAAAGATTTCGACGGTACGTTCACCTTTGATGAAAAAAATCCCGCAGCCGATAAGGTTAACGTCACCATCAACACCAACAGTGTTGACACCAACCACGCCGAACGCGACAAGCACCTGCGTAGCGCGGATTTCCTTAACGTGGCCAAATTCCCGCAGGCGACCTTTAGCTCCACCAGCGTGAAAAAAGAGGGGAACGACCTCGATATCACCGGTAACCTGACCCTGAATGGCGTCACCAAACCAGTGACGCTGGACGCGAAGTTGATCGGTCAGGGTGGCGATCCATGGGGTGGTACGCGCGCCGGTTTTGAAGCGCAAGGTAAGATTAAACTCAAAGACTTCAATATCACCACCGATCTCGGCCCTGCTTCACAGGAAGTCGATTTAATTATCTCAGTGGAAGGTGTGCAGCAGAAGTAACGCATAAATGTTGCCGGATGAGGCGATAGCCATCATCCGGCAACATTTTTATTGCGCGGGATCCGGAATACCCAGTTTGGTATTCAGACGACCGCGGGATTTATTAAAGATTTTGTTGCCATTTTCACGCCCGGCGCGACGACGTCGTTGCTCTTCTTCCGGCAACTCACTCTCTTCGCAACACAGCTCACTACAGCAGCCTTTATACTTCTGCGCGCAAGCCGGGCACTGAATAAACAGCAGATGGCAGCCATCATTTTTACAATTAGTGTGGCTGTCGCATGCGGTTCCGCACTGATGACAATGCGCGATAACATCTTCAGAGATCCTTTCGCCCATACGCTCATCAAAAACGAAATTTTTGCCGATGAAACGTACCGGAAGCCCCTGTTCACGCGCCTTGCGGGCATATTCAATAATCCCCCCCTCAATGTGCCAGACTTTGCTAAATCCGTTGTGTTTCATCCAGGCGCTGGCCTTCTCACAGCGGATCCCGCCCGTGCAGTACATAACTATTTTTTTATCTTTATGCGCCTGCATCATTTCAACCGCTTTCGGCAACTGGTCACGGAATGTGTCTGCCGGGATCTCAAGCGCGTTCTCGAAATGCCCCACCTCATATTCATAGTGGTTGCGCATATCAATGAATACCGCCTCAGGATCGTCCAACATGGCGTTCACTTCTGCCGCCTTCAGGTAATCACCCACGTCGCTGGCGTTAAAGTCAGGATCATCAATACCATCCGCCACAATACGTTCGCGAACTTTCATGCGTAGCACCCAGAATGATTTCCCGTCATCGTCCAGGGCGATATTAAGACGTAATCCATCCAGTGCGGGATTGAACGCATACAGCTGTTGGCGGAATGCATCCACGTTGCTTTGCGGCACGCTGATTTGCGCGTTAATGCCTTCATGGGCAAGATATACACGCCCGAACACATTCAGCGCAGTGAACAGTTGGTACAACGCATCACGCGTATGTTGCGGGTCATCGATGGTGAAATATTTATAAAACGAGATCGTCGTGCGCGGCTCAGTCTCGGCCAGCATTTTGGCTTTGAGCGCGTCGTTCGAAATGCGGTTGTGTAACACTGGCATGGTGTACGTATCCTGCAAATAGGGAGTAAATGAAAATCGGCGGCATCATAAAGCAAACATCGCCAATTTACATCCACACATTTTACGCTACATTTCTTACTTCACGATAAAAACGCAACAACAATTGCCGATTTAATCACCGTTCTCCCGTCACAAATTTTTGATACGCGCGAAAAAATGCGACAATACAGGGAATTGGTCGTTTGAAGACAGGATAGACATGACGAATTTACCCAAGTTTTCGGCTGCGCTACTGCATCCACGTTATTGGTTAACCTGGCTGGGTATTGGCATCCTTTGGTTAATCGTGCAGTTGCCCTACCCGGTACTTTATAAGTTGGGCTGTGCATTAGGTCGTCTGGCGTTACGTTTGATGAAACGCCGGGCAAAAATCGTTTCACGTAATCTGGAGCTGTGCTTCCCGCAGATGAGTGAACAGGAACGCCAGCAGATGGTCGTCAGGAACTTCGAGTCCGTCGGCATGGGCGTGATGGAAACCGGGATGGCCTGGTTTTGGTCCGATAAGCGCATTTCACGCTGGACAGAAGTGATCGGGATGGAACATATCCGTGACGTTCAGGCGCAAAAGCGGGGGATCCTGTTAGTCGGTCTGCACTTCCTGACCCTGGAACTGGGTGCGCGTCAGTTTGGTCTGCAGGAGCCTGGTATCGGTGTGTATCGTCCTAATGACAACCCGCTGCTCGACTGGTTACAGACCTGGGGACGCATGCGCTCTAATAAATCAATGCTTGATCGTAAGGACCTGAAAGGAATGATTAAAGCGTTGAAAAAAGGCGAAGTGGTCTGGTACGCGCCGGATCATGACTACGGTCCTCGCGCCAGCGTGTTTGTGCCGCTGTTTGCCGTTGAACAGGCCGCCACGACCTCCGGGACCTGGATGCTTTCACGCATGTCGAATGCCTGCCTGGTGCCATTTGTTCCTCGTCGTAAGCCCGACGGGAAAGGGTATCAATTGATTATGCTGCCGCCAGAATGTTCACCGCCGTTAGACGACGCGGAGACCACGGCTGCATGGATGAATAAGATCGTTGAGCAATGCATCATGATGGCCCCAGAACAATATATGTGGCTGCATCGTCGCTTCAAGACCCGTCCTGAAGGCGCCCCTTCCCTGTACTAAAACCCGGTTGCAGTCCAGTGGGCTGCAACCCTCTCCTGACTCGCTTTAGGTTTAACTGCTATCCGCATTGCAGCAACTATCAACCGGGCGCATAATTAGTCTGCTTACTTATATTCAATCGATAGCGCATACAGCGCATCACACTGCGGATCGTTATGTCACCCTCAGATGCCCCCATAAACTGGAAACGCAACCTCACCGTTGCCTGGATAGGTTGTTTTTTAACCGGCGCAGCATTTAGCCTGGTCATGCCCTTTTTACCCTTGTACGTCGAGAGTCTCGGCGTCACGGGGCATAGCGCCCTGAACATGTGGTCAGGTCTGGTCTTCAGCATCACCTTTTTGTTTTCAGCCATCGCCTCCCCTTTTTGGGGTGGCCTTGCCGACCGCAAAGGGCGAAAAATCATGCTGCTGCGTTCCGCGTTGGGTATGGCTATTGTGATGCTACTGATGGGCCTGGCGCAAAATATCTGGCAGTTCCTGGTTCTGCGCGCGCTGCTCGGTCTGCTCGGCGGTTTCATTCCCAACGCCAATGCGTTGATCGCCACCCAGGTTCCACGCAATAAAAGCGGCTGGGCGCTGGGAACGCTCTCTACCGGCGGTGTCAGCGGCGCACTGCTAGGGCCGCTGGCAGGTGGACTACTCGCGGACCATTATGGATTGCGTCCCGTGTTCTTCATTACCGCCAGCGTACTGCTGGTCTGTTTTATCCTGACGCTATTTTTTATCCGCGAGCGTTTTCAGCCGGTAAGCAAGAAAGAGATGCTGCACATACGCGAAGTCGTGGCCTCGTTAAAAAACCCCAAACTGGTGCTGAGCCTGTTTGTCACTACCTTAATCATTCAGGTGGCGACCGGTTCTATTGCGCCAATCCTGACGTTATACGTGCGGGAGTTAGCCGGGAACGTCAGTAATATCGCGTTCATTAGTGGGATGATTGCCTCCGTACCCGGCGTAGCAGCGTTAATCAGTGCCCCAAGGCTTGGCAAACTCGGTGACCGGATTGGCCCGGAGAAGATTCTAATCGTCGCGCTGATTATTTCCGTGCTACTGCTGATCCCGATGTCATTTGTACAAACTCCCTGGCAATTGGGCGTTCTGCGTTTTTTATTGGGTGCTGCCGACGGCGCTCTGCTCCCGGCGGTGCAAACGCTGCTGGTTTATAACTCAACCAACCAAATAGCCGGGCGTATTTTCAGTTATAACCAGTCATTTCGCGACATCGGCAACGTAACGGGACCATTAATGGGGGCGGCAATATCCGCCAACTACGGCTTTCGCGCGGTCTTCTGCGTGACCGCGGGGGTTGTACTGTTTAACGCGATCTACTCGTGGAATAGTCTGCGCCGTCGCCGGAGTACCGAGCTCGCTGGATAATTTGTATATATTGCCTGAACCCGAAGAGTAAACTTTGCGTTTTCAGGCAGTATTCATTTTACTTTTAATGATAGTAGTAACACACCTTATTTCTGCCAGAGTTTTTGGCGTCATACAGCGCAGCATCCGCATAAGAAACAACTTTATCCGCTGAGTCATCATCAACTTTAGTACAATATACACCGATACTGATCGTCATCTTTTCTTTTAAATCATAGGCATTAGGTATAGTCGTTCCATGCTCAACATTTCTTCTGATTCGTTCTGCAACGACAATAGCTTCATCTTTATCCTTACACTTAAGAAGAATCGCAAACTCCTCGCCGCCGATGCGCGCAAAGATATCCGAATCTCTAACTGACTTGTTGATTATATCAACAATACTAATGATTACCCGATCCCCCTCCTGATGCCCATAGGTATCGTTAATGCGTTTAAATTTGTCGATATCCAAAACCATTACGCAAACCACGCCTTTCGCTAGCGATGCTTTTAACGATCTATAGAACAGTTTCCGGTTGTATATTTTGGTCATGGCATCTTTGATAGCCGAATCCGTTTCTTTTTTTAGAATGATAAAAGTGTTATACATTAAGATCGATATTATACAAAGGGTACTGATCACCTCAATCCCTCTGCTGATATACCAAATATACATACTATATTCATCTAAACTTAATAGCAGCACATTGGTTAATATTCCTGAGCAACACAGTAAGCCGATACTTTTCCATAAGATGTTATGCGTTTTGGTTTTAATGACCAAATAGAGTAGAACCAATCCCCAGGCAACAATCAGAGAGTAAATGTAGCCAATATGCCAGTGTACGGTTATGTTGTCGGGTTTCAGGCTCGTAATCTCAAGGGTCATGCCCGGGTTATAACTGGCCAGGCTATGTGCCAGGACAGCGATAGCCAACATGATCAAAAATGCTACCGCTATATAGCATGGTTCTCTTTCTTTGGTTTCAAGGATTGTCGAAGATGCTTTATAAGATTTCAAGGATACAAATAATAAAGCAATAAAACTCAGTTGGCGAAAATAATAGAATATAGCGATATCGTTAGTTCTTTTTTCTATCGAAGTGTGATCATTGATTAAATCCTGAACGATATAGATAGTTTCCACAAAGAAAATATTATTGCTAAGAAATGCCATACCTAAGACTATGAGACATGTTAGATCTTTTCTGCATAAATACTGAAACAACATAAATAGGAAAATAATTCCATATAAAAAGAATAAACCTACTATGATAATCAAATATATTGTTTGCGGAACACTTTGTATTGTTAATTTAAACTGCGTAAGACATAACCCACCAAGAATATAGCTGATTAAGCAAGTTATATAGAACGCCATCAACTTCCTGTTATTTGAATTACTGTTTTCCATAACATCCTTAGGAGTATTCTTGAGTTGGCATTTTATATAATAAAGCATAAGCATTTGCAATCTATATAGCCGTACAACTTCAGTGATATTTATTCATTTATTATTTAATGATTTTTTATCCATTTATAACACTTGGTATTAATCATCTATTATTATGTGTCCTTTTTTAAAACGCCTAACACCATTAACAGATGTTGCACATGGCGGATACTTAGTCATTACTTTTCCGCCTCTTGAGTTCAGTATCTCTCAATAATTACCTCTGTGATTTTTTTACATTAATAAATATTTTTTCCTTCATTTTGATAAGGTTAGACATCCTCTCATCAGAACAATGGGCATTACCGCAAGCAAAAACTCGACTAAATACGTATTAAATCTGAAGATTCATTTATATAACAGTATCGTTTATTTATTTGATTTTCATTACGCCACAGCTAACCACACACATTACCTTTTTTTCTCAAATTCGCGGTCGTCCATTACGCCAACTTCAGTATCTCGCATTGTAAATTTTTCCATACCAATCGAAGACGTCATCATAAAACCCTGTCGTCGCTACCAACGGCTGGCATTCATTTAGGTTAGCTCTGCAGTCAATGGGTTTGACGCTCCGCGGATCGAGGTCTATAGATTGAATCATCACCATTTATTGTTCACCTTAGGAGAAGATTATGGCAAAGAATGACATGTATTTTTATGCCACGCTGGAAGAGGCTATTGATGCTGCTCGTGAAGTGTTTCTGGCAGATAACCCAGGTCTGGAGGCTGACGATGCCAGTGTTCAGCAGCTAAGCGTACAAAAATACGTGCTACAGGATGGCGACATTATGTGGCAAGCAGAATTCTTTGCCGATGAGGATGATGTCGATGGCGAATGTCTGCCAATGCTAAGCGGTGAAGCGGCGCAAAGCGTTTTTGATGGTGATTATGATGAGATTGAAATTCGTCAGGAGTGGCAGGAAGAAAACACGCTTCACGAATGGGACGAAGGTGAATTTCAGCTGGAGCCTCCCCTTGATACCGAAGAGGGTCAGACCGCAGCTGATGAATGGGATGAACGATAACTACTCGTAAGGCCCATGGTGAATGTCGAGCGGTAACAACAGCGTATCAAACACCAGCGAAAACGGCAGGTCGAGGATGGTGACGTAGCGCCATGCGGAATCCCGGACATCCCACTGTACGCCCGGATAGTATTGGTTGCCATGCCCTTGTCCTGGGATGGTCCGGCTAATGATGCTGCCGCATCCGCTCAGGAACAAGACCATTATCGCCACTGCCGCTATTCGCATCTGGTACCCCATGACTCTTTTTATTCAGTATAAAAAAATACCGGCACCAGGCCGGTATTTTCACATTACAGAACGCTTATTTTTTCCTGAGCGCTAACGGATTCAGGGTCAGGCCCTGATAGTAATTCACCCACGAAGAATACTTATCAGGTGAATTCCAGACGCGATAATGCAAACGCGCCATGGTCACCGGATCGCTTAACAGCACAAGGCGACGATCGCGATTCAGTTTCTCCGGCGTTTCGTTCAGCGCCTGCTCCACATGACGGTCGCGTGCAATCTCAAGTACGTTACTCACACGGTGGCGAGCAGTCGCCATTGCCGTAGCCAGCGCGTTAAACGACGGGTTAAACACCGCATGCATAAAACCGTCGTCCAGCGTACGATTACGGTTCATTACCAGATAGGTATCTGTATCCACCAGCACCTGCGGCGGAGAGTACTCTTCCGGGATCAGGAACAGCTTCCAGCGTTTGGTTCGTAACCCAACCGTAGAACGACTGGAAATTACGGAAACAAACGGCGAGAGGATCAGCGAGAAGACAATCGGCGCCAGCCAGAACAGAAAACGCAGATCCAGCCAGGCCATACCCACAGCCCACACCAGCCCCAGCAAGAGCTGAGAACCGTGACGCATAAACGCTTCCCCCCACGGGGTGGAATCGTCATCACGCTGCGGCGAATTCCACACCACTTCCCAACCGAGGAATGCACTCACCACGAAAACGGTATGGAACAGCATACGCACCGGCGCCAGCAGCACGGAGAACAGAACCTCCAGCAGCAACGACAGTGTGACGCGAATAAATCCGCCGTACTCTTTCGTCCCTTTACACCAGATAAGCAAAATACTCAGCAGCTTCGGCAGGAACAGCAGCACCATGGTGGAAGCAAACAGCGCGATCGCCAGTTCAGGACGCCACTGCGGCCAGACCGGGAATAGCTGCCGCGGTTGCAGGAAGTACTGCGGCTCCGTCAACGCATGGACTACCTGCAATGCGGTAGACAACGCGAGGAACATGAACCACAACGGCGCTGACAGATAGGACATAACGCCGGTCAGGAACACCGCGCGGTGAACCGGATGCATCCCCTTAACCAGGAACAGACGGAAGTTCATCAGGTTGCCATGACACCAGCGACGGTCACGCTTGAGCTCATCCAACAGGTTTGGCGGCAGCTCTTCATAAGAACCCGGCAGATCGTAAGCGATCCACACGCCCCAGCCGGCACGACGCATTAATGCCGCTTCCACGAAGTCATGGGAGAGGATCGAGCCTGCAAATGAGCCTTCGCCAGGTAACGGCGCAAGCGCACAGTGCTCAATAAACGGCTTCACGCGAATGATGGCGTTATGCCCCCAGTAGTGCGATTCACCCAACTGCCAGAAGTGAAGCCCGGCGGTAAACAACGGGCCATAAACACGGGTCGCGAACTGCTGGCAACGCGCATACAGCGTATCCATACCGGAAGCCTTCGGTGAAGACTGGATAATCCCGGCGTTAGGATTCGCTTCCATCAGACGAACCAGACCGCTCAGACAGTCGCCGCTCATCACGGAGTCAGCATCCAGCACCACCATATAGCTGTACTGATTCCCCCAGCGGCGGCAGAAGTCATCGATGTTGCCACTTTTGCGCTTCACACGACGACGACGACGACGGTAGAAAATCTGCCCTTCGCCCTGCACTTCGGCAATCAGTTCCATCCACGCTTTTTGTTCCGCTACGCAGATATCAGGATTGTAACTGTCGCTTAGGATGTAAACATCAAAATGCTCGGCGTTGCCCGTGGCTTTAACTGACTCCCACGTGGCGCGCAGCCCCGCGAATACGCGGTCAACGTCCTCGTTACAGATAGGCATAATCAGTGCGGTGCGGTGTTCAGGATTCAGTGGTTCGTCCCCGACCGTTGAGGCGGAGATACTGTACTTATCTCGCCCAATCAGCAGTTGCAGGAAGCCCATCAGCGCAGTCCAGAACCCTGCAGAGACCCAACAGAAAAGCACGGCAAACAAAATCAGGATCCCGGTCTGTAGCATATAGGGCAGCAATTGCATAAAGGAGACCCACAGGTCCTGCCCCATCATGTCGACCGGATTTATGAATGCCCAACCCTGATACGGAAGGATCGTCTTCATATACCAGGTTGCTACCACCGTTTGCGCCAGCGTTAAGATCAACAGCGTATAGCGGCGGATTGTGCCAACGGTACGCCATTTTTGCTCGCTCTCTTGTTCTTCTTTCGTCAAACGCGAAAGATAACGCGGAGTCACATCACGTCCACGCAGACGATCCCAAAAACGACCAACCGGGTTGGTACGCCAGGGATCGGGGAACATCGAGGTACGCGTTGCTTTAGGCATTGCCTGAAGCTGATCGCGTCCTTCATCGTCTTTAACCAACTGCTCTTTCGCCAGAGAATCTGGCCATGCTTGCTCAAGACGAGCTTTCACAGAACCCTGCGGTGAATCATCTTCGCGCGAGTAAGTACGATGCTCGGCATCCAGCGCCTGATGAACGGCGCGGATGTCAGTTTTCGGCAGAGCCGCTTTTTCGATATCCGAAAGCGGCATTGCGTCAATATACTCAGTAGTCTTATTCATTGGCAGGTAACTGGTAGCTCCAGGTTTCACTCAACGTCTGATCGGCATTGACCAGGGCTGCTCGCATTTCAGTGGTTTTCTTCACGTCTTTCACCTTCACGCGCAGCATCAAACGCCAACCTTTAGTGACCGGGTTGTAACGCACGGTGTTTTCAACGATCTCGCCGTTGTCGCCAATGCTGGTTTGTGCGGTAACCGGGGTATCCTGTGGCAGCTTTTTCATGTCTGCACCGGTAAAATCCACCACAAACGCGATAGTACCGTCTGGCTGACGAATCAGATTGGATTGTTTAACATCACCCGTAGAACGACGAGTCTGTTGTACCCAGGCATTTTCCGGCGCATGAAGCTTGTCTTCATCACGCGTGAACGTCAGGGAGTACTTGAAGTTCATCTCTTTGCCCGCTTCAGGCAGTTGATCCGGCGTCCAGTACGCAACGATGTTATCGTTCGTTTCATCGTTAGTCGGAATTTCAACTAACTCAATTTTACCTTTGCCCCAGTCACCTTTTGGCGTGATCCAGGCGCTTGGACGCAGGTCGTAACGATCGTCAATATCTTCAAAACGCGAGAACTGACGGCCACGCTGCAACAGACCGAAACCTTGCGGGTTTTCCATGGCAAAGCTGCTCACCGCGAGATGTTTCGGGTTGTTCAGCGGCCGCCAAATCCATTCGCCGTTGCCAGCGTGGATAGACAAACCATTAGAGTCATGCAGTTCCGGACGATAATTCGTTGCCGGAGAAGGCTGATTTGGGCCGAACAGGAACATACTGGTTAACGGCGCCACGCCCAGCTTGCCCACTTTGTCGCGCAGGTAAACTTTGGACTGAACATCAACAACCGTGTCGCGACCCGGAATAATGACAAAGCGATACGCTCCGGTTGCGCGCGGAGAGTCCAGCAAGGCGTATATGGTTAAACGTTTGTCAGTCGGTTTCGGACGTTCGATCCAAAACTCACGGAAGCGGGGAAATTCTTCACCAGAAGGGAGAGCGGTATCGATCGCGAGACCGCGCGCAGACAGACCGTAGACCTGGCCTGCGCCGAGAACGCGGAAATAGCTGGCCCCGAGCATGCTGACGATTTCATCGTTTTTATCTTTGCTGTTGATCGGATACAGCACTTTGAACCCGGCGAAACCGAGATCTTTTACCGTGTCTTTATCATGCTGAACATCGCCAAAATTAAAGTAATCCGGGCTATATTTGATTCTTTTCACCGCAGTGGCGGTAACTTCGTTGATTTTGACCGGCGTGTCGAAGTACATACCCTGGTGGTAGAATTCGAGCTTAAATGGGGTCTTGAGATTGCTCCAGTAGGCTTTATCGCGATTAAACTGGATCTGCTGATAATCCGCATATTTCATGTCGCGGAAAACGGAGGGCAAGTTACTTTTTGGCGCCTCATAGCCTTTACCGGCTAAGGATTGAGCTTGTTTTGCAACATCATCAATGCTGAACGCCCAGCTCGATGATGTGTACAGCGTTAACATGACTGCTGCACCCAACCAACGCATTTTCATCATTTGTAGTTTATGTTTCATAATTAGTAAGCACTTCCCCCTTTGTGTGCTTATATTGATCCGATCCATTTTAATGGATAATCGGGTATTCCGACAACTGAATCCCTGTATTGTTCGCGCGCTGGCTCATGCTTTAAGCAGCTTTGTCTGCTGTTTTCACTTTGCGTGCTTATCCTGGAGACAGGTTGTTGGACTTGGTGTAGGGTTGGCCTCGAATGTAACCATTATTCGTCTTAGGGATAAGACGAAAAGTCTGAGAATACGTAACTGTCTATGAGCCCTGTATCACCACCACGTGAATATTTTCTTGACTCCATCCGTGCCTGGCTAATGTTGTTAGGGATCCCCTTCCATATTTCTTTGATCTACTCCACTCATACATGGCATGTGAACAGCGCAGAGCCGTCATGGTGGTTGACCCTTTTTAACGATTTTATCCATGCATTTCGCATGCAGGTTTTCTTTGTTATTTCGGGTTACTTTTCGTACATGTTATTTTTGCGCTATCCGCTAAAGCGGTGGTGGAAGGTGCGTGTCGAACGCGTGGGAATCCCGATGCTGACGGCGATTCCATTGCTTACGCTGCCGCAATTTATCATGCTGCAATACGTGAAGGGCAAAGCAGACAGCTGGCATACTCTCAGCGGGTACGAAAAGTACAACACGCTGGCATGGGAGCTTATTTCCCATCTGTGGTTTTTACTGGTTCTGGTGGTTTTAACGACCGTAAGCATGTGGGTATTTACCCAGATGAAAAATAAGACGATGCGTAGCGAAGGTGCTAACCCCTCTGCTGTGTCGATGACCAAATTAACGCTGATTTTTATTTTATTGGGTGTCGGTTATGCCGCCGTCAGAAGGACGATTTTCATCCTCTACCCTTCAATTCTCAGCGATGGCATGTTTAATTTTATTGTTATGCAAACGCTGTTCTATATACCTTTCTTTATGCTCGGCGCGCTGGCGTTTATCAACCCTAATCTGAAAGCGCTGTTTACCAGGTCATCGCGTGGCTGCACGATAGGCGCCGCATTGGCGTTTGTCGCTTACCTGCTCAATCAACGTTATGGCAATGGCGATGCCTGGATGTATGAAACCGAATATGTCATCACCATGGTCATGGGACTGTGGATGGTGAACGTCGTCTTTTCGCTTGGCCACCGTTTGCTGAATTTCCAGTCGGCCCGCGTGACCTATTTTGTCAACGCGTCACTGTTTATCTATTTAGTGCACCACCCTTTGACGCTGTTTTTTGGCGCGTATATCACACCGCATATCTCATCGAATCTACTGGGCTTTTTGTGCGGCCTGCTGTTTGTGGTGGGGATTGCGGTGATACTGTACGAACTCCATTTGCGCATACCGGTGCTGAAGTTTCTCTTTTCGGGTAAACCGGCCGTTAAGCAAGATAAAAATAAAGCTGTCGCTGGTTAATTTTTCTCTCATTGCGTGGTTCAGAGCAGCCACTCAATGGGTAACACCGACGCAAGCTTCACCAGAACCCGCTTCCAGAATCCTGTGGCGGGTTCTTTTTTCAGTACCTGTTCGCTGCCGGAAACGCGATCCACCCAATTAATTCTACCCCAGCGGTCGAGGCGCAGTTGCCAGGCCATGTCACGCTGGCTCTGCATAAAACGTTTATGGATCACTTCAGCCAGCACTTCACTCTCAATCACAAACCCCATTTCCGTATTAAGCAGCGTTGAACGGGGATCAAAATTAAGCGAGCCGATAAATACTTTTCGACCGTCAATACTGAAGGTTTTAGCATGCAGGCTGGAACCTGAATTACCGGTTAATCCGCGATCGTGGACCACCGAAACGCGTTCGCGGGTAGGTTTAAGTTCGTATAATTCTACCCCGTAGCGCAGCAGTTTTTTTCGCCATCGCGCATAGCCCGCATGAACGATAGCCACATCATTTGCCGCCAGCGAATTGGTTAAAATCGCAATCTTGACGCCTTTCCTTACCATTCTCAACAGCTGCGCCACCCCAGCCCGAGTCGGCACAAAGTAGGCGGAAATAATATCAATGCGTTCGCCCGGCGCCCCCATCACATCAAACAAACGCTGCGGTAATAACGAATGGCGCGGCGCTTTCCCTTCACCTTTGACAGGATCATCACTCAGCAAACGCGTTTTCGCCCAAATCAGCGGCAGCGACTGCTGATCGAGGCTGGTCATAAACTGGCTGGTTTCCAGCTTATGCAGATAGCGACGAGTAATATCATCGTTATACCAGGATTCAGGCAGCTCGATACGCTGCGAAGAATCTGACTCCGACATCTCAAGTACGTTTTGTAACGTTGAAACAGAGCGGCAGTGCCAGTAACGCTCAAAATCATCCGCAACATCTTTGACAACGGGACCAATAGCCATGACGTCCAGATCGGAAAACAACGGTTGCTCACCCGCCCCAAAATAGGCATCACCAATATTACGCCCGCCCACGATGGTCACCACGCCGTCAGCGGTATAACTTTTATTGTGCATTCGCCGATTTAGCCGGGCAAAATCGGTCAAATAGCCCAGGGCGCGCAGGATGCGAAAGGAAAAGGGATTAAACAGACGAATTTCTATATTAGGATGGCTATCCAGCAGCCGCAGCGTGTCATCAAGACCCGGCGTGTTGTTGTCATCCAACAGCAAGCGAACCTTCACTCCACGTTTCGCCGCCGCCAACAGAACTGAAAACAGCAACAGACCGGACATGTCGTTCTCCCAGATGTAGTACTGCACATCCAGTGTACGTTCCGCCATTTCTGTTAGTCGATAGCGAGCAGCAAAGGCATCCAGGCTGTCATCCAACGTAAGAATGCCACAGTCTCCTGGGTGGTTAGCACAAAGTGGCGTGATGGCCCGCTCAAGTCGTGTCATATCAGTCCGTGTTCTTGTCACCTTGCCGGGAAAGTAGTCTCTTGTAGAGTTGAGCGTTTTCTTCGTCAAAACAAACAAAGTATATTTGATCGGGAAGCGTACGACGGGTAATAAATTTTAACACCGTATTTACCGCTATTTCTGCCGCTGCGGCGCGGGGATACCCGTAGACTCCGGTACTGATCGCCGGAAAAGCAATGGATTGATACCCATTGGCCAAGGCCAATTGCAGCGAGTTCAGATAAGCGTCTTCAAGACGTTCAGCCTCATGATGCCCTCCACCTTGCCAGACAGGTCCTACGGTATGAATGACCGCTTTTGCCGGAAGCGCCCCCGCCAGCGTGATAACGGCATGCCCGGTCGGGCATTCTCCCTGTTGCTGGATAACCTGTTTGCAGGCCTCCAGCAATGCGGGTCCGGCGGCGCGATGGATTGCACCATCAACACCACCACCTCCCAGTAGCGATGAATTCGCCGCGTTGACGATCACATCAACAGCGATCGTCGTAATATCGCCGTGTAACACATGCACGCGTGAATGCATAAATTCCCCCTGACAAAACACGATTCATCAAGTGTACAGCAGGGATTTCCTTGAAATCTCACTTTTTAACCACAAGTTTGCATGTCTAAGCCAGAATGGTTCATTTATATTCAATGTTAAGGATCGCCATGTTTTTCTGTTCATTGAGGTAATGCATTTTCACAGTAGCAATTTGCTGCACATTCTGAGGGGCAGCCGTGACCTGTTGATGATTATAGAGACTATTACGGGTGGTGCCATTGCGCATACAAGACAATTCGACCTGTTGTTGTTGGGTGTTAACGTCGCAGGGCGCTTCAACTATTGCGCCGCGAAAATGGATAACGCCGCCGGGCGAGATCTGTTGGGCCATTATGGGAAAAGTGAAAAGAGATAACGTACATAAACTGGCGCTAAAAATACGTTTAAAAAATGTGCACATAAGGGTTCCTCAATGATTAGTCATCCTTGAGGGATCTGAATGATCCTTCACCACTGCGAGTTACGATCAAATAAAAACGCTGTACGTTTCTATATTCATAGAACAGCGCCGCATTCCCAGCCACACCCTTAATGCAAATACAGCAAAAATTATGGCTGACTGGCTGAGTCAGGCCATTGTTGTGACAAATGCAGAGACTGCCCGTCCGAAACGGTAACGATAATTTTGACCGAATCCCCCGGTGAAATATTAAAGCTCAGTTTGGTTAGTTCAATCGGCCGATTAGCGGGGACCGAAAGGCTTGTTTTCTGCTGCGATTGGCTTTGTCCTCCCTCCCCCTTACGAACGGCAAGGACCTGGACCTCACAAACGCAGGGTTGGGCTAACGTCACCTGAGGAATAATGGTGTACATATCGCCTTGTTGGGTCGTATTGAATGTTATTTGATTTGTCAGCGCGGCAATGAGTAATAATGTATGCATCATATTCTCCCGAAAAAAAAACAGGGCTCACGCCCTGTTTATTATCAGTCAGAAAACTGAATTAGTGTTGGTTAGCTGTTGCATTGTTGCCAAAACCAACTTGCTGAATCAGCACATTGGAGTCAGAAGCAGTCTGATTAACCAGCGCGCCGTTGCGGCCACCGAACTGGGTCACGCTAATATCAGCATTTTTTGCATTCCACTGATCGATGGTGGCATTGTTCTGGAAGCCAGTCTGTTTCAGGCTAATAGTACTGTCATCAGCCCCCTGGCCTACGACCGCGCCATTACCACGCCCATGTTGGGTGATGGTGACATCTGATTTACGCGCATCGCTTTGCAGAGCATTCGCAGCGTTGTTTGAACCATATTGGTAGATACTCAGCGAAGAGTCTGGGCCATAGTTGCTACCGCCGCCATGATGATTACCGCCCCATTGCGGAACAACACCAGCCAGAGCACTGCCAGAAACGACGATTGCTGCGAATGCTGCCACTTTTAAAAGTTTCATGGTAAACCCCCATCGGATTGATTTAAACGTCGATAATGGATTAGCGTTGAGTTACGCGAATTGCCATTTGCGACTGTCTCTGCACCACAACTGCTGTTTTTTGTGTACCATACTGGGTAATATTCGCTTTATTACCAGAGCCTTTCTGGATAATTACAGCTGTATTACCATAAGAACCTTGTTTAATACTCGCATCATTGGAACTACCCACCTGATCAATATATGCAAAGTTATATGATCCCGTCTGGTCCGTTTTCGCCCGGTTACCAGAACCTTCTTGCGAAATGACCGACAATAGCTTCGAGCCCCCCTGACGAGTATTTGCACTGTTCGCAGTGCCAACCTGACCAATAATGGCTGCCTGATTAAATGAAGACTTACTTAATTCATTTACCGCAAAGTTATATTCTGAATTAGCTAAATCATAACTTGTTGCGGATGCAATCCCAGGCACACCCAGTATTGTAAACATCATAAATAACAACTTGTTTTTCATGTTGTCACCCTGGACCTGGTCGTACATGAAGTTAAATTAGTTACCACTCAAATTGTTGTTAACATGACTTACATTTGTTAACGTCACGTTACGATGAAGAGTATGTCCGTTGAAACATTTTAAATAACTCACCCGCCAGTGGTATTTTTATATTCTGATTCACACCAAAGTATTAATTAACAGTAAAAAACACGGCTGCGACAACAGGTTCTATTTCTTTTTTAACCCTGCAAGTGAATTTCTATGCAGTAACAAAAAAGTGCATTTCCCGCGATTTCCGGGCCTGCCAGCTTAGTGCTGCGATAGGCATCGGTACAAGTCGTGACAAGCATCATTTTTTTCTATCTAAAATTGTCCAACTTAAATCCAGGCGAAACAATCCGAATTCATTAGGAATGTAAAACTAACAAACTATAAATTTATTTATTTAATATCAATGCGATAACATAATTTGTATGATTTTTTAAATCTATGCAATAATGCTGAAATGTACAACTTTACTATCAAATCTAAACTCAATTAAAACCCAAAAATCACATTTTAATATATAAATTTACATTATGTAACATGTTTAACACTTGCTTTAAGATTTGTAATAGCTAGATTGAAAACAGTTGAAGTCCATTTGTTTTAATATTTTCACCCCGTTGGGTCGATATTTTATTTCTACACAGCAGTGCAACATCTGTCAGTACTTCTGGTGCCTCTATTTTAGTAGCGGCAGCTGTCAGGTGTGCGACTAAAAAGTGGAGTTTCATCATGTTTAATGAAGTCCATAGTATTCATGGTCATACATTATTGTTGATCACTAAACCTTCTCTGCAGGCAACTGCGTTATTACAACATTTAAAGCAATCACTGGCGTTAACCGGAAAACTACATAATATTCAACGTTCTCTGGATGATATTTCCTCCGGCTGTATTGTTTTAATGGATATGATGGAGGCAGATAAAAAACTGATCCATTACTGGCAAGATAATTTAAGCAGAAAAAACAACAATATAAAGACTTTATTGTTGAATACCCCTGATGATTATCCCTATCGGGATATTGAAAACTGGCCGCATATCAATGGTGTATTTTACGCAACCGAAGATGAACAACGTGTAGTCAGCGGCTTGCAAGGTGTGTTGCGCGGTGAATGCTACTTTTCGCAAAAGCTCGCCAGCTACCTGATCACGCATTCCGGAAATTACCGTTATAACAGCACGGAGTCGGCACTACTCACTCACCGTGAAAAAGAGATCCTTAATAAACTGCGTATCGGTGCCTCAAATATTGAAATCGCGCGTTCGCTGTTTATCAGTGAAAATACCGTGAAAACGCATCTTTATAATCTTTTCAAAAAGATAGCTGTCAAAAATCGTACGCAGGCGGTCTCGTGGGCCAATGATAACCTCAGGCGATAAAGCCATGAAACGCTATTTGAACTGGATTGTGGCAGCAAATTTGTTCTTTGCTGCCGGGAATCTACACGCGGCTGTAGAGGTGGAGGTTCCCGGACTGTTAACTGACCACACTGTCTCTTCCATTGGCCATGATTTTTATCGCGCCTTTAGTGACAAGTGGGAAAGCAAGTACACAGGAAACTTAACCATTAATGAAAGGCCCAGTGCACGTTGGGGAAGTTGGATTACGATAACGGTTAATCAGGACGTTATCTTCCAGACCTTTTTATTCCCGACGAAAAGAGACTTCGACAAAATAGTGGTCTTCGCATTGGCAGAAACTGAGGAAGCATTAAATCGCCGGCAAATAGATCAAACACTATTAAGCACAAGCGATTTAGCGCGTGATGAATTCTAAAACATGATTTTGTCCGGAGGCTTTCATGCGTGTCAAACATGCAGTGGTTTTGCTCATGCTAATTTCGCCATTAAGTTGGGCCGGAAACATGACGTTCCAGTTCCGCAACCCTAACTTTGGTGGCAACCCAAACAACGGCTCTTTTTTGTTAAATAGCGCTCAGGCGCAAAACTCATATAAAGATCCGAGCGCTGGCGACTACGGGATCGAAACCCCAACAGCACTGGATAACTTTACCCAGGCAATTCAGTCGCAAATACTCGGCGGCTTACTCACCAATATCAATACAGGTAAGCCGGGGAGGATGGTAACCAGTGACTTTATCGTTGATATCGCCAACCGGGATGGGCAACTGCAATTGAATGTCACTGACAGGAAAACGGGAAGAACTTCGACTATTGAAGTGTCAGGTTTACAAAACCAGTCAACCGATTTCTAAATGAGAGCCACGAAAGGAAAATATCATGCAGCGCTTACTTATCATGGTGGCAGTAATTTTACTCAGCGGATGCTTAACCGCCCCGCCTCAAGAGGCCGCTAAGCCGACATTAATGCCCCGAGCCCAAAGCTATAAAGATTTGACGCATCTGCCCATGCCTACAGGTAAGATATTTGTGTCGGTATACAACATTCAGGATGAGACTGGCCAGTTTAAGCCTTACCCGGCAAGTAACTTCTCTACCGCCGTCCCGCAAAGCGCCACGGCTATGCTCGTCACCGCATTGAAGGATTCTCGTTGGTTCGTCCCGCTGGAACGTCAGGGGTTACAGAACTTGCTTAACGAACGAAAAATCATTCGTGCGGCACAGGAAAACGGTACGGTTGCCATTAACAACCGGATCCCGCTCCAGTCTCTGACCGCTGCAAACGTCATGGTGGAAGGGTCCATTATTGGTTATGAAAGCAACGTAAAATCAGGTGGTGTCGGCGCGCGCTATTTCGGTATAGGCGCCGATACGCAATACCAGCTTGACCAGATAGCGGTAAACCTGCGTGTGGTTAACGTCAGTACCGGTGAGATCCTCTCATCGGTGAATACCAGCAAAACCATTCTGTCTTATGAAGTGCAGGCAGGGGTGTTCCGCTTCATTGACTACCAGCGTCTGTTGGAGGGTGAAATTGGTTATACCTCTAACGAACCGGTTATGCTTTGTCTGATGTCAGCAATTGAAACCGGCGTTATCTTCCTGATTAATGACGGAATAGATCGCGGGTTGTGGGATTTGCAGGATAAGAAACAAGTTGATAATGACATCCTGGTTAAATACCGCCATATGTCGGTACCGCCAGAATCCTGATGGGTCATTACAGCATAAAAAGCGTGAGGGAAGCCTCACGCTTGTTTTATTTACTGGTCGGGGTTGGCGATATCCTGTTTTCACGGCGTGACGCCAGCCACAAGCCGCTATTTTTCATCGCATAGCCAAATAGCAGACCCAGCGCCAAAGATGGCACGACCAGTCGCCAGTCCCCCTGCCCTGCAAACGTTGCACAAGCCCCAATAAACGTGCCCGGCACGAATGAAAGCAACCATTGCTTTGCCTGAATACACATCAAAAACGCGACAATTCCCGTCATGACATAGCCGACAATATCCATATGCGGGGCAAGCGCACTGCCGTTAATAATCACCAACGCCCACACCACACCGCTTAGCAGCGTACACGCCGAGATCCACAACCCTTTCAGCCCACCTTGCGGACAGGCAAAGTAGGCAGTGCAGCCCAGAAACCCAGCCCAGCTGAGTAAACCGAGAGAAACTGCCACCCATCCCCAGATCCCGGAGAGAATGCCCGTTGTGATTGCAATTGAGAGAAGTATGTTCATGCCGCGCATCTTAGCAGAAAAACGGCATTGGAATGAGATCGCGCACACAAATTATGCAAGTTGATAAATTGCGTTGCAGTTTAGCGTGATTTAAATCACATTTATTCGTCTGTCTCTTCCTGTAATTCGTCCCACATCGCACCAATCGCATCACGTGTCAGGGGCGCAATAGTACGCCAGAATGGCGTATTCGCATGCGCTTCAACTTTGCCCAGAAACGTGCCGCACCAGGGTAACAGGTAGTCCACAAACAAGGTTTCAAGCGCTTCGCTTTCATCTTCCGCAGACTGGTCTTCAAGCCATGAAGCCGCCAGCAACAGCGTGCCAATATGATCTGCCGGCGTATCTGCCAACGGCATTCCCCGGGCAGAAAGGAATGCACGCACATCCGATTCTTTAGCCCCTTCTAACCAGGCGCTGCGATAAGGCGGCACCGCGCAATCGTCTCCCACAAATAACGCGTTGTAATCCGCAGCCAACTGAGGCATATCGCAGCTCTTCTGCAGACGAGCCAGCAGTTCGTCCTGTTCCAGCGGCCAGTTGGCGGAGAGTTTACCTTCGCTAATCAGGGTAAACAGAGGAACCAGTAAAGGGTCCTGCGGTTGGCGGTAAAACAGCGAGCCCAGTACACGACACAGGATAGAAAACTCGTTCATTAATATATTCCAGTTAGTAACAATTACAGTTCAGCAAATTCCGCGATCGGCTCCATGCCTCGCGATTCCAGAAACGTCAACAAGCGCTTTGGCGTAACGTTTAAAATTCGGTCTTCCGGGAAATTCACATCATCGAGTATTTTACGACATTCACCGAAATCTCCTAAGGTGAAAGCGGTATGTGAATCTGACCCTAACGCGACCCAGCCGCCGGCATCACGCACAGCCGCAGCAACAGCGCGGCAATTGTCCTCACTGCCCTTACGCGAATGCAAAAACGAAGAGTTGTTGATTTCCAACGCAACCTGGTATTTTGCCGCTGCCTGAGCAATCGCAGTGATATCGACGGGATATTTGGGGTTACCCGGGTGGCTGATGATATGGACGTTGCCACTGGCCATAGTGGCTATCATCGCCTGCGTATTCGTCTCTTTATCGTGTGGCGCAAAAACCGGCTCATGAAAGCCTGCGATAATCAGATCCAGGGAAGTGAACATCGGACCTGAACAGTCAATTTCGCCTTCAATATTTTTAATATTCGCTTCAATTCCGCGCAGGATCCCTATGCCGTCCACGACACGAGGCCAAATGCGCATATTAATAAAGTGCCAATGGTGAGGCGCATCCGCCATGTCCGGTCCATGATCGGTAATGGCAAACAGCTTGATGCCTTTGCGACGAGCTTCAGCGATGTAATCACTTAAGGTGCTGTAGGCGTGGGTGCTGGCGACGGTATGCATATGCAGGTCAACGGGATACATAACTCTCTCCTGTAGTCATTTTCCGTCAAGGATAGCAGGTATCGCCGCCATTTATTAGCGGAAACCCGGCACTTGCCGGGTTAGCATTAGTATCCCCGTACGCGATCGACCTGACCCGTAACGGCTTTGCCACTTTCCAGACTCAAAATCGTACGGGAGATATAATCCACCGCTTCCGGCGGACGGGTAACAGCGGCGATGTGCGGTGTCATCGCCACTCGCGGGTGTTTCCATAGCGGGCTGGTTTCCGGCAGCGGTTCACGGCTATAGACATCCAGCATGGCGCCTTTCACCTTGCCGCTGTCCAGCGATGCCAGAAGATCGTCTTCATTGAGATGAACGCCACGCGCCAGGTTCAGCACATAAGCGCCATCCTGTAACTGGCTAAGTAAACCAGCGTTAATGATGCCCACGGTTTCTGCCGTATTGGGTAGAAGATTGATAAGCACGCGAGTTTGACTCAAAAACGCACCCAGCTCTTCGGTACCGGCAAAGCTTTCCACGCCAGGCCAGGATTTACGCGTACGACTCCAGCAGCGCAGCGGGAACCCCCATGACAGCAAACTCTCGGCAACTTTCGCACCCAGGACCCCGGCCCCCATGATCCCGATGGTGAACTCATCGCGGGTATACTCTGGCAATGGTTGCCATTTCGCCTGAATTTTTAACGCCTGGTAATCATCAAAGCGACGAAACCAGTGCAACACCTGACTTACCGCATATTCCTGCATTTGCAGGCCCATACCCGTATCTTCCAGACGGAAAAGCGGGATCGAGGTGTCCAACATTTCCGGGTGAGCGTTTAGCTTACTGAGAATGGAATCGACGCCAGCACCCAGTGCAAATACGGCTTTTAATTTTCGTCCCGCGAGCATTTCAACCGGCGGATGCCAAACCAGCGCATAGTCAGCATGCGCATTATCACCCGCTTTCCACTCACGGACGTTCGCGCCTGGTATTGCTTTTGCCAGCGCATTAATCCACCAGGTTGTTTCGAATGTTGGGTGATAAAAAATTATATCCATTTTGTCTCCTGAGCATTGCTATGCGGAACTTTCTCGCACTTATTATCATCATTTTTCGAGGGATCATCAGAGTAGCAAATTTTAGGATGCTGGCAAAAAAAACAATTCCCGCTTATTTAAGCTCCAGATTGTTTGAAGTTTGTGTAAATGCACGTTTTTTTCAAAAAGTTGATTGACGCCGGGACGGTATTTCCCTAAATTAGCGCCCGTTCCGGTAGCACAGGAACAACAATATGGTGAGGTGTCCGAGTGGCTGAAGGAGCACGCCTGGAAAGTGTGTATACGGCAACGTATCGGGGGTTCGAATCCCCCCCTCACCGCCATATTTTAAGAAGAGCTCGTACGCAAGTACGGGCTTTTTTTTTGCATATTGCACGCCTGCGGGGGGATGAGAAGCCCCGACCGGGGTTCGACTACTGGCGTAGCCAGCTGGACAGACCGGGAGCATCGCGAACGGGCTGCCCCGAAGGGGCGAGCAAAGCGATTCAATCCCCTTCATCGCCATATTTGATACAAAATCAATTACTTACATCGTAAAATTGGTTTTGTCCTGCATAAGATGCTGCATAAAAAAGCTCGTGTGAACGGGCTTTTTTTGCATCTAAATTTCGCTATTTTTCGGTGTTTTTCTCAACTTAACTTTTTAAAATCACCTGCTGGCCGTTTCACCATTCAGCACAAATCCGTTCAGGCATGGTCAGGACCTACACTAAAAAAGTGTGCCATCTGGACCATCGATATCCAGTCTTCACATATCCTGCGCCATGATTATCAGCGAAGCAATGTGCCTATTCCGCTAGACACCACTGGTTTTAGCTTTCCTTCTCACTCATTCGATGTACTCAACGTCTTTTATTACTATCCACTGATAATGATTTTTCCATTCCTTCATGCACCACCATCATTCAACATCTATGGGTATCTATGATGGAGGCCTTTTATGTCAGACAAATTTATCCGGTTTGCTGAAGTTGAACATCGAACGGGATTTTGCCGCTCCTGGATTTACCACCTGATAGCGCAGGGAGAATTTCCCCGCCCTGTCAAAACGGGTAAACGCGCAGTTTCCTTCATTGAACGGGAAGTTGATACCTGGATTGAGAATAAAATTAACAATAAATCTTCGTACAAATAGAAGTGGCAATCGAGTAGGAGGCGGGATTGCTCCCGCCGTTCCATACGGGTCCGCATACGGCGGTCCCGTCAGCTTTAGGCTTACGCCTTCCTATTGAGTCAGCTTCTCGAATCGTGTCGTCCGACTTCTGTTTATAACACCTACCGCTAGCTCTTCGTTCAAAATGGAGTCTCTGTCTCCCTGACCGCTCCGTGCCAAAAGCGGAAGTTTCAATTGTACTTTCAAATGGCCAAATTCTGTAAATCACAACAGATTTCAAACAGGTGGATAATTTTTCTTCAATCATAAACTCACCTTCCTAATGTCGTTAGCTTCTGTTATAAAAAACTTAGCATCTAATAGAATAACGAATTATTAAAAAGGTCATCGATGAAAAAAACACGCTCTTCATTAAACCTTGGCATCACTCATTCTCTATTGTTCTATATGGCAGTGCTCGTCATCATGCCTCAGAGAGCGCCTCTATATCCCATTGTTATTTGGTTGGGTATGATTATTCTCAGTGGGCTAATTGTACACAATTATTGGAATAAAAAGTCATCCAATCAACTGGCCGTTCGCCTACGAAAGAATTATAAAAAAACGCAAGATGCGGCATTATTTTCGGCATTGCTATTCTTATTAACATGTATTTCCTTTAAAGTCATTAATTATATCAACAACATCATTCTAAGTGCGTTAGTTTTTATGACGGCATTGTGTATGATATACACTATATCATCTCACATACAATCGTTCGATAATAAAGAAAAAACATAGCCACAAAAGTAAAGATAGGAATTAAATACTCATAGCTAATCGTATCATTAATTTCATATTATCTTGCGCGCTCGCTAATCTCCAATATATTTGATATTCCTTTTGATACCACAATCAATAAACTCATGACGGCAGTCTCAGCATTGCTTTTTATTTTTATATTCTATTATACCATTTACTTTATTTGCATTGCTTATTTAATATTCATAGCCCCAAAAATAAAAAAAGTAAAAGCAACACCATATGATGACATTAGCTATTCAATGTCAGTTTTCGCTCCATTGTTTTTTATTGGTTATATTTCATATATTGCATTTAGTATACAGACGTTTTCCATCATTAAATTCGGTTTCGGATTTGCCATGGAGTATGACACGCGCGATACTTTCTTTTGCAATAATAAGTATATGTGGCTCAGCGAAAATTCTAAAGCTCGCTTTATGTTTATCGCTGAAGGAAATTATCGTGCATTAATACCTCACCGTGATGACTTTAGAATATCACGCTTGACCTGTACAAATAGTGAACCATTCTATTTACTAGTTACTGTACAAGATAAAAAAGATTTTATGTTAGAAGCTTTGGAAAAACAGGCAGAGATGCTTACTAGTGATCTAAAGACGGCGATATCACAGAATGTTCGATGACGATCTGAATCGCCAAATTCTCGGTAGCCAACTTCCGTTTCTCGCTCACAGCCAGGAGCGGACGTTACCACTTTGATGCTTTTCCATCCTATTACACGCACGATCAGTGTCCATAATTGAAAGTAATTCCCATGCTTTCAGACTGAATGAACAACCGCACTATGCCACACGATGCCCATGGTTTTATAATAGCGACAGTCTGACATAGGGTGTGTCGAACTTAAGAGCGTAATATCATGACATCCACCGATGAAATCCGCTTCGCTGAGTGGCAAATTTGGCCTCAACTGAGAATCCTGCTGCACCGTGGAAAACCGGTAAAAATATCCGGCAGGGCTTTTGATGTGCTGGTTGTTTTGGTGAGTGCAAAAGGCCAGGTAGTGAGTAAAGACTCTCTACTTGCTCAGGTATGGGGCAATGAAATCGTTGAAGAAAATAATCTCCAGGCGCAGATTTCAGCGATTCGTCGTGTGCTAGGTCACGATCGTCATTTACTGGTGACCGAATTTGGTTCTGGATATCGCTTTAATTGCACATCCAAACCACCGATGATGTCTTCAGAACCCACAAGATTGGCACCCGTTACTTTCCCTTTTCTTACATCTATTTTAGGCCGTGACCAGGCCGTGCTAGATATCTGCGCCTTAATACGTCAGCATCCACTAGTCACCATTACAGGTCCTGGTGGAGTGGGTAAGACTCGTCTCGCCTGGGAAGTCGTTAACCTTCTTCAGACGCAATATCCAGATGGCATTTGCGTGGCTGAATTGGCGCACATCACTGATGTCCCCAGCCTTTTCTCTGTTTTCTCGCAGGCACTGCATCTGCCACTGACTGCTGTTCATAACAGTCATGATTTATCTCATCAGCTTGCCCAACGTCGGTGTCTGTTGATGATTGATAATGGTGAGCATGTCATTAACGAATTAAAACCTATAATTGCCATGCTTCTGAATGCAGCGCCTCACATCGCAATGCTGCTAACCAGCCAGGTGGCGGTCGAGCTCGCGGGCGAGCAACAATATCGGCTCCCCCCCCTCAAGGTTCCTGAAAAAGCGGGGGCAGATGTTCAACTGTTACAGACATTTCCCAGCGTTCGCCTGTTTATTGAACGCGGCCGTGATCGGCATTTTGACTTCCACCCATCAGACAGTGAATTGTCCTTGATAGGTGAACTATGTCGCCATCTCGACGGATTACCCCTGGCAATTGAACTTGCAGCCTCCCGTTTACCTATTATGAGCGTTAGTGAGATTTATCATTGCCTGGAGGATCGTTTCCAACTCCTGAGTAATATGCAGAGCGCCCGGGTTTCCCGACATCAAAAAATAAAGACTACGCTGGAGTGGACTTACCAATTACTTAATCCACGAGAACAGAAATTATTCTGCTCTTTGGGGATCTTCACCGACATGTTCACAGTGAATGCTGTTACTGAATTCTTGCAGTCCCCTGAAGAAACTGGGTGGCAGATTGTAGACGATCTGCAACGATTGCTTTCCCTGTCGATGATTCAGGTCAGCACTCAGGTACCCGTAACCCGTTTTCGCTTACTGGAAACCCTGCGTCAGTTCGCTTGCGATAAACTCAGGCAGCAAGGAGAATACTCAAGACTTTCATCCCGGTTTGCTGACTATTGCCATCGTCAGGCAGAGCAGGCTCAGCTCGACTGGAACAGGCTGCCAACGGATCAGTGGCGAGAACGTTATTACCCCATCCTCAATGATTTACGCAGTGTTTTACAGCAGCCATTAACTGAGGGGGTAGACCCGGTTAAAGGGCTTGAGATCTTACAAGCTATGACGCCGTTCTGGATTGAATATTCACTTTATAATGAATGCCAGCGTCATATTTCCCCTTTGCTTAGTGAAGTACGTTCGCAAGTGGTTTTAACATTGCGTCAGAAAATGAATCTCAGCGCAGCAGCGGGAAAAGCGTCAACCTGGGCAAAAGGTCCTATCCCAGAGACGTGTTCCGCCTGGCAAACAGCACTAATGCTTGCAGATCAACTCGACGACAACGAGATCCGTTTACAGGCTCATTACGGGTTATGGTTGTACTATTTGAGAATCGGTAAACTGGATATATCGCTTCACCATGCGCAGTCTATGTGCACACTCGCGAGATCGATTGATGATACCGTCGCGATAGCTACGGGGTTGCGAATTGTAGGCGTATCTTACCATTTTTTAGGTCAGCATAGCCTCGGTAGCGATTATCTGCAGCAATCTCTGAACCGGTTTGCTCTTGATGATTCCGGTCGTTCTTTCCGTTTTGGGCTCGACCAAGAGACCGCTGGCGAAGCATTTTTATCCCGTGTGCTCTGGGTACAGGGAGAGTATAAGGCTGCTAAACGGATGGCATGGAGCGCAGTGAAAAAAGCCGCTCGTTTGCAACATATCTGCTCGCTTTGTTGTGCACTGGCCGAAGGTGCCTGCATGACAGCTGCGTTGGATCGCAATCCACGCTGGGTGATAAAGGCCTCTGACTGGCTTATTACGTTGGCTGAAAAGCATAATCTTTATTTCTGGAAAACCTACGGTGAGTTGTTTCTCCGATGGGCTGAGCAGCTCGCCCATCCCGAAGTCAGGCAAACCAAGCTGTTTAGCTCACTACAAGCAATGGGATTAGACTGGCAATATTCGCCTTTGTTGTCAGAAATGGACTCCGGTCTCTCACAAAAAAAACCGAACGAAAACTGGTGTACTCCAGAACTGATGCGTCTGTGCTCCATGCATTTACCAGCGCACTCTCAGCGTAAGCAACTGGAACAGGCACTTGAGAAAGCACACAAACAACAGGCTTATGGCTGGGAATTGCGCATTGCGTGCTCACTGGCAAGACTGCAGGCTGAAACTGGGGACAGCGTGACGGCAAAACAGTTATTAATGGATGCATTAAGCCATATCGATGGTTCTCAGCGTGCTACAGACGTCAAAAATGCGCTGGAGCTATGTACCCGTCTGGGGGGATGAATAGTTACGTCTGACAGCGATTAACATGCCTGGCACCACGAGTCCGCCACCAGCAGAAATAACCAACGTCCAGTTGTGTGTCGTCTCCCATAACCAGGTGGCGGTCAATGAGCCACACGCGCCACCAATAAACATCACGCACATAAAAAGGGTATTCAGACGGTTTCTGGCATCGGGACGCAAATTATAAATGGTATGTTGATTAGCAATCAGTACACATTGTTCACCTGCATCCAGCAGCAGAATACCAACCACCATACCTGTCATACTGTCCCAGCCCCACAAAACAATCCAGGCAAGTAACATTAGTATCACGCCCAGAATAACCATTCGGAAAGGCCCCTGGCGATCGCTGAAATTTCCCGCTAAAGGTGCGCACAGGATCCCTATTAACCCGAGTGCTGCCAGGGAACCAGTTACTCCTGCACCGTAGTGGTAGCGGTAGGCTAACCAAAAAGGGAGTACCGTCCATAGCACACTGAAGGAAGCAAATAACAGTGCCTGAGTCAGTGTGGCAATCCGCACCTGAGGCTCACTTCTCCATAATTCTCCTAACGTACGGAGCACTGCCAGGTAGTTAAACTTCTGGGACGGTAACGATTGTACGGGCAAAATCCGGGCTATGAAAAAAATTGCCAGCAATGTCATGGTCGCGCCGGATAAGAAGACTACTCGCCAGTCAAAATACTGGCCGATAAGTCCCCCAATAGCCCGACCAGTCAGAATCCCAGCCAGAACCCCACTCATTACAGTACCCACTGTTTTACCGCGCGACGTACTCCCCGAAAGAGAAGCAGCAAGCGGCACTATCTGTTGAGCGACCGTTGCGGCCATACCTGTCAGGAATGAGAAGAAAACCAGTACCGATGCCGTTGGAGATAGCATCATGCCGAGCAGTGCCACAAACAATACCTGCGCCTGACGTAGGATAAGGCGTTGGCGTTCAATATAATCGCCAAGCGGGATCAGCAAGAATAAGCCTGCTGCATACCCTAACTGGGTAGCCATGGGGATCAACGACACCGCTTTCCATTCTGAGGGGAAGGAGGCTGCAATCAGGTTAAGAACTGACTGATTAAAATAGATATTAGCGACAACAATACAGCAAATAATTGCCAGCATCAGGATCCTGCCTGAAGAAAGCTCATGGTTATCAGTACGCATGTTCACACCTCGTTCTAGACTCAATGTTGGCGACTATACGCAGTACCGATTCTCGATTCTTTGGCTGCTTTTTTCAGACGTCTGAATTCTGAGCCACAAGCTTCTGAAACAGCAAGTTGCTACTAATAATGTCCTTATTAATCACTTAGCATAATGTAAGGAGCTGAAAATGGATTTAAAACTGGCTGGAAAAGTGGCTTTGGTAACGGGCGCACGAACTGGAATTGGTTTCAGTATTTGCGAAGAGTTAGCCGCGAATGGTGTGCACCTGGTCATGGTTGCAAGGCAAAAAGCGGAGTTAATTCTGGCAGCGCAAAAAATTGAAGATAAATATGGCGTGAAGGCTCTGCCTTTTGCCGGTGATGTGACAGACAAGAGGCTACCAGAACAGGTCGTTAAGCAGGCTGAAGATATTTTTCAACACATTGATTTACTTGTAAATAATGCAGGAAGAGCACATACAGGTACTCTTCTAACAACCTCAGAGGAAGACTGGTTGTCAATGACGGAGACAAAACTCTCCGCCATGCGACGCTTTTGTAAGGCAGTTATTCCCGGCATGCAGGCCCGAAAATGGGGACGTATTGTAAATATTTCATCTATTGGAGGTATTTACCCAAACCCGCAACTAACTGTTTCGCACGCCCTGAGTGCTGCAATCAACAACTTGACCCGCAGCCTGGCATTGAGCGTCGCACCGGACGGCATTCTGGTTAATGCGGTCGGTGTAGGTGCTGTAGCAACGGATAACTGGGCGCAGAATATGCTGCCTAATGTTCGCAATCGCCGTCCGGAACTGGCCGACAAAACGGACGAGGAAGTTATGGCATTACTGGGAAAAGAGAAAACACCTGTGGGGCGTTTTGGATTGCCAGAAGATATTGCAGCAATAACCGCATTTTTACTTTCTGACCGTAATCAGTTTGTTACCGGTCAGACAATTGAAGCATCTGGTGGCGCAGATAGATTTATGTGATCCTTATCAGCGACGTCCGCTTCTTCGCATATTGCACGCCTGCTGGGGGATAAGAAGCCCCGACCGGGGTTCGACTGCTGGCGTAGTGAGAATTAAAAGAAACGGCCCCTCTCACCACTGGCAAGAGGGGCCGTTCGTTATAACCGGCTGTCGATTATGCGCCTACTGGCACATTATGCGCGGTGTTTTGCAGCACCGGTCCGGTATATTTCTCGATCTGCAACTGTGACATCTGCCCGCAGTTCCCCTGCGCCAGGCTGGAGGAACCGACGTCAAAGGTCAGGCAGTTGACGTTACCGTTCTTGCACAGCGAACCAGGCTGTGACGGATCGGCCGGGTCAAACCACGCCCCTTCGCTGATCCGCACCACCCCTTCACGGACGTTATCGGTAATCACTGCCCCAACCAGGATCTGCCCGCGATCGTTAAAGGCACGAACCAGATCGCCCGCACTAATGCCACGTGCGCTGGCATCCTTCGGATGGATCCAGATAGCCTCACGGTCGGCTACTGCATACTTCTTACGTAGCGGCGTGTTGTCGAGCTGAGAGTGTAGACGGTTAATCGGGTGACCGGTATTCAGCGACAGCGGGTATTTCGCTGCTTCCGGCCCGCGATACCACTCGTGAGGCGGCATCCAGGTCGGGATCGCTTTACAGTCCTCGTAACCCATTTTGGCAATGGCATCAGAATAGATTTCGATTTTGCCGGACGGGGTACCCAGTGGATTAAGCAGCGGGTTCTCGCGGAAATCAGCGAAGCGTACCCACTGTTTATTCTCTTCCGGAATCGGGAAGCGGATATAGTTGTTGGACGCCCAGAACATATCAAACGGCGGCAGCGCCACGCGTGCGTTACGCGCCTGGGCTTTCATGTCGTCATACATGCCTTTTAACCATAACATCTCATCTTTACCTTCGGTAAAGGCGTCGTGTACGCCGAGGATCTCGGCAATACCGGCAAAGACGTCAAAGTCATTTTTCGCTTCATGCTGCGGCGGCACACACTGGCGTAGCGGGAAGACGTAGAGCTGCGAGTAGTCGCCGCCCATGTCCAAATCGTTACGTTCATAGGTCGTGGTAACCGGCAGCACGATATCAGCATGTTTCGCTGTTGCCGTCCAGTAAGGTTCGTTGACGACCACGGTCTCCGGGTTCTGCCAGGCTTTGACCAGGTTATTGGTATCCTGATGTTGGTGGAAGGTATTCCCCCCCGCCACGTAGACCATTTTAATATCCGGGTAGGTCACTTTCGTGCCGTTATAATCAATGGTCTTGCCAGGGTTCGCCAGCGCATCGGCAATACGCGCTACCGGGAACGGTGTAATGTCTTTTGCCGCCGGAGAGGTTGGGCTACCCGCCGAGATCCCGGCGAGAATGCCGCCGCGCGCGGTCGGACTACCGCCTGAAGAGTAGTGATAGCTAAAGCCGAAGCCGCCGCCAGGCAGACCAATCTGCCCCAGCATCGACGCCAGGGTCACCATCATCCAGTGCGCCTGCTCGCCGTGATGTTGGCGCTGAATGCCCCAGCCGCCCATGATCATGGTGCGGTGTTTTGCCATATCGCGCGCCAGCTGTTTGATCACCTCGGCGTCAACACCGCTGATGTCCGCCGCCCAATTGGCGTCTTTCACAATACCGTCGTCCTGACCGGTCAGATACGCTTCAAACTTATCGAAGCCGACGGTATAGGTTTTCAGGAAGTCAGCGTTATGCAGTTTTTCCACCAACAGCGTATGGGCAATCCCCGCCATCAGCGCACAGTCGGTATAGCTGTGCGGGCCAATCCACTCGGCACCCAGCATGCGGGCGCTGTCGCTGTGCACCGGATCGATACAGATCATCCGGGTGCCTTTTTTCTTCAGCGCTTCAAAACCAGTCTGGCTGACGTGATCCGGCAGGTTCCAGCTGTTTTTAAGCGTGATCATAGGGTTACAGCCAATCATCACCACCAGCTCGGTGTTTTCAATGACGTTCGGCCATGCGGTCTGCTGCTCGTAAACCTCAACAGAGCCCACTACATGCGGCATAATTACCTGTGCGGCACCGGTCGAGTAGTCGCCGGAGTAGCCGACAAAACCGCCCGCCAGGTTCATCATGCGCTGCAGTAGCGTTCTTGGGTTGTGGAACATCCCCACGCTTTTCCAGCCATAAGAGCCCGCATAGATAGAGGACGGTCCGTGCTCTTTCTGCAGACGGCTGATTTCACCGGCCACCAGATGCAGCGCCTTATCCCAGCTCACGCGCACCCACTCATCGCGGCCACGCAGCTCAGGTTTACAGTCTTTCGCGCCGCCTTCCAGCCAGCTTTTACGCACCATCGGGTACTTAATGCGGTTTTCGGCATACACCTGATAGGGTGCCATGGTAATCAGTTCGTTCGGATACGGATCGTCTTTCACTGGGCGAACGTCAACCATTTTGCCATCGCGGACGATCGCTTCAAACGCGCCCCAGTGGGCACCGGTCAGAATGCCGCTTTCCGCCTGGCGCAGCGCCACAAACTGCGGCAGCGCCTGGCTTATCGCTTCGGCCAGCGCCGAGCGTGGCCACATTCCCGCCAGCAGAGGTGCCGCCATTAAAGCTCCGGCACCTGCCAGAAAACGGCGACGAGTCAGATTCATACCTGCTTCCTGGCTCTGCTCCGCCATGTCATGGTCATTATTCTTTTTCATCATGGCTCCTTATTTTTTGTCCTGATCGGCTGCTGCGGGCATGTCGCTCGCGTGTTTTTGTACGTACTGGGTCAGAAGACGAACCTGTTCCTGCGTCAGCGACGTACGACCGGACATGCCTTTAACCACCCCAATCCACTGGTTGGCATTAAAGCGATTCAACTCGGTAAGACCGTGGCAACCGGTACAGTTGTTAGCCATGAGATCGGAAGCGTAGCTCCAGATTTTTTGTTGATCGCCAATCAGACTTTTCGCCGGCAGCCAGACCTGCAGATCGACTTCATGCCAGACCTGTTTCGTCTCTTCATCGGTTACCGTGCTGTTCACTTTCAACGCTTTACGCGCTTCCTCACCCAGCAGGGCGCTCATGATGCGTTTACCACGCGCGGCGTAGAACGCCTCGGTGACGCCATCCTGCTGCCAACCTTTGACGTCAGCCAGTACCATATCACCGTCACGTTTCACTACCTGCACTTCGGTGGAAGCCATCAGGTTACCGTCGTTATGATCGGCGGTTTTCTCACTGAGCCAGAACGGTTGGGTTTGAATGGTGTACAACGTGGTCGCCGTTGCCGGCGTTTTCGCTGCCGCATTCGCCAGTTCGCTCGCCCCTGCTGCCGCCAGGCCACTCATGTTCGGTAGAATGTGTGCGACGCCTTTATGACAATCGATACAGGTTTGGCCCTCTTTGATCGCCACCGGGTGCTGCTTACGGGCTTCAGGCGTTTGCGCCAGTATATCCATCGCTTTGTAGTCGTGGCAGGAACGACAGGTTGCCGAGTCGTTCTTCTTCAACCCATCCCAGACGCTCTGGGCCATCGCGAGCTTATGCGCCTCGTATTTTTCTGGGGTATCGATTTTGCCGGTCATTTCACCCCAGACATCTTTCAGGGCGCCAATTTTGGTCAGCATATAATCGATCGGTTGGTGGGGAACGTGGCAATCGGCACACTCGGCGCGAATACCTTTATTGTTCTGGAAATGCACACTGCCCTGATATTCCGCCAGAGGTTGTTGCATGGTATGACACGACACGCAGAATTCAGTGTCGCTGGTTTTATGCATGATAGTTGCCGTACCCGCCAGCAGCACGACACCAATAATGATCCCAACCAGCAGGGCGATAAATATAATTTTTCGCCTACCTGAACGTTCCAGTGAAAGTTTTCTCATCTTATTATTTAACCCTTTTCCTAAAATAAAGACGCAATAGTCCTTGCCACATGACAATCGCTATATAAAAATATTTATAGCGATTGCCGTCATCTTCTACTCCAACAATGCTTATGGAAGTTTGATTCTGCGGGCTAATCATCAGAGGTTGATTAGCCGATAATTTCAGCGTGGTATCACATTGCAAATCGAACAAACCTTCGCGCAAATGTTGATATATTTTGATTATTTCAGTGTAGCGATTTGTTCTTTTTTCGCGCGGTCGATACTACGAATAATGATCTCTCGTTGGCTATCGTCCGGCGGTAACAGTTTCAGCATCAGTTGCCATGCTGCTATCGCTTTATCATATTGTTGATGCTCAAAGGCGTTAAACGCCACAAGGCTGAGTACCCTTACATCGTTATGGTTATTTTTAAGCAACGTATCAAGCAACTGCTGGGCTTCACGGCTATCATTCGGATCCGTAGAGTGCAGCAATGCTTCGGTATAGCCCAGTTGCGCATCCGCATTTCCCGGCGCCAACTGTCGCGCTTTATCAAATGCCTGTAACGCAGCCCCGGGGTTATTCAGCACCAGTTGTAGCCTACCGAGCATCGTCCAGCTTAGCTGGTCTGCCGGATATTGCTGCAGACGAGTACGTAGCCCCAGCGCCAGGCGAAACAGCTCTTCTTCCGACAGCGGTTTCCCCTGGGGATCCATCACGCGCTGCATCAGTTGCGGCGTCTGCTGCACGACCTGCTGCCACTCAATTACACGGGGGACGTAACTCGTTCGGACGAATACCCCTACGCATAAAGAGGTTAGTATAATAACCCCGAGAATATACACCCAATAGCTACTATTTTTGTTATCCGTTTTTGGCGACTCAGGCAAATCTTCCAATAAATTCAAGCGTAAATCGTCAACCAACTGCTGTTGCTGAGCCGCATTTACCGGAGAAATGTCTTCATCAAGCTCCTGAAGACGCGCACGAAAAATCATATGATTCATCGTTTTACGATCAACGCGCTGTCTGCCTGACCAAGGAATAAACAGCAGTGCCGCCGTCCCCAGCAGTAAAATCATCATGATAAGAAAAGCGACGATCATTTCAGGGTCCTTTTGTTTTCATCGAGAAGCGCTTGCAAACGCGCCTGCTCATGCGGACTAAGTTCCGTTTCCCGCGCTGCCCGCGGGCGACGGCTTAAACGGAAAATGACCAGCGCGCCGCCCAGTACAAAACAGGCGGGCAGCAGCCAGAGGATCAGCGTCGCCAACGTTACCGGCGGCTCATAGGTGACGAAGTTACCGTAGCGCGCCACCATATAATCGGTAATTTGCTGATTGCTTTGCCCCTCCTCCATCAGTTGCCAGACTTTTTTACGCATATCGGCGGCAATCATCGAATTGGAGTCGGCAATACTGTTGTTTTGGCATTTCGGGCAGCGCAGTTGCGCGGTCAGTTGGCGGAACTGTTGCTCCTGAGCCTCATTTTTAAACGGATAAGTGTCAATCGCCGCCAGCGCCTGAAACGATAGCAGCGCCGTCAGCAACGTCATTAGCAAAAATCTCACGCGCTGCCCTCCCGACTGTATTTATTCCACAACGGCAGGATTTCCTGCTGCCATACCTGTTCGTTCAGATCGCCTGCATGGCGGTAGCGAATAATGCCTTTGCCGTCGATAAGAAAGGTTTCCGGCGCACCGTAGACACCGAGATCCAATCCCAGCATACCGTCACCATCAAACACCCCCTGCGCGTACGGATTACCCAGCTCCTGCAGCCAGTCCAGCGCCTTCTGGCGATCGTCTTTATAGTTAATGCCCACAATGCGAATACCCTGCGCCGCGAGGGAACGCAGGTATTGGTGCTCCGCGCGGCAAGTTGGACACCAGGTCGCCCAGACGTTAAGCAGCACCGGCTTACCGTTGATAATACTGGACGCGTCCAGCATCACGTCAGGCTTCTCCAGCGACGTCAGATGAAACGCGGGGAGCGGTTTGCCAACCAGCGCCGACTCCAGCGCCGTCGGGTCATCGCCGTCGCTATTGCGCAGCAGTTGCCACATCAGCGCCGCCACCAGAACCAGAAAGATAACCAGCGGCAGATAAAGGACTTTGCGGTTCATTGTGCGTTCTCCGGCAGCGATTTACGTAAGCGGTAGCGCGGGTCCAGAATGCACAATACGCCACCAAGCGCCATTAACATTCCGCCAAACCAGATCCAGCGAACAAACGGTTTGTAATACAGGCGCACCGCCCAACTGCCGTCATCCAGTTCTTCACCCAGCGCGGCATACAGATCACGCACCAACCCGCCGTCGATGGCGGCCTCGGTCATCTCCATCCGGCTGCTGCTGTAGACGCGTTTTTCTGCCCGCAGCGTGCTGATATGCCGCCCGTCCTGCGAGACGTCAATCACCGCTTCACCACCAAAATAGTTCGGACCTGTAATGTCCTGAACGTCGCGGAAGACAAAGTGATATTGATGAATATCGACGCTATCGCCCGGCTTCATACGCACATCGCGCTCAATGCTATAGTTCTGGCTAAAGGCGATGCCAATCACCGTAACCACCAGCCCGACATGCCCAGCCACCATCCCCCAGTGGCTGCGCCCCAGGCGAGTTAGCCCGCGCCAGAAGGTATGGCGATCGGTAGCGCGTTCCACTACCTCCATCACTGTCAGAACCAACGCCCACAGCGACATCAGCAGACCAAGCACGGTCATCGCCTTAATACGGTCCTGTATCAGCCACGGCAGCACCACGGCCAGCACAATCGACACCAGCGCCGCAACCAGCAGCCGCTTACGCAGCTTATGCAATTCATCGCGCCGCCAGCGCACCAGCGGCCCAATCCCCAACAGTAGCGAGAAGGGAATCATCAGCACGATAAACAGCGAATTAAAGAATGGTTCACCAATTGAGATACTACCCAGCCCCAATAATTTATGAATCAGCGGCAGTAGTGTGCCCAACAGCACCACCAACATCGCGGCGATCAGCAGGACGTTATTCCCCAGCAGCAGCGACTCGCGCGACCACAGCTCATGACGTACCCGAGAGCGCACCTTCCCGCCTTTAATGGCAAACAACAGCAGCGAGCCGCCGATGGTGATCACCAGCAGCGCCAAAATAAACAGGCCGCGCGTCGGATCAGAGGCGAATGAGTGTACAGAGATGAGCACCCCGGAACGCACCAGGAAGGTGCCGAGCAGGCAGAGCGAGAAGGCGAGGATTGCCAGCAGCACGGTCCAGGATTTGAAGCTACCCCGCTTCTCCGTTACTGACAGTGAGTGAATCAGCGCCGTGCCAGCCAGCCACGGCATCAGCGAGGCGTTTTCGACCGGATCCCAGAACCACCAACCGCCCCAGCCCAGCTCGTAGTATGCCCAGGCAGAACCCAACACAATGCCCACCGTCAGGAAGCTCCACGCCGCCAGCGTCCACGGACGCGACCAGCGCGCCCAGGCGCTGTCCAGACGCCCGGTCATTAACGAGGCGATGGCAAAAGCAAAGGCGACGGAAAAACCCACGTACCCCATGTACAGCATCGGTGGATGAAAAATCAGTCCAATATCCTGCAGCATCGGATTCAGATCGCGGCCCTCAATCGGGAAGTCCGGCAGCGTGCGAACAAACGGGTTCGAGGTCAGCAGGATGAACACCAGGAAGCAGAAGGAGATCATCCCCATCACCGCCAGCACGCGGGAAGATGCTTCCAGGGGAATGTTGCGGCTAAGCGCCGCCACTGCAAAGGTCCAGCCGCTCATCAGTAGCACCCACAGCAGCAGCGACCCTTCGTGCGCCCCCCAGGTAGCCGCCACGCGATACCATACCGGCAGCAGCGTATTCGAGTTGCTGGCGACATACTGAACGGTGAAATCATTCACCACAAAAGCATAAACCAGTATCAGGAATGACCCGAGGATCGCCGCAAACATGGCGAACGACAGCGGTTTCGCCAGCGCCATCATCCGCGTATCCTGGCGCATCGCGCCCCAGGTCGGATACAGCCCGAGCAGGCAGGAAATACCCAGCGCCAGGCACAGCAGAAAATGCCCAATTTCAGGGATCATTGCGCGGCTCCTTGTTGATTCCCGGCAGGGTGATGATTTTCATCCATCGCCTCTTTAATCTCCGGAGGGGTATAGTTTTCATCGTGTTTCGCCAGCACCTCTTTGGCGCGAATATGGGTACCGTCTTGCAGTGTTCCTTGTGCCACCACTCCCTGCCCTTCTCTGAACAGCGCTGGCAGGATCCCCGTATAGCTCACCTCTACCACGCCGCGCGCATCGTAGAGCTTAAAGGTCACATCCAGCGTTTTATCGTCACGCTTCACGCTGCCGGGCATCACCATGCCGCCAATGCGCAGGCGCTGTCCCGGTTCCGGCTTCTGGCCATTTTCCCGCTTGCCGTAAATGATTTCCCCCGGCGTATAGAAGAGATCGATATTTGCGCTGAGCGCATACATCACCAGTCCGACCGTCAGCGCCAGTCCTCCCAACACGCTACAGGCAAGCCAGAGTCGTACCTTACGACGCGGATTCACAACGCCTCTCCTTTTTTACGCGCCGCCTGCATCCGGCGCTCGCGCGCCATTTGACGCTGTACGTCAGCCAGCAGCGCCCTGCGCTGCCAGCAGGCATGCCAGACCACAACCAGCAGCGAGAGCGCCGTCACGGCAACCGCCAGCCAGACATAAAAGGCGTAGCCGCCCATCTGCCAGAAATCACTCCAGGAGTGGAAAGCGCTGGTCATGAATTAACCTCGCTCTTGCGCCCGGAAACCAGCTGCGCCACCCATGGGCGACGACGTTCCTGCAGCAGAATCAAATTACGCATACGCATTAATGTCAGAGTAATAAAAAGGAATAAGAAGCCGAAAATCGTTAAACGCAACGGCATACGCATAGATGGATCGATGGTTTTCTGCATATTGGTCGACCCCTGATGCAGGGTGTTCCACCATTCAACGGAAAAATGAATAATCGGCAAATTGACTACCCCGACCAGAACGAGGATCCCGGCGGCGCGCCCGGCCAGGCGGCGGTCGTCAAAGGCGTGATACAAGCCAATCACGCCGACATATAAGAACAGCAGCACCAGCTCGGAGGTCAGACGCGCATCCCACACCCACCAGGTTCCCCACATTGGTTTGCCCCAGGCCGAACCGGTGACCAGCGCGATGAAAGTATAGACAGCGCCGGGAAGCGCCATCGCAATCACCGCGTTGTCCGCCATTTTCATTTGCCAAATCAGGCCCACAAAGGCGGTCACCGCCATCGAGCCATAAATCCCCATCGACCAGATAGCCGCGGGCACATGCAGATACATGATGCGATAGCTTTCGCCCTGCTGATAATCCGCTGGGGCGTAGACAAAGCCCCAGATGCAGCCCACCACCAGAAACAGCGCGCTCAGGAGAGCCATTGCCGGAATAAATCGCCCGCAGACCTTATACAACCGCTCTGGAATGGCGAGTTGGTGTAACGCTTTCCACATTTTTTCTTTGCCTCATATTCCCGGAGATGACGGAAGTTATTGCACGCTGATTCGTAACGCTGCCGCAGTGGCGAACGGACTTAAGGTGGCGCTTCCTGCCAGGAAGGCCCCGAGAATCGCCAGATAGCCGTCAACCGGCAGCAGCATCTGCGCCGCGCCCACAGCGGCGGTTGCAAAAATTAATAAAGGGATCATCAGCGGCAGCACCAGCAGGCTGAGCAATACGCCGCCGCGCCGCAATCCGACGGTCAGTCCGACGCCAATCGCGCCAATAAAACTGAGCGTGGGCGTACCCAACAATAGCGTAAGCGCCAGCACTTGCCACTCCGCAACGGAGAGGCCGAACAGCGTGGCGATAAGCGGCGAAATGATTAACAGCGGTAGCCCGGAAACCACCCAGTGCGCGGCGACTTTCGCCAGCACCACCAGCGAAAGCGGGACTGGCATTAGCATCATCTGCTGCAACGAACCGTCCAGCCAGTCATCACGAAACAGCCGATCCATTGCTAGCAGCGAGGAGAGTAGCGCTGCTACCCAGACGATGCCGGGGGCAATTTGCCGCAGCAACTGCGGCTCCGGGCCAATACTGAGTGGAAACAGCGTGACGATAATCAGGAAAAACCACAGCGGGTTGATAATTTCGGCACAGTTACGAAAGGCAAGACGCAAGTCGCGCCAGAAAATCTGCGTGATCATGCCACAGCCGCCTCATACTCATTGAGCGTAATCGTGCGCAACGGGACGCAGAGAGGCCGTAAAGGTTGATGGGTTGTCAGAATAACTGCGCCGCCATGGACGACATGCTGCTCCAGTCGTGTGGTCAGTTTTTGCACGCCAGCCACGTCCAGCGCAGTAAAAGGTTCATCTAAAATCCAGAACATTGCGCGGCTGAGCCACAGCCTGGCCAGCGCTACGCGCCGCTGCTGCCCGGCAGAAAGCTGAGCCACAGCCACATCTTCAAAACCGACCAGTCCGACCTGCTCCAGCGCTTGCCAGCGCGTCTCAAGCGACGCCTGCGGGTGATAAAAACGCAAATTTTCCTCCGCCGTCAGCCCCCCTTTTACGCCAACCTGATGGCCAAGCCACAACAGTTGACGATGCCAGTCGTCACGCATCCGATGCAGCGGTTTTCCCTGCCACAAAATCTGCCCTTCGCTCGGCGTTGATAATCCGGTTAGTAGCTGTAATAAAGAGGTTTTTCCTGCCCCATTAGGCCCCGATATTTGGACAACTTCGCCGGGCTGAATAGAACATGATAGGCGGCAAAAGAGCAGACGTTCATCCCGCAGGCACGCAATATTTTTTAATTCAAGCATTAGAAGGCGGATCCAGTTCGGGAGCGCAGCGTATTCAAGGATCTACAGTATAGCGAAAGTATGCGTTTCAGTTTGCCAAATATGTTAAAAAATATAAAACGCTCATGATCTGGAACATTATCGTAATATTTATCTCATCACGAATGTTTCATGATTATTAATAATAACTCGCCAATTAAGCGATAGCCGCCATTTTTTCGCCAGCCATCAACCATACCAACCCATCCGCACCCTACAAGTGTACAATTAACAGACATAAATGCTGCATATGCATTTTTAATATTAAAACTTAGGAAGGACAGTGCTGATATTAATCTTTTCTCTCCCTGGTTATATGCTACGTTAATACACTTTCAAAAAGCAGGGACAATAAAATGTGTGTTATTTATGTTGTTGTTTTAACCTATATAAAACCGTTGAAAGACGTCGATAGCCTACTTCCTGCCCACGTGGATTGGCTGCAAAAAGGCTATGCGGAAGGTTTATTCCTGGCATCAGGCCGCAAAATTCCACGTTCCGGTGGTGTGATATTGGCAAAATGTGATGACGCTGAGAAATTAGAACACTATCTGAGTCAGGATCCCTTCCAGCAGGCTGGCGTCGCGAAAGTTGAGTTGATCCCATTTGAAGCGACCATGACGGCTGCCGCCTTAAAAGATATTCTGTAATACCGCAAAAACAAAGCCCGGTTTCCCGGGCCTTGAAGACGGCGTACTCATCAGTTGTAAGCGTTGAGCGTTCGCTGACAGAGCGCCGAGCGAACGCAATCATCTTTATTGAAACGAACGATCCCAACCATTTCATCTTCTTCGAAACGGGCCAGCGCATCGCTTAGCCCTGAGCGAACGTGGGCGGGTAGATCGCACTGGGTTACATCCCCATTCACAATCACCGTCACATTTTCCCCGAGGCGAGTCAAAAACATCTTCATTTGCGCAGCAGTAACATTCTGAGCCTCGTCAAGAATGACCACGGCATTTTCAAATGTTCGTCCACGCATATAGGCGAACGGCGCGATTTCCACCTTACCAATCTCAGGTCGCAGGCAATATTGCATGAAGGAGGCTCCCAGACGTTTCACCAGCACGTCATACACCGGGCGGAAATAGGGAGCGAACTTCTCGGAAACATCTCCAGGTAAGAAGCCGAGATCTTCATCAGCTTGCAGAACCGGACGGGTTACAATAATCCTGTCCACATCTTTGTGGATCAGCGCCTCTGCTGCTTTTGCCGCGCTGATCCAGGTTTTACCACACCCGGCTTCACCGGTGGCGAAGATCAGCTGTTTACTCTCGATAGCATTCAGGTAGTGCGCCTGAGCCTCATTTCGCGCCGTGATTGGCGTGGCATCGCGACTATCACGCGCCATTCCGATCGCTTCTACGCCGCCCATCTGCACAAGCGAGGTGACCGATTCATCTTCACGTTGCTTATGGCTACGCGAGTCCCGCCTCAGCACCCGTTTTGCTTCGCGACGAGCTTTGATCACTGCTTTTTGTCTTCCCATGGATAGCACCTTGAGTTGTAGGTATACATCACACGCGCCGTTAGCGGCACGATTATGCGCACGAACATCTGAGGGTTGGCTTCCTTGTAAGCCATTGCTTGCTTTTGGATAAGACGCCACCCACGGCTACGCGCACCGTACAGGGCGTCAGTTACAAGGATAAAAAGTGAAAGGGGGAGAGATTTAGCGGTGACGAAGTGGCTACCGGAAGAGAAACGTCCGCGTAAGGTACTGCTGTTACTGTGAAAAACATGTCCAGTACAGGACTTTTCCATTCGCGATCTCCATAGTGAACAACTATCACCGCCGGGAACTACCGCTGTTACTTATAAGTACATCATAATCTTTCGCTAATGCAACAATATTTTTACTTGCCATTAACTTGATTTTGACTTGTCGCTACAGACAGTCTCTTGCAGAAAGATGACAAAATTATTTCATTCACAGACCGATCATAAAAAATAATTCGTTCATTCATGAAGATGTCAGTAAAAGCCCCGCCGCGCTGCGGGGCATAGATATCAAGCTTCGAGCAGACTCTGTCCGAGATAATGATCTGCGGTTTTGACACCCGGCAACGCAAAGAAGTAACCGCCACCAATTGGTTTGACATACTCCTCAAGCGCTTCACCGTTCAGGCGTTTCTGCACCGTCAGAAAACCTTTTTCCAGATCGTGCTGATAGCAGACGAACAACAGTCCCATATCAAGTTGACCGGAATTGGTCACGCCGAGCGAATAACTATAACCGCGACGCATCATCAGGCTGGACTCGGTCTCCTTCGTACGCGGGTTTGCCAGACGGATATGGCTGTCGAGCGCAATCACCTCACCTTCTGGATCGCTGGCATAGTCAGGCACATCGTGCTCATGCTGCATACCCAGCGGCGCACCGGTGTGTTTATCGCGACCAAAAATCGTTTGCTGTTCTTTCAGCGGCGTGCGATCCCAAAACTCCACGCGGAACTGAATGAGCCGCACGGCCTGATAGCTGCCGCCTTGCGCCCACGCAGGTTCGCCCTGCCCGTCCGTAACCCACACCACGTTTTGCATCAGCTTCGCATCTGTAGCGTCCGGGTTCGCGGTACCGTCCTTAAAGCCAAGTAAGTTGACCGGAGTCTCTTTCCCTTTACTGCGCGCGGCGTGATCGGAAATAAATCCTTCACGTTTCCAGCGAACGCTGAGCAGATCGGGCGTATGTTTGATGATATCGCGCAGCGCGTGGATGACGGTGTCCTGCGTGTTGGCGCAAATCTGCAACAGCAGATCGCCATGGCACAGCGCTGCATCCAGAGAATCATTCGGGAAGCGCGTCATTTTTTGCAGCTTTTTCGGCATCTGCGGTGTCAGACCATAGCGCTCGTCAAACAGCGAGGATCCGACCGACAACGTGATCGTCAAATTGTCTGGTGCGATGTATGCGCCAAGGATACCGGAATCCATCGGCGGTAACCGCGGATTCGGCGTATCCGGCGCAGGCCCACCGGTAGTCAGAAACGCAAAACGACGGGTTAGCAACCGGAACAGACGTTCAAGATCGGCCTTATCGCTGGCGAGAACATCGAACGCCACCAGCATCATGGATGCCTGCTGCGGCGTCAGGATCCCCGCCTGATGTTGGCCATAAAACGGCTGCACTTCACTGCGCGCATCAGGAGACAACGTTCCCGGCGCGCTTTGCAGTTTTTGCGCATGGGCAACCGGGCATCCGCCGGCCAACGCCAGCGCGCCACCCAAAGCGCCCATCCCTTTCAACAAACGTCGGCGTGACGGTTCGCTCACGCCGTTTTCATTATCTTGCTGCATAGTGCTTAATCCAGACCCAGAACACCGCGTAATTGAGACAAGTCTTCCGCCAGCGTCGTGATTGGCCCTTTCAGCGCATTGCGATCGGCATCGGTCAGTTTGTCATAGGTTTCAAAACCGTCTTTAGTACGGTACTTGCTCAGAATGGTATCGACTTTTTTGAAGTTCGCATCCACCTTCGCTAACAGTTCAGCATTGGATTTTTGTAACTGAGGACGCAGGAGATCGACAATTTTCTGCGCGCCATCAACGTTGGCCTGGAAATCCCACAGATCGGTATGGCTGTAGCGATCTTCTTCCCCACTGATTTTGCTGGCTGCGACTTCTTCGATCAGCCCTGCCGCGCCACCTACCACTTTAGACGGTGGGAAGGCCAGCTCGCTAATACGCGTTTGCAGGTCAAGGACATCGTGGTTTAACTGGTCGGCATACTTGTCCATCCCTTTGGTGGTATTGTCACCGAACAGCGCTTTTTCCAGACGGTGGAAGCCGGTAAATTTCGGATCGGCAGCTTTTTGTTCGTAATCATCTTCCCGCGCATCAATACTGCCATCGAGATCGGAGAACAGTTCGGCAATCGGTTCAATACGCTCGTAGTGCTGACGCGTTGGCGCATACAGGGATTTTGCTTTTTCCACATCGCCGGCTTTAATCGCATCGGTGAAGGCTTTGGTGCCCGCTACCAGTTGCGCGGTTTCTGCCGTCACGTAGGCTTTGTACTCGGTAATCGCGCCGCCCAGACTCAACAGAGCATCACTGTGCGCGGCATCCGCTGTAGCGCTTCCTTTTACAATCAGTTTGCCTTTCGGGTTGGTCAACAAACCACAGGTCATATCATATTCGCCAGGCTGCAGGTTGGCCGTCATTTTCTGGCTAAAGCCCGGCGCAATGTTTTCGCGCTCTTCAACCACCATAACGCCTTTGAGGATCTCCCACTCCAGCGCTTTCTGGCTGTGGTTCTGGATGATGAACTGCGTTTTCCCGGCGTTAACCGTGATCGTCATCGGCTCACACTGTTTATCGTTAACCGTGACTTTCACCTGCGGAATATCGGCGGCTTGTGCAGAAAAAACGGATGCAAACAGCGTGGCAATACCCAACTGCAGCGCACTACGGCGAAAATGAAACGTCATAACCTGGTCCTTTGAATAAGTATGTTGTAACTAAAAAGTATTCCGCATCGCGTTGTTTTTAAGGTGCGGTACGCGATGCCGTAGTGCCTGAACGCGGCGGTAGCGCAAAAATAATGAATGCCGGAATCAGGTAGATAAACCAGACAGCCACTTCACTCACGCTTGGCGCCTCCTGATAGCCGAAGATTCCTTCCATCAACGTGCCAAACAGCGAGTGCGTCGAAAGTACGCTGCTTATGTCAAACGCCACATCCTGAAAATGATTCCATAACCCGGCTTCGTGGAAGGCGCGGATGGCTCCAGCGGCAAGTCCGGCGGCCACCAGCAAAATGAACATACTGGTCCACTTGAAGAATGCCCCGAGATTGAGACGAATACCGCCGAGGTAAATCAGGTAACCCAGTACCACCGCGGTGGCCAGCCCCAGCATCGCGCCCAGCGGCGGCCAGATGCCGACATCCTGCTGAAACGCCGCCAGCAGGAAGAACACCGACTCCAGCCCCTCGCGGGCGACAGCAAAAAAGACCATCATCACCAGTGCCCAGCCGTGATGGTTGCCGCGCTGTAACGCGTTATCGACAGCCTGTTCAAGCTGGACTTTGACGTTACGTGAAACTTTACGCATCCAGAACACCATCCAGGTGAGGATCACCACAGCAATGACCGCCACGATGCCTTCGAACAGCTCCTGCTCTTTTTGCGGAAATTCCCCGGTGGTTTCGTTGATGAAAATCCCTAACGCCAGGCATAACGCCGCCGCCAGCAGCACACCAATCCACATCACACCAATCCAACGGCCACGCTGAGTCCGTTTCAGGTAGCTGGCAATCAGGCTGACAATCAGCGCGGCCTCTAACCCTTCGCGCAACATAATTAGAAATGGAACAAACATGCGAAGAACCCTTAAACGTTATTCTCAGTCAATTGATGCAAAGAAAAGTAAATTACAGTGATAGTGATTATCATTACAGAAAGGAAAAACTCAAGCAGAATGTTTTGAGAATGATGACTGAATGTAAAAGGTTAGGCAGGTAATGGTTATAGCGAGCTTGCAGCGTAGGTAATAAAAGCCCCCCACATGCGTCAATGTCATTAAGTTAACGCCTCTATATCAGAAAGCATCAACCTGTATTCGCGAAGGTAATGAACATGCTATTTCAGAGAAAGGATTCCGTTCACCTCATGTACATCGTTTCTCTGAAACACCGATTCCTGTGAACGTGTAAAGGGCGTTCTCCGCCACGCCCTTTACAATCCCGGCTCCCGGCGGGAAAATTGCCGCTCCGCGGTCCCCTCCGTTTATTCCTCCAGGCGACCGGGCCGGGCGCGAGGTAGCGTCCCTGCAAAGCGCGCCCTGAGCCAGCATCCATGCTGGCTCTCCCGGCCTTACGGAAACACGTCGGCAATTTTCAGCCGGACCAGCCACACCTGACCCCCTGTGTTTTTATTTGAATATGTTGAACAGCAAAAAAGATTTTACTGAAAGTCAGAGCGTTGAAGCGATGACCCCGGTCCGGCTGAAAATCGATGAGGCGTTGACGGCTGACCGGGTCTGTCCGCAGGGATGCGGACAGAGGGGACGGCCTGCAGGGACGCAGACTCGGCCCCGACCCGACAGGCAGACGGCATAAGACGAATAGCTCGCGCAGCGACGATTTTCCCGCCGGGAGCCTGGGATGCAAGGGAGGCGGCGGTGAGCCTCCCTTGCACGTTCACAGGTATAGCGATATCAGAGAAGCAATGCACATAAGGTGAACGGAAACTAATTCAGGGTAAAACGTTCTCCATACATGCTTAACCGAACAGTATTGCGCACGCGGCGGGCCTGAGGACAAAGGTAGATTATTCTGCCTGTAAACGAGACGGCGGCGCGGAGTGATAATGCGCGTCAGCCTCGGCAAAACGTTGCTGCATTGCGGTTGATGGCGCTTTACCCAACAGACTAAAGACGACAATACCGATGCTGCCGAAAATAAAGCCAGGGATGATTTCATACAGACCCAGCCAGGCAAACTGCTTCCAGACGATTACCGTCACCGCGCCGATGATCATCCCTGCCAGCGCGCCGTTGCGGGTCATGCGCGACCACATTACCGAGAACAGAACCACCGGACCAAACGCCGCGCCAAAGCCTGCCCAGGCGTAGCTTACCAGACCCAGCACACGGTTCTCCGGGTTGGCCGCCAGCGCGATGGACACCAGGGCCACAACCAGCACCATGATACGACCAATCCACACCAGCTCTTTCTGGCTGGCATTTTTACGCAGGAACGCTTTGTACAAATCTTCGGTGATTGCGCTGGAACACACCAGCAACTGGCAGCTCAGGGTCGACATCACCGCCGCGAGGATCGCAGACAGCAGAATACCGGCAATCCACGGGTTGAACAGGATTTGCGCCAGTTCAATAAACACACGTTCAGCGTTCTGGTTAACGGCACCTGCCAGCGACGGGTTGTTATTAAAGTAAGCGATACCGAAGAAACCAACGGCAACTGCGCCGCCCAGACACAGGATCATCCAGGTCATGCTAATACGACGTGCATGCACAATACTATGGTGAGAATCTGCCGCCATAAAGCGCGCCAGAATATGCGGCTGGCCAAAGTAGCCCAGGCCCCAGCCCATCAGAGAAATGATGGCAACAAAATTCAGCCCTTTGAACATGTCTACGTTCTCAATGCTCTTTTGTTTAATCACTTCCAGCGAATCATCGAATCCCCCCACGCCGATAATGACCATGACCGGTGTCAGGATCAGAGCAAAGATCATCAGGCTGGCCTGAACGGTATCAGTCCAGCTTACCGCCAGAAAACCACCGATAAAGGTATAAATGATCGTCGCAGCCGCCCCCGCCCACAGTGCTGTTTCGTAGCTCATGCCAAAGGTGCTTTCAAACAGACGCGCCCCTGCCACAATCCCTGAAGCACAATAGATGGTGAAAAACAGCAGAATAACCAGCGCGGAGATAATCCGCAGAATGCGGCTTTTATCTTCAAAGCGACCGGTAAAGTAATCCGGTAACGTCAGCGCATTGTTATTGTATTCGGTGTGTACGCGTAAACGTCCGGCCACCAGCTTCCAGTTGATCCATGCGCCCAAAATAAGGCCAATGGCGATCCAGCTTTCTGAAATCCCCGACAGGAAAATTGCGCCTGGCAGCCCCATCAGCAACCAGCCACTCATATCGGATGCGCCAGCGGATAACGCGGTCACGAATGGACCCAAACTGCGTCCACCCAGAATGTAATCGTCAAAGTTTTTGGTTGAACGCCATGCAATAAACCCTATCAATATCATGCCGAAAATATAGACACAGAATGTCACTAACATCGGTGTGCTAATAGCCATCAAAACTCTCCAAAATTATGTATCAGCAATGCCGTGGCTTGCCGTTTTATTACCCTGCCGGAACGTGGCAAAGATATCTATGTTTACCAGGCGACCGTATCCTGCCGGAAGCGATGGTCATTCACAATCGATTTAACACACCATTTACATCAAAATTGATCCAGAGTAGATAGCATTTTTCTGTAGGTTGCACTCTCTCACACTTTTCTTGGTTGCACCTTTGAAAAGTGTTAACTACCGCAGAGAAAAAGATTCCGTAATTTTTATTCGCCCTGTCACGAACACCAACTTTATTAACATTTCATTCATTTTCAAGCTTGCAAACCACGTCACATTTAACACAGTTGCACAAAGTTGCAACATAGTGGATATTTCTCGGTAACTATCAGACCCGTATTTCAGTACAACAGGAGTAAACGGCATGGGAACCACCACGATGGGGGTTAAGCTGGATGACGCCACTCGCGAGCGTATTAAAACAGCCGCATCACGAATCGATCGCACACCGCATTGGCTGATTAAACAAGCCATCTTTAATTATCTTGAAAGACTGGAAAACGACGATGCGCTTCCTGAACTGCCGGCACTGCTGGCAGGCGCGGCGAATGAGGGCGAGGAGTCAACCACGCCGCAGAATGAAACGCATCAGCCTTTCCTGGAATTTGCCGAACAAATTCTGCCGCAGTCCGTTTCCCGTGCGGCAATCACCGCCGCGTACCGCCGCGCCGAAACCGACGCCGTGCCAATGCTGATGGAGCAGGCACGTCTGCCGCAACCCATCGCCGAGCAGGCGCATAAGCTGGCGTACGATCTGGCCGACAAACTGCGTAACCAGAAGACCGCCAGCGGTCGCGCCGGAATGGTACAAGGTTTATTGCAGGAGTTCTCCCTTTCTTCGCAGGAAGGCGTGGCGCTGATGTGTCTGGCCGAAGCCCTGCTGCGTATTCCCGATAAGGCAACCCGCGATGCGTTGATCCGCGACAAAATCAGCAACGGTAACTGGCAGTCGCACATTGGGCGTAGCCCGTCTCTGTTCGTTAACGCGGCGACCTGGGGACTGTTGTTTACCGGTCGTCTGGTTTCTACGCATAACGAAGCCAGCCTCTCCCGCTCGCTCAACCGTATTATCGGCAAGAGCGGCGAACCTTTAGTGCGTAAAGGCGTCGACATGGCGATGCGCCTGATGGGCGAACAGTTCGTCACCGGAGAAACCATCGCCGAAGCGCTGGCTAACGCACGTAAACTGGAAGAAAAAGGTTTCCGCTACTCCTACGACATGCTGGGCGAAGCGGCGCTAACCGCCGCTGATGCTCAGGCTTATCTGGTTTCTTACCAGCAGGCGATCCACGCCATTGGTAAAGCGTCTAATGGACGCGGCATTTATGAAGGGCCCGGTATCTCTATTAAGCTGTCGGCGCTGCACCCGCGCTATAGCCGCGCGCAATATGACCGCGTGATGGATGAACTCTATCCGCGCCTGAAATCGTTGACACTGCTGGCCCGTCAGTACGACATCGGTATTAATATCGACGCCGAAGAGGCTGACCGACTGGAGATCTCCCTCGATCTGCTGGAAAAACTGTGCTTCGAACCCGAACTGGCGGGCTGGAACGGTATCGGCTTTGTTATCCAGGCCTACCAGAAGCGCTGCCCATTTGTTATCGACTATCTGATCGATCTCGCTACCCGCAGTCGCCGCCGCCTGATGATCCGTCTGGTTAAAGGCGCATACTGGGATAGCGAAATCAAACGTGCGCAAATGGACGGTCTGGAAGGCTATCCGGTTTATACCCGTAAGGTGTATACCGACGTTTCCTATCTGGCCTGTGCGAAAAAACTGCTGGCCGTACCGAATCTGATCTACCCGCAGTTCGCCACCCATAACGCCCACACGCTGGCGGCGATTTATCAGTTAGCGGGGCAAAACTATTATCCTGGTCAGTATGAGTTCCAGTGCCTGCACGGTATGGGCGAACCCCTGTACGAGCAGGTTACGGGCAAAGTCGCGGATGGCAAACTGAACCGTCCATGCCGTATTTATGCACCGGTAGGTACACACGAAACCCTGCTGGCGTACCTGGTGCGTCGTCTGCTGGAAAACGGCGCCAACACCTCGTTTGTCAACCGCATTGCTGACACCACCTTGCCGCTGGACGAACTGGTTGCCGATCCGGTCGAAGCTGTGGAAAAACTGGCGCAACAGGAAGGCCAGACAGGTTTACCGCATCCGAAGATTCCCCTGCCGCGCGACCTGTACGGTAAAGGCCGGGAAAACTCAGGCGGACTGGATTTGGCTAACGAACATCGTCTGGCCTCGCTGTCCTCTGCCCTGCTCAATAGCGCGCTGCAAAAATGGCATGCCAAACCGATTCTCGAGCAGCCGGTTGCTGACGGTGAAATGACGCCGGTCGTTAACCCGGCCGAGCCAAAAGACATTGTCGGCTACGTGCGTGAAGCGACTCATAGCGAAGTGGAACAGGCATTACAAAACGCCGTTAATAATGCGCCAATCTGGTTTGCGACGCCGCCACAAGAGCGCGCCGCTATTTTGCATCGCGCTGCCGTTCTGTTGGAAGGCCAGATGCAGCAATTAATTGGCATTCTGGTACGCGAAGCGGGTAAAACCTTCAGCAACGCCATTGCAGAAGTGCGCGAAGCGGTAGACTTCTTGCACTATTATGCAGGCCAGGTACGCGATGACTTCGATAATGAAACCCATCGTCCGTTAGGCCCGGTAGTTTGTATCAGCCCGTGGAACTTCCCGCTGGCCATTTTCAGCGGACAGATTGCCGCCGCGCTGGCCGCAGGCAACAGCGTACTGGCAAAACCAGCGGAACAAACCCCGCTGATTGCCGCCCAGGGTATCGCTATTTTACTCGAAGCGGGCGTACCGCCAGGCGTGGTACAACTGTTGCCAGGCCAGGGCGAAACCGTCGGGGCGCAGCTCACTTCCGATGAGCGCGTACGCGGCGTGATGTTTACCGGCTCGACGGAAGTCGCCACGCTGTTGCAACGCAATATCGCGACCCGCCTTGATGCTCAGGGCCGTCCAATCCCACTTATCGCCGAAACCGGTGGCATGAACGCGATGATCGTCGACTCCTCAGCGTTAACGGAACAGGTGGTGGTAGACGTGTTGGCTTCTGCTTTTGACAGTGCCGGACAGCGCTGCTCCGCGCTGCGCGTCCTGTGTCTGCAGGATGATATTGCCGACCACACGCTGAAAATGCTGCGCGGGGCGATGGCGGAATGCCGCATGGGTAATCCGGGTCGCCTGACTACCGATATTGGGCCGGTTATCGATGAAGAAGCCAAAGCCAATATTGAGCGCCATATTCAGGCCATGCGCGCCAAAGGACGTCCGGTATTCCAGGCCGTGCGTGAGAACAGTGACGATGCGCGGGAATGGCAAACCGGTACCTTTATCGCTCCGACGCTTATCGAGCTGGAAAGCTTCGATGAATTACAAAAAGAGGTGTTCGGTCCGGTACTGCATGTCGTGCGTTACACCCGTAACAATCTGGGCAGCCTGATTGAACAAATTAATGCCTCCGGCTATGGCCTGACGCTGGGCGTCCACACCCGTATTGATGAAGCCATCGCTCAGGTCACGGGATCTGCACATGTGGGGAACCTGTACGTTAACCGTAATATGGTTGGCGCCGTTGTCGGGGTGCAGCCATTCGGTGGCGAAGGCTTGTCAGGAACCGGACCAAAAGCAGGTGGACCGCTGTACCTGTACCGCCTGCTGGCTAACCGCCCGGAGAATGCGCTGGGCATTACGCTTGCCCGTCAGGATGCAGACTATCCTGTCGATGCGCAGCTCAAAGCGGCTCTCGTGCAACCGCTGGAAGCCCTCACCGAATGGGCCGCCGATCGTCCGTCGCTGCGTGCGCTTTGCCAGCAGTTTGGTGAACTGGCGCAGGCCGGAACGCAACGTCTGCTGCCAGGACCAACCGGCGAGCGCAATACCTGGACGCTGTTACCGCGCGAGCGCGTACTGTGTATCGCTGATGACGAGCAGGATGCGCTGGTGCAGGTTGCCGCTGTGACTTCGGTGGGAAGCTTGATCCTGTGGCCGGATGATGCGTTCCATCGTGAACTGGCAAAACGTCTGCCAATTGCAGTCTCCGGGCGGATTCAGTTTGCCAAAGCGGACAACATCGCCACGCAGCCGTTTGATGCCGTGATTTTCCATGGCGATTCCGATCAGCTTCGCGCGCTGTGTGAAGCGGTGGCGGCCCGTGAAGGAGCGATTGTGTCGGTTCAGGGCTTTGCCCGCGGCGAAAGCAATATCCTGCTTGAAAGGCTGTATATTGAACGCTCCCTGAGCGTCAATACCGCCGCCGCCGGAGGCAACGCCAGCCTGATGACAATCGGCTAAGGTTGTGGTTAATTAAGGCTCCGGTAACGGGGCCTTTTTTATAAAGTCAGAGGGAAACATGAAACGAATTTTACTGACATGTGCAGCGCTGCTGCTGAGCGGCCAGGCGCTGGCAGATGACTGCGTCAACGCGAATAATCAAGCTGAAATGAACACCTGTGCGGCAGAGCAGTTTAAAGCGGCCGACGCCAAACTTAATGAAACGTATCAGAATGCGCTGAAGCGCGCCGCCCCGACCCAGCGCGATTTACTGAAAAAAGCGCAAACTTCGTGGATAACCCTGCGCGATGCAGACTGCGCGTTAATCAGTTCCGGTACCGAAGGCGGAAGCGCCCAGGCGATGATTTCCAGCCAGTGTTTAACGGATAAGACCAACGAGCGCGAAGCGTTTCTCGCCTCGCTTTTACAGTGTGAAGAAGGCGATTTAAGCTGTCCGCTACCGCCTGCCAGCTAACGCACGCGGATCCCTTCGATAATCATCCGCTGTACGCTCTCAACGGTCTGGTTAAAAAAGGCTTCATCACGCAGCGTTGCGCCCGTTACCGCCTCTACCTGTGGGGCAAAGTCTGCATAATGCTGTGTTGAAGCCCAAATCATGAAAATCAGATGGTGCGGATCGACAGGAGCCAGTTTCCCACTGCTGACCCATCCGGCAATCAACGCGGATTTCTCATCAATCAGCGTTTTAAGATCGCCCGTTAATTCAGCCATCAACAATGGCGCGCCCGCCAGCATCTCCATGCAGAATAACCGGGAAGCCTGCGGGTAATCGCGCGACACTTCCAGCTTCAGGCGAATATATTCTTTAATGGCCACCAGCGGCGCAAAGTCTTCGCGAAACGCCTTTAGCGGTGCCAGCCAGATGTCGAGGATTTGCCGTAAAACGGCAATATAGAGCACCTCTTTTGACGGGTAGTAATAGAGCAGATTCGTTTTTGACACCCCCGCCTGCTCTGCCACCTGTTCCAGACGCGTACCATGGATCCCATATTGGGAGAAGATATTTAATGCCGCGGTTAAAATAGCCTGACGTTTTGCACTGACGGCCTGCGAGCGTTTACCGTTTTTTTTCTCTGCGCGTTGGACCATGCGCCCTCTCCTTCTTGTGAGGGCGTCAGCATACCAAATCACACGGTGAATGGTTAAATTAAAGCGATTCAGGAGGCGCCGCCTGCGGCTGCGCTTTTTTCTTCTTGAACTTCAGTTCGCTGACCAGCACGCCAACAATAATGAATGCCGCGCCTAACAAAGCCAGTAGCGGTAGGCGTTCACCCGCCAGACGACCAAAGATCCCCGCCCACACCGGCTCTCCGGTGTAGATGACCGTCGCCCGCGTCGGCGAAACGCTGCGCTGCGCCCAGTTCATGGTGACCTGAATAATCGCGCTAAATATTCCTAATCCCAGCGCGACCACCAGCAATCCTGTCGACATCGGCGGTACAGCCTCTCCTGCCGGGGCCATGGCAATAAACGCCGCCACAGAAGCGGTTGCCAGTTGCACCACCGTTACCCGACGCACATCTACTTTTCCCGCCCACGCGCTAATCAAAATAATTTCTGCCGCAATCGCCACCGCGCCCGCGAGCGTGATCCACTCACCTTCACCCAGCGCCAGTAAATTTCCCCCCGGCCCGGCAAGAAAAATCAACCCGATAAAGGCCAGTACAATCCCGACACACGGCATCAGGCCAGGCATACGCCCCAGGCACAGCCATTGCAACAGCGGCACCAGCGGTACGTACATCGCGGTAATAAACGCCGATTTACTGCTGGGAATAAACTGCAAGCCCCAGGTTTGCAGGCTATAGCCCAGCGCTATCGCAATGCCGATCGCCACGCCAGCTTTAAACTCCAGCCAGGTCAGCTTATGCAGCGTTCGCCACGACAGAAGCGCAACGGCCAGCGCGGCAGTAGCAAAACGCACACCGACAAAGAAAAAGGGCCCGCTCAGAGTAACGGCATATTGCACCGCCAAAAACGTTCCACCCCAGAACATGGTGATCACAATGAGGATCGCCTCCTGAGGTTTAACCGAAAAGGAATAACGAGAAAGTAAAGACATGAGACACCCGATTAACAGAATGTCATTAGTCTGCGTTGCGTTTTGTTACAGTTCAACCTTGCTGACAAAAAAAACCGCCGGATGATCCCGGCGGCGGTGGCTTCGTGACGGCTAAGATGAAACACGAGACCGTCACGACATAACTAACAGGCAATGCAATAATTACGATTTATTGTTGCCGTGGCTATTTTTGCCCCCTTTCTTGCCTGCTTCTGAAGCGCGTTGCGGGTCATTCTTGAAGTTGCCCCCGCTGTGCTGGCCACCTTTTCGACCTGCTTCTGATGCTCTTTCGCGGTCTTCCGCAAAGTTACCGGAACCGCCTCGATGGTTTGCCATTACTGACCTCCGTCATTGATTAGACATCATATTGCATAGGTACTGAGGAGTGATACCTCAACGCAGCGTCTGGGCGAGGCCCTTGTTTTCACTGCGTGGAATTAAGCTTAGCGAAGACCGGCCTGTTGACCAGCAAACTGTAATATCCTGCAACAGGATCCGCTGCATGATCAAAATAATAACAAGAAGAAATCAATAAGCCTTTCTTATGACTACCAAATTTCGCACGGTTAAATATGTATCATTTTGCAACAAAAGAGGATGTTATAAAAATTGTTATAAATCAAAGAAGTGTTTGTGAAATTTGCACTCCTGACAGTACGTCATATCTTTATAGGTAGGTAGCGAATCGCTACGGACACGGTTAACTCGAGGAGTAGTGTAAAATGGCAAAAGTTCTGGTGCTTTATTATTCCATGTACGGACACATTGAAACTATGGCCCATGCAGTTGCAGAAGGCGCGAATAAGGTAGACGGCGCGGAAGTCATCATTAAGCGTGTACCGGAAACCATGCAGCCTGAGATTTTCCTCAAGGCGGGCGGTAAAACACAAAATGCACCAGTCGCCACCCCGCAAGAACTGGCTGATTACGACGCCATCATTTTTGGTACCCCCACACGCTTTGGCAATATGTCCGGCCAGATGCGTACTTTCCTTGACCAGACCGGCGGGCTGTGGGCTTCCGGCGCGCTGTACGGCAAACTCGCCAGCGTATTCAGCTCAACGGGGACCGGCGGCGGTCAGGAACAAACCATTACCTCAACCTGGACGACGCTTGCCCATCATGGGATGGTGATTGTGCCGATCGGCTACGCAGCGCAAGAGCTGTTTGATGTCTCACAGGTTCGCGGCGGTACGCCTTACGGCGCAACCACTATCGCCGGAGGCGACGGCTCCCGTCAGCCAAGTCAGGAAGAGTTGTCTATCGCCCGCTATCAGGGTGAATATGTCGCAGGTCTGGCAGTAAAACTCAACGGCTAATCTTCAACAGGAGGATTCGAATGCCAACTCAAGAAGCGAAAGCCCATCACGTCGGTGAATGGGCAAGTCTGCGCAATACATCGCCGGAAATAGCCGAAGCCATTTTTGAAGTCGCGCATTATGACGAGAAACTGGCGGAAAAAATTTGGGAAGAAGGTAGCGATGAGGTGCTCATCAAAGCCTTTGAGAAAACAGACAAAGATTCGCTCTTTTGGGGTGAACAGACTATCGAACGCAAAAACGTCTAGCGCTCTGACTCCCCCGCTCGCACGGGGGAGTTTTTCTTTTACTTCGCCGCCTCATTCAACACGCTATCGAACTTATCGATTGGGCAGAAGCCGTTCGCATCTACCGGACACCCTTTCAGCTCCAGCGTCACACGCTGCGCCGGGGATTTCAGCGTCAGGACATCCGCATTACGCAACTGCTGCGAGCTTTGATAGACATATTCGATTTTCATCAGATCACGATTCGCCTTGCTGTCATGCCAGCGCTGGAAGACAATCTTCCCGCCGATCGGCGTACGCTCGTTCTGGTCGTGAAGCTGATACGGTTTGAAATCCAGCGCGGTGAGCAGCGAAGCAATGTTTGAGTCATGCCCCACCAGCACGGTTATTTTCGGTGCTTTCATGCGTTCGGTGACCAGCGCATTATCAATATATTTCACCAGCGGTTTGGCGACGTTCTGTGCCACTTCCGGCGAGGTGAACAGGCTGTCCTGATAGCCATTTTTCAGCTTCGACAGCACCTTCCACTGTTGATCGGACTTAATTTCCCCCCAGGCGACCTGGTCCATCGGGAATCCTTCGTAATATTGCAGCGTGAAAGCATCGACCAGCGAGTTCCCCACCTTTAATGGTCCTGACACCCCCGGCTCCTGCTGGTATTTGGCGCTAAACGTATCTTTGGCGTCGGTCAGGGAACACTGCTGTTTTTCTTTGCAGGATGGCGAGTCTTTGTAGTCTGTCATTTGCTCAAGCAATTGATAGCTGTCGCTGAGCTGCATTTTGCTGCGCTCTTTTTCCATCGCCTGGACAGCCTGCTGGCTGAAGGCGGCAGAATCATCGGTGATCACCGGGTTAAAGGTGGGATCCATAGTGCCCATTTTTTCCTGATGATGAACTGGAACATCGCACCCCGGGAATGCGCCGGTGACAAAGAACTGCGCCGTAGCAACCGTACGCTGTAGGCTATTCGCATAGGTATAGACCGTGTCCGGAGCCGGACATTCGCCCGTTTTTACCATCCCTTGCTCTGCCAGCCACTCACGCATGTAGTGACCCATATAGACTTCCAGCACGCCGCCTTTGGTGGTGAGTTGCCCGCCAGGAACATCCCATTCCGGCCATTGTTTAGGCGTGGACTGCTCAAGAACGCTGCCGTTATTGGCTAAAGGTGCACGTAAGTTATGCCGACTCATCATCAATACTTGCTGAAGCTGGTAGCCTTCCGGCGCGGTCTGCGCGTACGCGGCGCCTGACACTAATACAGCCCCTGCCACGACTGCGGCGATTAACGATTTATTCATCCCTACGACCTCTTGTTGTTATCAATCACAACAGAGTGTGACAGAAACAGGACATTTTTCCGGGAACGCTTTCGCAAAACAGGGCATCTACCGTGTTGTTTTAATACCGAACTCGCTATTGAGTTTGCGGATCCCTGGTGGGGTAAAGGTGACATGGCGACTACCGGTCTGCGTTTTAATCCACTTTTGTTCGGTAAACCAACGTAACAGCGTTGCGCCAAGCACGCCGCCAGGATGGTAACGTCGCTCACTCCAGTCCAGACAACCGCAGGCTAATTTCCGCCGTGACGAGCCGGTAAAGAGGACGATCCCCATTTCCGTCAGTTTTTCCTGCCCGAGTTCAGTTAGCGTTTCACCATCCGGCGTTAACCACTGACGGGAAACGAACGTATCAAACAGTCTCACCGCCACTTCTCCGGCCAGATGGTCGTAGCAGGTGCGGGCATGCCGCAAACTTAGGGGCGTGGTGATTTTTCGAGGGGGAGATGTCGCCCACGCCACCCCCATCAGTCGTTCCAGCAGTTCAGCAATCTCCGCGCTTGCGAGGCGAAAATAACGATGCCTTCCCTGAGCGAGCGCCACCACAAAATGTTGTTCGCACAAACGCGCCAGATGCGCGCTGGCAGTCGAAGCAGACACATCCGCTACGGCGCTAAGTTCGGTCGCGGTCCAGGCGCGGCCATCCATCAGCGCACACAGCATACGCGAGCGCGATTTATCGGCCATGACTGCCGCAGTGAGCGCCATGCGCGACTCCAGCTCGCCCTCTTCTTCCTTTAACATCACGGATACCATAGTGACCTCGTTGGCGCTAAATATCTGAATTAACGATGCCATGAAAACGCGCTAAAGTCACCGAAGGGTCACGCCGCACGCACCATCATCTCCACACCCAGTCCAAGCAAACACAACAGAAAACAGCGTTTAAACACCAGCGGAGATATAACCCGTCGCACACGAGTCCCCATCCACTGACCAATCAGCGCAGGCACAATGGCCAACGCCGATAAGCTCAGCGACTGTGCGGGCAGCGCATTGTGCCACCACAGTCCGAGCGCCAGCGCCAGCGTTGAAAATGTGAAAGAGATCCCCAGCGCCTGCACCAGTTCATCTTTCTCAAAACCCAGGGATTGGATCCAGGGCACCGCAGGCATCACAAATACGCCGGTTCCGCCGGTCAGCAAGCCGGTAACGAATCCAACAACAAGGGAGTATGGTTTTTCACGGTGCGCGGCCACCGCGATCGTCTTACCCGCCAACGTCCAGATGGCGTAAGCCACCAGCGCTACGCCGAGCGCAAACTGGGTACGGGCCGTGTCGCCGCCGGTAATCCAGGCGCTGGCAAGCAGGGTCGCCACCACTACCGTCAACAGCATTGGCCACAGCCGTTTGAGCAATCTGCGTGTATTACCGCCGCCGCCAAACTGAAACAAATTACTAATAAGCGAGGGTAAGAGCAGCATTGCCGCCGCGGCAACCGGCGAAATAAGCGATCCGAGGATCCCCATCGCCACGGTGGGTAACCCCATACCGGTGACCCCTTTCACCATGCCGGCGAGGACAAATGTGGCGGCAATCATCATTACCAGAGAAGGTCCAAACGCTACAGAACTCGTCATATTGCACTTTCCTGCAAAGAGAAGGTGACTCATTCTGAACATCAATCACTCTGCTTGCTTCGCCAGACAACGAAATATGTCCTCCCGTTTTAGCGGCGGCAGCATAAAAAAATGCCGGGTTTCCCCGGCACGAATATCAGAACGTTTTCGCCCACCACAACCGAAGCTTCATGCCCCAGTAGCTGGTCCAGCCGCTGGTTGTAGACACCACCCGGCCTTGCGACATTACCACCAGCGTGGGCGTGACGCTGATTGCCCAACTGCGGGAAATTGCCCCGTTTGCATCATTGATGACCGGAAAGTCCACGCCTTTTCGCGACAGCCAGCGGGATACCTCAGCTTCATTACCGGAGCGTAGCGCAATGGTCATCACGTTTTCCCCTTGCGAACGCAGCCTGGCGACTTCCGGCGTCGTGAAGCGACACACGCCGCACCAGCTGGCCCAGAAATAGAGCAATACTGGCTCGTGTTGACTCAGCGCCGCCAGCGTGACGGTTTCACCATCCAGCGTTTGTAAAGGTGTGCTGTCAAAAGAGGCAGGGAGCTGCGGGGCACGCCAGGCATCCATCAGCAACATCACACCGGCCAACAACGCCAGTAAGATCAGCCCTTCGCGCAGCCAGCGGCGCAGTTTACTGACCATTGGCTGCCGCCAGTTTTTCTTTTACGACGTCCTCAAGCGTTTCCCATGGTACTGCGCCCGGAATGAGTTCATCGCCAATAATCGTTGCAGGAGTACCTTGCACCCCGACCAGTCGCGCCAGTTGCAGATTCGTACTCAGGGTTTCAGCGCTTTGCGCGTCCAGCGTCACCGGAGTGGCACCCGCTTTTTCCTGGGCCTGCTTGATACTCACGTCAGTATGATAGCCCTTCTTCTGCATCAGCTTTTCATGCAGCGCCAGAAACTGTTGCGGATGCTGATGCCAGGTGGTCAGCACGGTCCGCGCCGCCAGTTCCGAACTTTTCCCTTTAAATGGCAGCGGTTTAATGACCACCGCCACGTCAGGGTATTTCTGCACAATTTTCTCCAGCATCGGATCGAGCTGTTTGCAGTATGGACAGTTGTAATCGGTAAAGTTTATCAGCGTCAGTTTCGCCTGCTTTGCACCAATTCGTGGGCTGTTGGGATCGTTAAACAGGGCTTCCTGAATAAGCGCTTCGATTTGTTTTTCCTGCTCCGGGGTAAATGGCGCAGGCTCTTTCGCCACGCTGACGGCGGAAAACAGGCTTAACAACAGAACAATCATCATCTTCATGGGGTGACTCCTTTAGCATCATTCAACATTTGCAGTACCGCATCGCGGGTTAACAACGTTGGCAACGCCTGACCTTCCGGCAGACCGGGGCCATAAATTTGGTTATACGGCACAGCAACCTGGCCGCGTTTTTTCAAAAATTCGGTGATGGCTTCAGAAGGGAGCGTCCAGTCGCCGCGCAGCGCCACAACATCCGGCTGCTGCAGCGCGGCCTGGACGTCATCTTTATGCAAGACGTTGTATTTATTTACCTTACAGGTAATACACCAGTCCGCCGTGACGTCAATAAACACACGCTTGTGTTGCGCCAGCGCCTCTTCAATCGCCTGCTCGCTAAGTGGCTGCCAGTTCACGCTCTCTTTAGCGCTACTTTGCCCTGCCAGCCCTAAATGCGGGAGCAGCAATGTCGCCAGCCAGATAGCCGAACCCAGCATCATCACGCCGAGCAGACGCCGCAGGATATTCATCCAGCGCCCCGGTCGCGGCAGGCGCAGCGCCAGACCGGGACGCAGGGCCACCAGCAGCCACGGCAGGCTCATCCCCAGACCTAGCGCGATAAACAGTCCCCACAGCGTCGGCAATGAGGCCGTCAGCGCCACCGCCACCGCCGTGCCCAGAAACGGGGCGCTGCATGGCGTGGCGAGCAGGGTCGCAAATGCGCCTTGCCAGAAATGTCCCGCCAGGCCGTTGCCGCCATGAGTCGCCAGCGTGGTGGTCATCGCTGAAGGCAAGCGGAACTCAAACCACCCGAACAGGCTGGCGCTGAACGTCAGCATCACCAGTACCATGACACCGATGAACCACGGATTCTGGAACTGGATCCCCCAGCCAAGCGCCTGATTGGTTAACCGCAGTACCGTCATCAATAGCGCCAGCGCCATAAAGGAGACCAGTATTCCGGCTACCGATGCGAGGAATTGACGGCGAATCTGGCGGCGGCTTTTTTCCTCAACCAGTAAAATCGAACCCAGCTTCATACCCAGCACCGGTAACACGCAGGGCATCAGGTTGAGAATCAACCCGCCCAGTAACGCCATTAGCGCCACCTGCCACAGCGGAAGCGAAGCGTTATCGATGGCTGGCGCTTCGCCAATCGCAAGACGGCTTTCCTGCGCCACGCCATTATCAGCCAAAACCAGCGTGACCGACTTACCGCGCAGATCCGGCGCGCCTTCCCCCCAGCCATCATGGACAGGTACCGTGGCGCGTAGCGTTTCCCCGTCAACCTGGATTTGCGGCATACCAAAATCCGCATCATCTACGGTATCCAGATACAGCCCAGGCGCAGTCCAGCCTCCGGCGCGCTGCGCCTCAACGACCAGTTCTCCAGCGCGCGCCCCGGCATGAAGAGAATCAGTCAGGCCACTGGCGAGCGGGATCTGCCCCATCGCCTGAGCATAGTCATGCGCAAAAGTCGGATCCTCGGCGGTGGGCGTCACGGAAAAAGGAAAATCCGTCAACAGGCAAACGTTGCTACAGGTAGATAGTGTCAACACGCCGCTAAGCGTGGCGGGCGATCTGCCGCGCACCATCATCGGGAACGTCACCCGATCGTGATACCCCTGGGTGGTGATATTGGCGACCTCAAAACGCGCAGGGGTTGGCCAGAACCAGTCGACCGTCGGCATTTCGCCCTTCCAGGCGATAGACGGCGCAACGCCCCCCTCCCCCGGCGAACGCCAGTAGGTTTTCCAGCCATCTTCCAGTTTAACATCCAGCAGCAGACGGGTTTCACCGGCGGCTGAGGTATCGGCGCGTAATCGCACGCTGGCGTGATCGTTATCGGGTGAACGTAGCCAGCCGGGGTCAGCCGCCCAGGATACGGGCAGCCAGAGTAATAACAGACAGAGCAGCGCCTGCCTGAAAACAGTCATCATAGTTTTTCTCCGTGAATAATTATCTAACAGTCAGCAACGGCTGTTCTGTCATTCACGGAAGACGCAAAATCGGAGATGTACCCTGAGAGTGGGCGGCGAGATGGCTCGCGGTGGGAAAAAAGGTAAACGAAACGCCCGCACTGGCGCCAGTAGCGACAGCAGCAGACACAACGCCAGAATAATGCCCTCAAACAGTACCGGCGGCGCAGCCAGTAACGACTTCGCGCTCAGTTCACAAGGGGTAACCGGGGCAGCCTCATCAGGTTGCGCTTGTTCGCTTGTGACAACGCTGGTGGCAACGGTGTTCATCTGCAACGCATGCAGGCCCGCCATGCGTTGCGCGGTGCAAACCATCACCACAACACATGCCAGACAGAGGAACCACCATCCCAGCCGTTGACGTTTCGCCATTCTACCCTCACTGATTGATGCGGGTTATCTTAACCACTCGCCAGGTTTTAGCAACCTTTGCGCTGTAAAGTTATGTCCTGTTATTTGAAGGTCATACACGCCCTCGCGCAATAAAAACGCTATATGTGAAATGATTATTCATCATATTTTCAGCATTACTTATTACAATATAACATTGCGGATTAAATACCCCCTTAAAATGTTACACCAGTTATTATTCATCATTTACAAAGGGTACCCGGTAATATTTAACACCAGCACAAAAAAGACACGTCGAATGTACTGCCATGTATTGATGCGTAAATGAAAGTAAGGTTCAGCACATTTTCAATGTGAGTATCGTATTATAGCGTAACGTAATGGACACCCGTTCATTTCAAGAACAACATGTTTAATAAATGTTATTTAGAGTATATGGAAATGAAAAAATATTTATTACCCCTGATTGGATTACTTTTCACAGTTAGCGCTCAGGCGGCAACATTTACCGACGGCAAAGAATTTATTTCACTGGAAAAACCCGTCACTACAGCACCGGCGGCGCTGAAGTTTTTCTCGTTTTACTGCCCTTCATGCTATCAATATGATGAAGTGTTTAAAGTGACTGATAACGTGAAAAAAGTTCTGCCTGCTGATGTCAAACTCACCGAGTATCACGTCGATTTTTTAGGCCCTTTGGGGCAAGACATGACGCATGCCTGGTCCGTCGCCATTCTCCTGAACGTGGAGGACAAAGTGAAACCATTGCTTTTTGATGCCGTGCAGAAAAAACAAACGATTAAGACAGCAGACGATATTCGTAACGTATTTATCAACGCCGGCGTTAGCGCCAGCGATTATGATGCCGCGTGGAATAGCTTTGCCGTGAAATCACTCACCGCCAAACAACAGGAAATGGCTAAAGCGGTGGATTTAAAAGGTGTGCCTGCCATTTTTATTAACGGTAAATATATGATCAATCCGAAGGGACTGAAATCAGATGACCTTAATTCTTTCGTACAGAACTATGCAGATACGGTCCGCTTCCTGATGACCAAATCCTGATATTTCGCTAATCCGACTATTCGCACCACACAACAGACGCCACCACCTTGCAACGCGCTGTTGGTGGTGCGACGCCAGCATCGTTTATACCGATATCCTTTCTTCCCGGTTGGCATTCGCCGTTATCAGGATTACCCTAAACTTAGCGGTGACACCTTTTGTCAGGGTTCACCTTCTGCAAGTGTTGATTTACACGAGAGAACGCTATGGAATTAAAGGATTATTACGCCATTATGGGCGTGAAACCGACAGACGATCTCAAGACAATCAAGACCGCCTATCGTCGACTCGCCCGTAAATACCATCCTGATGTCAGCAAAGAGCCTGACGCAGAGGCCCGGTTCAAAGAGGTCGCTGAAGCCTGGGAAGTACTGAGTGATGAACAGCGACGCGCCGAGTACGACCAGTTGTGGCAGCACCGCAACGACCCTCAGTTCAACCGTCAATTCCAGCAAGGAGAGAATCAAAACTACAGCGCCGAAGATTTCGACGATATTTTCTCCTCCATTTTTGGTCAGCATGCACACCACACGCGACAGCGCCATGCCAGCCGCGGACACGATATTGAAATTGAAGTTGCCGTATTCCTTGAAGAAACGCTCACTGAGCACAGCCGCACTATCAGTTACAACCTGCCGGTTTACAATGCCTTCGGCATGGTTGAACGAGAAATTCCCAAAACACTGAACGTGAAAATCCCGGCAGGCGTGGGCAACGGTCAGCGTATCCGTTTGAAAGGCCAGGGTACCCCTGGTGAAAACGGAGGGCCGAATGGTGATTTGTGGTTGGTGATTCATATCGCACCGCACCCACTGTTTGATATCGTCAATCAGGATCTGGAAGTTGTCGTTCCCGTAGCGCCGTGGGAAGCTGCTTTGGGCGCGAAAGTGACCGTACCTACGCTGAAAGAAAGCATCCTGTTAACCATCCCTGCGGGCAGTCAGGCCGGGCAGCGGTTACGCATTAAAGGCAAAGGTCTGGTGAGTAAAAAACATACCGGCGATTTGTACGCGGTGATCAAAATCGTGATGCCGCCGAAACCTGACGACAACACAGCCACCCTGTGGCAACAGCTGGCAGATGCACAAAAGACCTTTGATCCGCGCAAAGAGTGGGGGAAAGCATAATGGCTAACGTCACTGTCACCTTTAGCATTACCGAATTTTGTCTGTACACCGGTGTATCAGAAGAGGAACTGCATGAGATTGTCGGCTTAGGGATGATTGAACCCCATGAAGACGAGACCTTTGACGATCATGCCCTGACCGTAATGCGACGCGCAATGCGCCTGCGCCAGGAGCTGGAGCTTGACTGGCCGGGAATCGCCGTTGCGCTGACATTGTTAGAAGAGAACGCGCAGTTGCGTCAGGAAAACCGCGTGTTGCGCCAACGCCTGTCTCGCTTTATCAGCCATCCGTAGTGCGTCGGGGTCAGCATCGCGCTGGCCCTGCTCACGTTTAATGACATTACTCAACAGATGGCATACAGTCAGAACAAGAAATATCTCAAACCATAAGACGTTAGGCCATGCAGCTAAAACCCCTTACCAAAGGTCGTTTTCACAATATCTGGCAGCAGGATGATGCCTTAATCGAGAAAATATTCCTGGAGTTGCTCTCTGAAACCCAGATTATCCAGGAAGATGAATATCTCTATCGCCAGGGACAAATTGTTGATCGGCTGATTATGGTGCAGTCGGGCAGAATTTCTTTGCGCTACAGCGCTGAGAATGGGCGTCGTTTTCAACTGGGCGCAATGGAATGTGATGAGCAACTGTTTGGAGAAATGGAGTTTTTTACCGGTTACCGCTGCCAACTGGATATCGTAGCCGAAGAGCCGCTGACCGTAGCGGTGTGTAGCTGTGAACGCCTGGAAGAGGCGCTGAACCAACACCCCAGACTGGCGATATTTTTCGCCAGCGCGATGGCCGTTGACTATCAGGATATGTTAGAAATTTTCCTGCACCGGATGCTCTACCCGATCGTACACAACGTCGCGTACGACCTGTATCGCCAGCATCAGAACAAGCAACCGATGGATGGTTTTCATAAAAAATATCAGGAAGCGGAGCGATTCGGCACCACCGACAGGGTATATCGACGGGCGGTAAAAGCGTTGACGGATGCCGGGCTGGTAACGCGCACGAAACAAGGTCTGGAAATTAAGGATCTGGAAGGTTTACGCCAATTTCTCGGCAACGACATCATTGACTGACACACCAACCATTCTGAGTGTTGGTGTGCCGTCGGGTCGCTATCAGAACTTATAGGTGAGATTGAAATAGTGACCAAGACCGGTGGTGCGCCCTGCTCCACCATGGTTTTCCATCAATGCCATATTGCGGAAATACTTCAATCCATAACCTACCGCGTAGTGCTCTGAATGCCAGTAAATGCCGTTATACCATTCAATCGCGTTATTACTGTATAGCGGCTGGTTAGCTATCTTGTTAGCGGCAAACTGATAGTCAAAGTATCCCTGATAATTGAGATAACTGCCGTTGGCGAAGGTATAGAACGGCGTCGACCAGTTGGTCGAGAACATGTAACCATCCCACTTACCTTCGTTATCCGCGCCGTAGTTTTCACGAACGTAGTGTGCATAGATGTTCATTCCCATCATACCAAACCATGGAACCTTAACATCCGTACCTAAACCAACGTAATGTTCAAACAATTCCCGATCGCCAATGTTATTCACCGTCGCGATATAGAATTCGTTAAACGGCCCCACGGATAAATCTTTATTAAAAATAGCATCCAGGGAAAACCGCGGGGAAATCTTGGCGAAGAAGTTATCGCCACCGTGACGGTCGTCCTGCTTGCTGTCTAAAATATCAAAAAAATCGACATAACCATACAGGTCGATAATCCCGGAACGTGCACCGAACTCCAGTTCCAGATAGGTGTCATTACGAATACCATACGGTACTTTCGCATCCACACTTTGCATTAAATTCAATTGCATCCAGTTAAAATCATTTTTGCGAATATTGCCATCAGTATAATCAGCCGCAAGGGCTTGCGTGCAGCTGATAGCAAATACAGTACCCAGAACTGTTTTTTTAAGCATTGATATATTTTTCTTCAGCATTTTCAATTCCTTTGAGTAAGGTTGTGAGTCGCCCCACCCGATAAAGGGTGTGGCGGCTGGCTATCTAATTAAGGAGGTAAGCGTTATTACTGTATTTATTTACGTTTGAGTTTGAGTGTCCCCATCAGCATGACGAAGATAATTAAATACAACACCGGTATTGCATACATAATTTTCTGCAGTCCCATCGTTTTTTCCATCAGGGCGCTGATCGCCGGACTAAACATGGCCCCGGCACTACCACTAATTAAAATATATGAAACGTTCTGACTACTCGCGCGCTTCACAAAAGAAACACCATAAGCAATAAAGGAGTTATACAATGCCGCACAGACAAACCCATAACTGTAGGCAAGATAATCAAGCCCAGAGATCTGTTCTTTGGTAACGATAATGGTGGTAATCACACACGCCAGCAGAATAATACTGAGCAGGAAATAATGGATCTTCACCCGGGCAACAATCACGGTAGAGACTAACGCCCCCACCAGCGCAGCCCCCCAGTATTGGGTAATAATATTCCCGGCCTCTTCAAACGGAATACCAAACTTGTTCTTCACAAATAACGGTGCCCAGGTGAGGAAGGTGTACAGCGCCAGCATGCCTAAAAACAGACCTATACCGCCGCTAATAATCCCAGGATTCCACTCTGATTTCACTGCGTCTGTGCGATCCGCCTCAGGAGCCGTTTCACAGGCATTGAAGCGGGTTAGCATCACAACTCCCAGCGTGAGTAAGGCCACTATGCCAACGCTAAGGTAGCTATAACTCCACGACATATTATGCGTCAGGGCAAAGGTAGTGATCAGCGGAAAAACCACGCCCGCGACGTTAAAGGTGGCATCCTGTACCACCAGCATTGTGCTCTGAATGCGATCCTGCCAAACCGAAACCACGATCGTTCCCGCCACGCACAGGCCAATCCCCCCACAGAATCCCACTAAGGCCATGGCGACCATCACCGGCCATAAGCCGGGGCTTACGTGCATCGCCAGCGCGCAGAGGAACACTATCGAGTAGATAATGAGCGTCATACGCTTCACACCAATTTTTTCTATCAGGAAAAAGGCGGCGATAGTCCCGGCTAATGCTCCGCCATTGAGTAACGAAAATATCGAGGCGACAGTATTTACATCGGCACTGTAGCGTACTGCAATCGGTTCAATCAGCATGCCGAACTGACTGGCAAACCCTGCCATTATAAAATTTGCCAGAAAACTAATCAGCGTAAGTGCTATTTTATTCTTCATATAATGCCATCTCTGATTGGTTCAATTAGAAGTCAGGGCTAAGCCGTAACGGCAGTATTTAGCGCCAGCTCAATCATATTTTTAAAGGTTAACTGTCGTTCTTCTGCCGTCGTTTCTTCTCCTGTCAGGCAATGATCGGATACGGTTAAAATAGCCAGTGCTTCAATACTAAACTGATGCGCCAGGGCATAGAGTCCTGCCACTTCCATATCCACCCCCAGTACACCGAAGTTTTCCAGTGCCGGAATTAAATTTTCGTCAGGGTCATAATAAAGATCGCCACTGAAGACGTTACCGACCTTAATATCGATTCCGGCCTTTTGTGCCAACGTCCACGCCTGCTGTAATAGTGGAAAATGCGCAGACGTCGCCATTGCGTAGCCCGCGCTACGTTTTAAATTTGTAACGGAATCCGTTCCGGCAGCGACGGCAAGGATAATATCGCGCATTTTGACATGATGTTGTGTCGCCCCCATGCTACCGATGCGAATAATTCTCTGCACGCCAAAATCATGTACCAGTTCATGGGCATAAAGCGTCATTGAAGGAATGCCCATTCCGTGCCCCATTACCGAAACGGGTTGTCCAAAATAAAGACCGGTATAGCCCAACATATTGCGCACATTGGTAACTTCGCGGTAATCCATTAAATAGTTTTCGGCAATAAATTTCGCGCGTAGCGGATCGCCCGGCATAATCACAGTTGGCGCAAAATCACCCGGTTTAGCATTAATATGTGCAGTCATAACAATTCCTGAATTATGGGTATTGAAAATATGCAGGGATTGTAACCAGACGTTTGCAGGGGATTGAGGACAAAAGTCCTGCTCAGAGGATCGGCCTCTCATTTCTGAGAGTTAGTGTTGCAGTCTTGTGGCTCAGCGGAAAACCGCGCCCCCGGCACAGTCGCTCGGAGGTATCACAAAACAAGCCTCTGCGAAAGGTCAAAGTCGAGGTGTCGATCTCGTTTTGCATCAATGTTAAACTCGCACACTTTCTATTAGACCTTTCTTAATTATGATAAAGCTACTTTCACGCTACATTTCCGTAGGGATTGTAAACACGGCATTACATTGGGCGGTGTTCGGCATCATGGTATACATCATGAAAAATGACCAGGCCGTGAGCAACGTGGTGGCGTTTTTGATAGCTGTGACATTTTCATTTTTTGCCAACGCAAAATTTACATTTAGTGCAAAAGCCACCAGCCGAGGGTATGTGCTATTTGTTGGATTTATGGGGCTACTGAGCTTTATCTCTGGTCAGGTATCCGATCACTACAACATTTCCCCTCTCATAACGTTGATAGAGTTCTCCTGTATCAGCCTGGTATGTGGCTTCTTATACTCAAGGTTCATTGTTTTTAGGGATCCGAAATGAAAATCTCTCTGATTGTGCCGGTGTTCAATGAAGAAGATACTATACCTATTTTCTACAACACGGTGCGTGGGCATGAAGAACTAAAAAAATATGATGTCGAAATTGTGTTTATCAACGACGGTAGCAAAGACGCTACAGAATCCATCATTAATGCTCTCGCCGTATCTGATAAGCTCGTCGTCCCCATTTCATTTACGCGCAACTTTGGAAAAGAACCAGCAATTTTTGCAGGCCTTGAGCGTTCCTCTGGTGAAGCAGTTATTCCGATCGATGTTGACCTACAGGATCCAATCGAAATAATTCCATTGATGGTCGATAAGTGGCTTGCGGGCGCAGATATTGTGCTGGCTAAGCGTGCAGACCGCTCCACGGATGGAAAACTGAAGCGTAAAACCGCTGAGTGGTTCTATAAATTACACAATAAAATAAGCGATCCGAAGATCGAAGAAAACGTTGGTGACTTTAGACTTATGTCCCGCGATGTAGTTGATAACATCAAACTTATGCCGGAACGTAATCTCTTTATGAAAGGTGTGCTTAGCTGGGTCGGTGGCAGTATTGATGTTGTTGAGTACACACGAGCAGGACGCATTGCTGGTAAATCAAAATTTAATGGCTGGAAATTGTGGAATCTTGCCCTGGAGGGTATTACCAGTTTTTCAACGTTTCCATTGCGGATATGGACCTACATTGGTTTTTTTGTAGCCGCCGTATCCTTCTTGTTCGGTGCATGGATGATTATAGACAAGATTTTTTGGGGAAATCCGGTTGCGGGATACCCATCTATTATTGTTTCAATCCTTTTCCTGGGTGGGATTCAGTTAATTGGTATCGGTGTGCTCGGTGAGTACATAGGTAGAATCTACATCGAAACCAAACAACGGCCACGCTATATAGTTAAAAAACAAGACAGGATTTAAAATGTTCTCCAGATACGATAAAAAAGCATTGTTTATTTACTCAGGATTAGCCCTGTTGTTTATCTATCCCTTAATCCAGGCAGGCATATATTATAGAGATGACTTAGATAGATCTATAACTGGATATTACGGCTGGCGTGGTTTAGGTCGACCTTTTGCAGATATTTTAACAAGGTTTTTTTCTGCCAGTGGGCACTATAACCTTGACCTGTTTCCTTATACAATGCTCGCATCATGTATTTTCTTAGGTGCATCTTCGCTTGCGCTCAGTAAGCACCTGTTTAAATCAGACATTTCGAACGCAAACATGGTGGCAGCACTTTTAATATTCAATCCATTCATTTTGCAGAATATTGCGTACAGATATGATAGTCTCGGAATGTCGATTGCCTTTTTCCTTGCGGTGATTGCATATACCTATAAAAATAAAAACCAGAGGATAGAGATTGCAACAAAATTAGTAACTGGCGTATTATCTTTAACCTTATATCAACCATGTGCCAATATTTTTATTGGCTTGCTTGCAATTGATGTAATCATCATCGCAACAAAAAAAGATATAAAGATCAAGGAATCGATATTTTTCTTATGCAAGAAAACAATTTTATTCATATCATTTTTTCTTATCTATATGCTTTTCTTTTCGCCCAAAAATAACTCTCGAGCAGAATTAATACATCCAGACCAGAGTGGATTGGAGCATCTGGCCAAAACATTAATTGCCTTAAAAGAAATGGTTCTTTCTTATCTCTATCACCCGGTTTACATTTACTTCGCAATCCCAATACTTATCAGTTGCGTGTTTATGCTCATTGCTTACCGTACTAATATTAAGCAAATAGCAACATTTATTTTGTATGGCGCTATCTCCTTTTTAATATTCATTATTTCACTTATGGGACCAACATTATTACTTCAGGACGCACCAGTACTTCCCCGTACTTTAGTCTCGTTTTCAGTTATACTGGTTATAATTGCTATACCGATTATGCGTTTCGCTCCTCGTTTTAAATACGCTGCACTGATCCCAGTCATTGCTTCGCTTGCTTTTAGCGCTCAATTAAGCAACGCTATGAAGTCACAACAAGAATATGAAGATTTTGTTTTTAACATGATTGCGCAAGACATTGCCACTCATAAAGACATCGCTTCCATTGGTACTGTAGGCCAATTGAATAAAAATGAAAGAGCAAAATTATTAATAGATAATAAACCACTTATAGGCTATTTCGTTTTTCCCGCCACTGAGTTTTTAGCGTCATATCAATTGGTCAACAAAGGGTTCACGCAAACCCTTCATGGTTATGGGGATGAGCAAGAAAACAAAAATAGACTATCTGATATGATAAAAAAAGGTATTAAGCCGGTATCATCAAATGAATATTATACATTATTCATTTCGGACAATAACGCCATCGTGTTTTTAGGAAAATATAACAATTAATTATTACCAGCCCTCACACTTAATGTTGAGGGCTTTATTTTCGAAGAGTCAGCAGCAATCATATCCAGCGAAAAAGAAGTTACCCAGAGCTCGCCTGGGCTGAAGTGGTAAGTATGATGGTTACTCGGTTAGGCCCTTCAGTTACCAATTCCAGGCGACGTAACATTACCAACTCTCACAGTAACAGTTTTCGCATTTCCCTTATAAGCAAAAAGGGGTTACCTTTCGGTAACCCCTTTTCATGTTTGGCGGAAGCGTAGAGATTCGAACTCTAGAACCCTTTCGGGTCGCCGGTTTTCAAGACCGGTGCCTTCAACCGCTCGGCCACGCTTCCAATGAGGCGCACTATAAACATCCCGAACGGACCTGTAAAGTACCAATGTGTTCGTTTGCCTGAAAAACAGCCAAAATAGTGTTAATCGACTGAAATAAAAACAAATTGGCCATTTATTCAGCACAAATAGCGGCTACCACGCTTAATGTTTTTTGATGTACATATCTTTGGTGTAGTAATTTCCGCGGTTATCCGGCGCAAATCCTCCTACCCACGGCTTCACCAGATGAGTGCGAACATAGTGATAAATCGGAATAGCAGGTACATCCTCACCTAACAGATCTTCAGCCTGCTGGTAGTCTTTACCTCGCTCTTCCAGTGAACTTGCTTTCGCTGCATTATGCATCGCTTCATCAAAGGCGGGGCTACTGTACCCGGTGGTATTCTCACTGTCCCCGGTGCGGAAAATATTGAGGAAACTAGAGGCATCGTCATAGTCGGCTATCCACGCATAGCGCACAATGTCAAAATTACCGGTGTGCATAGTATCCAGCATGGTTTTCCATTCCTGATTTTGCAGCTTCACCTCAACGCCAAGATTTTTCTTCCACATTGACGATGCGGCAATCGCAATACGCTGGTGCGTTTCGAAGGTGTTGTAGAGCAGATTTAAGCTCAGCGGATGGTCAGGACCATACCCGGCCTCCGTGAGCAGTTTTTTAGCTTCAGCAATGCGTTTGTCGAGTGGCCACGACGCATACTCTGGCGCATGCAGTTGTACCCCACCTATTTCAGGCTGGCTGATAACCCACGCCGCACGTTGCCCCTGGCCCATCACCTTTTGCGCAATGATGTCTTTATCCAACGCCATATTCAGCGCCCGACGCACGCGCGGGTCATTAAAGGGCGCTCTGGTCGTATTGAACTGATAGTAATAGGTTGAAAGCTGAGGCGAGACATGGAGTTCATCGCCCATGGTCTTTTTCAACTGTGCAAACTGATTGACCGGTACGCTATACACAATGTCAATCTCACCCGCCTTATAGCGGTTCACGTCAGCAGACTCTGAACTAATAGGCAGGTAAGTGACTTTATTAATGACCGTGTGCCGATCGTCCCAGTAATGCGGGTTACGCTCGGCAACGATGCGCTCATTGACCACCCACTGCGATAATTTGTACGCTCCGCTGCTGACAATATGCTCTGGGCGGGTCCACTTATCGCCAAAACGGCCAATCAGCACTTTATCGAGCGGGACCAACGACGGGTGCGCCAGCATCGCCAAAAATGCCGCTGTCGGTTGCGTTAAGGTAATTTCCAGCGTGGTATCATCCAGGGCCTTGACCCCTAGCGTAGCGGGATCTTTGTTACCCTGAGCAATATCGACCGCGTTCGCCACGTGCATATTGCCCAGATACGAGGCATATGGTGAAGCCGTTTGCGGCGAGACCAGGCGCTGCCAGCTCCAGACGACATCCTGTGCGGTGATAGCCGATCCATCCGACCAGGTTATGCCCGGACGTAAATGAAAGGTCCAGACGGTGTTACCTTTATTCTCCCAGGAGGCGGCAAGACGGGGTTCAATAGACCCATCCGGCTTAACCGCTACCAGTCCGTCGAACATATCGCTGATTAAATTAAACTCCACGTTGCTTTCGACTTTATGCGGATCCAACGACGCCGGTTCGCTGCCGTTGTTTCTGACCAGTTCCTGTTTTTCTGCAAGTACTGTTCCTGCCGGAACATTTGCCGCCCTCGCCGCGCCGTTTACCGACATCAAACAGACAGCCAACAGCGTAAATGTAAATCTCTTCGTTTTATCTTGAGTCATTCCCTTTACCTTATTGCTCTGTTTATGATGACACCGCTGTCACTGTCAGAGAGAAACGGGAATTACGCAATATTTTTCAGTAACCTGGCCGATATCTAACAGGCATTTTTACACATACAGTGCTAACATCTGATTCGGGAGCTTTTGCTGAAATAATATGCTTAAGCCTGGCGGGTTAAACTGCGTAAAGATGGGTAAAACCGCTGTGTCATTCCCCTTGATTTCATTATCCTTCATCATTAATTACATCTGTCATAAGAGAGTGACTCATGGATCGTATTATTAGTTCTTCGCGCGATCGTACATCGCTACTCAGCACACATAAGGTGCTGCGCAACACCTATTTCCTGCTCAGCCTGACGCTGGCGTTTTCGGCGATCACCGCGACCGCCAGTACGGTGCTGATGCTGCCTTCTCCGGGACTGATCCTGACGCTGGTGGGTATGTATGGTCTGATGTTCCTGACCTACAAAACGGCGGATAAACCCGTTGGTATTCTGTCAGCTTTCGCTTTTACCGGCTTCCTGGGCTACATTCTGGGGCCAATTCTGAATACCTACCTGTCTGCAGGGATGGGTGACGTTATCGGCATGGCGCTGGGTGGTACGGCGCTGGTCTTCTTCAGTTGCTCTGCGTATGTGCTGACCACACGGAAAGATATGTCCTTCCTCGGCGGGATGCTGATGGCAGGTATCGTGGTTGTGCTGATCGGTATGGTTGCGAATATCTTCCTGCAACTGCCGGCACTGCATCTGGCGATCAGCGCGGTGTTTATTCTGATTTCTTCAGGCGCAATCCTGTTTGAAACCAGCAATATCATCCGTGGCGGTGAAACCAACTACATCCGCGCCACTGTTAGCCTGTACGTTTCGCTGTACAATATCTTCGTCAGCCTGCTGAGCATTCTGGGCTTCGCCAGCCGCGATTAAGCAGCATCACTGATACGAAAAAAGAGAATGCCATTGGCATTCTCTTTTTTTATACCTTATTCACTCCGGCAGATATAGGTAGGATAACGCCGGTCCTGAATCAGCCACACGGCGGGTGAAAGTTCAGAAATCGTCAGGTAGTAGCGAGCGGTCGGCCAGGCAAAGCTTCCCCACTGGGCATCGGGGGTGTTGTCATTGTGTCGACGCCAGGTTTTGGTGTAACTCAATACAATGACGTTGTCATCGTCCCGCCGCTCCCACGTAAAGTCTACATCCCTGTCAATAATCAAATTTTGCCCCCCAGCTCTTGTTGCACCTTTGTAGGTGGTCAAGCCTGTACCGTCCCGATGAAAATAGAACTGGGCAATGGTATTGACCTTCACTTCACTTGTTTTTCCCTCATTGCGCGTAAAGTTAAATTCAGTGCTGCAGGCCAGCACATCGCTTTTGCCGACCGCGCCGCAATAGTAAAACAGCGCCAGCGCGCCGCCAACCACAGCACCGCCCAATCCAAAAAGAAGCCTTATTTTCATTTTTCGGCCCCACTTTTATAGCGAATAGTCTTGCACAGGCTGGTTTTACTGACCGGGCAGGCACCGATGAACATTTCATCGGCGGTGGCGAGCGAAAAACGAGCGCTGAAATAATAAATATCGTACTCCTCGCGCTCACAAGCCACGTTATTGGCCTCCAGTCGCTCAGCTAATTTCGAGAGCACTAACGGTCGTCCATGATCGTTGATAATCCAGACACTACAACGTGCGATTTTTTCCTCGACCTGCTTTAATTTCGCCGGAACGGTTATCTCCTGCGGACGGCTAAGGTAAATGCCCGCCCCCAACGCTGCGACGATCAATGTCGCTATAATCAACCACCTTTTCAGATAAGTGCGCCGGGGCTGTATGTCTGGTTGCATGGAAGGGGATTGCGGCTCAGCGGCTTGAATGTTCTCACCAGGCTGAAAAATCACATCGGCATCAAAACGGAATCCATAGCGCGGGACAGTGACGATAAATTCGTGCCCCTCTCCCAGAGACAGGAAGCTTTTACGCAGTTCGCTTACCGCTTTATTAAGATTATTTCCGGATGGCGTAAAGCCAAACTCTTCCCATACGCGAGTGATCAATTCCTCCCGGCTCAGGTCGCGTCCTCGGTGTTTAATAAATTCCTGTAAAAGACGAACGGCTGGCGCCGAAAGTGTTAATACAGTCTCAGGTTGTCCAACAAGGCTTATTGCATGTGCTTCAGGATCAAATAACAACGAATTATTGCATATAAAAAACATCTTTTATTCTCGGCTGTAACCGCATGCTTTTTATTCCCTGGTACATCGACATGAAAACCACCTCCTGATCTGCTTGTTTTTTCATCAGAAGGAATTTTCTTCCCATCCTTGGCCGCGGTATTTTCGCTTAACTATACAACCTTAAAGCCAAAAAAGCAGGATAAAAAACTGTATATAACGAGTTAACTAATACAAATTTTCACAAACCGCTGTTCTGGTTAAAGTTTCCCTGCCCTGAAGCGATACGAAAGCAGACGGTGTCCTGGTGTTAACGCGCCGCCTTTAAACTCAGAGCAGGCAGACTGATTGTGAAACAGAAAAAAAGAGTGAGCATGACAACCGCCTTTTATGTCGCCGCGCTGTCATTGCCATTTTTCTCAGAAATGACAATGGCCAATATGAGCGTGTATCCCATGGAACTGAATGTAGACAGTTCCGGTGCGGCGCAAATTAAGGTGGCTTCAAAAACGGATGATATTCAGTTCATTCGGGTGAGGCAAAAGAAAATTCTTAATCCCGGCACGGCTCAGGAAAAAGAAATTGATGTGGCGTCATGGAAAGAAGATGGCGTGGTGGTTACGCCCGAAAAATTTGCCCTCGCGGCCGGCGCGATGCGCGTAGTTCGTCTGGTATCGCTTATGCCTCCGAAAAAAGAGACCACCTGGCGCGTCTATTTTGAAGGGGTAAAACAACCTGACAGCATTATTCCGGGCAAGGCTGAAAGCCCTGCCGCGATGGCAACATTGGGCGTCAACGTGATTTGGGGCGCACTGGTCCATATTGCTCCAGAAGAAAACGTAATTTCACTGTCGTTCGACCCTCGCCGCGGGACGTTAAAAAACAATGGCACGCTGCGTGTACCGCTCAGAGAGATTGGTATTTGTGATGCAAATTCATCGTGTAAATGGATAAAAGAAGACGCGACGATTTATCCGGACACTGAACGGAAATTAAAAACACTCACAATGAGCCATGGCCAGAAATATAAATTCCGCTACTTCAACTGGGTAAATAAAACCGCTGAAGAAGCTGACTTACCCGTCGTGCAATAACACGACATCACAGTAAAAACCCACGTAGTTCGTTGAAAGAGCCAAGGTGCTCATTTGTAAATATGGAGATATCAATGCGTAAGTATATTAAACCTCTGATGATCGTTGCCGCGATGACCTCGTCCTTTAGCGCGCTGGCAATTCAAAAAGATATTACCGTTAACGCCAGCGTTGACTCACAGTTGGATATGACCCAGGCCGATAACACGCCGCTGCCGGCCAGCATCGACATGCAGTACCTGCCTGGTCGTGGTCTGGAAAGCTACCGTCTTAACACCAAGGTGTGGTCTAACTCCGCCACCAGCAACGTCAAAGTGCGCCTCGTTAGTGCGGCAAAACTCACCAACACGGATGGTGACCAGATTGTACCGATGACGGTCATTCTGGGTGATAAAACACTGTCTACCACCGATGCTGAATTTACCGGAACTGAACTGTTCCCTGGCAGCATTGAAAACGGTTCCGCAGTACTGCCACTGACCATTTCGCAAACCACCAAAGGCATTCTGAAAACCGGTCAGTACAGCGGCGTTGTCAGCCTGATGCTGACGCAGGCGACAACCACGGAAGGCGGTGCGTAACACCACAGTACCTAAGGAATAACGTCAGAGGGTGCCCACCCTCTGACGTCAGGATGATGTCGAGGCTCGGTCATGGCGTTTCACAGAAATACTCTCCTCTTAGTTGCTTTGTTACCCGCATCCATCCAACTCGCCTGCGCAGAGATGGCCGTCCCGGCAGGTTTTGAAGATCTGGCGAAAACACAGCGCCTGTGGACAGAAGTCAATCTCTATGGCGAGTCGCTTGGCCTTTTTGAAACGGATATCACGCTTGAAACAGTAAGTTTTGTCGCGCCTGAAACCGTGGTCACGGCCATCAAACGGCAGTTTAATGACGATCCTGCCCTCATTGCCACCGTGTCTGCAGCCCTGGCCGTTCCACTGGCCCGTAACGGCAATCTGGCATGCAGCAGCAATGGCTCCGCAACGGGGTGCGATTACCTTGATACCCAGCGCGCGGCCATTATCTATGATGAAAATAACGCCCGTATTAATCTTTTTTTCGACAAGAAATTTCTGCCTAAACAAACCACTGAAAGCCAGTGGTATCAGCCCACGCAGGACACCGAGAATGCGTTAATCCATCAGCAGAATATCAATTTTGTTGCCGACAGGGATTACCAGTCAGCCACCGTTCAGGGCAATGGCGCGCTGGCACTCACCCAGGACGGCTACTTTAACCTCGACTGGACCTGGATGGGGCAACGTTCGAAGCACCAGCAGCAACAGGAGATAACCGTCAACAATGCCTGGTTTCGTCAGGATATCTGGCGCCAATACTATGTTCAGTTGGGCGAGATGGACACTCGCGATCTGTTCAGCAATGCCGGCGGGAATATCAATCTCAGCCAACTGCCGCTGGGTAAAATTCGCGGCTTGCGCACAGGCTCAACAAGGGCATGGATCAATCCGGTTCAGCAGTCAAAGGGTACGCCTATCACCGTATTGCTTTCTCATGATGCGCGTATCGACGCCCGCCGGGGTAATCAACTGCTGGCCAGTTTTTATCTGAATGCCGGGGCGCAAACCCTGGACACCCGTTCGTTCCCGGACGGGAGCTATACCGTGACGTTGTCCGTCTATGAAAATAACCGGCTGACGCGCACCGAGCAGGTACCGTTTACCCGAACCGGCATTACACCTTTCGATCGCGTCGAGTGGTTCCTGCAGGCAGGCGAAACTGACAATAACGATCAAAACGACAAACGCAGCGCGGTCGCGCAAGCGGGCATCCGCCTGCCCGTCACTCCAACGCTGGCGCTGACCAGCGGCGCAACAATAAAAAAAAACCAGCGTTTTCTGGAAAATGCGCTCGACTGGAGCCGTGGTTTCAACACCGGCCCGATCGATGGCGTGCTAAGTACCCGCTTTAGCTACCTATACGGCAGCGAAGGTCAACGCGGCAATATTCAGCAAATCAGCTATAACGACGGTTTTTCACTGAGCTTCTATCGCAACGCGTTATCAGCAGAAAACTGCAATACCCGAAGCGCAGGGTTTGACGCCGTGAATGGCTGTTACCGAAGCCTGTCGGTCATGTTCTCCGTCCCTGTCGGCACCTGGTACGCGAGTCTGGGGTATTCAGATAACCGCAACGAAGGACGTTACGTTGCTCGTCGGGAACTCCCGGACAGCGACGATCGCCACGATGCGGGCTTGCCATGGGAGTCGGTTTATATGACCCGCTCGCGCACGCGGGCCTGGCAGGGCGGCTTAAGTACAGCTTTCAACGCTCGCGGCCTGAACATCAACAGCAGCATTAACCTTTTCATGCGAAACGATGACTCCCGCGCAGGTAGGGATAAAGGCGGCTACCTGAGCGTAAGCCTGTCAATGGCGCATAACCGTCAGGGCGATGCGACGAGTTATACCTCGCTGGGCGCGACGTGGCAGCACCAGCAGCATGAAAAAAACCAGCTGAGCTACAACGTGGCGCACAACTGGTATGCCGATGCACGTGGTGAAAATGAGTATGGACTGAGCGCGTCAGGCATTAACAGCGATTCGCTCAATGCCTCTGCCTATACGCGCCAGGGCGGACGCTATGGCAACGGTAGTCTGACCGTCAGCGACGCCTGGGATCGTCAGGATGGGCGTCATACGTTGAGCAGCAGCGGCAATTACAGTTCAACGCTCGCGCTATCTCGCTCTGGCCTGTGGCTGGGCCGTTGGAGCGACGGACGCCCTGCTTCAGCCATCGCGGTTAACGTTGCCACGCCGGAAGATTCCCAGGATCCGCGCGTCGCTGTGTCGCTGGATAACGGCGGCAGCGCAGATATCCCAGGCAATAGCCGCGCCCTCTTCGCCGTGCCTGGCTATCAGCAGACGACGTTGACGATTAACGAATCGCTGGATGTCTCCCGAGGTGCCAGCAGTGAAATCACACAAGGTTCCGGCAGCAGAACATTGTTTATGGTGCCAGGCAAACTGCTCCGTCGGCACGTGCAAACCACCGCAAGCTATACATGGCTCGGCCAGTTAACCGACGAACAACATTCGCCGTTTATTGGCGGCGTGCCCCTGAACGTAAACGGCTGGAGCGACCTTGGCAACGGCGGGTTTAGCGCCCAAAGCGACGCTCTGTTGCATAACCTCTACCTGGTGCGTCAGCAGCAGTTTTATCAGTGCGCGCTAAACGTGAAGAGTATGCGCGACGTCGTGCGTTATGTCGGGTCGATCCCTTGCCGGGAATTAACCTTCTCTGCCCTGCCGGATACGGTCCAGCAACAGGCGCAGCTAATGCTCGCCGGACGTAGCGTGCCGACCGGCCCGACTGCCATGAACGCAGACAACCTCACTAAAGGGAAATGATGTGAACAAAAGCCTTATTATTTTACTTTTCCTGCTCCTGTGGGCTGGCCAGACGCTGGCGGGCGCCCCGGCCGGAAGAAACTCCAGCGTCGGTATAAGCTACGATCGCATGGCACCACCCGCGCGTTTCGATATCTGGCTTCATGAATCAGGCGGCTATGATGCCGCCGATCCGCAAAAGTGGGGACGCAATACCCTGACCTGCTTATCCCGTACCGATACCACCTATGGCGCCTGTATGACCGCCCCGGTGTGGTTCTCGGCGAACCTGGCCGCGCCTTATGCCATCAATTTACGTTTTACACATGCCCTTACCCGCAAAACGGTAGATATCAAGGTGTATGGCGATCACTACCTGTTTATCAGTAACAAAGTCTTTACCTTTGCCAGTTTTGTCGCGGGGGGGACAACTACTATTGCAGCCTGGAACAGAGAACCCTACTTCGATTTCTATATTGTGAAAAGCGAACTGGATAAGCTCACCCTACCGGGCATCTGGACCGCCACCCTGAAGCAGAACCTGCGTCAATGGGAGAGCGCCGACTGTAGCGGGAACTTCAATGACGTGAATGTCGGATGTCCTGGCTATCTCACCATCGCCAACTGGCAGGCAAATATTCGCATTGAGGTGGTCGATCCGGGTAATCAGCAGATTTATCTGCCCGCATTTCCACACTCAACGCCTATCGTTAACCTCAACCTGACCAACTTCCCGGGGCGGCCCGGCGGCAGCGAGATCCAGGGGGAAAACACGCTGGATATGTGCTTGTACGACGGAAAAAACAGTACCAGCACTCGCACTTATCTGCGGTTTGAGGACAACGAGCTCAACGCTTCAGGCCGTACCGAAGGCGCGTTTTCAATCCGGCGACGTGGCGGAAGTCAGACCGATGCGCGGGATCGTCTCGACTATCAGGTCTTTGTCACCAATCCCATCACTGGCGCAACCGAAACTGTCGCTAACGGTAAAACCGTGGTCTGGCAAGGCACCAACGATCCACAGTATCTGCGTCAGGTCGTGCTGCCCGGCGGGCGCGAGGGCGTACTGTGCGTACCCGCCCCTATTATCCTGAAAACGCCTGCCTTTGCCGCCAGCAGCAAAAATGCCGGGGATTACACCGGTACGCTACGCATTATTTACACGCCCAGTACGTTATAAAGAGGCCGCCGTGAATTACGTCATTCTTGATAATAATCGTTTTTATGCCGAAGGGTTGCGCTATGCCCTTCTGCGTCGTAACGCGCCGACTCAGGTGAAGTGCGGCACGGTAAAGTGGCGTCGTTCGCTGCTGGCCTGCGACACCCTCGTTGTACGTTGCCGCTTTTCCGTCACGAGAACGCATCTGGCACTGGTCGACATTCTGCTGCAACTGGAGGCCAGGTGCTGGGAGGGAACCGTTTATCTGGTGTGCAATGAAAAAGGCTGGGCACTGGCAACGCATTTGCGAAAGCGTTTTACCACGCTGACCTTGTATATCATTGATGACCGACTTGCCGTCGTGGATGCGCCGTATATGTTTGCTAAAGAGCCGCGTCGGGTACGCAGCCTGAACTGTTGTCTGACAGGCATGGAGTTCAATGTTCTCGACAGGCTGGTTAACGGACAATCGGTAAAACATGTTGCACATATGACGCAGATTAGCGAAAAGCAGGTATCGACGTATAAATGTAACGCGCTGAAGAAGCTTAATGCCAACAATCTGCTACAGCTTCTTCTGTAGGGCAAGGTTTCTCACGCCGCCCCTTATTTGCTAGACTAGGGGCGGTTTTTACTTTATCGACAGAGCACTATGTTCATTTTTGCAGGCCAGGAAATTGAGACCGATAGCGAAGGCTATCTGAAAGATACCACGCTGTGGAGCGAGCCGCTGGCGGAGAAAATCGCCGAAAACGAAGGTATCGACCTCTCCCCTGAACACTGGGAAGTGGTGCGTTTCGTACGCGAGTTTTATCTGGAGTTTAATACTTCCCCCGCTATCCGCATGCTGGTAAAAGCGATGGCCAACAAGTTTGGCGAAGAGAAAGGCAACAGCCGTTATCTTTACCGTCTGTTCCCAAAAGGTCCGGCCAAGCAGGCGACTAAAATTGCCGGCCTGCCGAAACCGGTCAAATGTATTTAATAGCGGATACTAAATCCCTTTAGCTCGTCGCCAGGGCGGTGTGGTTCACTGAGAACCCGTTCTACCCTGGCGCTGCTCGGCCCTCCGGCTTTTAACCACTTCATTAGCTGTTCAACCCGTTCGCTTTCGCCGCAGGCGACAACCTCTACGCTGCCATCATCCATATTTTTAGCGTATCCGGTCAATCCCAGTCGTTGCGCTTCATGTTGCGTGGTGTAGCGAAATCCTACCCCCTGAACCCGACCATAGACCCAGGCGATTATGCAGACTTTCGACATTGCGGTTCTCCTAATCAACATAAATGAAGGAACAGTTACAAGGCCTTAGCGCACCTGTTTCGGCAGGCATCCGTAATGCTGGCGGAATCTTGCGGTAAATCGTGAGCCTGACAGATAGCCACAGCGTAACGCAATTTCGCCAATCGGCAGCGTGGTCGATTGTAGTTGAGAGAGCGCGCAGGACATGCGCACCTCTTCGACTATCTGCCGGTAACTCTGCGATTCCATCTGTAATCGTCGGCGTAATGTTGAAGTACCGATGGACAAGTGACCGGCAATCTCCTGAGCTGTCCATAGCTTAGCAGGGGATAACATAATAAGTTGTCGCACCTGTTCAGTCAGATTAAACCGTCGCTCGATAAGCAGAGGCCCCGCCACACCATCATGCAGTAGCGCCAGCAATAATCCCATCGCCTGATGCTCCTGCAATTTTGCAGGTAAGTCCTGGCGTACAGCGTCCAGCAGGCTTTCCCACATAAATGCCAGTCCGTTACTCATGGGCGTGCATAGCGACGTCAATTTTGCCGGAGGGAAATCCTTGACCCAGTTATTTTTAAACGTGCTAATGATGCTCGCCGACAGCAACAGCAAATCCGAACGAAATACTCCCTGCTCCGGCTGATTAATAATCTCCAGAGGCGTATTCGCCGGGATGATAATCAGCTCACCCGGCCCTGCAACCAGACGATTGTCATCCTGAATAATGACCTTACTTCCCTGCGTAATATGGCAAATAGCAGCAGAAAACAGTTTAACCTGGTGCAGGCGGTGCAGATGGCCGGAACGCACCTCGGCGGTGGTAAGGTTGTTATGGCGAAAATGGACATCCTGCACCAGTTTATCCTCTTTATTTTCTTGCGTAAGTGGCGGTTAATTCCGCTTTGGCGATCACGTGGCTGTTCAGCATAAAACCGACCAGCGCACCGCTGGCGTTACTGTCAATTGGCAACGCGTCGGTATTTAACGCCCACACGGTAAACTGATAGCGATGAGGTTTATCGCCCGGTGGTGGACAGGCGCCGCCGAATCCAGCATAACCGAAATCATTGCGTCCCTGAACTGCTCCAGCGGGTAACTTATCCATGCTGGCTCCGCCAGGAAGCGTGTGGACCTGAGCCGGAATATTTACGATGGTCCAGTGCCACCAGCCGCTTCCCGTTGGCGCATCAGGATCAAACAGCGTAATGGCAAAGCTTTTGGCATCAACTGGCGGATTTTGCCAGCTCAGCTGCGGGGAAATATTGTCGCCACTGCAGCCAAACCCCTTAAACACTTGTTTTTGCGTTAATTGCAGGTTAGCGGGTATATCGGCGCTGGTGAGGCGAAATGTCGAGGCGGCAGAGGCATCAAAACTCAACGCGACAATAGCGGCGGTAGCCAGAGAGTAGACAGCTTTCATTACATTTCCTTTTTCTGATTAAGAAATAGCAATGTAAACGGTGGGTATAAAAGAAACTGTGCCTCTGTGATAGCGTTTTGTGCCGAAACGCCCAGCGCCATACGCTGATGATTGACCTCATCATCTGTGCTACTCTACGCGCCATTTTATTTTAATGGTTTCAGGTTGGTACTTTACTCCAGCCCGCGTCACTGTTTGTGAGAGGTTGCTCCGCATGACTGAATCTACAATTCCACATTATCCTCGTTTAGTGTTAGCCAAAGGGCGCGATAAATCATTACTTCGCCGCCATCCGTGGGTATTTTCCGGTGCTGTCGCACGTATGGAAGGTAAAGCCAACCTCGGTGAAACCATCGATATTGTTGACCATCAGGGTAAATGGCTAGCACGCGGCGCGTACTCACCTGCGTCGCAGATCCGTGCCCGCGTCTGGACATTCGACAAGTCTGAATCCATCGATATTGATTTCTTCACCCGTCGTCTGCAACAGGCGCAAACATGGCGCGACTGGCTGGCGAAAAAAGACGGGCTGAACAGCTATCGTCTGATCGCAGGAGAGTCCGATGGTCTGCCGGGCATCACCATTGACCGCTTTGCCAACTTTCTGGTATTGCAACTGCTCAGCGCCGGTGCTGAATTTCAACGCGCCGCGCTGATTAGCGCCCTGCAAATTGTGTTCCCGGACTGCGCTATTTATGACCGTAGCGACGTGGCCGTGCGTAAAAAAGAAGGTATGGAGCTGACCCAAGGGCCAGTAACGGGCGAATTGCCGCCAGCCCTGCTGCCTATCGAAGAGCACGGGATGAAGCTGCTGGTTGATATTCAGCACGGTCACAAAACCGGTTATTACCTTGATCAACGCGACAGCCGTCTGGCCACGCGCCGTTATGTAGAAAATCAACGGGTTCTGAACTGTTTCTCTTATACCGGCGGCTTTGCGGTCTCGGCATTAATGGGCGGATGCCGTCAGGTGGTCAGCGTCGATACCTCTCAGGAAGCGCTTGATATTGCCCGCCAGAACGTAGAACTGAACAAGCTGGATCTGAGCAAAGCCGAATTTGTGCGTGATGACGTATTCAAACTGCTGCGCGCTTATCGCGATCGCGGTGAGAAATTTGATGTCATTGTGATGGATCCGCCGAAGTTCGTCGAAAACAAAAGCCAGTTAATGGGCGCCTGTCGCGGCTATAAGGACATCAATATGCTGGCTATTCAGTTGCTCAACCCCGGCGGCGTATTGCTGACATTCTCCTGCTCCGGACTGATGACCACCGATTTATTTCAGAAAATCATCGCTGATGCCGCAATAGATGCTGGTCGTGATGTACAATTTATAGAGCAGTTCCGTCAGGCCGCCGATCACCCGGTGATCGCTACCTACCCGGAAGGGCTGTATCTGAAAGGGTTTGCCTGTCGCATCATGTAACTTGAAAAGTGGAATATTACCCTTACATAGAGGGTATCTATTTCCCGGGAGGTGACTATGATTGCCAGCAAATTCGGTATCGGCCAGCAGGTCCGCCATTCCCTGTTAGGTTACCTCGGAGTGGTCGTGGATATCGACCCGGAATATTCGCTTGATGAACCGTCAGCCGATGAGCTGGCGGTTAACGACGAACTTCGCGCCGCTCCCTGGTATCACGTGGTGATGGAAGACGATAATGGTCTGCCGGTGCATACGTATCTGGCCGAAGCACAGCTGAGTGGCGAGCTACAGGAAGAACATCCGGAGCAACCGTCGATGGATGAACTGGCGCGAACAATCCGTAAACAGCTTCAGGCTCCGCGTCTGCGTAATTGATGCGAACACAAGCCCGATGGCAATTCGCTTATCGGGTTTATGTTGCTCATCCGGCCAGCAACACGGGCCGGATGAGCAACGTGCCTAAGGCAACAACACAACCTTACTTCGCCAGTCCCAGCCGCGGGATCTCAATCGCCGGACAGCGATCCATGACCACCGCCAGCCCCGCGTCACGTGCCAGTACGGCTGCCTGCTCGTTAATTACGCCAAGCTGCATCCATAAGGTCTTCGCACCGATGGCGATAGCCTCCTGAGCAACGCCCCACGCCGCTTCAGAATTACGAAAGACATCCACCATATCCACTTTCTCCGGCACATCCGCCAGCGTCGCGTACCCCTGCTGCCCCAACAGCGTTTTCCCGGCAACTTTTGGCGAAACGGGGATAACGTGATAGCCCTGATCGAGTAAATACTTCATTACCCGATAGCTTGGACGATCGGGCTTATCGCTTGCACCAACCAGTGCAATCGTTCGGGTAGATGTCAAAATGCCAGCAATATCGGTCTCTTTCATCGTCTTCCTCCAGGCTGTTTAACAAAGTGTACGACAAACCTGGCCTTGCAACCATTCATCCCATACTGGCGCATGAGAGCTAAACTCAAAAATATGTCTATATGTTAGTAAACGTGACCAGTGAAAAAATTAGATACATCTGATGCAGATATTTTCTGGACAGGAGAAACCTATGAAAGCCGGCATTATGACAGCCTTGATTGCTCTGTGTTTGCCGGTAACTGTTTTTGCCACCTCTTTGCGTCTGTCGAGTGAAATTGATCTTCTGGTGCTGGATGGAAAAAAAGTCTCCAGCTCATTACTGCGTGGCGCCGACAGTATTGAGCTGGAAAATGGTCGGCACCAGCTTGTATTTCGCGTAGAAAAAACCCTTCGCCTGTCCAGCCACGAAGAACGTCTGTATATTTCCCCTCCGCTGGTTATCAGCTTTGATACCCAGCTCGTCAGCCAGGTTAATTTTCACCTTCCGCGTCTGAACAATGAGCGGGACGCATCACATTTCGATGATGCACCGCGTGTGGAACTGCTGGATGGGGACGCCATGCCCATCCCCGTTAAGCTGGATATTCTGTCAATCACCTCCACGGCGAAAATCGTGGATTATGAAATGGAAACTGAGCGCTATAACAAAGCGGCTAAACATGCGTCATTGCCACAATTCGCCACCATGATGGCCGACGACAGCTCGCTGCTTTCTGGGGTATCTGAACTGGATCGGGTGCCGCCTCAGTCGCAAACGCTGACCGAGCAACGATTAAAATTTTGGTTTGAGCAGGCCGACGCCCAAACGCGAAGTAACTTTCTGCAATGGGCCCAGAAACAGCCTTCTTCATGACATTTATGTTCACAGACGCATTTTTTTTGTCTTTCTCTTGCAGCGTCAAGTGCTTCCAGTACTCTGTAACAAGGTTAACTTGGGAGCTGTACTATGGAATTAACGACTCGCACATTGCCAGCGCGTAAGCATATTGCGCTGGTGGCACACGATCACTGTAAAAATATGTTGATGAGCTGGGTGGAACGCCACCAGCCGTTACTGGAAAAACACGTTCTGTATGCCACGGGAACAACAGGAAACTTAATTCAACGCGCGACAGGAATGGACGTCAACGCAATGCTGAGCGGTCCAATGGGGGGTGATCAGCAGGTGGGCGCGCTGATTTCAGAAGGGAAAATAGATGTGCTGATCTTCTTCTGGGATCCGCTCAACGCCGTTCCCCACGATCCTGATGTCAAAGCCCTGCTGCGCCTTGCCACAGTCTGGAACATTCCGGTCGCCACCAACGTGTCGACGGCAGATTTTATTATCCAGTCGCCAAACTTCAACGATGAGACGGACATACTGATCCCGGATTACGCCCGTTATCTGGCAGAACGCCTCAAATAATGCCCAGGCAGGCGGCAACTACCGCCTGCGTTTCAGGGTTTCCTCGTCACCGAGACATCCAGTCGCTTAAGCTCATCAACAAAACACGATGGTGTTTCTTTATTGAACAGCAACCACACCCGGTGACGTGCGCGCGTTAGTGCCACATACAGCAACCTTCGCTCTTCGGCATCCGGAAAATCTTCAACCGCCGGGAGCAGCGCCTCTTCCATAATCGACTCGCGGGCTGGCGCAGGAAAGCCATCATTACCCTCATGAAGACCGACGACAATAACGTAGTCCGCTTGCTGTCCTTTACTGGCATGGATAGTCATAAAATCCAGCTGTAGCTTAGGCCAGCGGGTAGCCGCTTTCTCCAGACTGGCCGGTTTCAGATGATGGTATCGCGCCAGGACCAGAATTCTCTCTTCTGTTTTCACAAAACCCGACAGTTTATCCAGCAACAGATCCAACTGGTTTTCATCAAGCAAGGTGACGGCTTTTTTATCCCCTGTCATCAGGCTGTTGAGCGGTTTCGTAAGCTGATGGGGATTCTGCTGAATAAACTGATTTGCGACTTCACCAATACGGCTATTGAAACGGTAAGTCGTATCCAGATTACAGCGATCGCCCTCGCCAAAGTTTTGCTGGAATGCCGTGGTCAGCGAAAGTTGCGCCCCGCTAAACCGGTAAATGGCCTGCCAGTCATCGCCTACGGCAAACAGCGTAGTCTGCGAGTTTTGCTTGCGTAGCGCGGCCAACAAGGCGGCACGCTGAGGAGAAATATCCTGAAATTCATCGACCAGAATATGCTTCCAGGGACTGATAAACCGCCCTTTTTCCAGAATAACAATGGCCTGATGGATTAACCCGGAAAAATCGACGGCATTCTCGTCCTTCAGGGCGCTCTTCCAGGCTTTGAGCAGGGGCGCCATGAGCTTTATGCGTTTACTGAACAGGTCGCGGATCTCCTCCGGAGCATTGGCAATCATCTCCGCCTGCGCTCCGCCATGCATACGCATCAGGCTAACCCAGCGATCGAGCCGGGAGGCCAAACGCCGCTGTAACTTTTCGTCGTCCCAGAAGTTACCTTCGGGTACGGGCCACTGCATCTCTTCTTCTAACCATTGTCGCCAACCTTTGGCCTGCGCTTTTTTCTCGCTGCACTGCTGACGCCAGGTAGTAATGAAGAGTTTGCTGCGCGCAACGGCGTCATTTTCCAGCTTGCTAACTGTCGGGACTTTTTTGCTGCCCTGCGAAATGATATGCAGCGCCAGTGAATGAAACGTCCGCGCGGTGACCTCATCCGTATGCAGACGTTCACGGATGCGGTCATCCATCTCCTGAGCCGCTTTACGACCGAACGCCAGCAACAGAATTTGTTCTGCCGCCGCCTCGCCTCGCGCCAACAGCCAGCCCGCACGGGCAACCAGAACCGATGTTTTGCCGCTTCCCGCCCCGGCAAGTACCAATAAGGCTTGCTCACCATTCACCACCGCGCGCGCCTGGGCAGGGTTCAGCGGCGAAGATTCAATGTGCTGGAAAAACTCGGCATGCTCTGCCAGCATTGCATCGGTATAGGCCTGATTGTGCTGTAAACGACAGGCCTCAATATCCTGCAACCATGCCTGGCATTGGCGTAACGCTTCACGACAATTTTCAAATTCTTCCAGCCGCTTCAGCGGTAGCGGCAACGCCGCAAAGGCACGGAGGATCTGCTGTTGCAATCCTGAGGTTTGGCTACGTGTCAGCCATTTATTTTCACTTGTCCGGGCCGCAATCGCATCCAGTTGTTGCTGTAACACTCCAGCAGCCACCTCACTCATTTCCTGGCTCCACTGCTGCCAGAGCGTATTTAAATGGTGATGGAAGCGTTGGGTTTCCGCCCATTCTGTGCCGTGAAGCCGTACCACCTTATCATCCGGAAGCACGAACTCCAGCTCTCCCCACACCAGGCCGCGTTTGCAATGAATAGCCAATAACTGGTTGAAGGGAATAAGATACTCGTGACGATCGCCGGAAACTTTAATCCCGGCATTGAGAATAACGGCCCGATCGTAAGGGTGTTGCGCCAGACGTTTTCCAAGAGAAGTTGCTTTCAGTTCCATAAGACTCAAGCGGATCCACACGAAGAGGTTTGCATATCAGTGTAACCGCCAGAGAAAACGTGCTCCAGCCCAAAAAAACGTTACAATTGCCGAATTCACAGAAAACCAGAGTTAATCGAGGGTTTATGCGTACTGTTCTGAATATTTTAAATTTTGTGCTAGGTGGGTTCGCCACCACCTTAGCCTGGTTATTGGCTACGCTGGTCAGTATTGTGCTTATTTTTACTTTACCCTTGACCCGGTCATGCTGGGAAATAACCCGACTCTCGCTATTTCCCTATGGCAACGAAGCGATTCATGTCGATGAACTTAATCCGGCAGGGAAAAATGTGCTTCTTAATACCGGTGGCACATTGCTCAATATTTTCTGGCTGATTTTCTTCGGTTGGTGGCTGTGCCTGATGCACATTGTCTCCGGCATTGCCCAGTGCATTTCGATTATTGGTATTCCGGTGGGCATTGCGAACTTTAAAATTGCCGCTATTGCGCTCTGGCCGGTGGGGCGTCGGGTGGTTTCAGTCGAAGTTGCCCGCGCTGCGCGTGAAGCCAATGCGCGCCGTCGCTTTGAATAATCAGGACTGATGGCCTTTATGTTAAGTCCGCTGCTTAAACGCTATACCTGGAACAGCACCTGGCTGTACTACGTCAGAATTTTTATCGCGCTTTGTGGCACAACAGCGCTACCCTGGTGGCTGGGCGATGTTAAGCTGACCATCCCGCTCACGCTGGGTATGGTCGCTGCCGCGCTGACCGATCTGGACGATCGCCTCGCTGGCCGACTGCGCAATTTGATCATTACGTTGATCTGCTTTTTTATTGCCTCGGCTTCCGTAGAACTGCTCTTCCCATGGCCATGGCTGTTTGCCATTGGGTTAACGCTTTCCACCAGCGGCTTCATTCTGCTGGGGGGCTTGGGCCAGCGCTATGCAACCATCGCCTTTGGGGCGTTGTTGATTGCCATTTATACCATGCTGGGAACGTCGCTTTACGATCAGTGGTATCAGCAGCCGATCCTGTTGCTCGCTGGCGCTATCTGGTACAACCTTCTGACGCTGACCGGACATCTTCTGTTCCCCATCCGCCCACTGCAGGACAATCTGGCGCGTAGCTACGAACAGTTAGCGCACTACCTGGAGCTGAAATCACGCCTTTTTGATCCCGACATTGAAGATGAAAGCCAGGCGCCGTTGTATGATTTGGCCCTCGCTAATGGGCAATTGATGGCGACGCTAAACCAGACAAAGGTATCGTTACTGACTCGCCTGCGCGGCGACCGCGGTCAGCGCGGAACGCGTCGCACGCTACATTACTATTTTGTAGCGCAGGATATTCACGAACGCGCCAGCTCCTCCCATATTCAGTATCAAACGCTACGCGACCATTTCCGTCACAGCGACGTGATGTTTCGCTTCCAGCGCTTGATGTCGATGCAGGGGCAAGCCTGCACCCAGTTGTCCCGCTGTATTTTATTACGCACGCCTTACCAGCACGATCCGCACTTTGAGCGCGTCTTCACGCATATAGATGCCGCCCTGGAGCGTATGCGTGCGAGCGGTGCGCCTGCAGACCTGCTCAACACGCTGGGATTTTTACTCTCAAACCTGCGAGCTATCGACGCCCAACTGGCCACCATCGAGTCAGAACAGGCTCAGGTACTCTCGCGTAATGAGTCTGAAAATCAGCTTGCCGATGACAGTCCCCATGGGTTCAGCGATATCTGGTTACGTCTGAGCCGTAATTTTACGCCTGAGTCAGCCCTGTTTCGCCATGCAGTACGCATGTCGCTGGTGCTTTGTGTCGGCTATGCCATCATCCAGATTACCGGGATGAACCACGGATACTGGATCCTGCTGACCAGTCTGTTTGTCTGTCAGCCAAACTACAACGCCACCCGACATCGCCTGGCGCTAAGGATTATCGGTACATTGGTAGGAATCGCCATTGGTTTACCTATCCTGTGGTTCGTTCCCTCTCTGGAAGGTCAGTTAATACTTTTGGTGATCACTGGCGTACTGTTTTTTGCCTTTCGCAACGTCCAGTATGCGCACGCCACGATGTTTATCACGCTGCTGGTACTGCTGTGCTTTAATCTGCTCGGTGAAGGTTTCGAAGTTGCGCTGCCGCGCGTTATCGATACGCTGATAGGGTGTGCCATCGCATGGGCTGCCGTGAGTTTCATCTGGCCTGACTGGCGTTTTCGTAACCTGCCGCGTGTCATTGAGCGGGCCACTGACGCAAACTGTCGTTACCTCGATGCTATTCTCGAACAATATCATCAGGGTCGTGATAATCGTATGGCATACCGTATCGCCCGTCGTGACGCGCACAATCGTGATGCAGAGCTTGCCTCCGTGGTGTCGAACATGTCGAGTGAACCGGATGTCACGGCCCAAACGCGAGAAACAGCATTTCGCTTGCTGTGCCTCAATCATACGTTTACCAGTTACATTTCCGCCCTTGGCGCACACCGCGAACAGTTAACCAACCCGGAAGTTCTGGCATTACTGGATGATGCCGTCTGCTATGTTGATGACGCGCTTCACTATCAACCCGCAGACGAACAGCGCGTCTACCAGGCGCTGGAGGGGCTGAAGCATCGAATTCAGCATCTTGAGCCACGTCCGGATAGTAAAGAACCGCTTGTTATACAGCAGGTTGGGCTATTGATCGCCCTGCTACCGGAAATCCGGCGATTACAACAGCAAATTGCCGTGCTGCCTTCTAATACCCCGGCTTCGGCGTAAGGGAACTGACCCACTCCACCAGCTCCTGGCGACGGACCGCCGGGAGCGCAGCTTCATGCACGCCACCGACCGCGCCTTCAAGGGCATAAAGTATTTTTACCGTCAGGGCTGGATTATTTTGCCGCAGTTTCAGCCAGCACATTTGGGCGCCCAACGTTCGCAATGTTCCCTCATCTTTAATTCCTGCTTCATTTAGCAGGGTCTCCAGATGAAACGTCATATTTGGTAGTTCCCGCAGACGATGTTGAGCAAAGCGACTCTGTTTTTCCTTAACAGCAGCATCCAATGAGTACCGCGATAACGACACCAACTGCTGCTGGTTTTGCCACAGCGCATCATTCACCTGATAGTAGTTGAGTACCACCGGACGCCCGCGCTTTATAAATGTCAGCCAGACAGGCGAATTTTTTGCACAGTACTGTACGCTCTGTTCGCAGGCCCGAAGATATAACTCACCGCTGGCGACCATAGCAAAGACCGTATCCCCAACCGTCAAACTGTAGCTGCCAAATAATGAGCGATAGTGAATTGTTCCCAGAGACGCCAGATATTCTTGTGATTTATAGATCTTTGCATAAGAAAGTTCTTTCATAAAAATCCTTTTAAATCATAACGTAAGCAAATGATTTTCAATAACAGATCCGTTAATGACGAAAATAGGCAACTTATTCGCACGGGGCAAGATGAATTTTATTTTTCCCCTAACTACGACTAAAAATTGCGAACCTGTTTCCGAAAATAAGGTTGATCTTTGTTGATAGCAGGGTTACTGTATATCCATACAGTAACTCACAGGGCTGGATTGATTATGTACACTTCAGGCTATGCAAATCGTTCTTCGTCGTTCTCTTCCACATCAAGCAACATTGCGCGCGTTTCATCAGAGAACGCAACCGCTGGGCTTATCAGTGAAGTGGTCTATCGCGAGGACCAGCCCATGATGACGCAACTACTGCTGCTTCCCCTGCTGCAGCAGTTAGGGCAGCAATCACGCTGGCAGCTGTGGCTGACGCCTCAGCAAAAATTAAGTCGGGAGTGGGTACAGTCGGCCGGGCTTCCATTGACAAAAGTGATGCAGATTCGCCAACTCTCCCCCTGCAATACGCTGGAATCGATGATCCGTGCGCTGCGCACAGGTAATTACAGCGTCGTTATCGGCTGGCTGGGAGAAGAGTTAACGGAAGACGAACACGCTGAACTGGTTAAAGCGGCTGAAGAAGGAAATGCTATGGGATTTATCATGCGTCCTGTTCGCGCACAGTCACTTGCGGGGAGACAGCATTCCGGGCTAAAAATTCACTCGAATTTGTATCATTGAGTAAAATTAGGATTTATCCTGGAATTTTTTTTCATGCTTCAATTTGCCTTTGAGCTTTAACGCGTTTTTCGTGCGAACGCCTGTCTCAAGCGGTTTTCAGGAAATCTCCAGTGCATTTAGACATCAATAAATGTTAAATATTATGTATACAAGCCTTTTTTTTTCATATGCCTGACGGACTTCACACTTGTAAGTTTTCAACTACGTTGTAGACTTTACATCGCCAGGGGTGCTCGGCGTAAGCCGCAGATATCGGTAGAGTAACTATTGAACTGGTCCCCGGGTGAAGGATTTAACCGTGTTATCTCTCTTCGGAGATATTCATGGCGAATTTTGGATGATAACGAGGCGCAAAAAATGAAAAAGACAGCTATCGCAATTGCAGTGGCACTGGCTGGTTTCGCTACCGTGGCGCAGGCCGCTCCGAAAGATAACACCTGGTACGCTGGTGCTAAACTGGGCTGGTCTCAGTACCATGATATTGGCAACAACCAGATCAACAACGCCGGCCCTACCCACGAAAGCCAACTGGGTGCTGGTGCGTTCGGTGGTTATCAGGTTAACCCGTACGTTGGTTTCGAAATGGGTTATGACTGGTTAGGCCGTATGCCGTACAAAGGCTACACTGACCAGACTCACAACAACGGCGCTTTCAAAGCTCAGGGCGTTCAGCTGACCGCTAAACTGGGTTACCCAATCACTGACGATCTGGACGTTTATACCCGTCTGGGTGGTATGGTTTGGCGTGCAGACGCTAAAAACAACACCGGCTTCAAAGACCACGACACTGGTGTATCCCCAGTATTCGCTGGTGGCGTAGAGTATGCAATTACTCCTGAAATCGCTACCCGTCTGGAATACCAGTGGACCAACAACATCGGTGACGCGAACACCGTTGGCGGTCGTCCGGATAACGGTCTGTTAAGCGTTGGTGTTTCTTACCGTTTCGGCCAGCAGGAAGAAGCAGCTCCAGTAGTTGTTGCTCCAGCTCCGGCTCCAGAAGTACAGACCAAGCACTTCACTCTGAAGTCTGACGTTCTGTTCAACTTCAACAAAGCAACTCTGAAACCAGAAGGCCAGCAGGCTCTGGACCAGATGTACAGCCAGCTGAGCAACCTGGATCCGAAAGACGGTTCCGTAGTGGTTCTGGGCTTTACTGACCGCATCGGTTCTGACGCTTACAACCAGGGTCTGTCCGAGAAACGTGCTCAGTCCGTTGTTGATTACCTGATCTCTAAAGGTATTCCTTCTGACAAAATCTCTGCACGTGGCATGGGCGAATCTAACCCGGTTACTGGCAACACCTGTGACAACGTGAAAGCTCGCGCTGCACTGATCGACTGCCTGGCTCCGGATCGTCGTGTTGAGATCGAAGTTAAAGGTATCAAAGACGTTGTAACTCAGCCTCAGGCTTAAGTTATCGTCTTATAAAAAAACCCCGCATCGCGGGGTTTTTTTTCATCTGTGTTTTAATCAAAGCACACTACTACGTCACCCATTAAACCACCCTGCCACTACTCTTTTCCCAGCAGTGCCTGTAAATCCTGTTTTAATGTCGACATTTTATTTGCGTACTTCTCTTTATGCTCCGCATCTTCAATCAGTTGCACAATGGTTTCAGAAAGCGTTTTACCGCGCCGCTGGGCAAGGCCTGCTAAGCGTTGCCAAACCATGAATTCCAGATCGATAGATTTCTTTCGTGTATGCTGATGCTCAGCATTAAAATGCCGCTTGCGCCTCGCCCGTATGGTCTGTTTCATACGATTGAGTAGCGCAGGGTTCATGTGTTCTTCAATCCAGGTATTGACCCGAACCGGTTCATTTTCGAGGGTTAGCAATAAATCAACGGCTTCTTCGGCAGCGCTGGCCTCTACGTAACGGGTTATTAATTCCCCCTCACGATGCTTCTTCACCAGGTACTTCCACTTCCAGCCGCTTTCAAGATTTTCAAGTTGTTGATATTTCATTGCGATCTCAATGTTACCGTGTAACTCTTATCAGAATATCAGCTTTTTGAGCAACTGAAGAAAAGAATATCCAGCCTGTGAACTGCCGCGCGTCATCACTTCCGTTTCGCAGTGCTTTCCAGGTGTGTAGTGATGAGGGTTACGGTATAATCTCGTTTTTAACAACAGACTAAAAAACATCAACTTTGACCATTACGAAACTTGCATGGCGTGATCTGGTTCCTGATACCGACAGTTATCAGGAAGTATTTGCACAGCCGCACGTCACTGACGACACCGATACCTTACTTAGTGATACTCAGCCACGTTTACAATTCGCGCTAGAGCAGCTTCTGCAGCACTGGACGACGTCCTCGTTCATGCTGGTAAAAGCACCGGAAGAGCTTGAATACCTTAACCTTATTGCAACTGCTGCACATACACTGCACACGGACGCAGGACGCCTGACTGGGGGTCATTATGATATCTCTGGTCACACTATCCGCTATCGTACAGCGGAAAAAGCAGAAGACAATTTTGCGACGCTAACTCAGGTGGTCAACGCTGACTGGGTTGAAGCCGAGCAACTATTTGGCTGCCTGCGTCAGTTCAATGGCGATATTTCCCTGCAACCAGGTCTGGTACATCAGGCGAATGGTGGGGTGTTGGTTATCTCATTACGCACTCTGCTGGCCCAACCGCTGTTGTGGATGCGTCTGAAAGCCATTGTCAGCCACGAGCGCTTTGACTGGGTAGCTTTTGATGAGTCTCGCCCATTGCCCGTTTCCGTTCCGCCTATGCCGCTTAAACTGAAAGTGATTTTAGTCGGGGAGCGTGAATCACTGGCAGATTTTCAGGACATGGAGCCAGAACTGGCTGAGCAGGCCATCTACAGCGAATTTGAAGACAACCTGCAGATAGTCGATGCCGAAGCCATGACACAGTGGTGTCAATGGGTAACGCATACCGCCACGCGCAACAATTTGCCCTACCCCGCGCCTGATGCCTGGCAGGTTCTAATCCGCGAAGCTGTGCGCTATACCGGCGAACAGGATACGTTGCCGCTTAACCCCTTGTGGATCATCCGACAGTTCAAAGAAGTGGCCCCGCTATGCGAGAGCGAAACCTGCACAGCGGAACAGTTCAGCCTGATGCTGGCGCAGCGCGAATGGCGAGAAGGATTCCTGGCCGAACGTATGCAGGATGAGATCCTGCAAGAGCAAATCCTTATTGAAACGGAAGGCGAGCGAATTGGTCAGATCAACGCCCTGTCGGTCATTGAGTTTCCGGGTCATCCTCGCGCGTTTGGAGAACCATCACGTATCAGCTGCGTGGTGCATATTGGCGATGGCGAATTCACAGATATTGAGCGCAAAGCCGAGCTGGGAGGAAATATTCATGCCAAGGGGATGATGATTATGCAGGCGTTCCTGATGTCTGAACTCCAGCTTGAGCAGCAAATTCCCTTCTCGGCCTCGCTGACCTTTGAACAATCATACAGCGAAGTTGATGGTGACAGCGCGTCCATGGCGGAATTGTGCGCATTGATTAGCGCCCTCGCCGACGTCCCTGTGAATCAAAGCATCGCCATTACGGGTTCTGTCGATCAATTTGGTCGGGCGCAACCTGTCGGCGGTCTTAACGAGAAAATTGAAGGTTTCTTCGCCATCTGCCAGCAGCGTGAGCTGACAGGTACTCAGGGCGTTATCATTCCATCAGCTAATGTCAGACACCTGAGCCTGCAACCGGCCCTGCTACAGGCCATAGAAGAAGAAAAATTCACTATCTGGGCGGTGGACGATGTAACCGATGCATTGCCGCTATTACTAAATCTGGTGTGGGATGGCGAAGGCCAGACAACGCTGATGCAAACCATCCAGGAACGTATTGCGACAGCAACGCAACAGGAAGGCCGTCACCGTTTTCCATGGCCGCTACGTTGGCTGAACTGGATTATTCCGAACTGATCGGACTTGTTCAGCGTACACGTGTTAGCTATCCTGCGTGCTTCAATAAAATAAGGCTTACAGAGAACATGGTAGATAAACGCGAATCCTATACAAAAGAAGACCTTCTTGCCTCTGGTCGCGGTGAGCTGTTTGGCGCAAAAGGCCCGCAACTGCCTGCACCAAGCATGCTGATGATGGACCGTGTCATTAAGATGACCGAAACCGGTGGCAACTTTGACAAAGGTTATGTTGAAGCTGAACTGGATATTAACCCGGACCTGTGGTTCTTCGGATGCCACTTCATCGGCGATCCGGTGATGCCAGGCTGCCTGGGTCTGGATGCCATGTGGCAGCTGGTTGGATTCTATCTCGGCTGGCTGGGCGGCGAAGGTAAAGGCCGCGCGCTGGGCGTAGGCGAAGTGAAATTCACCGGTCAGGTTCTGCCGACTGCGAAGAAAGTCACTTACCGCATTCACTTCAAACGCATCGTTAACCGTCGCCTGATCATGGGCCTGGCTGATGGCGAAGTGCTGGTTGATGGTCGTCTGATCTACACCGCAAACGATCTGAAAGTGGGTCTTTTCCAGGACACTTCCGCGTTCTAATCGCAGAGATCAGGCGTTGCGTCGTTGTCGGATGACAGCGTAAGCGCCTTATCCGGTCTGCAAAAAGGCGAAACCTCCGCTCTGCGGAGGTTTCTTTTATCTAAAGAGACAGAATCAGGCCATTAAAACCCTATCCCCCATGGCTTCTCGCCAGCCTCCCAGCCAGTATGATCTCTGATTCAGCGCCTGATAGGGACACATTTCTTTTGAGCGTCCGGCAATGCCGGCCTGATATCCACGTTGATGTGCCCGTTCCAGGCGATCTCGTTTTTGTCTCTTCATGCCTCGTTTCCCTCATCTTTAGTTCTGGTGGAAAAGAAAACAGTGATTACTAAGTGTGCAATCACACTAAACGAATACCCCTAAACATCAGGCTCGTCAATGCGCAAAATTCACGCCAGTGTCATATTTGTGAGCTACCCGCGAAATCATTTGTACAAAAAAAATCAGACAGAACAGTTATCTCCGCGGCTAAAAAATAAAAAAAAACCGCCCCGGGCGGTGAACCAGGGGCGGCATAATTTACAATTATTTAAGCTTAAGGGATGCGTTTCAGCTCTTGAGCTATGGCCGTCGCTTCCTGACTCCAGGCGTTGGCGAGAACCTTCACCATCTCATCGTAGCCGTCCCTGGTCTGCACTGCTTCGATGTGGAACGGACGCTTGATCAACTGCCCCTGGTGATTCAGTAACCATTCTCCGCTCACGATAACCTTCCCATCGTACCTACCGTGGAAGCCGGTTACAGTGACGTTCAGCGTGTCCTGTGTGCTTCCCAGCGGCTGCGAAGCGACAACCCAGCCAGGTAATTGCATACTGAGGTTCGTCACCAGCGTATTGCGCAATTGCTGATCTAAAGGACTGGCCCAGAGATTATTATTCGCTATCACATATTGCACATCGCTGGTCTGGTAAACCACTCCATTACCCGCCAGATAGTCCGGCACCGCAATCTGCTCAACCCACAGCAGCCGGTTACCCTGGTTGGCGGAGCTTTGGACGCCCCCTTGCGCGATAGGAAGCTGGTAATAGCTTTTATTTTCTCCGCTGGAGCTGCATGACGTCAGCCAGACCGCCATCATCACCACTAGCCACTTTTTCATTGTTTCGCCCTCTTCGGCTCTGGATCTTTTTTGTCCTTCGCTTCAAATACCAGCGCATTGCTCTTATCGTTCAACGTTTTCAGTACCGGTTGCAGTTCGCGCAGTACCTGATCAAGACGCTGCATATCCGCCACCATCTTGTTGTAGGCTGCCGAACCCGGCTGGAAGCCCTGCATGCTACGATTAAGTTCACGCAACGTATTTTGCATATCCGCCGGAAGATCCTGCATTGACTGGCTGGATGTTATCTTATTCATATTATCCAGCGTGGTTTGCAGATGCTTCATCGTACGCTGGCTTTCTGACAACGTATTGGTCGCCTGCTCAATCATCGGGTTCAACGGCAGATTATTAATCTTATCCAGCGCTTCCATCAGGCGCTGCTGGATCTGCGCTAAACCGCCACTCACCGTCGGGATAATCTGATAACCATTAAATTCTCGTACACCACTAATCGGTGGTTCTTTCGGGTAGAAGTCGAGATCGACATACAGCGCGCCGGTCACCAGATTCCCGGTTTTCAGCGATGCGCGTAATCCGCGTTTGAGCAATTGCTCCAGATGAGCGCCAACATCAGTGTCCTCGCCCAGCTGTGCTTTCAGGCGCTCAGGCTCGATGCGTACCAACACCGGAATGCGGTAATCATTGTTAAATACCTGACGCATGTTCGGTGAGAAGAAAGGTACTTTACTCACCGTCCCCAGACGAATGCCGCGGAATTCCAGTGGCGCGCCTGGCTGCAGGCCACGAATCGAATCCTTAAAGAACATCAGGTAGTCAATATGATCGGTATACAGGGAATCCTGAATACTTTTTTGATCGTCATAAAGATTAAACGCGGACTGTTGCCCAACCGGCTCACCTTGTTCTAAACCTTCTGGCACATCAAAACTTACGCCACCGCCAAACAACGTGGAGAGCGATCCCATTTCCACACGCATACCTGCGGAGGTAAGATCCACGGCGATCCCACTGTCTTTCCAGAAACGCACATTGCTGGTCACCAGACGATCGTTAGGCGCATTAATGAAAAGCTGGTAGCTGATAGTACGCTTTTGCGCATCGAAGGTGCTGGTCTCAACCGACCCCACACGATATCCACGGAACAATACCGGATCGCCGGGGCTTAACTGCCCGGCTTTTTTACTGTCCAGTATCACGCGGATCCCTTTCGCATCTGGCGGTGCCAGCGGCGGTGAATCCAGTAGTTGGTAATTTTCCAGCTTATTCCCTTTATTGCCGGGCTGCAGTTCAATATATGCCCCGGACAATAGCGTGCCCAGGCCGCTGATACCTTCACGACCAACCTGCGGCTTCACCACCCAAAAAACAGAGTCTTTATGCAGCAGCTTTTCCATTCCAGAGTTAAGACGAGCTTTAATCTCCACATGGGTCAAATCATCCGTCAGAGTCGCGCTCTCGACGATGCCGACATCCACGCTGCGGCTTTTAATCGTCGTTTTGCCGCCTTCAATCCCTTCAGCATTGGTGGTAATCAGCGTGACTTCCGGCCCCTGATGGCTGTAATGATAAAATAGGACCCATGCGCCAATAAGCGCAGTAACGATCGGGAATATCCACACGGGCGACCAGTTTTTCACCTTCTGCACTTTGGCTTCCCCACTTTTAGATTCCATGCTGTCAGGACTCCTCATGATCTGGTTCTGGTTCACGGTCCCACGACAGACGCGGATCAAATGTCATCGCAGAAAACATTGTCATAATGACGACTAAAGCAAACATCAAAGCACCCATTGCAGGATAAATGTTCATTAACCCTCCCATGCGCACCAGCGCAGAGAGTACCGCAATCACAAAAACGTCGATCATTGACCAGCGACCGACAAATTCCACCACTTCATAAATCAAGTGCATACGTTCACTGTCACGTTTGCCGTGCCCCTTGGCATCCCAACATAGCCAGGCAATGGCAATCATTTTCAACGTCGGCACCATAATACTGGCGATAAAGATAACCGCCGCCACCGGATAAGAGCCCTCGCTCCAAATCAAAACCACGCCTTCAAGAATCGTTGACGGCAACTTGGATCCGAGCAAATCGGTAATCATGATCGGCAGGATGTTGGCAGGAAGATAGAGCATGATTGACGTGAACAATAACGCCATCGTCCATTGCAGACTGTTTTTGCGACGCACGTAGCCTTTCGTCTCGCAGCGCGGGCACACCCGTTCGTCAGCGGGAAGAATCGCGGTGCAGCAGGAACAAGAACGCAACCCCTGCCGGATGCCGGGCACGCCTGGCTTTAATTCCTGGTTAATGACAGGCATTGGCGCAATATCATCCCACAGCCAACGGCGGTCAACGCACTGAAACGCCCGTAGCTGTAGTACACAAAAGAAGCACCATGGGATGAAACTGCTGCCCACGCCGATATCACCATAAGCCATCAGCTTAACGAAACTGACCAGCACTCCGGCGAGGAAGATTTCAGCCATCCCCCAGCTTTTCAACTGGAACAGGACGCGCGCAAGCCTGGCCTTTAGCCAGCCAGGCATTTCAGCACGGTTCACCAGCAGCAGAATAGTCAGTAAACAAAACGCGGGAACCAACTGGACGAATAATAAAAAAAACGTGCCGAGGCTGGCGTAATCTTCAGAGAAGAGCACGCTGGGGATTTCCAGCAACGTCACTTCGCTGCTTACCCCTGCGACGTTCATATTCACAAAAGGGAAGAGGTTTGATAAAAGCAGCATGAACAGCGCTGCTAAAACATAGGCAGTAGGACGCTGCCTCGGCGCGTCCCACTCAACCGTTAACGTAGTGCCACATCGTGGACATGCCGCTTTCTGACCATGCTCAAGGCGCGGTAACGCCACCAGCATGTCACACTGCGAACACAAAATATGCTTCGCGGCATGGTGATGTTCGCACATATGTGCTCCTTTAAATTATGCGCCATTCTTCAAAGATTCAAGATACTCCCAGCGCTCAAAGGCTTGCTCAAGTTCTTGTTCCGCTTCGTTCAGATTAGCTAAAACTTGTTGCGTTTGCTCGTGCGGCTGACTGAAAAAAGCGGCGTCAGCAACCTGAGCTTGTAATGTTTCCAGCTTAGCTTCCAGTTCTTCAAGCAATGCGGGGAGCTGCTCCAGTTCGCGCTGCAGTTTATAGCTTAGTTTGCTCGTGCCACGTTTGACAATTTCTGCTTTAGGAGCAACAGCTTCCTCTGTTTTTTTCACAACGGGCTGTTTAAACGCCACATGCTGCGATTGCTGGCTGCGCGCGTCATGGTAACCGCCGACATAACGACCAATTTTACCACCGCCCTCGAAGATCCAACATTCCGTAACGGTATTATCCACAAACTGACGGTCGTGGCTCACCAGCAGTACGGTGCCCTGATAGCTGTCAATCAGCTCTTCAAGCAGTTCCAGCGTTTCGACGTCAAGATCGTTCGTTGGTTCATCGAGAATTAAAAGATTACTGGGTTTCAGGAACAAACGCGCCAGCAACAGACGATTTCGTTCCCCACCGGAGAGCGCGCGTACTGGCGTCATCGCCCGTTTCGGGTGGAACAGGAAGTCCTGCAGGTAGCCCAGCACATGGCGGGGTTTACCGTTGACCATCACCTCTTGTTTACCTTCGGCCAGATTGTCCATCACGGTTTTATCCGGATCCAGTTCAGCCCGGTGCTGATCGAAATAAGCCACTTCCAGCTTGGTCCCAACATGAATACGTCCACTGTCAGCCTGCAGTTGGCCTAGCATCAGTTTGAGCAGCGTCGTCTTGCCGCAACCGTTAGGGCCAATTAACGCAATTTTGTCGCTGCGCTGCACCTGTGCAGAGAAATCTTTTACCAGTTGCTTACCATCAACCTGATAATCCACATTCTCCATTTCGAAGACAATCTTGCCCGAACGGCTCGCCTCTTCAACCTGCATCTTCGCCGTGCCCATCACTTCGCGACGTTCCCCGCGCTCGCGACGCATCGCTTTCAGGGCGCGCACACGGCCTTCGTTACGGGTACGACGCGCTTTGATACCCTGGCGGATCCAAACCTCTTCCTGCGCCAGCTTGCGATCAAACTCCGCGTTTTGTAACTCTTCTACCCGCAGCGCTTCTTCTTTCTCCAGCAGATACTGATCGTAGTTCCCCGGATAGGTCACCAGTTTGCCGCGGTCAAGATCAACAATACGCGTCGCCATGTTGCGAATAAATGAACGGTCGTGGGAAATGAAAATGATTGTCCCGTTGAAGGATTTCAGGAACCCTTCCAGCCAGTCGATTGTTTCAATGTCCAGATGGTTCGTCGGTTCATCGAGCAGCAATACGCGCGGATTACTCACCAACGCGCGGCCCAGCGCCGCTTTACGCAGCCAACCACCAGACAGCGACGAAAGCGCGGCGTTAGGATCCAGCCCCAGTTGCGCCAACACTTCATTAATGCGACTTTCGAGCTGCCACAGATTGTGGTGATCGAGCATTTCCTGAACCCGCGCCATCTCATTCAGATTTCTGTCGCTGGGATCGGTCATGACAAGGCGCGAAATATCATGATACCGCTTCAGGTATTCAGCCTGTTCCTCAATACCTTCGGCAACGAAGTCATACACGCTGCCCTCGACGTTACGCGGCGGATCCTGTTGCAGACGCGCGACGACCAGATCCTGCTCATAAATAATACGCCCATCGTCAAGACCCTGTTCACGGTTCAGGATCTTCATCAGCGTCGATTTGCCCGCGCCGTTACGGCCTACCAGACAGACGCGTTCGTTATCCTCGATATGCAGTTCCGCATTATCAAGAAGGGGCGCATCGCTGAACGACAGCCATGCACCATGCATACTGATCAATGACATTTACTTATCCTTTCAGGCTGCGGTAATCAACCAGCAATTGTGGATCTGACGGTTACGGGCAAAGTCCTGGGAAAGCGTTTTTTGGGTAATTTCTTGTGCTTTCAATCCCAGCTCAGCCAGACCCTCGAGATCCATACGGAATCCACGTTTGTTGTTGGAGAACATGATCGTCCCGTCTTTACGTAACAGACGTTTCAGATCTTTCATCAGCGCCAGATGATCGCGCTGCACATCAAACGAATCTTCCATGCGTTTAGAGTTAGAGAACGTTGGCGGATCGATGAAAATCAGATCGAACTGTTCATTGGCATCGCGCAGCCAGCCCAGACAATCAGCCTGAATTAAACGGTGAGCGCGACCACTCAGGCCGTTCAAACGCAGGTTGCGTTCCGCCCATTCCAGGTAGGTACGCGACATATCAACCGTCGTGGTGCTCCGCGCGCCGCCCAGTCCGGCATGAACGCTGGCGCTACCGGTGTAGGAGAACAGATTGAGGAAATCCTTACCTTTACTCATCTGACCCAGCATGCGACGCGCAATGCGGTGATCGAGGAACAAACCGGTATCAAGATAGTCAGTCAGGTTCACCCACAGACGAGCGTTGTACTCGCTTACCTCAATGAATTCACCCTTCTCATTCATCTTCTGATACTGGTTCTTGCCTTTTTGACGTTCACGGGTTTTCAGCACCAGTTTATTCGGGGCAATCTCAAGTACCGAGAGCGTAGCGGCAATGATGTCGAACAGGCGTTGACGCGCTTTCTGCGCATCGACCGTTTTTGGCGGCGCGTATTCCTGCACCACGACCCAATCACCGTAGCGATCTACCGCCACGTTGTATTCCGGCAGGTCGGCATCGTACAGGCGATAGCATTCAATACCTTCCTGACGCGCCCATTTTTCCAGCTTCTTAAGATTCTTACGCAGGCGGTTGGCATAATCTTCCGCGACCGTGGCAGGCTTACTGTCGGCGGTGGTTTCTGCAACGTGATAGTTCTTCTGCACGCAATCCAGCGGACCATTTTTCGCTTTAAACTGCTTATCAGCACGTAATTGCAGGCTGCTGAGCAAATCCGGCGAGGCGCTAAACAGGGACAGATTCCAGCCGCCAAACTGGTTTTTCATTGTGCGCCCCAGCAGGCTGTGCAGGGCAATCAGCGCCGGTTCACTATCCAGACGTTCGCCGTACGGCGGGTTGCTGATAACCGTCCCGTACGGTCCTTTCGGTAACGGGTTGCTCAGTTTGGCGACATCTTTAACTTCAAACGTCATCAGATCGGCAATTCCGGCGCGACGGGCGTTACTGCGTGCTTTTTCAATTACGCGAGCATCGCTGTCAGATCCATAGAAGTGCGAGGTGTAGTCTGCAAGACCCTTACGCGCGCGCACCTGCGCTTCGGCTTTAACCTCTTGCCACACAGCGTCATCGTGCTGCGCCCAACCGCTAAAGCCCCAATAACCACGGTGCAGACCAGGCGCACGATCGGTTGCCCACATCGCCGCTTCAATCAGCAGTGTACCGGAGCCACACATCGGATCGAGTAACGGCGTGCCCGGTTGCCAACCTGAACGCATCACAATGGCGGCAGCCAGCGTTTCTTTAATCGGCGCCTGACCTGCGCGATCGCGATACCCACGCTGATGCAGGCCATCACCGCTCAGATCGAGCGCAATACTGGCGGTATCTTTATTCAGCCACACGTTAATGCGCAGATCCGGAGATTCACGATCCACATTCGGACGCGGCAGATTTTTACGGGTAAAGGCGTCGACAATCGCATCCTTTACCTTCAGCGCCCCGTACTGACTATTACGAATGGTTTCGTTCAGGCCGCTAAAATGCACCGCAAATGTAGCGCCCGGATTAAATATCTCTGTCCAGTCGATTGCCTGAACACCGAGGTACAGATCAAGATCGCTGTAGACCTTGCACTCTCCCATCGGCAGGATAATGCGCGAGGCCAGGCGGCTCCACATCAGGCTCTGGTAAACAAGCCGCGTGTCGCCCTTAAAATGGACCCCACCCTGAACGACCTGACACTCCAGCGCGCCAAGGTTTTCCAGTTCAGTTTTTAACAGCTCTTCCAGCCCGCGGGCCGTACTGGCAAACAGAGAATTCATAATGTCACTTTTACTCCGAGAAAATTGCTGCGCATTATAGCTAATATGGGCGGTATGTCATAAAGTTGAAGGCTTATTTTCGCTCGAGGGGCTGTACAGTGGTCACGTTAACCCGACTTTTTATTCATCCGGTTAAATCAATGCGCGGTATTGGGCTTACCCACGCTCTGGCAGACGTTAGTGGTCTCGCCTTTGATCGCATATTTATGATTACCGAACCCGACGGGACGTTCATTACCGCCCGACAGTTCCCACAGATGGTGCGTTTTACCCCTTCCCCTTTCCACGATGGATTGCATCTTACGGCGCCAGACGGTAGCAGCGCGCTTGTGCGATTTGCCGACTTCGCCCTGCAGGATGCGCCGACGGAAGTGTGGGGCAACCATTTTACCGCGCGTATTGCGCCAGCGGCTATCAACCAGTGGCTGAGCGGTTTTTTCTCCCGTGACGTGCAGCTTCGCTGGGTTGGTCCGCAGCTGACGCGCCGGGTGAAGCGCCGCGATGATGTTCCTTTATCCTTTGCCGATGGTTATCCCTACCTTTTAACTAACGAAGCGTCATTGCGCGATTTGCAGCAGCGCTGCCCGGCAAGCGTAAAAATGGAGCAGTTTCGCCCCAATCTGGTGGTTTCAGGCGCTGCCGCCTGGGAAGAAGATACCTGGAAAGTGATCCGCATTGGCGAGGTTATTTTTGACGTGGCTAAACCTTGTAGCCGCTGCATTTTCACCACCGTCAGCCCTGAGAAAGGTCAGAAGCATCCGTCCGGCGAACCGCTGGCCACGCTGCAAAGCTTTCGCACTGCGACGGATAACGGCGATGTCGATTTTGGTCAGAATCTCATTGCGCGTAACAGTGGCGTGATTCGCGTCGGCGACGAGGTTGAAATTCTGTCCACTGGTACGGCCAGAGTATATGGCGCGGCAGAAACCGATGATACTGCCCCGGTGCAACAACCCGATGCCACGGTGCTTATCGAGTGGCAGGGACAGACCTTTCGCGGAAATAATCAGCAGGTATTGCTTGAACAGCTGGAAAACCAGGGTATCCGGGTTCCCTACTCATGTCGGGCGGGAATTTGCGGATGCTGTCGAATTCGGTTGGTAGAAGGCGAAGTGAGCCCGCTGAAAAAATCAGCGATTGGAGATGACGGGACAATTCTGTGCTGCAGTTGTGTGCCCAAAACGGCAATCAGGCTGGAAAGTTAAACCGCCTGCTCAAGGCTGAAACTGTCAACCATTGTCTGCGGTTTCAGTCTGTCATTCATGATTTTAATTGCGTCGCCAAGCTGCATGGTGCGTCCGGCAATCACCACGCCCGGTTGCGCCAGCAGACAAAGCGCGGCGTTTTCACCCGGCTCAACCACTAACAGGTTTACCTGTTCATCGGTATCGCTTAAATCGACACAGGCAGCGTCCCCTGGCACTGGCGTCCAGTTAATGCCGTGGGCGACAAAGTGCCAACTTTTTGGCATCTGCGGCTTAAGATAACGAATAGCCACCAGCGCATTGAGCACCAGTTCCGCTTTTTGTTCTTTCGCTAAATCCAGGTAGCGGCATTTTTCTTCAAAGGAAAAATAAAGCGCGGCGTCATCAACGCAAAATCCGGAAGGAGTAAAGGCATCAGGCGTGAGCATTTTACGAGCAAAACGCGAACGGAATAACATACCATTGGCTAAATCGAGCATCATACGATCGTGCTCTTCATCATAATACCAGCGCCAGTTATCGTCGGGTTTAATTCGCATCAGTTTCTCTCCTTTCCTTAATCATCGCCGTTACGACAGTATCCTTTTGCCGCTTCGTTTATTGCCCTAATAATAAAAGCTCAGAATGTTTAAATAAGCAACAGTAAAGGAATATAAAACAACCAGGGCTAGAAATAAAGCCCTGGATTGTGATTAAGGTAGCATTCAGATATTGGTGACGATTTCTTTAATCAACGGCGGGCCTTTAAAAATAAAGCCCGAATAAATCTGTACCAGGGTAGCGCCGGCGGCTATTTTCTCGCGCGCGGCAATCACTGAGTCAATACCGCCAACGCCAATAATCGGCAACTGACCATTTAATTCCTGAGACAACTGGCGAATAATTTCTGTACTTTTTAATTGTAACGGACGACCGCTCAGTCCCCCCATTTGATCGCAATTTTTCATTCCCTGTACGAGAGAACGATCGAGAGTGGTGTTAGTTGCAATTACACCATCAATATTATGCCGAACTAAACTGTCGGCAACCTGGATCAGTTCTTCGACGGAAAGATCCGGCGCGATCTTTACGGCCACCGGAACATATTTATGGTGGATCGCTTGCAGATCGTTTTGCTTATTTTTAATTGCCGTCAGCAGATCATCCAGCGCTTCACCGTATTGCAGCGTGCGTAATCCCGGCGTATTCGGTGAAGAGATATTAATCGCGATATAACCGGCATAAGCATAGACTTTTTCCATACAAATCAGATAGTCATCTTTGCCGTTTTCTACCGGAGTATCTTTATTCTTACCAATATTAATGCCGAGAATGCCGTCAAAATGTGATTTCTTAACGTTCTCTACCAGGTTATCAACACCCAGGTTATTGAATCCCATGCGGTTGATCAAACCTTCCGCATCCACCAGACGGAACAGACGTGGTTTATCGTTCCCGGGCTGAGGGCGTGGCGTCACGGTACCAATTTCAATTGAACCGAATCCCATTGCACCGAGCGCATCAATGCACTCCCCGTCTTTATCCAGTCCGGCAGCAAGCCCGAGCGGATTTTTAAACGTCAGCCCCATACAGGTAACCGGTTTTGCGGGTACTTTCTGGCGGACAAGCGCTTCGAGCGGCGTGCCGGTAATGCGACGTAACTGCTGGAATGTCAATTCATGAGCGCGCTCAGGATCGAGCTGGAAAAGGGCTTTACGAACGAAGGGGTAGTACATGAACTCTCCTGGATTCCCGGTGTGCAAACCGGGGGCGTATTATGTGCGATCGCGAGCAAAAAGGGAATTGACCTGCGGCAATAAATAGCAATCGTTTTCCTGCTTCTGCCGTTTTATTCATTTTTCAACTTTTCTATCCCGTATAAATCATTTCGATAAACAAAATCTCTCTGCCAGACTGCACAAATTGTTATCAATGTTAAATAAAAGCGAACAATTAGTTATAAGTGGAGATTGAAATTATGCGCGTCATTACTCTGGCGGGAAGCCCACGCTTCCCCTCTCGCTCCAGCGCCTTACTGGAATACGCCCGGGAAAAACTGAACGACCAGGATGTTGAAGTCTGTCACTGGAATCTGCACAACTTTGCCCCAGAAGACCTGATCTATGCGCGCTTCGACAGCCCGGCGCTGAAAACCTTTGTCGAACAACTGCACGACGCCGACGGATTGATTGTTGCAACGCCGGTCTACAAAGCAGCTTACTCCGGAGCGTTGAAAACGTTGCTCGATCTGCTTCCCGAACGCGCACTGGAAGGCAAAGTGGTTTTGCCGTTGGCAACAGGCGGTACCGTGGCGCATTTACTGGCCGTTGATTACGCGCTTAAGCCGGTGCTGAGCGCGTTAAAAGCCCAGGAAATCCTGCACGGTGTTTTTGCTGATGATTCACAGGTCATTGATTATCAGCATAAACCGCAGTTTACGCCCAACCTGCAACTGCGTCTGGACAATGCGCTCGACACCTTCTGGCTGGCGTTGCATCGTCGTGATGTCCAACTTCCTCAATTGAATGCTCTGCGAGGTGCCGCCCATGCTTAATCTGCTCAAGCGTCACACGCCGTGGTTGGCGTTGACCGGATTGCTGTCACTTTCAACGCTCGTCCATGCCGCAGAGTCTGCACCAGACGCGCTGCGCATAGGCTACCAGAAAGGAAGCGTCAGTATGGTGCTGGCAAAAAGCCATCAGTTACTGGAGAAACGCTACCCACAGACCAAAATCTCGTGGATTGAGTTTCCGGCAGGGCCGCAAATGCTGGAAGCACTCAATATTGGCAGTATCGATCTCGGCAGTACCGGTGACATTCCACCGATTTTCGCCCAGGCCGCCGGAGCCGATCTGGTTTACGTTGGCGTCGAGCCGCCCAAACCAAAAGCCGAAGTGATTCTGGTGCCCAAAAACAGCCCGATCCAGAGCGTTGCGCAGCTCAAAGGACATAAAGTCGCTTTCCAGAAAGGTTCCAGCGCCCACAATTTACTGCTGCGAGCCTTACAACAGGCCGGGCTGAAATTTACCGATATTCAACCAACATATCTGACACCCGCAGATGCCAGAGCAGCCTTCCAGCAAGGTAACGTTGATGCGTGGGCTATCTGGGATCCTTACTATTCCGCCGCGTTGCTGCAGGGTGATGTGCGCGTGCTGAAAGACGGCTCAGACCTCAAACAGACCGGCTCCTTTTATCTCGCCGCGCGTCCTTATGCCGAGAAAAATGGCGCGTTTGTTCTTGGCGTGCTGGATACCTTTAGCCAGGCTGATGCGTTAACCCTCAGCCAGCGCCAGCAAAGTATTACCCTGCTGGCCAAAACTATGGGGCTGCCAGAGCCGGTGATTGCGTCTTATCTTGATCACCGGCCGCCAACGACCATCTCGCCCGTCAGCGCCTCGGTTGCCGCCCTGCAACAACAAACCGCCGATCTGTTTTATGACAATCGTCTGGTGCCGAAAAAAATCGATATTCGCCAGCGTATCTGGCAACCCACTCAGCAGACAGGAGCTAAATTATGAGTCTGAACATGTTCTGGTTTTTACCCACCCACGGGGATGGCCACTATCTGGGGACGGAAGAAGGCTCGCGTCCGGTCGATCACAGTTATCTGCAGCAAATCGCGCAGGCTGCCGATCGCCTGGGATTTACCGGCGTTTTGATCCCAACCGGTCGCTCCTGTGAAGATGCCTGGCTGGTAGCCGCCTCCATGATCCCTGTTACTCAGCGGCTCAAGTTTTTGGTCGCGCTGCGTCCAAGCGTAACCTCGCCAACGGTTGCCGCACGCCAGGCTGCAACGCTCGACAGACTCTCTAACGGCCGGGCGCTGTTTAACCTGGTGACCGGCAGCGATCCGCAGGAGCTGGCTGGCGACGGCGTGTTTCTTGATCACACCGAGCGCTATGAAGCTTCTGCTGAATTCACCCAGATCTGGCGTCGGCTGTTACAGGGGGAAACGGTGGATTTCAACGGCAAACATATGCACGTCCGCGGCGCGAAGCTGTTTTTTCCTCCCGTACAACAACCCTGGCCGCCGCTTTATTTCGGCGGTTCTTCCGATGTCGCGCAAGACCTGGCTGCCGAGCAGGTTGATCTCTATCTGACCTGGGGCGAACCGCCTGAACAGGTGAAAGAGAAGATTGAGCAAGTGCGAGCCAAAGCAGCAGCGCTTGGACGCAAGATCCGCTTTGGTATTCGTTTGCATGTGATCGTGCGGGAGACGACGGATGAGGCGTGGCAGGCAGCGGAGCGTCTGATTTCGCATCTTGATGACGACACGATTGCCAAAGCCCAGGCCGCCTTCTCAAGAACAGATTCGGTTGGCCAACAGCGGATGGCCGCGCTGCACAACGGTAAACGCGACAAACTGGAAATAAGCCCGAACCTGTGGGCAGGCGTTGGGCTGGTGCGTGGCGGCGCCGGAACCGCGCTGGTCGGCGACGGTCCTACCGTCGCGGCGCGCATAAACGAGTACGCCGCGCTGGGTATCGACAGCTTTGTGCTGTCGGGGTATCCGCATCTGGAAGAGGCGTACAAAGTTGGCGAGCTACTGTTCCCGCATCTGGATGTTTCGATACCTGAAATTCCACAGCCACAGCGTCTGCACCAACAAGGCGAAGCGGTGGCTAACGAATTTATTCCCCGTAAGGTCGCGCAAAGCTAAGGAGCACGCTGATGACAACACCGAAAAACAGGTGGCTATTGCGCCTCGCCCCCTGGTTTTTGCCGGTAGGTCTGGTGGCGCTCTGGCAGATAGCCTCGTCAATGGGCTGGCTATCCACCCGCATCCTGCCCTCCCCGGAAGGCGTTGTCGAAGCCTTCTGGACACTTTCCGCCAGTGGCGAGCTTTGGCAGCATCTGGCGATCAGTTCCTGGCGCGCGCTGATCGGATTCTCGATCGGTGGATCGTTGGGTTTGACGCTGGGACTCATCAGCGGTCTTTCACGCTGGGGGGAACGCCTGCTGGATACGTCGATACAGATGCTGCGCAACGTTCCCCATCTGGCGCTGATCCCGCTGGTGATTTTGTGGTTCGGCATTGATGAATCGGCGAAGATCTTTCTCGTCGCCTTGGGCACACTGTTCCCGATTTACATCAACACCTGGCACGGGATCCGCAATATCGATCGCGGCCTGGTGGAGATGGCGCGCAGCTATGGATTGTCCGGCTTTTCACTGTTTATCCATGTGATCCTCCCCGGCGCCCTGCCCTCGATTATGGTTGGCGTACGTTTTGCTCTCGGACTGATGTGGCTGACGTTGATCGTTGCGGAAACCATTTCCGCCAATGCCGGCATTGGTTATCTGGCGATGAATGCGCGAGAATTTCTGCAAACCGACGTGGTGGTAGTGGCCATCATTCTCTACGCCCTGCTCGGCAAACTTGCCGATGTCAGCGCCCAACTGCTGGAGCGAGTCTGGCTGCGCTGGAACCCGGCTTACCATGTGAAGGAGGCTACTGTATGAATACCGCTCGCTTGAATCAGGGTACGCCGCTTTTGCTGAGCGCCGTGACCAAACAATACGCCGCCAATACAGTGCTGAATCAATTAGATCTGCATATTCCGGCAGGGCAATTTGTTGCCGTAGTGGGCCGCAGTGGCGGTGGCAAAAGCACCTTGCTGCGCCTGCTGGCTGGGCTGGAATCGCCCACTTCAGGCGCATTACTTGCCGGAACTACCCCGCTGGCAGAGATTCAGGATGATACGCGCATGATGTTTCAGGATGCGCGCCTGCTGCCATGGAAAACGGTTATCGATAACGTTGGTCTGGGGCTGAAAGGTCAATGGCGCGATGCGGCCCGTAATGCGTTGGCCGCTGTTGGCCTCGAAAACCGGGCACAGGAGTGGCCTGCCGCCCTGTCTGGCGGCCAAAAACAGCGCGTGGCCCTGGCGCGGGCATTAATTCACCGCCCTGGCCTGCTGTTACTGGATGAACCGCTCGGCGCGCTGGATGCGTTAACCCGTCTTGAGATGCAGGATCTGATCGTCTCGCTATGGCAGGACCACGGCTTTACGGTGCTGCTAGTGACGCACGATGTCAGTGAGGCCGTCGCGATGGCAGACCGCGTGCTATTGATCGAAGAGGGTAAAATCGGGCTGGATCTGACGGTGGATATTCAGCGCCCCCGCCGTTTGGGATCGGTGCGGTTAGCCGAGCTGGAAGCGGAAGTGTTGAACCGGGTTATGAAGCGTGGCGAAAATGAAGTTCAGCTACGCAAGCAGGGTTAAAAACGCCGGATGGCGCTACCGCTTATCCGGCCTACGCGTGAATGGTAGGCCGGATCCATCCGGCAATATTATCAGGCTAACGCTTTGTCAATCTTCTCGAACAGATCGCCGGAGAGATTCTCGAGGCCTTTCAACTGTTCCAGCGCCGCACGCATCTTCGCCTGACGTTTGGCATCATAACGTTTCAAACGAATCAACGGCTCAATCAGACGTGACGCCACCTGCGGATTGCGGCTGTTCAGCTCAGTCAGCATATCGACCAGGAACTGATAGCCGCTGCCATCTTCCGCATGGAAAGCCGCCGGGTTGCTGCCCGCAAAAGCACCAATCAGGGAACGAATACGGTTCGGGTTACTCATACTGAAGGAACGATGCTTCAGCAGACCGCGTACCGTTTCCAGCACGTTTCTCGCCGGGCTGGTGGATTGCAGGATAAACCATTTATCCATTACCAGACCGTCATGATGCCATTTATCGTCATACTCCTGCATCAATGCGTCACGGCATGGCAGTTGCGCCGCCACCGCAGCGGACAGCGCCGCCAGGGCGTCAGTCATATTGTTCGCTTCGCGGTACTGCTTACTAACCAACGTGTCAGCCAGATGGGTTTCGCCAAAGGCCAGGAAGCGCAGGCAGGCATTGCGCAGCGTACGCTTACCAATATCAGCATGCTCAACGCGGTACTCGTCAAGATGATTAGCGTTATAGATAGCGAGGAATTCATCCGCCAGCTCAGCCGCCAGCGTGCGGGTCAATGCTTCGCGAACTTCCGTTATCGCGACCGGATCGATGATATCGAACAGTTCGGCGATTTCATTTACCGAAGGCAACGTCAGGATCTCTGCCGCCAGCGCCGGATCGATTTTCTCATCGAGCAAAATCGCGCGGAAAGCATCGGCCACATGTACCGGCAGCGACAACGGCTGGCCCTGCTGATGACGGGCAACGTTGAGCTTAATATAGGTCGCCAGCAGACTTTGCGCCGCATCCCAACGAGAGAAATCGTTACGCGCATGACGCATCAGGAAGGTCAGTTGCTGATCGCTCCATTTGTATTCCAGTTTTACCGGTGCGGAGAATTCGCACAGCAGTGCCGGAACCGGCTGGAAGTACACGTTATCAAAGACAAACGTCTGTTCTGCCTGGGTCACGTTGAGCACAGCATTCACCGGATGCCCGCCTTTTTGTAGCGGGATCACTTTCCCTTCGTTGTCATACAACTCGAGGGCGAAAGGAATATGCAGCGGTTGTTTCTCGGCCTGATCCGGCGTGGCTGGCGTACGCTGGCTGATAGTCAGCGTGTATTGTTCCGTTGACGGATTGTAGTCATCACGCACGGTCAGAATCGGCGTACCGGACTGACTGTACCAGCGGCGGAAATGAGAGAGATCGACATTGGACGCATCTTCCATCGCCTGCACGAAATCATCACAGGTAGCAGCGCTGCCGTCATGACGCTCAAAGTACAGCTGCATCCCTTTCTGGAAGTTAGTCTCACCCAGCAGAGTGTGGATCATACGAATGACTTCAGCGCCCTTTTCATACACGGTCAGGGTATAGAAGTTGTTCATTTCGATGACCATATCCGGGCGGATCGGGTGCGCCATCGGGCTGGCGTCTTCGGCAAACTGCAGGCCGCGCATGGTACGTACATTGCTGATACGGTTTACCGCACGTGAGCCGAGATCGGAACTGAACTCCTGATCGCGGAACACGGTTAAACCTTCTTTCAGGCTCAACTGGAACCAGTCGCGACAGGTCACACGGTTGCCGGTCCAGTTATGGAAATATTCGTGACCAATAACGCGTTCAATATCAAGATAGTCTTTGTCGGTGGCCGTATCGGTGCGGGCCAGCACATATTTGGAGTTAAAGATGTTCAGACCTTTATTCTCCATCGCACCCATATTGAAGAAGTCGACGGCGACAATCATATAGATGTCGAGGTCATACTCAAGGCCGAAACGCTCCTCATCCCATTTCATGGAGTTTTTCAGCGAGGTCATTGCCCACGGCGCACGGTCCAGATTGCCGCGATCGACATACAGTTCCAGCGCCACTTCACGTCCTGAGCGGGTGGTAAAGGTGTCACGCAGGACGTCGAAATCACCGGCTACCAGCGCAAACAGATAGCACGGTTTCGGGAACGGATCCTGCCACTGCACCCAGTGACGACCGTTTTCCAGTTCACCCTGCGCCACGCGGTTGCCGTTAGAGAGCAGGAACGGATATTGGGTTTTATCGGCGATAATTTTGGTGGTAAAACGCGCCAGAACATCGGGTCTGTCGAGATACCAGGTAATATGGCGGAACCCTTCTGCCTCACACTGGGTGCACAGCGCATCGCCAGACTTATACAGTCCTTCCAGCGCGGTATTGGCCGCCGGGCTAATTTCATTCACGATACGCAGCGTAAAACGTTCCGGCAACTGACTGATGACCAGAGCGCCCTCTTCTTCTTTATACTCTGTCCACGGCTCGTCGTTCACGTGGATTGACACCAGGGTCAGATCTTCGCCATCCAGGCGCAGCGGCGCACTGGACGCACCATGACGGACAGCCTGGCTCACGGCGGTGACCACGGTTTTTTCAGCATCCAGGTCAAAGGTCAAGTCAATATCAGTAATCTGGTAATCCGGCGCACGATAGTCGTGACGGTATTTGGCTTGTGGCTGTTGTGTCATAAAAAAACCTTTAGCATCTTTGGTAGAGTCTCGGCTTCAGTCTATTCCTGTTGCGTAAATCGCGCTACGCAGAATGTTCATCTTTTCAGGCACAAACACCCTTTTTGCTACATTTTCATAACACGCGGCACGAATTGCCCTCGACCAGAAAGACAGCTTATGGTGTGATCGGGGTTCAATAAATCGCTAAACAGGGTATACTCCAGCGGTTTTCTTAGTTGTTTATTGTACTAAACGCTCCCGTGAGAGGATGCTACTGCGCACCTATGACACAATTCGCTTCTCCTGTTCTGCACTCGCTGCTGGATACAGACGCTTATAAGTTGCATATGCAGCAAGCCGTTTTTCACCACTACTATGATGTACAAGTAGCGGCTGAATTTCGTTGCCGTGGCGATGACCTGCTCGGTATTTATGCCGATGCTATTCGTGAGCAGGTGAATGCCATGCAGCACCTGCGACTGCAGGAGGACGAGTATCAGTGGCTCTCCGACCTGCCTTTCTTTAAAGCTGATTACCTCGCCTGGTTACGTGATTTCCGCTATAACCCGGAACAGGTGTGCGTCACCAACGATAACGGTAAGCTGAACATCCGCTTAACCGGTCCATGGCGTGAAGTGATCATGTGGGAAGTCCCGCTGCTGGCGGTTATCAGCGAACTGGTGCACCGTTACCGTTCGCCCGAATCAGGCGTCCCACAGGCTCTCCATGAGCTGGAAAGCAAACTAGTCGAATTCTCTGCTTTAACGAAAGATGTCGATATGTCCCGCTTCCATCTGATGGATTTCGGTACGCGCCGCCGTTTTTCACGCGAAGTACAGCAGGCCATTGTTAAACGCCTGCAGCAAGAATCCTGGTTTGTCGGCACCAGCAACTACGATCTCGCCCGTCGTCTGTCATTAACCCCGATGGGTACGCAAGCGCATGAGTGGTTCCAGGCTCATCAGCAAATCAGCCCGGAGCTTGCTACCAGCCAGCGCGTTGCGCTGGCCGCATGGTTAAATGAATATCCTGATCAACTCGGGATTGCGCTGACGGACTGCATCACCATGGATGCGTTTTTACGCGACTTTGGCGTTGAATTTGCGACCCGTTACCAGGGCTTACGTCACGACTCTGGCGATCCGGTTGAATGGGGTGAAAAAGCCATTGCCCACTATGAAAAACTGGGGATTGATCCGCTGAGCAAAACGCTGGTGTTCTCCGATAACCTCGATCTGAAAAAAGCAATTGAGCTCTACCGCCACTTCTCTTCTCGCGTACAGTTGAGTTTTGGCATTGGTACACGGCTAACGTGTGATATTCCGCAGGTTAAGCCGCTCAATATTGTTATCAAGCTGGTGGAATGTAACGGCAAACCGGTAGCGAAGTTATCTGATAGCCCCGGTAAAACCATCTGCCACGATAAAGCGTTTGTTCGTGCGTTGCGCAAAGCTTTCGATTTGCCGCATATTAAAAAAGCCAGTTAATCTTCACAGGGAGCCGCATCGGCTCCCTTTTCGCGTTTATTTCCGAAATCTTTCACTCCAGCAACGAATTCTGCTTGTCTGATTGCAGATGCCAGGTAACATAGGTATCCCCCCATTACGGGTGGACATGTGTTTATATATCCGACTATTAACAGAGAGAATATTATGAGCGTTGTGCCTGTAGCCGACGTACTCCAGGGCCGCGTAGCCGTTGACAGCGAAGTCACCGTGCGCGGATGGGTACGTACCCGCCGAGATTCAAAAGCTGGCATCTCCTTCCTCGCCGTTTATGACGGTTCCTGCTTTGATCCTGTACAGGCCGTCATCAATAATTCTCTGCCCAATTACAATCAGGACGTATTGCGCCTGACAACGGGCTGTTCAGTTATCGTAACGGGTAAAGTCGTTGCGTCGCCTGGACAGGGACAGAGCTTTGAAATTCAGGCCACTGAGGTTGAAGTCGCGGGCTGGGTTGAAGATCCTGACACCTACCCGATGGCGGCCAAGCGTCACAGCATTGAGTATCTGCGTGAAGTGGCGCACATGCGTCCGCGTACCAACATGATTGGTGCGGTAGCGCGTGTACGTCATACGCTGGCGCAAGCGCTGCATCGCTTCTTCCACGAGCAGGGTTTCTTTTGGGTATCCACGCCGCTGATCACCGCTTCCGATACGGAAGGCGCTGGTGAGATGTTCCGTGTTTCTACGCTGGATCTGGAAAACCTGCCGCGTAACGATCAGGGAAAAGTCGACTTCGATAAGGACTTCTTCGGTAAAGAAGCCTTCCTGACCGTTTCTGGTCAGTTGAACGGCGAAACCTACGCCTGCGCCCTGTCCAAAATTTATACCTTTGGCCCGACGTTCCGTGCAGAAAACTCTAACACCAGCCGTCACCTGGCGGAGTTCTGGATGCTGGAGCCAGAAGTGGCTTTCGCTAACCTGGACGACGTGGCTGGCCTCGCTGAAGCCATGCTGAAGTATGCTTTCAAGGCCGTACTGGCAGAGCGTGCGGATGATATGAAATTCTTCGCTGAACGCGTCGACAAAGACGCGATTTCACGCCTGGAACGTTTCATTGACGCCGACTTCGCGCAGGTGGACTACACCGACGCGGTAAGCATTCTCGAAAAATGCGGCAAACAGTTTGAAAACCCGGTTTACTGGGGTGTGGATCTCTCTTCCGAGCACGAACGTTATCTTGCTGAAGAGCACTTTAAAGCGCCGGTCGTGGTTAAAAACTACCCGAAAGATATCAAAGCGTTTTATATGCGCCTTAACGAAGACGGTAAAACCGTTGCGGCAATGGACGTACTGGCTCCGGGAATCGGTGAAATCATCGGTGGTTCTCAGCGTGAAGAGCGTCTGGACGTGCTGGATGCCCGTATGCTGGAGATGGGTCTGAATAAAGAAGATTACTGGTGGTATCGCGACCTGCGCCGCTACGGTACCGTTCCGCATTCCGGCTTCGGCTTAGGCTTCGAGCGTCTGATTGCCTACGTTACTGGCGTGCAGAACGTCCGTGATGTCATTCCGTTCCCGCGTACTCCGCGTAACGCCAGCTTCTAAAGCTGAATTTTTAATCCAAAGGCCAGCATTCATTGCTGGCCTTTTTTGTAACCGCGCCACGTTACAGGGATCCCCATAACACGTTAAATACAACCCTTCGCCTCCCCTCTTCCTGTTACGTAATATTTCACAGCAACACATTCGAACAAAAAATAACCAGCAGTTTTATTGTGGATTAGCATTTTCTGATTAAATAGTACATTTTTTAACCTTTCACATGGCTGTCCAGATGTCCATAAATCACCTTCAGTTAAATCAGTTCTTTTAGTCATCGCGAAGAAAAAGCGGTCTTAGCAAAATTAAATATAAGAAAATCATATAAATAGAAATAACAGGGGTGATTTTTAGCGCAGAGACATCTGAAGTTTGAAGTTGTTCACAAAGTTGCACAAAAATAACATTTTGTTACACATTTTTTCTTTTTGAAACCAAATCTTTATATTTGTAGCACTTTGAGAGTAGCGAAACGATAGTTTGAATGGAAAGATGCCTGTCAGACACATAAAGACACCAAACTCTCATCAATAGTTCCGTAAATTTTTATTGACGGAATTTATTGGCGGCAGTGGCAGGTGTCATATAAAAACCGATGAGGGTAATAAATAATGATGAAGCGCAATATTCTGGCAGTGGTTATCCCTGCTCTGCTGGTAGCCGGGGCAGCTAACGCTGCAGAAGTTTATAACAAAGATGGCAACAAAGTAGACATTTACGGTAAAGCCGTGGGTCTGCACTATTTTTCCAAGAACAACGGTGATAACGCCTACGCGCCTAACGGCGATCAGACCTATGCCCGTCTTGGTTTCAAAGGGGAAACTCAGATTAACGACCAACTGACCGGTTACGGCCAGTGGGAATACTAGTTCAGCGGCAATAACCCAGAAGGCGGTGACGATGCCCAGAAAGGCAACAAAACCCGTCTGGCGTTCGCTGGTCTGAAATTCGGCGACGCGGGATCCTTCGACTACGGTCGTAACTACGGCGTCGTATACGATGCGCTGGGTTACACCGATATGCTGCCAGAATTCGGTGGTGATACCGCTGCTTCTGACCAGTTCTTCTCCCAGCGTAACGGCGGTCTCGCAACCTACCGTAACTCCAACTTCTTCGGTCTGGTTGAAGGCCTGAACTTCGCCGTTCAGTACCTGGGCAAAAATGAGCGTGATGACGTTCGTCGCTCTAACGGTGATGGCGTTGGCGGTTCTATCAGCTACGAATTCGACGGCTTCGGTATCGTAGGTGCTTACGGTGCGGCTGACCGTACCGATGCTCAACAAAACCCGGCTCTGCGCGGCCATGGCGACAAAGCTGAGCAGTGGGCGACCGGCGTTAAGTACGATGCGAACAACATCTACCTGGCGGCGAACTACAGCGAAACCCACAACGCTACCCGTATCGCTAACGGTTATGCCAACAAAACTGAAGACGTGCTGTTGGTTGCCCAGTATCAGTTCGACTTCGGCCTGCGTCCGTCCCTCGCCTATACCAAATCTAAAGGTAAGGACATTGAAGGTATCGGTGACGTAGATCTGGTGAACTACTTCGAAGTGGGTGCGACTTACTACTTCAACAAAAACATGTCCACCTATGTTGATTACATCATCAACCAGATCGATTCTGACAACAAACTGGGCGTAGGCTCTGACGACACCGTCGCAGTAGGTATCGTTTACCAGTTCTAATAGCAGACCTCTTTGTTAAATGCCTAAAAAACAGGACTTCGGTCCTGTTTTTTTATCTCTGCTAGCGGATTCTTGCGTCTTAAAAAAACACCTCAGCTTTTCGTCAGTAACGGTTGGCATTTTGTAAATCTACCGTTAACCTGATAGCGGACTTCCCTTCTGTAATCACTATGGAACCTCGTCATGTTTGAGAACATTACCGCCGCTCCTGCCGACCCTATTTTGGGTCTGGCTGATTTGTTTCGTGCCGATGACCGCCCAGGAAAAATAAACCTCGGGATCGGTGTATATAAAGATGAGACAGGCAAAACGCCGGTACTGACCAGCGTTAAAAAAGCCGAGCAATATATACTGGAAAATGAAACCACCAAAAACTACCTTGGCATTGACGGTATTCCAGAGTTTGGTCGCTGCACTCAGGAATTACTGTTTGGTAAAGAGAGTTCGCTTATCAACGACAAACGCGCACGTACAGCACAGACCCCTGGTGGTACTGGCGCACTGCGTGTAGCAGCTGATTTCCTGGCAAAAAACACCTCGGCTAAACGCGTTTGGGTGAGCAATCCAAGCTGGCCGAACCATAAGAGCGTCTTTAACTCTGCCGGTCTGGAAGTTCGTGAATACAATTATTACGATGCGGCAAACCACTCTTTAGACTTTGATGCGATGCTGGCAAGCCTCAGCGAAGCGCAGGCCGGCGACGTGGTGTTATTCCACGGCTGCTGCCATAACCCAACCGGTATCGATCCAACACTGGAGCAGTGGCAAACGCTGGCTCAGCTTTCCGTCGATAAAGGTTGGTTGCCGCTGTTTGACTTCGCCTACCAGGGTTTTGCCCGTGGTCTGGAAGAAGATGCGGAAGGTCTGCGCGCATTCGCGGCGCTGCACAAAGAGCTGATCGTCGCCAGCTCCTACTCCAAGAACTTTGGTCTGTACAATGAGCGCGTAGGCGCCTGTACGCTGGTTGCAGCCGATGCTGAAACCGTTGACCGCGCGTTTAGCCAGATGAAATCAGCCATTCGTGCTAACTATTCCAACCCGCCGGCACACGGCGCATCCGTAGTCGCTACGATTCTGAGCAACGACGCGCTGCGCGCCATCTGGGAACAAGAGCTGACTGATATGCGCCAACGCATTCAGCGCATGCGTTTACTGTTCGTGAATACGCTGCAGGAGAAAGGTGCAAGCCGCGACTTCAGCTTTATCATCAAACAGAACGGCATGTTCTCATTCAGCGGCCTGACTAAAGAACAGGTTCTGCGTCTGCGTGAAGAGTTTGGTGTCTATGCCGTCGCTTCCGGACGTGTAAACGTAGCCGGAATGACGCCAGATAACATGGCGCCGCTGTGCGAAGCGATTGTCGCAGTACTGTAATCAATAGCGCACAAAAAAAGGCCGCAATCGCGGCCTTTTTATTTATCTGCGCTTTTACCAGACAGGCATTTCATCCTGCAGGAACGGGTTATGCAACCGTTCGTGACCCAGCGTAGAAAGTGGACCGTGGCCCGGAATAAACGTCACGTCATCGCCCAACGGCAACAGTTTACGTTTAATTGAATCAATCAATTGGCTGTGATCGCCGCGCGGGAAGTCGCTGCGTCCTACGCCGCCTTTGAAAATCACGTCACCCGAAATCAGTAATTTTGACTGCTCATCAAAGAAGACCACATGCCCCGGCGTGTGGCCCGGACAATGCAGTACGTGTAACGTCACATTGCCCACGCTTATCCGGTCGCCTTCATTCAACCAGCGATCGGGCGTCAGCGGCTCACAATCTCCCAGGCCAAACATCCTGCTCTGAGCAGGCAGCCCCTGTAGCCAGAACTCATCTTCTTTTTCCGGGCCAATAACCGGGACACCATAATGCTGTGCCAGTTCAGCCGCCGCCCCAACGTGGTCAAGATGACCATGAGTGAGCAGGATCTGCATAAGCGTCAGACCGCTGGCATCCACTTCCTGTTTGATTTTCCCGGCATCGCCGCCGGGATCGACCAGCGCGGCCAGACGAGTCTGCTCACACCAGATTAACGAGCAGTTCTGGGCAAATGCAGTGACCGGAATAATACGATAGTTCATACAGCTCCTGTTTCATTAAGCTTACGGATCACCAGTGCCGTGCAGGTCCGGTGTCAATATGCACAAAGTTACTGCTGGGGTAGTATCCTACACCACCTGCGCGCATAGATAACGCAGCTTTGCGAATATTACTTAATGCGATGCCTTCAATATGGAAATCCATAGCCTGGCCTTTCGTGTGGTAGCTTTTCTTAGCGACACCACGGCTGCGCGCACGGAGTTCATTATTGGTATCGATTGAGCGATAGCCAGAGATCAGCTGTACGGGTTTACGCGTGCCCAGCAGGCCCTGCAGACGGAAGAGTTGGTCAAACAATCCCGGGTCAATGGATTTCACTTTATTGGCCCGAAAATCACGGAAAAAGTGGTTAAGTTTTGCTAATTCGTCCTGAATATAGCCCCTGCCATCAAAAAACTCTGCTTTTATTGACTCACCGGTATGCAGGTTATTCAGAGTCAAGATACGCGGACGTGGGGTAGAGAGTGTGGCAAACGCGGGCGTAGGCAGGATGGCAGCGCCGAGGGCAATGCCACCAAGCGCCAGCAGTTTGCGGCGATTAGCGTCAAATTTGTCCATGGTATTAAGATCTACAAGGTCAATGTTATCGTATGTATGCTCTAGCGCACGCGGGAAACCTTATCTGGCTAAGTAGTCTACGTCAAGGCTCCCAACCCCAGGAAATACGGGGCTTACAGCCATTTTGCCCCGTTTCCGACATAACTTACGACAATCATTTTCCTCGAACTGCTTCATTTATCTGATTAATTGTTCGGCTTTTGACACAATTTGTGCGCTGGATCGCGCTGTCAGATCGTAATTGTAAATATCTGTACGATACTGCGTCCGACCATCCGCTCCCACAAACGCGGTCAGGTAGTAGAGATTGACCGGAATATTCTGGCGAATATTCACGTACCGTGTATCCCCTTGCTTCAGGGCGTCCGAGATGCGCGAATCATTCCATCCCGCATCCTGTAACAGCATATTCGCCAGCTCAGATGCCTTATTCACACGCACGCAGCCTGAACTAAGCGCCCGCGTATCTTTCTGGAACAGATTGTGATTCGGCGTATCGTGCAAATAAATAGCATCTGAACTCGGCATATTAAATTTATAACGTCCGAGTGAGTTACGCGCGCCCGGCGCCTGCTGGAAGCGGAACGGCAGATTGGATGCGGTGATGGTCGCCCAGTCAACCTGCCACGGATCTATTGTCTCTTTGCTATTCCAGCCGCGCATTACGGTATAGCCGTGACGCTCAAGGTATCCCGGATCATTCCACAACTTAGGCAGAATATCTTTTCGTGCCAGCGTCGGCGGGACGTTCCACGGCGGGTTCACGACCACATTATTCAGCGCACTGCTCATCATCGGCGTTTTACGATCGGGACGCCCGACGATGACGCGGGAGGCCAGCACCTGATTACCGTTCTGGTAATAGACCAGCGAGTAGGCAGGAATATTGACCATGATACCGGTAGATAAGTCACTCGGCAGCAGGCGCAAACGCTGAATATTCAACGCCAGCACCCCCGCACGCTGCGCGGGCGTTACGTTCAGCCAGTCACGTGTCGCGGGTCCAATTGCGCCATCAGCCCCCAGCCCCTGCCAGGTCTGAAACCGCTTCACCGCCTCGACCAGTTCACTGCCGTAAGCGCTACGCCCTTCTTTAGCTGCCGTACTGACGACTGATTCGAGCATCCCGGTACGGCGTAAAATTTCACGCAACGCGGGGATGTCGTTACTCCACTCGCCAGGACGCAGCGTCGCGGTACTGGTTAACTGCGGCCAGGGACGCGTATCGCTCACCAGTTTTAGCAACGATTCATGCATGGCTGCATACTGCGGATGCTGAGGCGCAAGGCTGGCAATAAACGACGTCAGCTGGCCATTATCCAGCGCCACCTGCCATTGGTTGATCACGGAAATCGGCGGAGTTGCCAGCGCATAGGGCTTGTTACTGTAGAGCCAGCGATTACCTTTGACAGGAATATTCGCGATAAAGTGCAGATATCCCATCAGGGCATCAGAAAGTACGATGTCTCGCGCCTGACCGGTTACCGCCGGATCAGTCAGCAATGCGACCCAAGTGGTAAATTGCGGCTGGAAACCAGCAATCGCCACCTCGGCTAACTGTTGCTGAAATGCTTTTACCGCATCACGATTTTCCCACATCGGTTTCATATCGCGCGCAGCGTACAGCAGCTCCAACTGACTCATGTATACCGGCGTGAAGCCCGCTGGAAGTTGAGATTGTAAGTCGGCGCGCGCCTTATCGACAGACATGCCCTCTGGCAGCGGTTGAATACCCGCCATAATAGCAGTGGCGGAAGATTGAACCTGCGGTTGCGATAACGCCGTAGGCTGTTCACTGACGGACGCTGAGCTATCGCCAGGGATCATTTCAGGCTCATCGGCCTGCGCATTGAACAGTGGAGCGAATGTTACGGCCAGGCACAAACTGATTGCCGAGAGCCGACGACCACACATTTTATTAAGCAACATCCCTTGCCCCCTGTTTTCTTTATCATACTTTGAATAGCCAGGCCGTATGCATTCCCCCTAAGTTAGTTGGGGTCGGACCTGTAAAACGCCAATACACGCTGAAGTATGACGAGCAAGCCTGCGATGCGTTAGGCTTACCTTTAGTATATAAACATCAAATAGTTTTTGCCTAACCTAATGTAAAGAAGTCTAAAGAAATCACACCAGGCATTACGTGCTTTTCAGAAAAGCAGAAGGCGGCTATTTAGCCGCCTTCTTCGTTAGCTTGCCTGTGAGGAAGCGTCTTCAGTTCCCGGCAGTGGTTCAGGTAACTGCGGGGCAAACCCGCGTAGCCCCACCACGTGAACGTGCTCGGTGTTCTGGAAGACTTTACGCACCAGTTTGTAGGTGGTGCCTTTCTCCGGGCTGATGTTTTCCGGTGCCGCGATAATCAGTTGCATCTGCAAACGCTCGCACAGTTCAAACAGGGTCGCGATGGAGCGGGCATCAAGTCGTGCGGCTTCATCAAGGAACAACAGTCGGCATGGCGAGATATCTTTCCCACGCAGTCTGCGACCTTCGTCTTCCCAGCTTTGCACAACCATCACCAGAATAGACATCCCGGTCCCGATCGCTTCACCGGTGGACAGTGCGCCAGATTCAGCACGCAGCCAACCGTCAGATCCACGGTTAACCTCGACTTCCATTTCCAGATAGTTACGGTAGTCCAGCAGCTCTTCACCAATGGTTTGCGGCGTGCGTTGCCCCATATCAATCTGCGGATTCAGTCGCTGATACAGCTTCGCCAGTGCTTCAGAGAAGGTCAGACGGTTGCTGTTAAACAGATCCTGGTGCTGTTCATGCTGCTCGGAAAGTACGTCCAGCAAGGTGGCATGCGTTTCACGCACATTGACATTCAGACGTACACTGTTGACCTGGCCAAACGACACGTTTTGCAGCCCCTGGTTCAGCATACGAATACGGTTTTGTTCGCGCTGAATCGTCTTACGAATGATGTTTGCCACGCTGCGGGAGCTGATCGCCAGCTTCTGTTCACGCGAGGTTAATTCTTCCGTCAGACGGCTCAGTTCGATCTCCATCTGTTCAATCGCTTCCACCGGATCGTCGGTACGAATAATATCCTGACGAATACGTTCACGCAGATGCTGATAAACCGCGACAAAGAACTGAATTTTACGCTCCGGGCGCTTCGGATCTTCAGACATGCGCAACACATCACGCAGGTGTTCGTTATCCGCCACCGCCAGACGCAGCGCACCGAGCGCCTTATCCGACATCGAACGCAGTTCATCACCAGAAAGATATGCCAGCTCGCGACGGTGCAGACGGCGTTCAACACCGTTGTCTTTCACCATGCGCATCACGGCACACCAGCCGGCTTTCGCCATGACTACCTGTTCGCGCATCTCAAAATAATCGCGTTCCAGTTTGCGCAGTTTGCGGGTCAGGTTGTCCATCTCCGCTTCGCAGAAGGTCAGCGCTTTTTCCAGCTGGTTACGGCGCGCACGGTTGTTACTGAGCTGCGCGTGCAGTTCATCCCGACGAATACGGGCACGCTCTTCCGCACCGCTGTCAGCACGAACGCCGATATCCTGCAGTTCACGTTGTAAATCGTTGAGCAGTTCTTTTTTAGTGTCATAGGAGCTTTTCAGCGACGCCATGACCTGGTTGTACTGGCTTAACTGCGCGGCGTGGCTGCGCAGCGCTTCACGAGCTCGGGTACGTTCAGCTTCCGCCTGTTCCAGGCGTTGGCGCAGTTTTTCGTTCAGATCGCTGTTGCCGCTCAGCATTTCGGCTGAATCGGAATAGCTAAAGTGCGCCCGACGTTGTACGACCTCTGTCAGCGCAAACGCCTGCTGACGCGCATCACGCTGCATCTGCTGGGAATAGGCGTAATCTTCCTTCAGTTGTTCAAACTGCTCAGGGTCATTTTGCAGAACCGAAACCATCGGTTCCAGTTTGGCTAACTGATTGCCGTGCTGCTGCACAAAACGCGCCGCTTCCTGAGCTTCATCCAGACGCTCACGAATTTCGTCCACGCGATCGGCAAGCGTTTCATCGGCCAGCAGATTTAAACGCGGCAGCAGGCGGTTCAGCGCAGAAACCCCCTCTTTCGCCTGTTCAAACTGCATACGGCTTTGCTGGTTATCATTTTCATGATTGGTCAGCGCACGCTCCAGCTCAACGCGGCGGCTGTTCAACTGACGAATCTCCGCTTCTGGATCGGCTTCAAACGCCACCGACAAATGGCTGCCGATAAAGCGGCTGAACGCCTGATGCAGACGCTGGGTTTTCTGGACGTCAAAAGAGAGCGTGGCGAAACGTTCAGACAGCCCTTCACGCTCGGCATGCAGGGTTTCGATACGGCTTTCGCGCGCGGCGCGGCCAAAAATCGGCACCGTTGGGAAGCGGGAATAACGCCACTGACGTTCGGCGGTTTTCACCACCACCGCTTTTTCCAGCTCATCAACGCTGAAAACGCTGTCATCAAACGACTGCGGATCCCCTTCGATAAAATAGAGATCTTCCGGACAATCCGTCAGTCCTTCAAGCTGTTCGGTAATCAGCGACAGATCCGGCACCACGATAGCATGGCGCGACGGACCGTACAGCGCGGAGAAGTACGGCGCATCTTCAAGGCTAACGTCGTCATAAATTTCAGACAGCAGCACGCCGCCGAAGCGTTCCGCCAACGCGTTCAGACGCTGATCTTCCGCCCCGCCCGGCTGACTTAAACGTTCAATTTCTTCATCAACCGCGTTTTTGCGCGCGCCAACTTCATCGCGCTCAACAATGGCTTCACGCTCGCGCTCCAGCAATTGCTGCAAATACTCGGTCACGTCCTGGCTGGAGGTAAACTCTTCGCCGCATTGTTCGCTAAGTTGATTCAGGCTATTTTGCGCGGCCAGCCAGACCGGCGCGCGTTTCATCAAATGCTGGATACGCGACTGCAGTTGTTCCTGTTCCTGACGCAGCGTCATTCGCTGTTCACTGGCTGACGATACGCTGTCCGACAAGGCGGCGATGCGCGCTTCCAGCTCCTGATGCAGCGCTTCCAGTTCATCGATATCGAACTGTTTGCCCTGGCGTTTGCAGAATTCAGCCAGCAGCCGCTCGGCGTCCTGCTGCTCGCGCAGACGCTGCTCCAGTTCGCTAAGACGCATACGCAACGGCTGAACCTGTTCCGCCAGGTGACGCTGCTCAACGCCTTCCCGCAGCAGTTCACGCGCCACGCTCCAGGCCTCACCACGCGCCAGTGGGCCGTTAATCGCCGCCACCAACTGATAAGCCTGTTCGAACTGGCTGTGCGCGGTTTGCGCCACGCTCATTTTTTGTTCCAGCGTCAACAGTTTTTCTGTGGCTTCCTGCTCTTTGGCCTGGAAGGTTTCCAGCCATTCGGCAGCGCTGTCGGCTGTCAGATCCGGTAAGTGGCACAACTCTTTGGCCCGGCTTAACGCCTGAATCGCCTGGGTATACTGGATAGCTCGCGTTTGCTGGACATCCAGCGCCTGCTGATAATCGGCAAGCTGACTTTTCAGCTCATCCACTTCCAGCTCAGCGGCTTCCGCGCGGGCTTCGTTTTCATCCTGGCGGTCAACGGCTTCCGCGACGACCTCATTTTGTTCTTCGAGACGGATCTGTAATTCCTCGAGATCCGCTTCATAGCGTTCAATTTTTTCCTGCTGACGCAGCGCGGTTTGCACCAGATTGAGGTGATCGCTCGCCGCCTGGTAATCAGCTTCCAGATCGCCTTCCGCGCCGTTGTGCTCGCCCAGTTCGCGCGCCATATCCACGTGCTTATACTGCTCAGCAGCCAACTGCTTGCGTGAGGTATGCAGTTCACGACGATATTCCAGCGCTTTATCCAGATGAATACGGCGCTCGTTGGCATGGCGCATATAATCCGCTGCCACGTAGTTGGTCGCTTCGCTGATCAAATGCTTAAACAGATCGCGGTCAGACTGAGTTACGCGAATCGCTTCCAGGGTCATGCGGTTTTCACGCAGCGCGGCTTCCATATCCTGGAACGCTTTGCGTACGCCGCTGTTTTCTGGCAGCAGGTAATCACGCAGCGAGCGAGTAATAGCGCTGGAGATACCGCCATACAGCGAGGCTTCAATCAGACGATAGAATTTACTACGATCGGACGCAGAGCGCAGACGACGGGCAATGATGCCCAGATCGAACATCAGCGAGTGATAATCCGTTATCGAGTTGAACTGCTTAAACTGCACGCCTTCCATCTCATCAAGCTTCTCTTTCAGCTCAGGGAGAGACAGGACGCGCGCCTGGCGTTCGTTCAGCGTTTCCGTAACCAACTGAGTGGGCTGCACCGACATCGGCAGCCCCTGAATGGCAAACGGCTTGATATCTACTTTACGATCGCGACCGGCAACCTGTTGCAGACGAACGCCGACAACCACGCGCTGATGGCGGGAGTTGAGGACGTCGAGCATTGAGTAACAGACCCCCGCCTTCAGCTTACCGTGCAGACCTTTGTCACGTGAACCGCTGGTCGCACCAGCTTCGGTGGTATTACGGAAATGCAGCAGGGTTAAATCCGGGATGAGCGCCGTAACAAATGCCGCCATGGTCGTGGATTTACCCGCACCGTTACCACCGGACAGCGTGGTGACCAATTCATCCAGGTCGAACGTACGGGCAAAAAAGCCATTCCAGTTAATCAGCGTAAGTGAGCGAAATTTACCGCGTTCAATCATTATTCTTCTTCTCCACTGTCCGGCTGATTCTCTTCGGGCTCATCGTTAAGCTGCAGGCGGTTCTCGACCGGCATCGCTTCGCCATCACGAATTAAGCGACGCTGGGCTTCACGCGGATCGTCACCGGTGCGTACGTCCGCGCCAAAGCGGAAGACCGATTCCGTAATACGGAATTTGCTGCTGTCGTGACCCAGAAACCACACCATGCCTAAGCGACGCAGACGGTTTAGCGAAGAACGTACCTTTTCCTGTAACTTTTGACGGTCAACGTCCGAACCGGTTGAACGATTGTTCACCAGCTTCAGCAGTTTCGCTTCATCCGCCAGCGTCAACAACTCGTCGTATAACTCTTGCTGGGTAAAAATCCCTTCATTCGCCAGGCGTTCCGGGCTGAGATAGAGATAGCAAAGAATTTTACCCACCATCATGTCCAGTTCGGACAGAACCGAACGCGGAATGAGCGTCGTTGAACGCGGACGAAGGTAGAAGAATCCTTCCGGCGCGCGGATCAGTTCCACGTTATAGCGGCTGTAAAATTCTTCAAAATATTCCTGAAAATCCATCAGGAAGGCATGATTATCCAGTTCATCCAGGCCGATATGTCGGCCCGAACGTAAGGCGCTATCCAGCGCCGGAAATAACGGATTCGCCAGCGCCTGCGCCAGCTTTACCGGCATCACTTGTTCAATATTTGTCAATGACATGCGCCTGTACCTTGGCTCCGTAATCATTAATCGGCTGCCATTTGGCTGGCAGTCCGGTGAAATCTGCTTGCGCTACGCCAAGACGTACCGCCTGATCGATAACAATACGCGCGACGTCGAAGTGACGCGCACGTGGATATTGCGCCAGATACTCGCGCACTACCAAACCGAGATCCAGTGGCGTTTGTCTGGATTTGTAGATAGCCAACTGTTCTTCGATGATCGCCGCCAGTTGCTCACGGATCTCGTTAAATTCTTCATATTCCAGATCTGTCGGAAGCTCACCGGTGACCTCTTCGTCACGCAGGACCATCTCTTCATCACGCATATCCAGCAGACGGTCGGCGTTGGCATAAGTCAGCGCCCATGGATCGTCAAAATAAGTCTGCACGGACTGGCGCAAACGCTGGGCAAAGACGCGGTTTTTATCCATATCAATCGCGGTACGGATAAACTTATGCACATGGCGATCGTAACCGATCCACAAATCAATAGACTGCTGGCCCCAACTGATAATACGGTCGAGCTTACTTTGTAAGTCAAACACCAGTCTGTCGACAAAATGCAAATCGTCATGCGCCATCGTGGCATCCTGGATTCGTAGCAGGTTTGCCTGTAGCTTATCCCCCGCCGCTTCCAACGTATCCTGCAGTTCGCGCAGCGTCCCGGAAGTTTCAGAAAGCAGCAGTTCACAGCTGGAAATCGCCGCCCGCCAGTCTTTGTTCAGCAACTGCGCGATATCGTCTTTCACCTGCTGCTGCTGTTCATCCATGATGCGCTGGGTGAGATCGATACTGTCGAAAATCTCCGCCACCGAATATTTCAATGGCGCGTAAACATTGCGATGCCAGTGGAACTCATCGCCGCCTTCCGCTGCCGCATCCGCCGCGCGCTTCAGTTCGCCTGCAACAATCGACAGTTGCATTGAAAGACGCAGCGTAGAGAATTCGCGCTGACGTATGTAGTAATCCGTGATGCCAATCCCGAGCGGCGTTAAACGATATATGGCATTGCCTTCCGCCTGCTCGCTGGTAAAGCGGTTCAGCAGACGTTGACGCACCATATCGTTAATCGCGTTGTTAGCACGTACGCCAATGGTTTCGCTGGTTTGCTCAAACGCATCACTCACATGGCGGAACGCATCCACCAGCTCACCTTCACTCATCTCGCCGTCAAGTCGCTCGCCGTTCAGAGTGGCGACCGCCAGCAGGAACGAAAGTCTGTCTACCGGCAGAGAGATGGAGAAGTCATTTTTTCTGGCCCAGGCAACCAGTTCGGGGACTGTCTGGGAAAATTCACTCATAGGTTATCCTTGCATCTGCGGCTCGGGCCGGACTTTTAATCGCGGTGACATGAATATAGCGCCCAAGGCTGATATACGGTTCCTGGCGGCAATAGCGCGTTTCTAACTCAAGTAACATTTCATAGTCGTCATGTTGTTTATGCTTATCCCGCAGATAGTCATGAAACACTCGGACGCCCGTTTTACTTGTTATCTGCCAACCGATCTGTTCCAGCCACTGGTAAACCTGCCCCGGATCGCGTGGGTAGTCCGGTGAAAGCGTACGCTTTTTACGTTTCGGCATCCCCACCTGCACATAGTCAAAGTTCCCTGCGACCATGTTATGCATCAACAGACCGTTAGCATTGTAGAACATTAACGACAGCGCGCCGCCGGGACGCAATACTGACCACAGCGTCTGCAACACGCTGACGGGATCCGTCACCCATTCCAGCACAGCATGAAACAATATCAGATCAACCGGGGTTTCCAAATGCGCAGTAACGTCCTGAGCGGCGCATTGTATGAAATGCATGTTTCCGCTCACACCTTTTGCCTCTGCCGCCTGTCGCGCACGGGCGATCATTTCGCCTGACAGATCGCATAATGTCACGAAGTGCCCACGTTCCGCCATCTTGATGGCCGTTTGCCCTTCACCGCCGCCGGCATCCAGAATATGCAATTGTTGCTCGCCGAATGTCGCCAATAATCGATCCAAATCCTGCCAAAGAATAGCCTGTCTTAATTGGCCTTTGGTGGTGCCGTAAATGTTACGGGAAAACTTTTCTGCAATGTCATCAAAATTGCGATCCCGCATCGGGCTCTCCACATACTGGCTTTAGGGTGACTAAGTAAAACCGCTATTTTGTCACACCCGCGCCGAGAATGAACCTTCCTGGTGTAATATCCCTGCAGATCCCCTGCTGTATGGTTAAAAAAGGAACCAAAAAGGATGCTTTTTACGCTGAAGAAAGTGATTGGCGGTATGATGCTGCCGCTTCCGCTGATGCTAACAATGATGGGTATTGGCCTGGCGCTGGTCTGGTTTAGCCGCTTTCAAAAAACAGGGAAAGTGTGTATCAGCCTGAGTTGGCTGGCGCTATTACTCCTGAGTTTACAACCCGTCGCCGACAGTCTGCTGAAGCCCATTGAGGACAGCTATCCCACCTGGCAGGATACGCAAAAAGTGGAATACATTGTGGTGCTGGGCGGGGGATATACCTGGAACCCTCAGTGGGCGCCGAGTTCAAACCTGATTAACAATAGCCTTCCGCGCCTGAATGAAGGTATTCGCCTATGGCGCGCGAATCCAGGGTCGAAGCTTATCTTTACCGGTGCCGCCGCAAAAACGAATAACGTTAGTACCGCGGAAGCTGGCGCCCGCGTAGCAAAGTCGCTGGGGGTGCCGGCGGGTGACATCATCACGCTGGATCAACCCAAAGATACTGAAGAAGAAGCAGCGGCAGTAAAGCAGACCATCGGCAACGCGCCGTTTCTGCTGGTGACCTCCGCATCGCACTTACCGCGTGCCATGATTTTCTTCCAGCAGGCCGGGCTACATCCGCTGCCAGCACCTGCCAATCAGTTAGCGATTGATTCCCCGCTTAATCCATGGGAGCGGGCAATTCCCTCGCCGGTCTGGCTGATGCACAGCGATCGTGCCGGATACGAAACGCTGGGGCGCATCTGGCAGTGGCTGAAGGGAGCTGAACATTGACCGAAATATTGCCTGATGGCGACACTATCGCGTCTTATCAGGCCTACGGGTCAGCGCAGAATTCCAGGCCGGATACGGTGTTCACGTGTTGATCAGGCGAGCCACGGCAGCAGGGATTTTGTCGCCAGATCAAAGTTGGAACGATTAAAGCGTCCGGTATTGACCAGTTGTGCCACCTCATCCCATAACACATACAACCAGCGCCGCCAGATGAATGACTCCGCCACTGGCGCGCGTTGCAGATATTGCCAAAGCAGGCTTTCCGCCAGCGCATTATCCATTAAGCGGAACAATTCATATTCTCTTGGCGCCCATAGCATCAAGCCCGGTCCCACCATCGCCAGGAGCTGATCGCTACGAGCATCTTTGAGCATGCTGCGTAAACTGAAATTGCCGTGGATCAGCACGCAGTTATCATTAAATCCGGCAAATAAGTCGGGTAAACATTCACGGGTGCGGAACAGAATCCGCTTGTCCTGCATCGTCAGCCCAGTATTGTTGAACTGATTCAACGTGCTCCACAATACCTCGACACGCTGGCGATACCAGGACGGCCAGATGTTCTCTTGCGTGTTATCCACCGCTCCCACGCAGCCGCGGCTGTCCTGCCGATGCCATGACAGCAAACCTTCTACGATTTGATCTTTTAAATGTTCCCAGCGCTCGGGCGTTCGGGCAGGCGCTTCCACCGGCACGCCACGTAAACGCTCAAGCAGGAGCACATCAGGACCGGGATGCTCCTCATGCGTTAAGACGCCATAAATGACCGGCATACGTACCGTGCCACTACGCGCCAGCATGGAGGTTTTCCATGCCAGCTGCTGCGCCATCCCCGGCGTGGTGAAACTTCTCGCCATCAGCGGCATCGGATTACCCTGACTGTCGTACAGTGACCACAGGGCGGTATCCACTTTTTCATTCACGCATTCAATACGACTGAGTTTTTCACCCAGCAGATGGCTGAGTTCGGCACGCAACTGTTCCATTTCAGATTGCCCTCATAAAAGCTACTGCTTTCATAATGAGCGTCGCGCAGACAGATGTCACCCGGATGAGATCAATTGATGAAAAGAAAAGCACAGGGAAAACGTAACGATACGACACTCCTCCCAAAAATAGGCGGTATTATGGGTGGAGTGCCATGAGAAAAACTAACGCATTTCAGCGCGAACGCGCTCAAGATCCTCAGCAGTGTCTACGCCTGTACCCGGTACTTCTTTAGCGACGGCCACGTGAATTTTTTCGCCGTACCACAGCACACGCAGTTGCTCCAGCATTTCAATATGCTCAAGCGGGCTGGGCTGCCAGTTAACATAGCGGCGAATAAAACCGGCGCGATAACCGTAAATACCGAGGTGACGCAGGAAGGTATCGCCTACCGTTTCCAGGCTTTTGGCAAAACGGTCGCGATCCCAGGGAATCGTTGCGCGCGAAAAATAGAGCGCATAGCCTTCGCTGTCCAGAACGACTTTAACCGCATTCGGATTAAATGCTTCTTCCGCACTATGAATGGGAGCCGCAAGGGTCGCCATGCCAACCTGGCGTTGCGCCAGATTTTCGGCCACCTGACGAATAATGACCGCTGGGATCATCGGCTCATCACCCTGAACGTTCACAATAACGGTATCATCGCTAAAGCCACATTTCTCGACGACTTCCGCCAGACGCTCGGTACCAGACTGGTGATCGGCCCGGGTCATGCAAACTTCCCCTCCCACCGCTTCTACCGCACGAGCGACATCTTCATGATCGGTGGCAACGATAATGCGCTCAGCGCCAGATTCACGCGCACGCTCCAGCACATGCACGATCATCGGCTTGCCGTTGATATCCAGCAGCGGCTTGCCCGGCAAACGGGTGGACGCATAACGCGCAGGAATAATGACCACAAAACTCATGATTTACTCTCATCCGCAGTCAGAACGCGAGCTTCGGTTTCCAGTAAAACGGGAATGCCATCACGCAGTGGGAAAGCAAGGTTATCCGGTTTACAAATTAGTTCCTGTTTTTCCTGGTTAAACCAGAGTTTGCCATTGCATACCGGGCAGGCAATGATTTCAAGCAGACGATGATCCATAGTTCCTCCAGATGGACCGGATTGTGAATCCGTAAATATTAACATAATCGCTTAACGGGCTGGGGCTATTTCCCAACCATGACGTACGCCAGCAAATATACCTTCAGGGCAGCGCCCCAGCGTCACGCGCGTTGCCTGCTGCCAGCGGGCAAAATCATCAATCGCCTGGAATAACCCTTTTTGCAGAGTAACGCCAGGTTTGACCCCATCCTGTAACCATAGCGAAATCACCTCCAGTACACCTGTTTTACGGTGCATTTTGGCATCCATCCGCCCCACTAACTGGCCATGATGCAGTAAAGGCAGGACAAAATAACCGTATTGTCGTTTCTCTGCTGGCGTATAACATTCCAGCCGATAGCTAAAATCGAATAGCTGCTCTGCCCGTTTACGATCCCAGACCACCGGATCAAACGGCGATAAAACCGTGCTATGCGTTGCTGTTAATTTACCCGCCAATGCCTGCTCAAGCAGCGGTTGAAGATCGCTATGCAACCACAGGGTTCCCAGCCCTTCAACGTCGACCGGAATAATTTGTTGCTGTTCCTTGCGCACATCACACCAGTTTTTTAATCCCGAACGCTTCAAACGATAGTAGTCTGCCAACCACTGTTCGCGAAAAATCCCCAGACTACGGGCGCTGTTGTCCAGCATGACAATTTCGGCTTCCTCTTGTGAAAGCCTGTCACGTTCATCATCCCAATGCGGCATGACGCGATGGGTTAAATCATAGACTCGCTGGAAATTACGCCGCTCCACCACCATGACTTTCCCGGCAGTAAACAGTCCTTCAAGGTGTCGCTTATGCGGCTTCCATTCCCACCAACCGTTAGCCCCCTTACGGGGATGTTCAAAATCGGCTGAGCGTACCGGCCCATTATGATGGATATGCTGGAGTAACTTCTCAATCTCATGGGCATGTTCTGCCATCCACGCCGCTTTATATTTCCAGCCCATTTTCTCCGGCGCCAGCATGCGGTGGCGTATCAGCATAAAGTCACTGCGCGGCATAAAGCAGGCCTCGTGCGCCCAGTACTCCATCAGTTCACCCTGCCGTAGCGAGTCATCCAGCCATTGCGGGGAATAATCCCCTAAACGACTGAACAGCACTAGGTAAGGACTGCGCGCCACAATATTGATGGTATCGATTTGCAATAAAGACATGCGCGAAATGGTGACAAGAATATCGGCAGGAGATGCCCGGCGGCGTGTTTTTTTCAGCAGACCTTGAGCGGCAAGGTGAAGATGACGAGCATCCGTCAGAGAAAGGTGCGGCAACGACATTTATGACCTCATAAATGATTCGCTGCCGCAGCTTGAATCCGTTAGCGAGTCAGCGAGATTAAGCTATCCAGCAACACATCAGGCCGTTCGCCTGACAAATGTGCGTCCACAGGTAAATACCACCAGTTATCATCAGCAAATGCGCGGCATTTAACCGCATCTTTTTCCGTCATCACCAGCGTTTGCCCTGCGTCTGAAAACGCACTGACGTCACTGTAGGTCAGAGATTGATGATCTGCCAGCGCAATACATTTTTGCGGTTTGACGCCACACGCTTCAAGCGTGGCAAAAAAACGTGGCGGATGACCAATACCCGCCATGGCGACAATATTGGTTAGCTGTGCCACATCACGGCGTTCACCTGTGCGTAAATTAACGGCCAGCCCTGGTTCAAGTCGCATGGGGATCTCCCCCGGCTGTGGACTGCCGCCGTTAACGATTGTCGCATCCACCGACTTAAGCCGACCTGCGCGTTCCCGCATTGGACCGGCAGGAAGCCACCAGCCATTGCCAAACCGACGCTCGCCGTCAATCACCACGATTTCAACATCTCGCGCCAGACGATAGTGCTGCAGACCATCGTCCGTCACAATAATCTGCACATCATGATGCGCCAAAATAGCTTTTACCGCATCCGCTCTGTTCGGAGAGACCGCTACAGGCACGCCGGTACGCTGGTAGATGAGCACAGGTTCATCACCCGCTTCTGCAGTCGTGGTATCCGTTGTCAGCAACAGCGGGTAAGCCGCGGCTTTTCCGCCATAACCACGAGAAACCACGCCTACGCGGATACCACGTTGCTGTAGTCGTTCAACCAGCCAAATCACCACCGGCGTTTTACCGTTCCCGCCTGCGGTAAGGTTTCCCACTACGACCACTGGTACCGGCGCGCGCCATGCGCGCTTGAGCCCAAGTTTGTAGCATAAGCGGATCCCCCCACTCACCAGGCCATACAGCCAGGAGAGTGGAAGTAATAAGCGCCACAGCGGCGATTCACCAGACCAGATACGTGCGATCATTGACCAAATTGCATTTTGTGTAATTGCGCATACACGCCGCGTTGCTCAATCAGCTCGTTATGGGTTCCGCGCTCAACAATCACCCCGTCTTCCACCACGATGATTTCATCCGCCTGTTCAATGGTAGAAAGACGGTGTGCAATGACCAGAGAAGTACGGTTTTTCTGTAGCTCATCCAGTGCCGCCTGAATCGCGCGTTCGGATTCAGTATCGAGAGCCGACGTAGCTTCATCAAGGATCAGGATCGGACTGTCACGCAGTAAGGCACGGGCGATAGCGATACGTTGGCGCTGTCCACCGGAAAGCAGTACGCCATTTTCGCCAATCACCGTATCCAGACCATTATCCATCTTATTGATGAAATCCATGGCATAGGCCATCTGCGCCGCTTTTTCGATCTGTTCGCGACTGTATAAATCGGTACGCGCGTAGGCGATGTTATTGGCAACCGTATCGTTAAACAGGTGCACATTCTGCGAAACCAAAGCAACCTGATCGCGCAGGGATGCGAGGGTATATTCGCGCAGATCGTGTCCGTCCATCAGAATCTGCCCTTCATCGATATCGTAGAAGCGCGTGATCAGGCTGGCGATGGTGGATTTACCTGAACCCGAACGCCCCACCAGAGCGACAGTTTTGCCCGCCGGAATATTCAGGTTGATGTTACGCAGCGCAGGGGCTTCACGTCCTGGATAAGTAAAGGTCACATTGCGGAATTCCAGATCGCCGGTAGCGCGTTCGATAACACGTTTACCTTCGTCTTTCTCCTGTTCGCTATCCAGAATCGTAAATAAGGTCTGGCATGCCGCCATACCACGCTGGAACTGCGCGTTGACGTTAGTCAACGATTTCAACGGACGCATCAGCGCGATCATTGACGAGAAGACAACGGTAATGGTCCCTGCCGTCAGGTTTTCCATGACGCTTGGGAAACTGGCTGCATATAACACGAAGGCCAGAGCCAGAGACGCAATCAACTGGATGATAGGATCGGAGATAGAAGAGGCGGAAACCATTTTCATCCCCTGTAAACGCATCTTGTTGCTGACTTTATCAAAGCGTTTGGTTTCGACTTCCTGACCACCAAAAATCAGAACTTCTTTGTGGCCTTTCAGCATCTGCTCCGCACTGGTCGTAACCTGCCCCATGGTGTTTTGCATATTTTTACTGATGCTACGAAAGCGCTTAGAAACCACACGAATCGCCACTGACACAATTGGCGCCAGTACTATCAGGATCAATGACAGCTGCCAGCTGTAATAGAACATCATGATGAACAGGCCAATAATTGACGCCCCTTCACGTACCACGGTGATCAGCGCGCCGGAAGACGATGACGCAACCTGTTCTGAATCATAGGTAATACGTGACAGCAACGTACCTGTAGACTGTTTATCAAAAAAGGAGACTGGCATGCCCATCATGTGACCAAACAGGCGGCGGCGCATGGTCATAACCACTTTGCCTGACACCCATGAGATACAGTAGCTGGAGACATAGCTGGTTAAGCCACGAACTATCATCAGCCCAATGACCACCAGCGGCATCCACAACAGCACCGAGCGGTCAGTTTTACCAAAACCATCATCCAGTAATGGCTTAAGGAGCGATAACATGAAGGTATCGCTGGCCGCGTTAAGGATTAACGCTATACCCGCCACGATCAGACCCGATTTAAAAGGCGCTATGGTTGGCCATAGTCGGCGAAACGTCTGCCACGTAGAGAGATCTTTATCGTTATGCATTCAAAAAACCAGCATTTGTTAGAATAGCCGCATATTCTACCCGTTATCCTCCGACACGCCAAACCACTGATGATACCAACGGGGTAAAATCTGATCCCGCATGCTGCGTATTTGCCAGGTTTTCGGGTAAAAATCCAGCGTAATCTGCCCCTGATGTGGCGTATCCAGCCATTGATAATCTTGTTGCCGATAGCGCCGCTTCACCTTCCAGGAAGGCAGTCGCCAGGCATTATAACGGGATGCCGAGGCTAATGCCGCCTGTCCGCCAACTCGCTGAATCAACGCCAGTGATGATGATGTATTGCTGCCATGGTGTGGAACCTGCATAACAGTAGCCTGCAGATGCGACCAGTAGTGACTTAGCATTTTTTGTTCAGCGGGAGACTCAATATCCCCGGTCAGAAGAATACTCTGATGTCCGTCATCGACTTTAACCACGCAGGATTGGTTATTCCCTTGCGCTGTATTTCCGCGCACCGGCCAATGCGCACTGAACGTTAATCCTTGCCATTGCCAGCGTTCCCCGCGAAAACACGGGAGATGACCTTTCCAGCCCAGTGGGCTTCTTATCCATAAGAATAGCCATGCTTGTTGCAGCGAGCGCAACCCTCCCCGATGATCCATATGCTCGTGACTTAAAATAACCCCTTCAGGCTCGAGGTTGTGCCAGCGTAACCAGGGAATGATCAGTTGCTGCGCGCTATCGCCCTCAGGCCATGCCAGACCCGTATCATAAAGAATCGCTTTTCCATTGCGGGCGATCACCATCGCCAGTCCCTGCCCGACGTCCAGCATATGCACTTGCCATGCGTCCGTGCGTGGCGCTCGCCAGAGCGGTTCACTCAGCAAAAATAGCGCCGTGAAACAAAGCATCGGTAGAGTACGCCAGGCATTCAGTCGCCATGCGATGAGCATCAGCCCAGGTGCCAATGCAAGCCATTGCCAGCGGGCATCTATGTTAATCCAGCCTTGGGGCAGAGCATTAAGTCCCCCAAATAACAGCGCCAGAGACCGATCGGCTAAATACCACAGTCCCGACTCCAGCCCTCCCAGAGCGGTTAAATGTACGAGCATGCCGGCTAGTATCAGCGGTACGGAAATAAACGTGACCAGCGGTACGGCAAATATATTAGCCACCAATGAAGTCAGACTTATGCCGTGAAACATCGAAATTTGCACAGGCAAAAGCAGAATCGTGATACCCAGTTGCAGATGAGCGAGCGCCAGCAGTACGCGTCCAATGCGAGAGAGCGACCAGGCAGGTAAAGGTACCCACTGATACCAGAATATCAGCGCCGCGACGGCAAAAGCAGACAACCACAGACTTTGTGACAGAATAGCGAGAGGATCCACCACCACGATGGCTGCGAGGCAACAGACCCAGACCGACCATCCGCTCCACTGCCTGCCGCTTAGCTTCAGCGCCCCCCAGACCATCAGCGCGACAATCGTGCGCAATGCAGGAGGCTGAAGCCCCGTTAACCATGCATAAAATGTCGCGCAGATAATCCCGCCAATCAATGGAACCTGCCAGCAAATCCATCTGGTTGGCATAAAAAATTGTCCACCGCGAATCAGTCCTCCCGCCAAAAGTGCGGCAAACGCAATATGCAGCCCGGAGATAGCCATCAAATGCGCCGTGCCGGTATCACGCATAATGGCTTTTACCTCTTGTGACACGGACAAGCGCTCTCCCATTCCCAGCCCCAGTATGACCTGCTGCCAGGGATAGTTGGCAAGTGCCATTTTCAGCGAGGCAAGATATCGCGAACGTAAACTACAGTGTGGCGCAATGACTGAAGCCTGTAAGAACCGTCCCGTCAGCGGCTGATGCTGTGCTAACGCATAACGTTGACTGTCAAACCCTCCCTCATTTAATTGACCGTGTACGGCGCGAACTTTCAGCGTCATCGCCCATGTCTGGCCCGCGCAAACGTCGCCGGGCAGGTACTGCCCATACAGCACAATTCCTTGCGCAGGAAAGATTCGCCGCCCCTGCAGGTGCGTGATCTGACCATAGTGCGTGGTCATATTGTCGGTTCCGGTTATGCGCACAATTGCCTGCTGGTTTTTAGCAGGAAGCGTATTACCCGCCCAAAGTGCATCTTTCGCCGCCATTATTCCCCAAAGAAAAAACAGCAGGGTCAACCCGGCGAAACGCATATGTTTGTGGGGAAAAAGGCAGAGCAGACATGCCAGACAAAATACAACGCTGATGCTCAGCATCTCAGGTAGCGCGGGTAATAGCATCAGAGGAAGAATGCCGCACAATGCACACGTACTCACCGTTGTTATTTTCATCAATACCTCCCTGTTGCGGGGAGTGTGTAGTAATACTCAACGGTTGTCTGGCGACAATTTACTGTTATACGGCACGCGTTCCGCTGATCTTTGGCGGCGGATGTAACATGCGAATTAATTGGGATGGGGATTCCAGTATGGGCCTGCAGAAATGAAAAAAGCACCCATGCAGGTGCTTTCCTCGGCGTTAAGTCTCGCTAAAAACTTAACCGTAAATATTGGCGCGATCGCGCAGTTCTTTACCTGGTTTAAAGTGCGGAACGTATTTCCCTTCCAGATCCACTTTATCGCCGGTCTTCGGATTACGTCCGGTGCGAGGTGCGCGGTAATGCAAAGAGAAGCTGCCGAAACCGCGGATTTCAATACGCTCGCCCTGCGCAAGAGTCGAGGCCATATGTTCCAGCATCTCTTTTACTGCATCTTCAACCGCTTTCGCGGGAATATGAGGTTGCTGGGTTGCAAGTCTTTCAATCAATTCTGACTTGGTCATGATTCCTCCGGTTCCTTAAAGGCATAATTAGCTGCTGCATTGATTAAGGGCGGCCGTAGCCGCCCTTTGTCATTGATTACAGGACGAATCCTGTAATCTGTCAAGCTACTCGTCACCCTTTGTGCTGTTAACGGCACAAAGGATTTAGAGAACTTGATATTACTCGCCTTTAGCTGCTTTGAAAGCTTCAGCCATTGCGTTGTTAGAGAAGTTTGCATCTTCCTGTTTGTTAACAGTTGCGATTGCATCTTTCTCATCAGCTTCGTCTTTAGCACGAACAGACAGGCTGATTGCACGGTTCTTACGATCAACGCCGGTGAATTTAGCTTCAACGTCGTCGCCTACGCTCAGAACCAGAGTTGCATCTTCAACGCGGTCACGGGAAGCTTCAGAAGCGCGCAGGTAACCTTCAACGCCGTCAGCCAGTTCTACGGTTGCGCCTTTAGCGTCAACTGCAGTGACTTTACCGTTTACGATTGCGCCTTTCTTGTTCAGTGCAACCCAGTTGTTGAACGGATCTTCTGCGAGCTGTTTAACGCCCAGAGAGATACGCTCACGCTCTGCGTCAACCTGCAGAACAACTGCTGCGATTTCGTCGCCTTTTTTGTATTCACGAACTGCTTCTTCGCCTGCAACGTTCCAGGAGATGTCAGACAGGTGAACCAGGCCGTCGATGCCGCCGTCCAGGCCGATGAAGATACCGAAGTCAGTGATAGACTTGATTTTACCTTCAACACGGTCGCCCTTGTTGTGGGTTTCCGCGAACTGCTGCCATGGGTTGTTTTTGCACTGCTTCAGACCCAGGGAGATACGACGACGTTCTTCGTCGATATCCAGAACCATAACTTCCACTACATCGCCAACGTTAACAACTTTGGACGGGTGGATGTTTTTGTTGGTCCAATCCATTTCGGAAACGTGAACCAGGCCTTCAACGCCTTCTTCGATTTCAACGAAGCAGCCGTAGTCGGTCAGGTTGGTCACGCGACCAGTCAGTTTGGTACCTTCCGGATAACGCTTAGCGATAGCTACCCATGGATCTTCGCCCAGCTGTTTCAGGCCCAGAGATACACGAGTACGCTCGCGGTCGAACTTCAGCACTTTAACAGTGATTTCGTCGCCAACGTTTACGATTTCGCTCGGATGCTTAACGCGTTTCCATGCCATGTCGGTGATGTGCAGCAGGCCGTCAACGCCACCCAGATCAACGAATGCACCGTAGTCAGTGAGGTTCTTAACGATACCTTTAACTTCCATGCCTTCCTGCAGGTTTTCCAGCAGCTGATCGCGTTCTGCGCTGTTTTCGGATTCGATAACGGCACGACGGGAAACAACAACGTTGTTACGCTTCTGATCCAGCTTGATGACTTTGAACTCAAGCTCTTTGCCTTCCAGGTGCAGCGTGTCGCGGACCGGACGAACGTCTACCAGGGAACCCGGCAGGAACGCGCGAATACCATTCAGCTCAACAGTGAAGCCACCCTTGACTTTGCCATTGATAACACCAGTAACGGTTGCAGCTTCTTCGTAAGCTTTTTCCAGCGTGATCCAAGCTTCGTGACGTTTAGCTTTCTCACGGGACAGCAGGGTTTCACCGAAGCCGTCTTCTACTGCATCCAGAGCAACGTCAACTTCGTCACCAACCTGGATTTCCAGCTCGCCCTGGGCGTTTTTGAACTGCTCTGCCGGAATGGCGGACTCAGATTTCAGACCAGCGTCAACCAGTACTACGTCTTTGTCGATAGCAACAACAACACCACGAACGATGGAACCCGGACGGGTTTCGATTTCTTTTAAGGATTCTTCAAACAGTTGAGCAAAAGATTCAGTCATGTTTAATCTTCAGGTTTCATATTTAACGTCCACCTGGCTCCATGCCGGATGGGGTTGTTTAACATACCCGCTGTCAGTCCATTGCAACGGGGGTACTGCAAATTCGGTCGCACTTAAGCGAGTGCCAGTTTTTGGCGCGCATATTGTAACGCTTTTTCAATCACTTGCTCAATGCTTAATCGGGTTGAATCCAAAACTAAAGCATCAGCAGCGGGAACCAGCGGCGCTACAGCACGGTTACGATCGCGGTAATCGCGTTCCTCGATCTCGGCCAAAAGGCGTTCAAAGTTAACACTAAAGCCCTTCTCCTGCAACTGTAGCATACGTCTATGCGCACGTTCGTGCGAGGAGGCGTCCAGAAAAATTTTCACCGGCGCATCCGGGAACACGACGGTTCCCATATCGCGTCCGTCGGCAATCAGGCCAGGCGCTTCGCGAAACGCGCGTTGACGACGTAAAAGCGCTTCGCGCACGCGGGGAAAAGCAGCCACCTGGGATGCGGCATTCGCCACTTCCTGAGTGCGGATTTCGCCACTAACATCTTCACCTTCCAGAATGACTTCCAGGTTGCCGTCCGTTGAGATAAAACGCACATCCAGGTGTGAGGCAAGCGGTACCAGAGCATCTTCAGAGGTGACATCGACATGGTGATGTAACGCTGCGAGCGCCAGTACGCGATAGATCGCGCCTGAATCTAACAGATGCCACTGCAATGCTTCCGCCATTGCCTTGCACAAGGTGCCTTTACCTGCACCGCTTGGGCCATCAATGGTAATAACCGGGGCAATTGCCGTCATCTTTTTCTCCTTAAACGGGCATACGTTAACGTGAACGCCGCGCATTATACGCGCCAACGACAACGATCGTTATCTTTGTGTGAAAAATGCAGAATCATTGAAGCTGAGTGTAGAAGAAATAGACAATCGGAGATGGCAGAATGTGCCGCACTGGGTAGTGCGGCAATAAAATCAGGCAGGTGTACTAATACGCGCCAACTGTTCGAAATAATCCGGGAAAGTTTTGGCGGTACATTTGGGGTCAAGAATGGTCACAGGGGTATCAGACAGCGCCACCAGCGAGAAACACATCGCCATACGGTGATCGTTATAGGTTGCGATATCCGCAAACTTCAGCGTCGCTGGTGGTGTGATGCGGATGAAGTCATGCCCCTCTTCAACTTCCGCGCCCACTTTGCGTAATTCCGTCGCCATCGCAAACAGACGGTCGGTCTCTTTGACGCGCCAGTTGTAGATGTTGCGTAGGGTCGTGGTGCCTTTAGCAAACAGCGCGGCCGTGGCAATAGTCATCGCCGCGTCGGGAATATGGTTCATATCCATATCCACTGCGTTCAGTTCGCCGTGAGTACAGGCAATAAAATCATCACCCCAGGTAATGGTCGCGCCCATTTTCTCCAGTACATCAGCAAAGCGAATATCGCCCTGCATACTGTTGCGGCCAATCCCGGTGACTTTAACCGTGCCGCCTTTAATGGCGCCCGCCGCGAGGAAGTATGAAGCAGAAGAAGCATCGCCCTCAACCAGATAGGCGCCCGGAGACTGATACTGCTGCTGCCCCTGCACGACAAAGCGCTGGTAGTTCTGATTCTCAATTTCAACACCAAACGTCTTCATCAGATTCAGGGTGATATCAATATAAGGTTTAGATACCAGCTCGCCTTTAATGGCGATCGTCGTATCCTGCGGCGCCAGCGGTGCAGTCATCAGTAGCGCAGTGAGGAACTGGCTGGATACGCTGCCGTCCACCTCAACCTGACCGCCGCTAAAACCACCGCGCAAACGAAGCGGCGGATAGTTTTCCTGTTCCAGGTACTCAATGTTGGCTCCCCCCTGGCGCAGCGCATCAACCAGATGGCCAATCGGGCGCTCCTTCATGCGCGGCTCGCCTGTCAACACGATGTCATTGCTGCCAAGGCACAGCGCAGCGGCCAGCGGACGCATTGCGGTTCCGGCATTGCCAAGAAACAGTTCCACTGCCCTTTCGGCATGTAATGCGCCGCCGTTGCCGATAATCTCGCAGCGGGTGCGATCGGCGGAAAGGGTATAGCTAATCCCTAACGCATTGAGTGCATTGAGCATATGACGGACATCGTCGCTGTCCAGCAGGTTGGTCAGGACAGTGGTGCCATTTGCTAATGCGGCCAGCAGCAAAGCGCGGTTAGAAACACTTTTGGATCCAGGCAGATTGATGGTGCCATCCACCCGCGCAATGGGTTGTAACGTCAGGGATTCCATGAAACTCAACTCTCAAAACAGATATAAAAAACCCACAGGCGGACTGTGGGGATGAAAGTACAGCAGATTAACCGCGGCGGCGTTCGAAATCGACCATGAAATCGGTCAGTGCTTTTACGCCTTCGAGCGGCATCGCATTATAGATAGACGCACGCATACCGCCGACCACACGGTGCCCTTTCAGCGCATGCAGACCCGCAGCGAAAGACTCCTCCAGGAAGAGTTTATCCAGGGCGCTGTCAGCCAGTTGGAACGGGACGTTCATACGTGAACGGTTCGACTTCGCGACATCGTTACGATAGAAGTCGCTGTTGTCGATCACGCCATACAACAGCTCTGCTTTTTGCTGGTTAATTTTATTCATCGCATTAACACCGCCCTGCTCTTTGAGCCACTTAAAGACCAGGCCAGACAGATACCAGGCAAAGGTTGGCGGCGTGTTGAACATGGAGTCGTTGTCATTCAGCACGGTATAGTCAAGGATTGACGGGCATGAAACATGCGCTTTACCCAGCAGATCTTCGCGTACAATAACAATCGTCAGTCCGGCGGGACCAATGTTTTTCTGCGCCCCGGCATAGATTACGCCATAGCGGCTAACATCAAGCGGCGCGGAGAGGATAGTAGAAGAGAGATCCGCCGTAACCACCACATTGCTGGCAAAGTTCGGCGTTTCATCAATCGCAATGCCATCGATGGTTTCATTCGGGCAATAGTGCAGGTACGCGGCGTTGTCAGAAAGCTGCCATTCGCTCATTGGCTTAACAGCGCGCAGACCGTCAACGGTGACTTTGGCATCGATAACGTTTGGCGTGCAGTACTTTTTCGCTTCTTTAATCGCACTGGCGGCCCAGTAACCGGCATCGACGTAATCCGCTGTCGTTTTATCACCGAGAATATTTAACGGGATACCGGCGAATTGCCCACGGCCACCGCCATGACAGAACAACACTTTATAGTTAGAGGGGATGCTGAGGAGATCGCGAAAATCCTGCTCTGCTTCCTCTGCCACCTGGATAAACTCTTTGCCCCGGTGGCTAATTTCCATGACCGACGTGCCAAGACCGTTCCAGTCGCGAAGATCCTGTTGAGCCAGTTTAAGTACTTCCGCCGGTAGCATTGCCGGACCTGAACTAAAATTGAAGACCTGAGCCATTTCCCCTCACCACGTTGTGTTGTTATCCAATCAACATCCTGTCATTGACGATAATCCTGTGACAGACATTGGGCATAAGTTATTCCTGTGGATATCGGTTTTATCATTCAGTGACACGCGCCGCAATGGGTAAAACTGAGCGGGGTAAAAATGAGTCATAGGTCACACAACAGAATCTATCGGATTGACGGGTAAAAACCGAGATTTTCGCTGTCAGGTGACCCGTTTTGCCCGACTGGCCTTCGACCATTCTGGATTTGCGCAGCGCGGACATAATTGATGATCCCCCGCGCTCATTTGCACCACTTCACTACACCGTACACATGCATAGTCGCCTGTTTCAGGCACCACCTTAAATCGCTGTGTACAATGTTTAGGCAGAATGCTGAGTCCCGGTTTTACGTCTTCATCGGCAAAGAAGTAAACGCTGATCTGCCCATTCGTCTCCAGAATAGCGAGTTTCACCTGCCCCAGTTGCTCTACGCCGTTCAAACGCAGCTCCATAAAGAATTCGAATTCCGTCATATTGGCGCGATTAAGCTTTGACCATGACAATTCACCGTCTTCAATGATGACCACTGGCTTACCTTCCAGTAGATCTTCCAGCTTTTCGCTGTGTGACATCAGCCACATGACAAGACGATAAAGCAGCGCCAGGGTAATAAAAACCACCAGCACCGGAATCATCGGCACATCGTCATAAAACGCCACATCGCCCGCCGCTGAGCCCAGCGTAAGAATAATCAGCACTTCAAAAAGCGACATCTGCCGTACGCCACGCCGCCCTGTAAGCTTTAAAAACAGAAAAACCAATATAAAGGTATAGAGACTACGCAGCGCAACCTCGCCAAGAAACTCCATTGGCACCTTATCCAGTGCCATACGCTGTAAATCGAATGCTTTCATTTTGTGCTCTTAACATTGTTGACTGTGTGAAAGCATAGCCAATAGTTTTATTTACGCCTGGGCTCCGGCGGCGATAGCGCCGTTCATTGAAAACCCGTATCATTGCGCGCTTTCCGTACGACAAAAGTGATTTTCATGACGCAAACATTTATTCCCGGCAAAGATGCCGCTCTGGAAGACTCCATCGCTCGCTTCCAGCAAAAATTACTCGACCTTGGTTTTCAGATTGAAGAAGCCTCCTGGTTGAACCCTGTGCCTAACGTTTGGTCTGTGCATATTCGCGACAAAGAATGCGCGCTGTGCTTTACCAACGGTAAAGGTGCGACGAAAAAAGCGGCGCTGGCCTCCGCGCTGGGCGAATATTTTGAGCGTCTGTCTACGAACTACTTCTTTGCGGATTTCTGGCTGGGCGAAACCATCGCAAACGGCCCGTTCGTGCATTATCCGAACGAAAAATGGTTCCCGCTGACGGAAGACGATGACGTGCCGGAAGGTCTGCTGGATGCGCGTCTGCGCGCGTTTTACGATCCAGAAAATGAATTGACCGGAAGCATGCTTATCGACCTGCAATCCGGAAATGAAGATCGTGGCGTCTGCGGCCTGCCGTTTACCCGTCAGTCTGATAACCAGACTGTCTATATTCCGATGAATATTATCGGCAATCTGTACGTTTCTAACGGTATGTCTGCGGGTAACACGCCTAACGAAGCGCGCGTTCAGGGCCTGTCTGAAGTCTTTGAACGTTATGTGAAGAACCGCATTATCGCGGAAAGCATCAGCCTACCGGAAATCCCGGCCGAGGTGATGGCGCGTTACCCGGCGGTAGTGGAGTCCATCGCCACACTGGAAGCGGAAGGTTTCCCGATTTTCGCCTACGATGGCTCGCTGGGCGGCAAATACCCAGTGATTTGCGTTGTCCTGTTCAACCCGGCCAACGGTACCTGCTTTGCGTCCTTCGGCGCGCACCCGGATTTCGGCGTTGCGCTGGAGCGTACCGTTACCGAACTGCTGCAGGGTCGTGGTCTGAAAGATCTTGATGTCTTCACCCCGCCAACCTTCGACGATGAAGAAGTGGCTGAACACACTAACCTTGAAACCCACTTCATTGATTCCAGCGGTCTGATCTCCTGGGATCTGTTCAAGCAGGATGCTGATTATCCGTTCGTTGACTGGAATTTCTCCGGCACTACGGAAGAAGAGTTCACCACCCTGATGGCCATCTTCAACGCAGAAGATAAAGAAGTGTATATCGCCGACTACGAACATCTGGGGGTATACGCCTGCCGCATTATCGTTCCGGGGATGTCTGACATCTACCCGGCTGAAGATCTGTGGTTAGCCAACAACGCAATGGGTACGCATCTGCGCGAAACGATCCTCTCTCTGCCAGGCAGTGAGTGGGATAAAGAAGACTATCTCAATCTGCTCGAACAACTGGATGAAGAAGGTTTTGACGACTTCACCCGCGTACGCGAACTGCTTGGTCTGGCGACCGGTGCGGATAACGGTTGGTATACCCTGCGCATTGGCGAGCTCAAAGTAATGCTGGCGCTGGCCGGCGGTGACCTGGAGCAAGCGCTGGTATGGACAGAATGGACGATGGAATTCAACGCCTCCGTGTTTAGCGCTGAACGTGCAAACTACTACCGTTGCCTGCAAACGCTGCTGCTATTGTCGCAGGAAGAGGAGCGTCAGCCGCTGCAATATCTGAACGCGTTTGTCCGCATGTACGGCGCCGATGCGGTTGAAGCGGCAAGTGCGGCATTGAGTGGTGAAGCCGCATTTTATGGTCTTCAGCCAGTAGACAGCGATCTGCACGCGTTCCCGGCGCATCAGTCTCTGCTGAAAGCCTATGAAAAACTGCAGCGCGCGAAAGCGGCGCACTGGTCAAAATAGTACCAAACAGCCTGCGTTAAGTAGGCTAAATGTATTGTCTGGGCTATATTACGGGGCGCTTTAAGCGCCCTGTTTTTTATTTTGGTCAAATCAAAAAATAAATGTAAAAGCAAGGTTAAATATTAGTAGTTGATATTAAAAAAATTAGCTTATTAATGTGGCTTTTTATCTCAATTACTCCATATTAATTAACTGTCCAGCAGGAGGCTGAAAGAAAAAATTCAACTCACTTTATAATTTTTAAAATTTATTTTTACATGGATAATCAATAAGTTACTCCGCATTTGCATAAAAACCATGCGTCTTGCGGGCCTATAAGCCAGGCGAGATATGATCTATATCAAATTCTCATCTATAATGCTTTGTTAGTATCTCGTCGCCGACTTAATAAAGAGAGAGTTAGTGTGAAAGCTGACAACCCTTTTGATCTTTTACTTCCTGCTGCAATGGCCAAAGTTGCCGAAGAAGCAGGCGTCTATAAAGCAACGAAACATCCGCTTAAGACGTTCTATCTGGCAATTACTGCCGGTGTATTCATTTCAATTGCCTTTGTTTTCTATATCACCGCCACAACCGGTACCGGTACTATGCCCTTCGGCATGGCAAAATTAATAGGTGGTATCTGCTTTTCCCTGGGGCTGATCCTTTGTGTTATCTGCGGTGCAGACCTCTTCACTTCAACTGTACTGATTGTTGTTGCTAAAGCCAGTGGTCGTATTACCTGGGGACAGTTGGCTAAAAACTGGCTTAACGTTTATGTCGGCAACCTGATTGGCGCCCTGATCTTCGTGTTACTTATGTGGCTTTCCGGCGAGTATATGACCGCCAACGGCGCGTGGGGACTCAACGTCCTGCAAACAGCCGACCACAAAGTACACCATACTTTTGTTGAAGCGGTGAGCCTCGGTATCCTGGCTAACCTGATGGTGTGTCTGGCCGTATGGATGAGCTACTCAGGTCGCAGCCTGATGGACAAAGCGTTTATCATGGTATTACCGGTCGCAATGTTTGTTGCCAGCGGTTTTGAGCACAGTATCGCAAACATGTTTATGATCCCTATGGGTATTGTAATACGCGATTTCGCCACCCCGGAATTTTGGACCGCTGTCGGTTCTTCTCCGGAGAATTTTTCTCACCTGACCGTGATGAATTTCATCACCGATAACCTGATTCCGGTTACGATCGGTAATATTATCGGCGGCGGTTTGTTGGTCGGGTTGACATACTGGGTCATTTACCTGCGTGGTAACGATCATCATTAATCTGTTGATGCCCATTACACGCAGTAAATAAAAAATCCACTTAAGAAGGTAGGTGTTACATGTCCGAGCTTAATGAAAAGTTAGCCACAGCCTGGGAAGGTTTTACCAAAGGTGACTGGCAGAATGAAGTAAACGTACGTGACTTCATTCAGAAAAACTACACTCCGTATGAGGGTGACGAGTCCTTCCTGGCTGGCGCTACTGACGCGACCACCAAGCTGTGGGACAGCGTAATGGAAGGCGTTAAACAGGAAAACCGCACTCACGCGCCTGTTGACTTTGACACCTCCGTTGCTTCTACCATCACTTCTCACGACGCTGGTTACATCAACAAAGCGCTGGAGAAAATTGTTGGTCTGCAGACTGAAGCTCCGCTGAAACGTGCGATCATTCCGTTCGGCGGCATCAAAATGGTTGAAGGTTCCTGCAAAGCGTACAATCGCGAACTGGACCCGATGCTGAAAAAAATCTTCACCGAATACCGTAAAACCCACAACCAGGGCGTATTCGATGTTTATACCAAAGACATTCTGAACTGCCGTAAATCCGGTGTTCTGACTGGTCTGCCAGATGCGTATGGCCGTGGCCGTATCATCGGTGACTACCGTCGCGTTGCGCTGTACGGTATCGACTTCCTGATGAAAGACAAATACGCGCAGTTTGTTTCCCTGCAGTCTGACCTGGAAAACGGCGTAAACCTGGAAGCGACTATCCGTCTGCGTGAAGAAATCGCTGAACAGCACCGCGCGCTGGGTCAGATCAAAGAAATGGCAGCGAAATATGGCTGCGATATCTCTGGTCCGGCTACCAACGCTCAGGAAGCTATCCAGTGGACTTACTTCGGCTACCTGGCCGCGGTTAAATCTCAGAACGGCGCAGCAATGTCCTTCGGTCGCGTATCCACCTTCCTGGATGCATACATCGAACGTGATATCAAAGCAGGCAAAATCACTGAACAAGACGCTCAGGAAATGATTGACCACCTGGTCATGAAACTGCGTATGGTTCGCTTCCTGCGTACTCCGGAATATGATGAACTGTTCTCCGGTGACCCGATTTGGGCAACTGAATCTATCGGTGGTATGGGCGTTGATGGCCGTACTCTGGTTACCAAAAACAGCTTCCGCTTCCTGAACACCCTGTACACCATGGGTCCTTCTCCGGAGCCGAACATCACCGTTCTGTGGTCTGAAAAACTGCCTCTGAACTTCAAGAAATTCGCCGCTAAAGTGTCCATCGACACCTCTTCTCTGCAGTACGAGAACGATGACCTGATGCGTCCGGACTTCAACAACGACGACTACGCTATCGCTTGCTGCGTAAGCCCGATGGTTGTTGGTAAACAAATGCAGTTCTTCGGTGCGCGTGCAAACCTGGCGAAAACCATGCTGTACGCAATCAACGGCGGCGTTGATGAAAAACTGAAAATGCAGGTTGGTCCTAAATCTGAACCGATCAAAGGCGACGTTCTGAACTTCGACGAAGTGATGGACCGCATGGATCACTTCATGGACTGGCTGGCGAAGCAGTACGTCACCGCGCTGAACGTTATCCACTACATGCACGACAAGTACAGCTACGAAGCCTCTCTGATGGCGCTGCACGACCGTGACGTTATCCGCACCATGGCGTGTGGTATCGCTGGTCTGTCCGTTGCTGCTGACTCCCTGTCTGCAATCAAATATGCGAAAGTTAAACCGATTCGTGACGAAGACGGTCTGGCTATCGACTTCGAAATCGAAGGCGAATACCCGCAGTTTGGTAACAACGACTCTCGTGTAGATGACATGGCGGTTGACCTGGTAGAACGTTTCATGAAGAAAATTCAGAAACTGACTACTTACCGTAACGCTATCCCGACTCAGTCTGTTCTGACCATCACCTCTAACGTGGTTTATGGTAAGAAAACGGGTAACACCCCAGACGGTCGTCGTGCTGGCGCGCCGTTCGGACCGGGTGCTAACCCAATGCACGGTCGTGACCAGAAAGGTGCTGTTGCCTCTCTGACCTCCGTAGCTAAACTGCCGTTTGCTTACGCTAAAGATGGTATCTCTTATACCTTCTCTATCGTTCCGAACGCACTGGGTAAAGACGACGAAGTTCGTAAGACTAACCTGGCTGGTCTGATGGATGGTTACTTCCACCACGAAGCGTCCATCGAAGGTGGTCAGCACCTGAACGTGAACGTCATGAACCGTGAAATGCTGCTGGATGCGATGGAACATCCGGAAAAATATCCGCAGCTGACCATCCGCGTTTCTGGCTACGCTGTACGTTTTAACTCCCTGACTAAAGAACAGCAGCAGGACGTTATTACTCGTACCTTCACTCAGACCATGTAATTGGTTTTGACTGAAATCGTACTTTAAAAAGCGTACAATAAAGGCTCCACGTAAGTGGGGCCTTTTTAATAGCCTGCTTTGTCAGCTATCTATACTTATGGATAGCAGCCAAAACAGACTCGACACAGTTAATAACTGTGCACTAACACAGGCCCCGGATGGGCCACATCTGGAGAAACACCGCAATGTCAGTTATTGGTCGCATTCACTCCTTTGAATCCTGTGGCACTGTAGACGGCCCGGGCATCCGTTTTATTACCTTCTTCCAGGGCTGCCTGATGCGCTGCCTGTATTGCCATAACCGTGACACATGGGATACGCACGGCGGTAAAGAAGTCACTGTCGACGAATTAATGAAAGAGGTGGTGACTTATCGCCACTTTATGAACGCCTCCGGCGGTGGCGTGACGGCATCCGGTGGCGAAGCCATCCTGCAGGCTGAGTTCGTACGTGACTGGTTCCGCGCCTGTAAAAAAGAAGGCATTCACACCTGCCTGGACACCAACGGTTTTGTTCGCCGCTACGATCCGGTAATTGATGAACTGCTGGAAGTCACCGACCTGGTGATGCTCGATCTCAAACAGATGAACGACGAAATCCACCAGAATCTGGTCGGCGTGTCTAACCATCGCACGCTGGAATTTGCTCGTTACCTGTCGAACAAAGACATTAAAGTGTGGATCCGTTACGTGGTAGTGCCAGGCTGGTCTGACGATGACGACTCCGCGCACCGTCTGGGCGAATTTACCCGCGATATGGGCAACGTTGAAAAAATCGAGCTGCTACCTTACCACGAACTGGGCAAACACAAATGGGTAGCGATGGGCGAAGAGTACAAACTCGATGGTGTGAAGCCGCCGAAGAAAGAGACCATGGAGCGAGTGAAAGGCATCCTTGAGCAGTATGGTCATAAAGTGATGTATTAAGTCTTAAGGTGGGTAACAAACCAGTTACCCACCTCATGCCTTCTTAACGCCCTCTTCTCGCCAGCAGCGGGAAAATCAATCCCAGCCAACAAGTACACCTGTTCGCATTCTGTTAAAACAGGTCAAATATGCGCGATAGAATTGGGCGTATGGCCCGTCTTGCGCCGCAGCATCAGTAGATAAATAAACGATACGCTGGCAATCATGATAAACAGCAAGCTATCTGAGTAATTCTGCATCAGCATTGCGGTAAACGAAGGGCCAAGCAGACTGCCAACGGTATAGCTTAATAGCAAAGCCTGATTCATGGCGACCAGTTGATGATGTTCCACCTTTTCACAGGCCCAGGCCATCGCGACCGGATAGAGAGTAAAACCTGCCGCACCCAACATAAATAATGCAGGGGCCATCGCCGCCTGATTCAGCATAGCAATACTTCCGACGATCACCACAAACACCTGGACGCGTAAGACCAGCAGGCGTCCCAGCTTGTCCGCCAGGCGGCCAATCGGCCATTGCCCCAGAATACCGGCGCTAACCAGAACCGCCATCCAGAAACCAATGCTGGCATTGCTTACTCCCTGATGGTTCAGATACAGCGGCATCAGGCCGTACAAAGAGCCCAGCACAATCCCGGAAATAATGCAGCCATTAACGCCCAGACGCGCCTGTCGCAGCTTCAGCATCGATACAATAGGGGTTGAGTGCTGTTCATCACCCTGCTGATTGGCGATGCGCGCAAAGAGCAGCGGTAGAACGCCAGCCAGGATGGTTCCCGTCACCCACGGCAGCACGTTCATCAATTCTGTTGATACCTTACTGACCAGCAATTGTCCTAAGAACGTCCCCACGTAATAGATCATCATATAGGCGGCAAGCAAACGTCCGCGATTGCGCGAAGTCCCGCTGCACATCAGCGCACTTTCCACTACCACCCAAATCATGGCGCAGCCAACGCCGGCAATAAAGCGCCAGCTCATCCAGCTCCAGAATCCAACCATAACCCCCAGCCCAACACAGCCCGCGGCAAAAATAAACGAGGCGATGTAATAGCTGCGGTTAAATCCAAGGCGTTTAATTAAATACCCGGTCAGCAACGTCCCTACCAAATTACCGGTAAAGTAGGACGAGCTCACCATACCGACCTGCCAGGTTGGCAGATTTTCATGGGCGAGCCAAAGCGGGACGAGCGTGTTTAACACGGCGATCGCCAGAGTCAACAGAAGCAGCCCGCACAGCAGAAGCATGACGGGACGGGTATAGATGGACATGAATAAAAACCGTGAGGAAGTTCAAATTTCATGCGCATCATGCCACTGCCAAAAACATTGTCAATCGGCGTAATCAAAGGGCTGAGGCGCTTTTCTGACGATCGATTTGTATTACTGATTCTTAATGTGAATAGATAAAAAATACAAAAACACATCTTCTTGTTTTTATTGATCTAAAACAAAAATCTCACGTTACGTTCAGTCGAAAAATTTCATGGACTCCCCTTACTTTTATTTCTTACTAAACTCTATGCGAGATGCAGAGCGGTATTGTCTTCGAAATAGAACAGTCAGTTCTTATTTATATTTCCAGTTCGGATACCGTTCTTTCTCCAGACTTAAACTCATCAAATTTCCCGCACCGATGCCGAACAGGAGAAATATCATGACTAAACCTTACGTAAGACTTGATAAAGATAATGCGGCAGTATTGCTGGTCGATCATCAGGCTGGCTTGCTCTCTCTGGTTCGGGATATCGATCCCGATAAATTCAAGAATAACGTGCTTGCCCTGGGTGATCTGGCAAAATACTTCAAGCTCCCGACTATTCTGACCACCAGTTTTGAAACAGGACCGAACGGACCGCTGGTACCGGAACTAAAAGCTCAATTCCCCGATGCGCCTTATATTGCTCGCCCGGGAAACATCAACGCGTGGGATAACGAAGATTTTGTGAAGGCGGTGAAAGCGACTGGTAAAAAGCAGTTGATCATTGCTGGGGTCGTGACGGAAGTTTGTGTCGCCTTCCCTGCGCTCTCCGCGATAGAAGAAGGGTTTGACGTTTTTGTCGTCACTGATGCTTCAGGTACATTTAACGAAATCACCCGCCATTCAGCATGGGATCGGATGTCGCAGGCTGGCGCGCAATTGATGACATGGTTCGGCGTCGCGTGTGAACTACACCGTGACTGGCGTAACGATATCGAAGGGCTGGCGACGTTGTTCTCTAATCACATTCCGGATTATCGCAATCTGATGACCAGCTACGACACGTTAACGAAACAGAAATAAAAAACCGGGGAATAACCTGGCGTAACATAATGCCTGATGGCGCGCGCGTTAAGGCCTACGGATCTGTAGGCCGGAGAAGGCACGAGCCGCCATCCGGCATATTATGAATTAGCTTGCAACCGCCATACCGACAGTCATATGCAGGCCATAGAACACGCCACGACCAATCAGCTCGCCGACTATCAACAGAATAAACGCGACGGAAAGCAGTGGTATTGCGGGTTGGTAACCTTTGACTTGCGGTACAATCCAGCAGCACAACGCTAACGCCAGTGCCACGATCCGCCAGGCCATCAGTGAGCCATAATCCGGAACCAGCGCAGACGCCTGTTGAATCGAACTGTGGATCGTCGCCAGTTCGGCCCCCTGCATTACAGACATAATGGCGCTTATGACCAGAGCAAGAACCGAAATGGCAGGCAGCAGACGCATCGCCCAACCGTCAATACCGGCAATTCTCAATAGCAGATATCCCAGCAGCGGACCGCCCATAAACAGCGTCAGGAAGAAACCCAGCGGCGTCCAGACGCTGTACCAGGTCGGCACGGTATCAATGGTGTTATACACACGTACCATCATCCAGACAAAAACGACGCCCAGCACCATGGTGACAACTAACCACAGATTGCGTAGTGCGGGCGGCATTTTTTTCAACATCGCCAGCAGCCAGCCGATGCCGCCAATGGCAAAGAACACTGAACCACTGGCGATTTCATTGCTCAGCGCAGAAGCGCCTACGCGATTGAGCGAGTTAAAGGCACGCATCGGCGAGCCCAGATGGAGCATAGAAGCAATAAAGCCAATACCCATCAGTACCCACAGCCCGAACATGCAGGCGATTACCCGCTGCTGTGATTCAGGACGTAAGTCCCCTTTCATTAACGCCAACGCCAGAACGATAAAGCCACCAACCACACACTGTCCGAAGACCGTGAAGATCATCAGCGGCCATTCATGCCATCCACTTCCCATCTTACACCTCCTTCGGATTGGCCAGATAACCCGTGGTATCCCCGGTCGGGCGGCTATTGGCGTTAGGTTTGATAACAATGCTCGGTTTGGTGAAGTGCGCGCCCGGTAGTGGCGCAACCGCGGCCAGAGTACCGTGTTTTTTGCGCAGTTCGTCAATCGGACCGAAATCCAGCGCTCGCAGTGGGCAGGACTCAACGCAGATAGGTTTCTTACCTTCAGCGACGCGCTCATGGCAGCCATCGCATTTGGTCATATGTCCTTTTTCAGCATTGTACTGGGGCGCACCGTAAGGACAGGCCATGTGGCAATACCGACAGCCAATGCACACATCTTCATCCACGACGACAAAGCCATCTTCACGTTTGTGCATCGCGCCGCTCGGACACACCTTGGTGCAGGCCGGGTCTTCACAGTGGTTACAGGCAATAGAGAGGTAATAGGCAAAGACGTTTTGATGCCAGACGCCATTGTCTTCTTGCCAGTCGCCACCCGCGTACTCGTAAATGCGGCGGAAACTGACATCCGGGGTTAAATTTTTGAAGTCTTTGCAGGCCAGTTCGCAGGTTTTGCAACCGGTGCAACGGCTGGAATCAATAAAAAATCCATACTGGGTTGTCATCGGTTACTCCTTACACCTTTTCAACCTGAACAAGGTTCGTATGTGACGGATTCCCCTTCGCGAGAGGAGAAGGACGCTGAGTCGTCAGGACGTTAATACAGCCGCCCTGATCCACACGCTTCGTGTCCGGCTCGTACCAGGCCCCTTCGCCTAATGCCACCACGCCGGGCATCATACGCGGCGTCACTTTCGCTTCGATATGCACCTCGCCACGATCGTTAAAGATGCGTACCTTGTCGCCGTTGTTAATGCCACGTCGCTGCGCATCCAACGGATTGATCCACATTTCCTGGCGGCAGGATGCTTTCAGAACATCTACGTTGCCATAGGTCGAGTGAACGCGAGATTTGTAGTGGAAGCCGGTCAGTTGCAGCGGGAATTTCTCTACCAGCGGATCGTCTAAACTTTCAAAGCCAGGGGTATAAATCGGCAATGGATCGATCACATCCCCTTCCGGCAGTTCCCAGGTTGCCGCGATCTCGGCAAGCTGCTGCGAATAAATTTCGATCTTACCCGACGGCGTGGTGAGCGGATTGGCTTTGGGATCCTCACGGAACGCTTTGTACGCCACGTGGTGCCCTTCAGGATCTCGCTGCTTAAAGATGCCTTGTTTGCGGAACTCTTCAAACCCAGGCAGTTCAGGAATGGCTTTACGCGACTGCTCATACAGATGACGCATCCACTCTTCCTGAGTACGACCTTCGGTAAACTGCTGCTCGACGCCAAGGCGTTTCGCCAGCTCGCTGGTCATCTGGTAGATAGTCTTGCATTCGAAACGTGGTTTGATCGCCTGATCGGTGAAAATCACATAGGACATGTTTCCGCAGGACGCATCCAGCGCGAAGTCCATCTGTTCGGAAGCGGTACAGTCTGGCAGCAAAATATCCGCATATTTCGCCGAGGAGGTCATATGGCAGTCGATGACCACGATCATCTCGCACTTTTTCTCATCCTGCAGGATTTCGTGCGTACGGTTAATATCAGAGTGCTGGTTAATCAGGCAGTTACCAGCATAGTTCCAGATCATTTTAATCGGAACATCAAGCTTATCTTTGCCGCGAACGCCGTCACGCAGCGCCGTCATCTCCGGGCCACGCTCAATAGCGTCCGTCCACATAAACATTGAGATGCTGGTTTCAACAGGGTTTTCCAGCGTAGGCATACGCTCAAACGGCAGACTGTATGACCCCTCACGCGCACCGCTGTTGCCGCCGTTGATACCAACATTACCGGTCAGAATGGCCAGCATAGAAATAGCGCGGGTCGCTATTTCACCGTTAGCATGACGCTGCGGCCCCCAACCCTGGCTGATGTATGCCGGTTTAGCGCTGCCAATTTCACGCGCCAGTTTGATGATACGGTCAGCGGGAATACCGGTAATCTGCGCCGCCCATTCCGGGGTCTTGGCAATACCGTCTGTCCCCTGCCCAAGAATATACGCCTTATAGTGGCCATTCTTCGGCGCGTCGGCCGGTAAGGTTTTCTCGTCGTAACCCACGCAGTATTTGTCGAGGAACGCCTGGTCCACCAGGTTTTCGGTGATCAGAACATACGCCAGACCATTAACCAGCGCCGCATCTGTACCAGGACGGATCGGGATCCATTCATCTTCACGCCCCGCGCCGGTGTCGGTATATCGGGGATCGATAATAATCATCCGGGCATTGGATTTCTGGCGCGCCTGTTCAAGGTAGTAGGTTACCCCGCCCCCGCTCATACGGGTTTCACCAGGGTTATTACCGAACAGCACCACCAGCTTGCTGTTTTCTATATCGGACGGGCTGTTACCGTCGGCCCAGCCGCCGTAGGTGTAGTTCAACCCGGCAGCGATTTGTGCCGAAGAGTAGTCCCCGTAGTGATTCAGGTACCCACCACAGCAGTTCATCAGACGTGCCACCAGGGTTTTACCCGGCGGCCAGGAGCGTGTCAGGGTGCCACCCAGCGTGCCGGTGCCGTAGTTCAGATAGATAGATTCGTTACCATAGTCTTTAATCAGACGCTGCATGTTGCTGGCAATAATCTCGTACGCCTCATCCCAACTGATGCGCTCAAATTTACCTTCGCCGCGCTTACCAACACGTTTCATCGGGTATTTCAGACGATCGGGATTATAAACGCGACGACGCATGGAGCGACCACGCAGACAAGCACGCACCTGGTGCAGGCCGTCATAGTTATCATCACCTGTGTTGTCGGTTTCGACATATTTTATTTCACCATCTACCACATGCATCCGCAGTGGACAGCGGCTACCGCAGTTCACCGTACACGCGCTCCAGATGACTTTCTCATTGCGCTGCGTGGGATTAATGGCTTCTGCAGCGTTTGCAATACGGGTAAATGGCAGGGTAAACGCGCTACTGGCCACCGCCAGCCCGCCTATCGCCGTCGTTTTTACCAAACCGCGGCGACTAACCTCAGCTGCCAGCACGGCATCGGGGATCTTAGTTTTCATAGGGGCTCACTCTGCTGCTCACAATAAACAAAAAATAAATAATCGTTGTATATATTTTTATATATCGCTAGTATCACTATACAGACTGGTAGATACTGACTTTCATTCGAAGGCAGTATTACTCCTATGTAGGTAAGGGTTATTGTCCGACGTCAAACGGGCATAAAAAAAGCGCCCTGAGGCGCTTTTTAGCATAGAAAGATAGGTTAGCCGATGAATTCCAGGCCATTCATGTACGGACGTAATACTTCCGGAACCTGAATGCGGCCATCTGCCTGCTGATAGTTTTCCATTACCGCCACCAGCGTACGTCCAACTGCCAGACCGGAACCGTTCAGGGTATGCACCAGACGGGTCTTTTTGTCGGATTTGCTGCGGCAACGCGCTTGCATGCGACGCGCCTGGAAATCCCACACGTTGGAGCAGGATGAGATTTCGCGATAGGTATTCTGCGCTGGGATCCACACTTCCAGATCGTAGGTTTTGCATGCGCCGAAGCCCATGTCGCCTGTGCACAAAATGATCTTACGGTACGGCAGACCCAGCAGTTGAAGAACCTTCTCGGCGTGGCCGGTCATCTCTTCCAGTGCGTCCATTGAATCTTCAGGACGAACAATCTGCACCATCTCAACTTTATCGAACTGGTGCATACGGATCAGACCACGGGTATCACGACCGTAAGAGCCTGCTTCAGAACGGAAGCACGGCGTATGCGCGGTCATTTTGATCGGCAGCGCATCTTCGTCAATGATTTCGTCACGCACCAGGTTAGTCAGCGGAACTTCGGCCGTTGGGATCAGCGCGTAGTTGCTGCTGTCAGCTTCTTCGTCCAGCGGACGGGTATGGAACAGATCGCCAGCGAATTTCGGCAGTTGCCCGGTACCGTACAGCGTGTCATGGTTAACCAGATACGGAACATAGTTTTCGCTGTAACCATGCTGTTCGGTATGCAGATCCAGCATGAACTGAGACAGCGCACGATGCATACGTGCGATCTGCCCTTTCATGACCACGAAACGAGAGCCGGTAAGCTTCACCGCAGCGGCGAAATCAAGACCCGTGTGCATTTCACCCAGGGTAACATGATCGCGCACTTCGAAATCAAACTCACGCGGTGTACCCCAGCGGCTGACTTCGACGTTGTCATTTTCATCTTTACCCACCGGAACTTCATCCGCTGGCAGGTTAGGAATGGTCAGCGCAATGTCGCGGATCTCGGCCTGTAAGGTATCAAGTTCAGCTTTCGCGGCATCCAGCTCTTCGCCCAGTTTGTTCACTTCCAGACGTAAAGACTCGATATCTTCCCCGCGCGCTTTTGCCTGGCCAATGGATTTCGATCGAGAGTTACGCTCTGCCTGCAGGTTTTCAGTTTGTACCTGCAGAACTTTACGACGCTCTTCAAGAGCGCGCAGCTTATCTACATCCAGCTTAAAGCCCCGGCTTGCCAGTTTTTCTGCGACTGCGTCTGGCTCATTACGCAGCAGATTGGGATCGAGCATGCTTATCCTGTGCTTATCGAATTAAAATGGGAAAAGTGACCACAGCCTGCGGTCACAGGGATACAGAGACAACATTACCGCAACGATAACACTAACGGTAGCGTTTTATAGGGCTATTTTGATCCTGTCCGGCGAGCCAGGCGAGCTTTTCGCCAATCTTGCCTTCAAGACCTCTGTTTGTGGGGCGATAATAGCGCGTTTGTGCCATTTCCTGGGGGAAGTACTCTTCTCCGGCGGCATAGGCATTTGGTTCATCATGCGCGTAACGATACTCCTGACCGTAGCCCATCTCTTTCATCAGCTTAGTCGGCGCATTGCGCAGGTGAACGGGAACGTCGTAATCCGGACGTTCACGGGCGTCGGCCAGCGCGGCTTTAAAGGCGGTGTAAACCGCGTTACTCTTCGGCGCACAGGCCAGATAGACGATCGCCTGAGCGATTGCCCGCTCGCCTTCCGCGGGTCCCACGCGAGTGAAACAATCCCACGCGGAAATCGCCACCTGCATAGCACGAGGATCTGCGTTGCCCACATCTTCAGAGGCAATCGCCAGGCAGCGACGGGCAACGTACAGCGGATCGCCACCAGCGGTAATGATTCGCGCATACCAGTAGAGCGCCGCATCCGGCGCGCTACCACGTACCGACTTGTGTAAGGCGGAGATGAGATCGTAAAAGCGATCGCCTTTATTATCAAAGCGCGCGCTGCGTTCACCGGCAATTTCGGTCAGTAATTCCGCTTTCAATACGCGCTTGCCGGAATCATCAACTTCGGCCATATCGGCCATCATTTCCAGCGTATTCAGCGCCCGCCGCGCATCACCATTAACCAGTTCAGCAATCGCCCGACGCGTCTCTTGTGGCAGAACAATATCCTGATCGCCATAGCCACGCGCTTTGTCTGACATCGCCTGGTCAAGCACCTGTTCAATATCGTCGGTGGTTAACGATTTCAGCAAATAAACGCGTGCCCGCGACAGCAGCGCCGAATTCAATTCAAACGAGGGGTTTTCGGTGGTAGCGCCAATAAACGTAATTGTACCGTCTTCAATATGCGGTAAAAACGCATCCTGCTGGCTTTTATTAAATCGATGGACTTCGTCCACAAACAGTATTGTGCGTCGGCCAGCGTTACGGTTCTGACGCGCACGCTCAATCGCTTCACGAATTTCTTTTACGCCAGAGGTGACCGCCGAAATTCGTTCAACATCGGCGTTAGCGTAACGGGCAATAACTTCAGCAAGGGTGGTTTTACCCGTTCCCGGCGGTCCCCATAAAATCATAGAGTGCAGGTGCCCGGCCTCAATGGCGCGGGGCAAAGGCTTACCGGTAGCCAGCAGATGCTGCTGGCCGATATACTGCGCTAAATTTTCTGGCCGCATACGCGCGGCCAGTGGCTGAAAGGTATTATCAGAAAAGTCGAGCGACAGATTGCTCACTCACACGCCTCTACTTACGTTGATCGTCAACCGTTACACCTTGTGGCGGGGTAAAGGTGAATTTAGATGGTTCAATCGCGCCATTCTGCTGCGATTTCAGTTGATAGCTGCTGCGCTGATCGTCTTGCTCAACGGCGCTAAACTGATGGATCGTCCCGTCACGCCCAACATTGATCGTAAACTGTTTCAGGTTACCGTTGCTGGTTTTCGGCGTCAGCACGAAATCATCGCCGTTTTGCTTAATGTTGTACTGCTGCCAGTCGCTGGCCTGGTTACGCGCAATCAACATGAACGGCGTGTTGCCGGTGGCGTCTTTCAGCCAGGTTGCAGTAGCTTGTTCAACAAACGGGTTAAAGAACCACAGCGTTTTACCATCGGAGACCAGGATGCTCTCGTCAGGCTGCGTCATGTGCCAGTTAAACAGATTAGGACGTTTAACCCATAAATCACCCTGCCCCTCCTGCACTGCCGCACCGCTACCGTCCGTAACCTTTTGCGTAAAGCTGGCATGGAAGCTACTGACTTTATCCAGGCGGCTTTTCAGGTCGCTGGCAGCATCAGCCCAGACGCTGCTCACTACAAAGCTCGACAGTAATGCACAGGTGATTGCGATTCTTTTCATCGTTATTCCTCAAAATACGTCACTCCCAACGGGGAGATCCCTCTGCTATCCATTTCAGGCCAAAAAACAGCATGAGGAAAGTAGATAATACTGAATTACTTAACTTTGCAATCAATCGAAGGGCGGCGGAGCCAACACTTCACGATTACCATTATGCCCTTGCTCACTGACAATTCCCTGCGCTTCCATCTGTTCGATGATGCGCGCCGCTCGGTTGTAGCCGATACGGAACTGTCGTTGAACACCGGAGATGGAAGCTTTGCGTTTTTGGGTAACAAAGTTCACCGCCTGATCGAACAACGGATCTAACTCTTCGCCACCATCAAAGCCGCCAGCGCCACCTTCGCTTTCGCTGTCTGAGGTAATGCCATCAACATATTGCGGGCGCCCGCGCGCTTTCCAGTCCTGAACCACCGCATGAACTTCTTCGTCACGAACAAAGGCACCGTGTACACGCACAGGAATCGTCGAGTTCGGCGCCGAATAGAGCATATCGCCCATCCCCAGCAGCGATTCCGCGCCGCCCTGATCAAGGATAGTACGCGAGTCAATTTTGCTGGACACGGTAAAGGCAATACGCGTCGGGATATTCGCTTTAATCAGACCGGTAATGACGTCAACGGATGGTCGCTGGGTTGCCAGCACCAGGTGGATCCCTGCCGCACGCGCTTTTTGCGCCAGACGTGCAATCAGTTCTTCCACTTTCTTACCTACGGTCATCATCAGATCGGCGAATTCATCCACCAGAACAACGATATACGGCAGTTTTTCCAGCACTGGATGCTGAACGTCCATGCTGTCGCCCGGCTTCCAGTACGGGTCAGGGATCGGACGTCCCATACGAGCTGCTTCGGCGATTTTCTCGTTATAACCGGCAAGGTTACGTACGCCGAGCGCCGACATCAGTTTGTAGCGACGTTCCATTTCATTGACGCTCCAGCGCAAAGCGTTGGCAGCATCTTTCATGTCGGTCACAACTTCAGTCAGCAGATGCGGAATGCCTTCATAAACCGACAGCTCCAGCATTTTAGGGTCAATCATGATAAAGCGAACGTCTTCTGGCTGCGCCTTATACAGCATGCTGAGGATCATGGCGTTCACCCCAACAGACTTACCGGAACCGGTAGTCCCTGCCACCAGCAGGTGCGGCATTTTCGCCAGATCGGCAACAACCGGTTCGCCCGCAATATCTTTACCCAGCACCACAGTCAACGGGGACGAGTTATCACGGAATTTCGCGTTATCTAACACTTCGCGCAGATAAACGGTTTGACGTTTTTTATTCGGTAATTCCAGTCCGACATACGGTTTGCCAGGAATGACCTCGACCACGCGGACCGCAGCGGTCGACAACGAACGCGCCAGATCTCGTGACAGGTTGGAAATGCGCGCCGCTTTAACCCCTGGTGCCAGGTTTAGTTCAAAACGGGTAATGACCGGCCCTGGAGAGTAGTTCACTACATCAGCTTTAATACGGAAGTCCGCCAGACGCGCTTCAACCAGACGCGCCATTTGTTCCAGTGCAAAAGTATCAATCGGCTCAACTTCACTCGGCGGCGGCGTGAGCAGATCTAACGATGGCAGCGGCGTACTCGGACGTTGAACCGGACGGCTGTCGCCGTTACGCATCAAGAGTGGATGGATCAGGCTATCCTGCGGCGGCGGTGTAACAGGCTGTGCTGGCTGCTGGTAATGCTGCTGCGGAGCGACAGGCTGTGCCGGCTGCTGGTAATGCTGCTGCGGTGCGGCAGGCTGTGCCGGCTGCTGATAATGCTGCTGCGGTGCGACTGGTTCCTGGTGCTGCGGCGCAGGCTCTGGCATCACGCCTGGCGTAAACAGCGGCTCATGCGGACCGTCATCCACCAGCGTTTTCATTGGCGAAAATTCAAAGTCATCAAGCGAGAACGGATTGGCCCCGGCAGGCTGTTCGCCGGAATAGCGCTGCTGCTGGGACGAGGCAAACTGGCGAGCCAGTTCCGCTTCTGCGGCCAAATCTTCGTCATCAGTCTGATGGGTATCGTCCTGATAATCATCGCCATAACGGTGCTGCTGAGACTGGGCAAACTGACGTGCCAGCTCATCCTGCTGCATTGCATCAATTTCATCATCGCTGTACGCATTGGTATCAAGCTGCTCTTCGCGAGCTTTCTCTTCAGCCATACGCTGTGACGGCAGTTTTATGCCATACGATGCTAACTCCCGACGAGTAGGCACGCGCACACGATTCGGGCGCGGCAGTTGCGGGCCAATCCCTTCTTTCACCTGCGGACGCGGCGCACCGCTACCCGCAAGGCTAAACACAGGTGCTGCGGCAGCGGCACTTGCCCCAGAAGCGGCGCTTTTCACCCCGGCAGCCAGCGGCGCAACGGCAGCAACAGACTCAACGGGCGGAATGGAGGCAGCCGTCGGCATAGATGGCATAGACGGCTTAACACGCTCAGGCTCCTGAGCGGGTTCTGGAATAGGCTGATACCAGGCGGCCAACTGCTCACGCTCGCGCGCTCGTTTCTCTTCGACTTCTTCAAAATAGTAGAGCGGTGGACGAGAGGGTTTCGTCTCCTCAACAACTGGCTCAGGTTCCACTACAGAAGGTTGTTCAACCACCGGTTGCTGGAACGCGGAAGGTTGTTGGAAGCCAGGCTCCTGCTGATAGACCGGTTGCGGCTCAGGCTCCGGCTGATAAACAGGTTCCTGCTGCCAGTTTTGCTGCGCGGTGAATTCCTGCGGCTGCGGCGCGGCGGGTTGCGCATACACCGGTTCAGACGTTTGCGGTGCGTAATATTCCGGCTGAGGATTCTCCCGTGCAACCGGCTGTTGCCATGGCTCATACGGCTGCTGCACCGCAGGCTGAGCATATTCGGCTAACTGCGGATAACCTTCAGGCGCAGGCGCAATCACCGCACCACCGGTTTGCGGGCCAGGCGCGGATTGCCAGGCAACGGCTGGCGTCGATTGTTCCATAACGGTGCTGGTAACTGGCGACGTTTGCAACAGCGGATCAACCGGCGCGCTCCAGGCCTGAGATGCCGTTGTGGCTGCTGCTGCGGCAGCTACCGGCTCTGTCACCGAATGACCGTTCAGCAGTGGATCGAGTTCGTCGTATTCAGGCAATGTTGCCCGATTACCGGAAAACAGCACATCGTTCGGATCGGCGACCACGCCACGGGCGCTGTATTCAATGTCGTCTTCATCATCCATGCGTTTGCCGGAGAACAGCGCAGCATCAGTATGACGGCCCAGCGGATTGGTAAATTTCTCAGCCAGGCGTTTACGGCGCGCTAACGCACCGCGCAGAATTCGAGCCCGACGCGATTCATGGGGTTTACCATCAGCGGCGTCGACAAACTCTTCTTCATCTTCATATTCTTCGTCATCGACCCAGGTATCGTCGCGGCGGGTACGGTTGCTGGCAAACGTCAGGATATTAAGTAACCAGCCACCCAGTTTTTCCGCAATGCTCACCCATGACCAGCCGGTAAACAGCGTTAATCCCGCAGCCCAGATGCACAAAAGCGTAAGCGTACCGCCGCTACTGTGCAGTAATGGCTGCAGCGTAGTGCTGAGCAGGCTGCCAATCACCCCGCCTGAGGCGAAATACCAGATGTCATCGGCGTTAATTGCGGCCAGCCCGCAGGAGGTGAGGATCAGGGCCAGAACGCCAATAATGCGCAATGAAACAGCAAAATAATCGACGTATTCGTCGCTGGCCTGGTGTCGCCAGGCAAACCAGCAGCCGCCGACAATAATGACCGGAATGGTGTAGGCCATGACGCCAAAAATAAAGAACAGCGTGTCCGCCAGCCATGCACCGGGAATGCCTCCCAGGTTATGGATAGGTTCATGCCATGCGGTTTGCGACCAACTGGGATCCGAAGGGTTAAAGCTGAGTAAGGCAGCCATCAACCAGACGGCAAAAAGGGCAATAAGGATCAGTAGCGCTTCCAGAAGTCGGCGCCCGCTGCTTAACTTCGTCAATGTGACGTCTTTGTCTTCAGTGTATTCCTGGCTCAAAAACGGCTCTCCAGGTTTCAGGCTTTTCCTGCCCGATGCTAAAACGGACAACAGCACCGGGTTGCCCCGGCACTGTTGCTGTATGGATTAACAGGAGTGTAATCAAACTGCGTCGATTTTGCACCTGTTCCGTGTTAGCGCGTCTTAATTACCAGACGATTGCTCTGTTTGACTTCTTCCATTACTACATAAGTACGTGTGTCATTTACGCCAGGCAGACGCAGCAGGGTTTCCCCCAGCAGCTTACGGTATGCTGACATATCCGGTACGCGTGTTTTCAGCAAATAGTCGAAATCACCGGAAACTAAATGACACTCTTGAATTTCTTCAAGTTTTTGTACTGCAGAGTTAAATTGTTCAAACACATCCGGGGCGCCACGATTCAGAGTTATCTCAACAAAAACCAGAAGTGATGCATCCAGATAATGTGGGTTTAACAGCGCTGTATAGCCCTGAATGAAACCCTGCCTTTCCAACCGACGCACACGCTCAAGGCAGGGCGTCGGTGAAAGTCCCACACGTTTAGAAAGCTCGACGTTAGAAATACGCCCATCCTTTTGCAGCTCATTAAGAATGTTACGATCAATACGGTCGAGATCTTTGCCAGGGCGCTTCTTACTATCTACCATTATTATTGTCTCTCTGTATTCCTTCCCTACTCCTGCCTGACTCTACTAACATCACTGTTCAGAGTCGCTCCCCATCAAAATAAACCGCAGCCCAGAGGGATTTACGGCTTGCAATGTCTGGGTTTATGGTGAGAAGACCGTTGCCTGTCGGCGGCTATCGACATCACGAATGGCATCTGTCCACACCATGCGTAGATTTCGCTAACACGGTAAACATGGTATCTACATGCATGATTATGCAGCACATACATGACACAGTTTTTTTCTTCCTTGAATGTTTTCGCAAAACAGCAGGGGATTGTCAAAGCAAAACATCGATTTTTAGTACAACATGCCAGTTATTCAGTCGCAGTGATGGAAATTCGTCATTTTATCACCTTATAACTGACCGATTTTAAGTAGAAATCGTTATAGTATTACGACTCAATCTGTCGTTCATCGGTTTCCGCTATTACACATATTGTTAACAAAATCGCCATACTCTTTTTTTACGCCTGTAAATTCCCTACAATCCTGCTCATTGCCTGCCAACAACTATGGGGATCTCATGGGCGCAACCAAACACAGTAAACTTCTTATTCTGGGCTCAGGCCCTGCGGGATATACCGCTGCGGTCTACGCTGCACGCGCTAACCTGCAACCGGTACTGATTACCGGTATGGAAAAAGGTGGTCAGTTGACCACAACAACAGAAGTGGAAAACTGGCCTGGCGATCCGCACGATCTTACTGGCCCATTGCTGATGGAACGTATGCACGAACATGCGACCAAATTTGAGACAGAAATCATTTTTGATCACATCAGCAAAGTTGATCTGCAAAACCGCCCTTTCCGTCTGACCGGCGACAGCGGTGAATACACCTGTGACGCATTGATCATCGCCACTGGCGCGTCCGCACGCTACCTGGGCTTGCCTTCAGAGGAAGCATTTAAAGGCCGCGGCGTTTCCGCTTGCGCCACCTGCGACGGTTTCTTCTACCGTAACCAAAAAGTTGCGGTGATCGGCGGTGGCAATACCGCTGTAGAAGAAGCGTTGTATCTCGCGAATATCGCGTCTGAAGTACATTTGATTCACCGTCGCGACAGCTTCCGTGCTGAGAAAATTCTTATCAAGCGGTTGATGGATAAAGTGGAAAACGGCAACATCGTGCTGCATACGCACCGTACGCTGGAAGAAGTGACTGGCGATCAAATGGGCGTAACCGGACTGCGTCTGCGCGATACGCAAAATACTGACAACGTTGAATCACTTGACGTTGCGGGATTGTTTGTCGCCATCGGTCACAGCCCGAATACCGCCATTTTCGACGGTCAGCTCGAACTGGAAAACGGCTACATCAAAGTTCAGTCCGGTATTCACGGCAATGCGACGCAAACCAGCATTCCAGGCGTCTTCGCAGCGGGTGACGTGATGGACCATATTTATCGCCAGGCGATCACTTCTGCTGGCACGGGTTGTATGGCTGCGCTTGACGCAGAACGTTATCTCGACGGTCTGGCAGACGCTTGCAAATAAGTTTTACAAATCAGTAACAAAAGTAAAAAAGGCGACTATAAGTCGCCTTTATTTTTGCCTCGTTGTAACATTGTCCTGCCCAAAAATTCCAATAACTCACCTGCTAAGCGTGCAATGAATAAAACCCGTCAAAAAGAGCTGACCCGCTGGTTAAAACAGCAAAGTGTAATATCCCAACGATGGCTGAACATTTCACGCCTGCTGGGATTCGTGAGCGGCCTGTTAATTGTCGCTCAGGCCTGGCTCATGGCCCGAATTCTGGACCATATGATCATGGGCAATATCCCCCGGGAAGCGCTTCTGCTCCCTTTCATCGTGCTGATTTTGGTTTTCATCCTGCGCGCATGGGTCGTCTGGTTGCGCGAACGCGTCGGGTTTCACGCCGGGCAACATATTCGCTTTGAGATTCGTCGCCAGGTTCTCGATCGCCTGCAACAGGCGGGTCCGGCCTGGATACAGGGTAAACCAGCCGGGAGCTGGGCGACCCTGATCCTCGAGCAGATTGACGATATGCATGACTACTATGCGCGTTATCTGCCGCAAATGGCGCTGGCCGTATGCGTTCCCCTGTTGATTGTGGCGGCCGTTTTTCCGTCAAACTGGGTAGCCGCTCTTGTTCTGCTCGGAACCGCCCCGCTAATCCCTCTGTTTATGGCGATGGTCGGTATGGGCGCAGCCGACGCTAACCGCCGCAACTTTCAGGCGCTTGCCCGACTAAGCGGTCATTTTCTCGATCGCCTCCGGGGTATGGAAACGCTGAGAATATTTGGCCGCGGTGAAGCCGAAACAGAAAGTATTCGCGCAGCATCACAGGATTTCCGCCAGCGCACGATGGAAGTCCTGCGCCTGGCATTCCTGTCATCCGGGGTCCTCGAGTTCTTTACGTCGTTGTCTATCGCTCTGGTCGCGGTTTACTTCGGTTTTTCCTACCTCGGCGAGCTCGACTTCGGCCACTACGGTATGGGCGTCACGTTGGCGTCCGGTTTCCTGGCGCTCATTCTGGCACCAGAGTTTTTCCAACCCCTGCGCGATCTCGGGACGTTTTATCACGCCAAAGCGCAAGCCGTTGGAGCAGCAGACAGTCTGAAAACCTTTATGGAAACCCCGCTGGCGCACCCTGAGCGTGGTGAGATTGAGCTGGCGACGAAAGATGCCGTTTCAATTGAGGCTGCTGGTCTGGTCATCACCTCGCCGGAAGGCAAAGTGCTTGCGGGACCGCTCAACTTTACCCTGGCAGCAGGTCAACGTGCGGTAGTGGTAGGACGTAGCGGCTCGGGAAAAAGTTCGCTGCTGAATGTTCTGTCCGGCTTTCTTTCTTATCAAGGGTCGCTGCGGATTAACGGTTTTGAACTACGCGACCTGTCGCCTGATTCCTGGCGCAAACAGCTATCGTGGGTTGGGCAAAACCCGCAGCTTCCTGCCGCCACGTTACGCGAAAACGTACTGCTGGCACGGCCCGATGCCAGTGAAGAACAGCTTCAGGCCGCACTCGACAGCGCCTGGGTGAGCGAGTTTTTACCGCTGCTGCCGCAGGGCGTAGATACGCCAGTCGGCGATCAGGCGGCCCGACTTTCTGTTGGTCAAGCGCAGCGCGTGGCCGTGGCGCGCGCGTTACTTAATCCGTGTCAGTTGCTTCTGCTGGACGAACCCGCAGCCAGCCTTGATGCCCACAGTGAACAACGCGTGATGCAGGCATTGAACGCAGCATCGCGCCGCCAGACCACGCTGATGGTGACGCACCAGCTTGAAGATCTTGCCGACTGGGACGCTATCTGGGTCATGCAGGATGGTCAGATCGTTGAACAAGGTAGCTGGGCTGAACTTAGCGCAGCCGACGGTGCTTTTGCAACACTACTGGCTCATCGTCAGGAGGATATCTAAATGCGCGCTTTGCTACCCTATCTGACGCTGTATAAACGTCACAAATGGATGTTAACGCTGGGCATCGTTCTGGCGATCGTTACGCTGCTGGCCAGTATTGGCTTGCTGACGCTCTCAGGTTGGTTCCTGTCTGCTTCTGCGGTGGTGGGCGTCACTGGAATTTACAGTTTTAACTATATGCTCCCCGCCGCGGGCGTACGTGGTGCGGCAATCACCCGAACCGCAGGCCGTTATTTCGAGCGCCTGGTCAGTCACGACGCCACGTTCCGAGTGCTGCAACACCTGCGTATTTATACCTTCAGCAAGCTGCTACCGCTCTCCCCTGCTGGCCTGTCCCGCTATAGACAAGGTGAATTACTTAACCGCGTCGTCGCTGATGTCGACACGCTCGATCATCTTTATTTACGCGTTCTGTCTCCGCTGGTGGGGGCGTTTGTCGTTATCATGGTGGTCACGCTGGGACTGAGCGTTCTCGATTTCACGCTGGCTGTCACCCTCGGCGGCATTATGCTGCTGACCTTATTCATTTTGCCCCCACTCTTTTATCAGGCCGGTAAAAGTACCGGGCAAAACCTGACGCATTTGCGTGGGCAATATCGTCAGCAAGTAACCTCCTGGCTGCAGGGCCAGGCTGAACTAACTATCTTCGGCGCCAGTGAACGCTACCGCGCTCAAATGGAAGCCACCGAATTGCAGTGGCATGAAGCGCAGCGACGTCAGTCCGAATTAACGGCACTGTCGCAGGCGATCATGCTGTTAATCGGCGCGCTGGCGGTGATTATGATGTTATGGATGGCCTCAGGCGACGTGGGCGGAAATACCCAGCCAGGCGCGCTAATCGCGCTGTTTGTCTTCTGTGCGCTGGCTGCGTTTGAGGCATTAGCGCCTGTCACCGGCGCGTTTCAGCATCTCGGCCAGGTTATCGCCTCTGCATTACGCATCACCGAACTGACCGAACAGCAGCCAGAAGTCACCTTCCCGGATACCGAATCTCCGGTTTCTGAGCAGCTCACTCTTACCCTGCGTGAGGTCTCATTCAGCTATCCGGGGCAGACGCAAAAAGCACTCGACACCCTTTCTTTACTGGCAAAACCCGGTGAGCACATCGCTATTTTAGGTCGCACCGGCTGCGGAAAGTCAACGTTGCTGCAATTGCTGACCCGCGCATGGGATCCGCAAAGTGGCGAAATCCTGATTAACGATCGACCGCTTTCAGCCCTGAATGAAGCCACGTTGCGCCACATCATCAGCGTCGTGCCACAGCGCGTACATCTGTTTAGCGCTACGCTTCGCGATAACCTGCTGCTGGCAGCTCCGCACGCCGGCGATGAAGCATTATCCGCGATCCTGCGCCGCGTCGGTCTGGAAAAACTGCTTGAAGACGATGGGCTCAACGCCTGGTTGGGCGAAGGCGGTCGTCAGCTTTCCGGCGGCGAGCTCCGCCGTCTGGCTATCGCCCGCGCCTTGCTGCATGATGCCCCGCTGATGCTGCTGGATGAGCCTACCGAAGGGCTTGATGCCACAACAGAAAGCCAAATGCTTGAATTAATTGGCGATGTGATGCGGGATAAAACCGTGCTGATGGTCACACATCGTCTGCGCGGATTGTCGCGTTTTGATCAAATAATAGTGATGGACAACGGACAAATTATTGAGCAAGGTAATCACGCAGATCTGTTAGCCAGGCAGGGGCGTTATTACCAGTTTAAGCAACGTCTGTAAGCTATTATTGAACGATCAAACTCGCGTAGTGGAGTTTCACTGTCATGCGCCTGGTGCAACTGTCCCGCCATTCTATAGCCTTCCCATCACCGGAAGGCGCTTTACGCGAGCCTAACGGTTTACTGGCGCTGGGAGGCGATCTTAGCCCTGCCCGCCTGTTGATGGCCTACCAGCGCGGTATTTTCCCGTGGTTTTCTCCCGGTGACCCTATTCTCTGGTGGTCACCCGATCCGCGCGCCATTCTTTGGCCTGAGAACTTTCACCTCAGTCGCAGCATGAAACGCTTTCATAAAAATTCGCCTTATCGTGTGACGCTCAACTACGCGTTCGGTCAGGTGATTGAAGGCTGTGCGAACGATCGGGAAGAAGGCACCTGGATCACACACGATGTGGTGGACGCTTACCATCGGCTGCACGAACTGGGACATGCGCACTCAATTGAAGTATGGCGACAAAATGAATTAGTCGGCGGCATGTATGGCGTAGCGCAAGGTACGCTGTTTTGTGGCGAATCAATGTTCAGTCGTCAGGAAAATGCGTCCAAGACCGCACTACTTGTTTTTTGCGCGGAATTTATCCGTCAGGGCGGAAAATTAATCGACTGCCAGGTGTTAAATAGCCACACAGCATCCCTGGGCGCCATCGAAACCCCGCGACGGGAGTACCTTGAGCAGCTGAGCAGACTGCGTCAGCAGCGGCTACCGAGCCATTTCTGGATACCAAGGACGTTATTTTCGCCTCAGGGGTGAATGTTTTCGGCACATTTTTTGTCGGGGTGTTATAATTGTGCCGCAGAGTTGGTTTAGCCCATTACCCCGCCGCCGTTAAGGAACAGTTCGCGCCAGGCAACGCCTATCGTTTATCTCCTCGTTCCCTTATACGTTGCGCTTTACGTGCAGCTTTGCCGTGGGTGGTCAGAGTAATGCGCCAAACCCGATTTGCTGTGTTTTAAACGCACAAATCTTTACTTATTAAAAGAACTTCGGCATTATCTTGCCGGTTCAAATTACGGTAGTGATACCCCAGAGGATTAGATGGCCAAAGAAGACAATATTGAAATGCAGGGTACCGTTCTCGATACGTTACCTAATACCATGTTCCGCGTAGAGTTAGAAAACGGTCACGTGGTTACTGCACACATCTCCGGTAAAATGCGCAAAAACTATATCCGCATCCTGACGGGCGACAAAGTGACTGTTGAGCTGACCCCGTACGACCTGAGCAAAGGCCGCATTGTCTTCCGTAGTCGCTGATTGTTTTCACGCCACCATGATGGCGTCCAGATAATAAAAGGTCGGTTTAACCGGCCTTTTTTATTGGCTGAGGATATGTATTTAATCCTCAATCATCCGCGCATATTCTTCTGTTAAGAAATCCACCAGGGCGCGTACCGAGGGCAGTAATCCCCGACGAGACGGAAAGACTGCGTGAATAATTTCCCGCTTGGGCTCCCAACCGTCGAGCAATGCCACCAGTTCACCCGCCGCTAATTGCTCTTTCACCATCAGTTGCGGAAGTTGTACAACCCCCACGCCGGCAATCGCGGCTTCACGTAACGCCAGCATATCAGTGGTGATCATTCGCGGCGTGAAATGCACCTCCGCCCGTGCGCCCTGTGGGCCGAATAACTCCCAGCGATGCACATGTTTACCCGATGCCAGACTCAGGCCCGGCCAACGGGTCAATTCCGCCGGGGAGTTAACCGCGCCCATTTGTTCAATTAATCGCGGGCTGGCATATAACCGGTGTCCCCTGTCTGCAAGTACCCGCATCACCAGGTCGCTATCCTCAAATGGACGAGGTCTGACGCGAATCGCCACGTCCAGACCTTCACCGATAACATCAACGCGACGGTTCGTCGCCTCAAGCTGCACGGATATATCGGGATAACGCGCCATAAATCGGGCAAGCATTGGCCCAATATGCACATGCAACAAGGTGACCGGACAAGTCAGCTTCACAACGCCACGCGGCTCAACCTGTAAAGCCGCAATGGCATCCTGCGCCGCCTGCGCTTCCACCAGCATCGCCTTACAGTGCTCGTAAAAGGTTTGTCCGACTTCAGTCACGTTAAACTGCCGGGTGGTTCGCTGAATAAGTCGAACCCCCAACCTCTCTTCAAGTTGCGCAATACGTCGGCTCAGTTTTGATTTCGGTTCATCAAGCGCACGCCCCGCCGCGGCGAACCCACCTTCCTCTACGACATGTACAAACCAGGCAAAATCATTGAGATCTGGCTTTGTCATTTTATTGTCCTATTAATGAGACAGTGAAGACCATTTTAGCGACTACTCAATTCGCTGTCATGAATATAAGCTTATTCACATCAAGATAACGCCACTGAGGAGACACAAATGAAACAAGTAACAGGCGTCTACACCGCACCTCGCCCGCACTGGGTTGGCGATGGATTTCCGGTTCGCTCAATGTTCTCTTACCAGTCTCATGCAGAGCAGTTAAGTCCATTCCTGCTGCTGGATTACGCCGGTCCGCATACGTTCACACCGGGTAACGAAAAGCGCGGCGTCGGCGAACACCCTCACCGTGGTTTTGAAACGGTGACCATCGTTTACAGCGGTGAAGTTGAACATCGTGATTCAACCGGTCGCGGCGGCATTATCGGTCCCGGCGACGTGCAGTGGATGACCGCAGGTGCAGGAATTTTGCACGAAGAGTTCCATTCACCGGAATTTACCCGTCGGGGCGGCGAACTGGAAATGGTACAGCTGTGGGTCAACCTGCCGGCAAAAGACAAAATGGCCACGCCGGGTTATCAGAGCATCACCAGCGATGTTATCCCAACGGTTGCTCTGCCTGATGAAGCAGGAAGCGTTCGCGTTATTGCGGGTAGCTACGAGGAAACCAAAGGACCTGCACATACCTTTTCACCGCTGAACGTCTGGGATATGCGACTGCAACGTAATCATCAGATCGCGTTGTCTCAGCCTGAAGGATGGAGCACCGCACTGGTGGTATTGAAAGGCAATATCACCGTAAACGGCACCACGCCAGCCAGCGAAGCGCAACTGGTGGTGCTAAGCCAGCAGGGGAAAACGCTGCACATTGAAGCCACCAGCGATGCCATCGTGCTGCTGCTGTCTGGCGAACCGTTGAACGAGCCAATTGTAGGTTACGGCCCGTTTGTCATGAACACGAAACAAGAAATCGCTGAAGCCGTACGCGATTTTAACTCCGGCCGTTTTGGCCAAATCTGAATCGAAGGAGAAGAATATGTCCAGTCCTGCAAACTTTAATGGTTCACGTCCGGTCATCGATGTGAATGATTCCGTCATGCTGCTTATCGACCATCAGAGCGGGCTTTTCCAGACCGTCGGCGATATGCCAATGCCAGAGCTGCGTGCGCGTGCTGCTGCGCTGGCTAAAATGGCCGCCCTGGCGAAAATGCCGGTGATTACCACGGCGTCTGTACCGCAGGGACCTAATGGCCCGCTGATCCCTGAGATCCATGCCAATGCGCCCCACGCCCAATACGTGGCGCGTAAAGGCGAAATCAACGCCTGGGATAACGAAGACTTCGTTAAAGCGGTAAAAGCAACAGGTCGTAAGACGCTGATTATCGCCGGTACGATCACCAGCGTCTGCATGGCTTTCCCGGCCATCAGCGCAGTGGCTGAAGGTTATAAGGTCTTCGCGGTAATCGACGCCTCCGGCACCTACAGCAAAATGGCTCAGGAAATTACCCTGGCACGCGTGGTTCAGGCTGGCGTCGTGCCGATGGATACCGCTGCCGTCGCTTCTGAAATTCAGGGGACATGGAACCGTGAAGACGCCGCTGAATGGGCTGAAGTGTATACCAAAGTCTTCCCGGCGTATCAGTTGCTGATAGAAAGCTACAGCAAAGCCCAGGAAGTCGTGACCAACGGCGAAAAACTGGACTCTCAGCGTTAATTATATCCTCCGCGCCAGTCCGGGCGGAGGAATATGTACACTGCGTAACCAAACAACAGTGAACATGTAAATTCTGCTTGACCGTTTTAGCGCAACTCCCTATAGTAGCGCCCCGTTGCCCCCCAAGCGGTCAGGCAGCAATACAATATGGTGAGGTGTCCGAGTGGCTGAAGGAGCACGCCTGGAAAGTGTGTATACGGCAACGTATCGGGGGTTCGAATCCCCCCCTCACCGCCATATTTTAAGAAGAGCTCGTGCGCAAGTACGGGCTTTTTTTTCGCATATTGCACGCCTGCGGGGGGATGAGAAGCCCCGACCGGGGTTCGACTGCTGGCGCAGCCAGCTGGACAGATGACGAGCCTGTGAGGAATCTGCCCGCAGGGCGAGCAAAGCGAGTCAATCCCCCCCTCACCGCCATATTTTAAGAAGAGCTCGTACGCAAGTACGGGCTTTTTTTTCGTATATTGTATTTGCCGGATGCGGCGCAAGCGCCTTATCCGGCCTACAGTCATGCCCCTCCTCGTAGGCCTGATAAGCGAAGCGCCATCAGGCATGGGGTTAGTGTCGACTGAGCAGCGTTAACACTTCGTAATGCGCGGTATGTGGGAACATGTCGAAAAGCTGAACGCGGTCAATGCGATACCCTGGCAACTCGTGAATATCCTTCGCCATAGTTTGCGCATTGCAGCTTGAATAGACAATAAAACGTGGCGCCATGCGGGAAAGAAAATCGCACAGCGGTTTGCCAATCCCGCGACGCGGTGGGTTCACCAAAACCAGATCGGGTACTTCGCCCTGGGCGATAGCAAACTGAGTCGAATCCAGCGCCTGAAAACGCAGATTTTGCAACCCAAGCTCCTGCGCCGACTGTTTCGCACAGGTAATCGCCTCTGGCGCGATTTCAATACCTGTCAGTTTCATCTGCGGCGTGGCGCAATGCAGACCAAACCCTCCTACGCCGCAAAACAGATCCCACATATGATTAACCGGAAGCTGGCGCACCCAGTCGCGTGCGGTGGCATATAAATGTCCCGCCACCACTGGGTTGGTCTGGAAAAAGCTCTGCGGACGTATCCACAGCGGCACATCATTAAAGCGTTCCGCCAGCGCCTGTTGTTCGGTGAGGAAGATTTCTGTCTCCCCTTCCATAATCGCCATATGCACCGGTTGAATATTCACAGTGATCACTTTTAACTGTGGCAACCGTTCCTGCAACCACGGTAACGCTGCACGCAACTGCGCCAGTTTGGCGTCTGAACGCAGGACAAAGCGCAGCATCATACCGCCATCAAACCGGCTTTCCGTTAACAGCAGATATTTAAGCTCCCCGCGTTTACGCACCACATTATAGGGCGTTAACCCCGCACGGGCGATAAACGGTTTGAGCGCGGCAAATACGGGCGAAAAAGACGCAGGATAGAGCGGACAATCACACAAATCCTCCGGCGTACCGTCACGATGCAGCATCCCAAGCAGTGGTTTTTCCACGCTGCCGCTGACCACCATTTTGGCTTTGTTGCGAAAAGCGCGTTCCGGGCCGCTGACCGGCGCGCGCCACTCCGCCACCGCATGTTCAGCAAGCAGTTGGCGTAAATCGGCCATTTTGGCGGTGAGTTGGTGGGAAACCGGCTGTTCAATCCACTGACAGGAACGACAGCGACCGGCGTCATAGAGTGCGCACTGCATACAAAAACCTTTACGTGATCGAGGGCGGAGATTATATACGTAAAATCATTCGGGATGCATATCAGGCCTGAGCTTTCGTAGGCCTGATAAGACGCGTTAGGGTCGCCATCAGGCAATTGTGCGGCGTCGGTGCCGGATGGCGGCGTAAACGCCTTATCCGGCCTACAAACAACACCGACCACATTTACTGCAAACGGAAGAACCGCCGACTGGACGCGGGAACAAACAGTAGCAGCAACACCAGCATATCCGGCAACTTTTGCATCACCAGCGTACGCAGGATCTCACGTCTGGACTCTCCCGCAATGCTGAACAGTTCCGGATAACCATAACCCAACGAGGCCGCCCACAGATAAACGCTGGCGATAATCTGGGTCAACAGATAAACCCAACGCGCCCAGTTACGTCCTTTCACCAGCGAAAATGCGCAGTAGATTTCAATAAACAGCAGCGCCAGGCTGCCCAGAAACACCAGCGTCAAATTCCAGGTCTGCACGCTGCGATGAATAAATTCGCTGGTTCCGCGCAACCCTAGCGTATTAAAAATCATCAACAGATCGAGACAGCGGATCATGATAATAGCCAGCGCCGCCACCTGCACCAACGCAGGGACGTTTAAGCGAGCATGTGATGTGGATGATTTCTTAAAAAATCCCAACGCGTCGTCTTCCATGAAAACGGCGCAGCCACCACAGCGGCGCCGTATAGACAGGTTGGCAGATTTTAGTTTTTTCAGCCGCGTCTTGCACGTTGGATATCGCGAATCCGTTGTTTTTCTGTTCGCGCCATCAGATACCACGCGATAAATCCGATGATTCCTACCACGCCAAGAATCAGCGTCGCCAACGCGTTGATCTCCGGGTTAACCCCCATACGTACGCTGGAGAACACCAGCATCGGTAATGTTGTGGCGCCAGGACCAGAGACAAAGCTGGCGATAACCAGATCATCAAGCGACAACGTGAAGGCCAGTAACCAGCCGGAGATCACCGCAGGCATAATCATCGGCAGCGTGATAACGAAAAAGACCTTCAGCGGCGTGGCGCCAAGATCCATCGCCGCTTCCTCAATGGAGTGATCCAGTTCGCGCAACCGTGAGGAAATCACCACCGCCACGTACGCCGTACAGAAGGTGACGTGCGCCAGCCAGATGGTCAACATACCGCGATCCGCAGGCCAGCCGATGGCATGCGCCAGCGCCACAAACAGCAGCAGCAGTGATAAACCGGTAATGACATCCGGCATAACCAGCGGTGCGGTAATCATAAAAGCAAACCCATTCGATCCGCGAAAACGGCCAAAACGCACCATTACCACGGCGGCTATAGTGCCGAGGATTGCCGCCATCGTCGCCGCACCCGCGGCAATCGTTAAGCTCATGCCAACGGCGCTTATCATCGCGGTATCGTGGAAAAGTTCACCATACCAACGCGTTGACCACCCCGCCCAGACCGTTACCAGCTTCGAACTGTTAAACGAATAGATAACCAGCATCAGCATCGGCGCGTACAGGAAGGTAAAGCCCAGCACCAGGATAAAAATACGCCACGGCGAACGCACGACCGGTAAGTTATTCATCCGTGTTCCCCCATGCTTTTTTGCTGATATTTGTGGAACCACATGATTGGCACAATCAGTAACAGCAGCATAATAATGGCAACGGCAGATGCCACCGGCCAGTCGCGGTTATTAAAGAACTCCTGCCACAGCACGCGACCAATCATGATGCTATCCGGGCCGCCCAGCAGTTCAGGGATCACAAACTCCCCCACAGCCGGGATAAACACCAACATCGACCCGGCGATAATCCCGCCTTTGGTCAATGGCACAATCACGCTAAAGAAGGTTTTCAACGGTCGGGCGCCCAAATCCAGCGCCGCCTCTACCAGCGAATAATCAATACGCGTCAGCGCGGTGTAAATCGGCAGCACCATAAAGGGTAAATAGGCATAAACAATCCCGATATAGACTGCCAGATTGGTGTGCAGAATCGTCAATGGTTGATCGATAACGCCCAGCCACATCAGAAAGTTATTCAGTACACCGTTATTTTTCAGGATCCCCATCCAGGCGTACACGCGAATCAAAAACGACGTCCAGGACGGCAGGATCACCAGCAACAACAGAATATTGCGTGTCGAGGGTTTACTGTGTGCGACGGCCCACGCCAGCGGATAGCCCAACAGCAGACAACAGATCGTCGAAATCCCCGCCACCTGCAAAGATTGCAGGTAGGCATCAAAATAGAGCGGATCGTCCGTTAGTTGCAGGAAGTTGGCTAAGTTGAGCGTGATGGATAGCTGATCGTCAGCCCATGAAACGAGGTCGGTATACGGTGGAATAGCCCGCGCCATTTCAGCCAAACTGATTTTGAAGACGATCAGAAACGGCAGAAGAAACAGGAGCAGCAGCCACACATACGGTAGCGCAATCACCAGCTTGCGCCCGTGGTTCATTTGCAGCCGCGACATAAGCAGCGTGAATCGCCCTGCTTTATCCACGCGCGCCGGAGGTTCAAGTGTACTCATCTTCGCTCCTTAAACCGTCAACACCACACAGCTGTCTGCATCCCAGCACAAACGGACCTCGTCACCCCAGGTTGGTAATCCCTTGCGATAACGATGTTCATTTTGTAGCTGAGCGCTCAGCATCTGGCCGCTTTTCAAACGTACGTGATACACCGACAAATCGCCCAGATAGGCAATGTGCACCACTTCGCCTACCGCGAAGTTATAACCGTCTGGGGGAGGAGCCTCACAGAGCATGATTTTTTCCGGACGCAGCGCAACATACACTGGGACGTTATCGACAATAGACGCATCTGCATCTACTTTCAGCGGATGCACCAGTCCAGGAGACTCAATAATCAGCCCATCTTCCTGGCGTTCTTTCAGTAGTCCTTCAAAGACGTTAACCGAACCGATAAACTCGGCGCTATAGCGCGTAGTCGGATGCTCGTAGATCTCTTCCGGTTCGCCGATCTGCACAAATTTTCCGCGGTTCATGATCGCAATGCGCCCTGCCATCGTCATGGCTTCTTCCTGATCGTGCGTTACCATCACGCAGGTCACGCCGACGCGTTCAAGGATATCCACCACTTCCAGTTGCATACGGTCACGGAGCTTTTTGTCCAGCGCCCCCATCGGTTCATCCAGCAGCAGCAACTTCGGCCGTTTCGCCAGGCTACGCGCCAGCGCCACACGTTGACGCTGACCGCCGGAAAGCTGATGCGGTTTGCGTTTGGCAAATTCCTGCATGTGCACCAGGCCCAGCATCTCATTCACCCGGCTGGCAATTTCAGCTTTTGGCAGCTTGTCCTGCTTGAGGCCAAAGGCAATGTTCTGCTCTACCGTCATGTGCGGAAACAGGGCATAGGATTGAAACATCATATTGATCGGACGCAGATAAGGCGGGACGTGCGCTAAATCGACGCCATCAAGCATAATTTGCCCGGTTGTCGGCTGTTCAAATCCCGCTAACATGCGCAGCAGAGTCGATTTGCCACAGCCGGATGCGCCGAGCAGGGCAAATATTTCACCTTTGTAGATAGTAAGATTGACGTCATCGACGGCGTGTTGCCCGTCGAAAGACTTGGTCAGGTTGCGAATTTCAAGCAGCGGGGTCAGCGCCTTGCGGATTTTCGCGTGTGGGCGTGGGGTTGCATCATTCACTCAGGTGCTCTCCGGCATAAAACAAAGAAACGGTGCAAATAACGCACCACGGTGGTGCGTATTGCCGGGTTAGGTGTGTTTAGGATCAACACTGCCCGGCAGGCATAAATCCTGCCGGGTCATGTCCCAAACATCAGGTTATTTTCCGCTTTTTACCTTCGTCCACGCTCGGGTACGGACACGGTCGATCTTCGGATCCTGTACTTTCAGCGTGAACAGCTTGGCGCGCACATCCGCAGGCGGGTAGATACCAGGGTTATCACGAACTTCCTGACTGACCAGAGCCGTCGCTTCTTTGTTGGCATTGGCATAGAACACGTGGTCGGAAATATGCGCAATCACATCAGGACGCAGCAGGTAGTTGAGGAACTGATAGGCTTCTTCTTTGTTTTTAGCATCGGCTGGCATTGCGAACACGTCAAAGAACGCCATCGCCCCCTCTTTAGGAATTGAGAAAGAGATATTGACGCCATTTTTCGCTTCTTTTGCACGGTTCGCCGCCTGCCATACGTCCCCCGCCCAACCAATTGCTACACAGGTATCTCCGTTTGCCAGGTCGTTAATATATTGCGAAGAGTGGAAGTAGCGAATATTCGGACGCAGTTTCAACAGCAGGTCGGTCGCCGGTCCGGTGTAATCATCTGCTTTGGTACTGTTTGGATCTTTACCCAAATAGTTCAGTACCGTAGCAAACACCTCTTCAGGCGCATCAAGGAAAGAGACACCGCAACTTTTGAGTTTTTCCAGATTTTCCGGTTTGAGGATCAGATCCCAGCTATCAACCGGCGCATCTGGCCCCAGCACCGCTTTCACTTTGTCCACGTTATAGCCAATGCCGGTTGTTGCCCACATATACGGCATCGCAAACTTGTTGTCCGGATCGTGTTTACCCACCAGCTTCAGCAGCTCAGGATCGAGGTTTTTCCAGCCCGGTAGTTTGCTCTTATCCAGCGGCTGGAAGACGCCGGCGGTCAGTTGACGTTCGAGGAAACTGGCGGAAGGAACAACCAGGTCAAAACCGGTGCTACCCGCCATGAGCTTACCTTCCAGTACTTCATTGGAATCAAATACGTCATAGATAACTTTAATTCCGGTCTCTTTTTCAAAGTTAGCCACCGTATCCGGAGCAATATAATCAGACCAGTTATAAATATGCAGCGTTTTTTGTTCAGCAGCGAGCGTGCCGGCAGAGATGGACATCAGAGCACCCACAACCAGGCCTGATAACCATTTTTTATTTAAGGCGGTCATAATCTCTTTCCTTCTGAAAGTTCGTTAACAAACGAACAAAAATGTCACACTCTAATGATATGCAAGAAACGTGCATATTCTTTCATGCAGCACCAATGAAAAGAGAGTCCTCTCCCGATGCCGCTATCGCGCGCAGATATCCGCTCACTCATTCACCACGTATTGTAGTCACAGCTCAGGTCATACGGGGCAGTTAGAAAATTGACGTCTATATGCTTCGCAAGAATAACTTTAGCCAGGTTTTGTGGATATAGCCCAGATTAAAAAACGTCTTTTATCAATTTTTTATGCAGGAATTGTCTATGACATAAAGCGGAAGGAGCAGAATGGAAGTGAATAATTCTTTAATAAAAGGTTAAACGCAGAATAAAAACAGGCAGTACGCAACCGCTCTGGTAGCGGCTGCGCAAAATGTGTCCAGATTCAGGGAGAATTAATGGAGGAAATGGACTTCAGCATTGCTGTTTTGCGTATCGTCTTCAGCGTTAAATAACAGCTGATGCGCCCCGGCTTCGAGGATCACCATCGATATCTGCTCTTCGCTCTGGCGAACAAAACACTCAAACTGTTCAAACGTTACGCCCGGCGTAACGGATAAAGACTGGCAAACCACCAGCTTTGGCAGATTATCATCCTGCATATCCAGAAATGCTTTTACCGTCAGCGAACTGGCATTAATCGCGGACAAATCGGCGGCCAGTGGCAGCAGTGCGGAAGGTCTGACTTCCGCCATTGCAGAAAACAGGATGACGTTATCCACCAAATCAACTTTTGCATCAAAGATGCCGTCAAAGTTCTGCATATGAGGTAAATGCAGCGCCTGACAGGTATCGCATTCAAAAAAACTCATGCCCAGGTCGTCGAGCCATTGACGCAACGTATCCAGAGTGGGAACGACCAGTGATGTCATAATAATGTGCGACCTCTATTGATGAAAAAAATACCGGCACAGCTTACGCAAAAAGAGCGTGTCATACCACGATCGCAATCGATATTGTGTTTAGCCGCCGATTTTAAGACAAAATTCAGGCGTAGCATGGCGCTCGATCCACTGGATCATCTTGCCGGCAATGTCTATCCCGGTGGTTTTCTCGACCCCCTCCAGTCCCGGAGAAGCGTTAACCTCCATGACCAGCGGCCCACGTTCTGCCCGCAAAATATCCACACCTGCAACATCCAGCCCCATAGTCTGAGCGGCTTTGAGCGCAATTTTTCTTTCGCGCGGCGTGATATTCGCAATCGTAGCAACCCCACCGCGATGGAGATTAGAACGAAAATCGCCCTCTTTCGCCCGGCGTTCAATGGCGGCCACCACCTCGTCTCCCACCACGAAACAGCGAATATCCCGCCCTTGCGCTTCTTTGATATATTCCTGAACCAGAATATGAGCATTCAGCCCACGAAACGCATCCACGACACTTTCCGCGGCCTGCCGTGTTTCCGCCAGCACCACGCCAATCCCCTGTGTGCCTTCAACCAGTTTCACCACCAGCGGCGCGCCGCCGACCATATCAATCATGTCGCTGGTATCGTCCGGGGAGTGAGCAATCCCGGTAATGGGTAAATCGATTCCCTGACGCGCCAGCAACTGCAGCGAACGCAGCTTATCGCGCGCGCGCGTAATCGCTACTGATTCATTTAACGGATAGCTACCCAACATTTCAAACTGACGCAGCGCCGCCGTACCATAAAAGGTAATCGCTGAACCAATCCGTGGGATCACCGCGTCAAAATGAGGAAGCTGGCGGCCCTTGTAATGAATAGATGACGCCGCCGGGCTGATGTTCATATAGCAAGAAAGCGGATCGATAATTTCAACCAGGTGACCGCGCTGCATCGCCGCTTCACGCAGACGCTTACAAGAATAGAGCGTTCCGTCCCGGGACAAAATGGCAATTTTCACCCTGCACCTCTCAATGACCTGGTAAAAGCAGGCGTATCATACACTGGGTTGAAATCTTTAGCGCGTGGCCCATCCCTGTTTATGCAAATATTCCAGGATAAAGGGACGACTTTCTTTAATGATGGTTCGACGAATGTGATCGCTCCAGGTGTCACGACGCGTATTACTGCCGCGGGTCAGATAGTACTACGCAAGCTGTTCGTCATACTGCGACAAAACGTCTGTATCAAGCGGCTGATACTGGTTTTCGTGCACAACCAGCGACGCAGGCAGGCGCGGCTTGATATCCGGGTTATCCGCAGGCCAGCCAAGGCACAAACCAAACAGCGGCAGAACATGCTGCGGCAATTTCAATAATTCCGTGACTGACTCAATATTGTTACGCAACCCACCTATATACACACCGCCAAGTCCCAGCGATTCTGCCGCCGTCAGCGCATTTTGCGCCATCATCGCCGTATCAACCACGCCCAGCAGCAGTTGTTCTGCCAGCCCCAACTGCGCGTCAGGGCAAATCTGCAAATGACGGTTAAAGTCAGCGCAAAACACCCAGAATTCAGCGGCCTGCGCCACGTGCTTTTGACCGCCAGATAAGGTAGCCAGCGATTCACGCAGGGTTTTATCGGTTATCCGAACAATCGTTGTGCACTGTAAAAAACTGGAGCTTGAAGTGCCCTGAGCGGCGGCAATAATCGCCTCTCGCTGTGCATCAGAAATAGCTTCTTCGGTGAAATGGCGAATGGAACGGTGGCTGCGGATTAAATCAATGGTTGGCGTCATCTCTTTTTTCTCTGTCTGAACGGGAAGAATCGTCGGGAGCGCGCGACAGGAGCTGCGGCGCCAGCAGTTGAGCAATGCGCCACATCAACATCACCGCGGCAGGGAGCATCAGCAGTACGCCCAGAAATATCATCACAACCCAGACGAGCGGGCTGTTAAGCGACGCGGGTAAGGTCAGGTAATCGTTAAGCGACAGCAGCGCCAGCGATAACAAAACCATCCCCATTATTTCCAGCATCAATACGCTTTTCGGTAATACACCAATGGTGCGCATAAGCGGTCTCCCGGCGAAATGGCTTTTATTATAAAACGTTCCGGCTCGTCGTGTTTAACAGTTATAGCTTGAGGATATCAAAGCAACAGGCCGAACCTGCTTTCCATCCGTCACAAATCGCGGCATCATAATAAGTATTCGCCATCCGGCCTGATAAGTTCGAGGAGAGAGAGATGTTTGCCGTTATTTTTGGTCGTCCAGGGTGCCCGTATTGCGTGCGCGCAAAAGAATTAGCAGAAAAATTAAGCAATGAGCATGACGATTTTAACTTCCGCTACATTGATATTCATGCCGAAGGTATTACGAAAGCCGATCTGGAGAAGACGGTAGGTAAGCCAGTAGAAACCGTTCCGCAGATTTTTGTTGATCAAAAACACATCGGCGGCTGCACGGATTTTGAGGCGTGGGCAAAAGAGAATATGAATCTGTTCGCCTGACAGCTGTTTCTACGCCCTCCGCGGGAGGGCGTGATCAGTTCTTTTTCCGTCGTTGATGCTGATTGAACAAGCTACTGATAAACAAAAAACACAATGCGCCAAGCGCGCACCAAAACACCGCACTGAATAACCACGCCAGTTCTTGCCACAATGAACGCGTCGGCATAAAAACGAACCGCATTAGCAACAGACAGCATGGCGCCGCCAACATTGCACCCAGAAGAGGTCTGAGCACCTCCCGACGGTGGGAGAAAAAGCTTGCTGCAGCACCAGGCAAGATAAAAAACAACAACCCGACCTCAGGATGCCCTGCCGCTCTGAATGCCCCTTTCACGTTTAGCGTTAATGAAAGACACACCACAATAAACAGCACAAAGCAGCAGATCGCCCCCGCCCAACTTTGCTTATGTTTCAATCGTTCCTCCTGACACATTCTCTATCGAACACTCTTTTCGCCCGCAGGCGTCCAGTCAGATAAAGTAACTCGGCATTCCATGCCAAAAACACACCCACACGATTCTTATAGCCGTTGATACGTAATGAGATTAAACTATCCGCATATATTGTTATGCTGCATTAATCGGGGCTGTGTGCGGTGCTGTCGCCCCTTAATTTCTGGCAAAAACATTAGCGTAAATTGCCATTTCTTTCAATAGCTTACTAGTAAACAAGAAGTTAGCCTCAGTGAATATAAACGTCGCAGATTTGTTAAATGGGAATTACATCCTGTTATTATTTGTGGTCCTGGCTCTGGGCCTCTGCCTGGGTAAATTACGCCTGGGTTCAGTCCAACTCGGTAATTCCATTGGCGTTTTAGTGGTGTCCCTATTATTAGGTCAGCAGCACTTTAGTATTAACACCGATGCATTAAATCTCGGCTTTATGCTGTTTATTTTTTGTGTCGGCGTCGAAGCCGGCCCCAACTTTTTTTCGATTTTTTTTCGCGATGGGAAAAATTATCTAATGCTTGCTCTGGTGATGGTCGGTAGCGCAATGCTGATCGCCCTGGGGCTGGGTAAGCTATTTGGCTGGGACATCGGCCTGACGGCGGGTATGCTGGCCGGTTCGATGACCTCCACGCCGGTGCTGGTCGGCGCAGGCGATACCTTGCGCCATTCCGGAATGGCAGGCCCACAGCTTTCCACCGCCCTCGATAACCTGAGTCTGGGTTACGCCCTCACCTATTTGATTGGACTGGTCAGTCTGATTGTCGGCGCGCGCTATCTGCCGAAACTTCAGCATCAGGACCTGCAAACCAGCGCCCAACAAATTGCGCGTGAACGAGGTCTGGACACTGACGCCAACCGTAAGGTTTATCTGCCAGTGATCCGCGCCTATCGCGTGGGCCCGGAGCTGGTAGCATGGGCTGATGGTAAGAACCTGCGCGAGTTAGGTATTTATCGTCAGACCGGCTGTTACATTGAACGCATCCGCCGCAACGGCATCCTGGCTAACCCGGACGGTGACGCAGTGCTGCAAATGGGCGACGAAATAGCCTTAGTAGGTTATCCAGACGCGCATGCCCGCCTCGATCCCAGTTTCCGTAACGGCAAAGAAGTGTTCGATCGCGATCTGCTCGATATGCGTATCGTCACGGAAGAGATTGTGGTGAAAAACCACAATGCCGTTGGCCGTCGCCTGGCCCAGTTGAAACTGACCGACCACGGCTGTTTCCTCAACCGCGTAATCCGCAGCCAGATCGAAATGCCTATTGATGACAACGTCGTGCTCAATAAAGGTGACGTGTTGCAGGTGAGCGGTGATGCCCGTCGCGTTAAAACGATCGCAGATCGTATCGGCTTCATTTCCATTCACAGTCAAGTGACCGATCTGTTGGCCTTCTGCGCCTTCTTTATCATTGGTCTGATGATTGGGATGATCACCTTCCAGTTCAGCAATTTCAGCTTCGGCATCGGGAATGCGGCTGGATTACTGTTCGCCGGGATTATGCTGGGCTTCCTGCGTGCCAACCATCCTACGTTTGGCTATATCCCGCAGGGCGCGCTGAACATGGTGAAAGAGTTTGGTTTGATGGTATTCATGGCAGGCGTCGGTTTAAGCGCGGGTAGCGGTATTGGCAATGGCCTTGGCGTCGTGGGTGGTCAAATGCTGATTGCCGGTCTGATTGTAAGCCTGGTTCCGGTTGTTATTTGTTTCTTGTTTGGCGCTTACGTATTGCGCATGAACCGCGCCCTGCTGTTTGGCGCCATGATGGGCGCACGTACCTGCGCTCCGGCAATGGAAATTATCAGCGACACGGCCCGCAGCAACATCCCGGCATTAGGCTATGCTGGCACTTACGCCATTGCCAACGTTCTGCTGACATTGGCGGGGACACTCATCGTCATCGTCTGGCCAGGCCTTGGTTAGCACTGAAAATTACCCTTAAAAGAAAATTTTTTGCAGTTCAGCAGAACTTTTCTTCAAGGTGTCAGTCATAACTATTGCCACTGCTTTTCTTTGATGTCCCCAATTTGTGGAGCCCATCAACCCCGCCGTTTTGGTTCAAGGTTGATGGGTTTTTTGTTGCCTGAAATTTGCTATCCCCCCTTCTCCCCGTAATTCCTCCCTAAATTTGCAGCACGCCGGTTATGGCACATACTTTTAATCGGTGCTTAAAGGTGACGGGAGTTTACTATGTTGCTTACTGGAAAGGTTGCGGTGATCTTCGGCGGCAGCGGTGCTATTGGTAGCGCGGTTGCACAGGCGATGGCGCGCGAAGGTGGCCATGTATGCCTGGGCGCGCGCTGTCAGGAAAAGCTTGATTGGGCGGCCAGTCGCCTGCGAATGGCGGGGGGTACCGTCGATACGTTTATCACCGATGTGCTCGACGAGCACGACACCTCAACACAAGTTACCCGCCTGGTACAGCAAATCGGTGGAATTGATGTGGTGGTTAACGCGACCGGCTTTATGCATGAACAGGGCAAGCGCATCGACGCATTATCCCTCTCTGAGTTTATGAGTGGTATCACCCCTTTCCTTGCGGCGCAGTTCAATATCGCAAAAGCCGTAACGCCGCACATGGGCGGCGATCGAGCGGGCGTCATTCTCACCATCGTTGCGCCCGCCGCCCCGATGGCGATGCCCGGGCATCTCGGCCATATCGTCGGCTGTGCAGGAACAGAAGCGTTTATTAAAGCGCTTGCCAGCGAGACGGGACCAATAAACATTCGTGTCGTCGGCGTGCGCTCGCATGCGATTGTGGATGCGGTAGCGGCCGGTTCCTATACCGGGGAGATTTTCACCGCGAAAGCGCAGTCAATGGGTTTAACCGTCGAACAATGGTTAGGCGGTGCGGCACAAGGCACCATGATCGGACGCCTGCCTACGCTGGCACAAATCGCTGAGATTACAACCTTTCTGGCTTCAGACCATGCCGGAGCAATAACCGCCACAGTGGTAAATATTACCGGGGGCGCAACTGTAAGCTAATTTACTCGCTTTTTTACACCGCGCGCTGCTGCGAGCCTTTTTTTGCACTCGGGCGGGAACACAATGCTATACCGCACATAATAACCAACGCGCTCACCAGATGATATGAATGCAGAGTGACGTGCAAAAACATAACGCTAAATAATCCGCCACTCAGTGGGATCAAGTGTGAATATATCTCTCCGCGAGTTGCGCCAATGGCGCTAATCCCTTTGTTCCATAACAGATATGACAGCCAGGAAGGAAAAATAACAAGGTATGCCAGCCCAGTAATAACGCCTGTATTGGCATAGCTATCCCAGCCCGGAATACCATTGCGCATCAGCGCCACAGCCAGTACCGGAATAAGCACCATCGCACCGAGCAGCGCGCTCACGGCGACAAAGGCATTTCCCTTCACCTCACGCGGTTTAATGCGCAAAAAAGCACAATAAACAGCCCAACTTACCGCCGACCCCATGGTCCAGACATCGCCCTGATTCAGATGTGCAAATACCCGCGCGTGTATCATATCGCCCTGCGACACCAGCCAGGTAACACCAACTGTACTCAGGATCACACCGGCTATATTTCGCGCAGAAATCCGCTCTTTAAAAAAGAACTTATTGATTAACAGAACGAGCGCCGGGGTGGTGGACATATAAATCGCCGCATTGAGCGAGGTTGTATATTGCAGGCCGATATACAGCGTTAAGGGAAAAAGAACCTGACCACAAAGCGCGAGGAAGACGATAGTACCAAAGGATTTTTTCATCACCGGCCATTGATCTGCGACCTGACGAAAATAGAGCGCCATCAATAATAACGCGGTAAATATCCAGCGTGCCGCTGATAAAACAATGGGATCAACTTCAGCGACCAATAGATGACCAATCACATAATTTCCACCCCAAAAACAGGCAGCCAGACTGAGTAAAAGATAGGGCATATATGCGCCTTATTGTCAGTTGTACGGTATGACCACAAGGCTACGGCGGCGTGAAAATGAATGCTAATATAACGTTTTTATCCATGTGCATAGATTAAAACTATGAAATTTACGCTAAGGCAACTTGAGTTTTACATCGCACTTGCAGAAACATTACAAATTTCCAAAGCTGCTGCGCGCTGTCATATTTCTCAGTCATCAATGACTATTGCCATGCGGAATCTGGAAAAAGCATTAGACGTGCAGCTATTTGTACGTTACCCCAAAGGGGTGAAGCTCACCGCCGAGGGCGAGCGCTTTCTGGCACATGCCTGCAACATCATCAACAGTAGCCACTCGGCTGTTGACGACCTGCATGACAGGAGTGAAATTCTTACCGGCACGGTGCGCATAGGCATTGCCGAAACGCTCTCTGCTTATCTTATCCCGGATATACTCAACGATATTGAACGACGTTTTCCTTTGCTGGAGATCGTGTTTTATGAAGCTACAGCACCGGAACTGGTACAAGCGCTCCGGGAACACAAGGTCGATTTTTGTCTGCTTCTGACCTCAAACATCAGCCATGATAACGACCTGGAGATCGAAACATTTATTCGTTCACAGCGCCGCCTGTGGACGTCTATTGGGCATCCGCTACAGAGCAAATCTTCGATCCGTTTAAAAGACGTCGAGAAGCTTCCATTTTTACTGCTGGAAACCGATAAGTACCCTGACGTAATCATCAATTACTGGCAGCAGCGTGGTTATACGCCCAATATCAGTTTTCGCAGCAACTCTTTTGAAGCCATAAGAAGCCTGGTTGCAAAAGGCAGAGGCATAACCATTTTATCCGACCTGGTGTATCGCCCGTGGTCACTGGATGGTCTGCGCGTTATGCACAGAACGATTGATGATTTTATTACTTATATGGATGTCGGGACGGTAAAAATAGCCGCCCGACCATTGACGCCAGCGGCGATGAAAGTCATCGATTTTTTACGTCAGGCCGTTACCCGCCTCGACAAACCATTTTGATAATTTTATCTCTGCGGCAATCCGGCAATACGCTCCACCATCACCAGAATATCTTCCCGCGACAGCGGTTTTTTGTCGGTGACAAAATGCAGCGTCATTCCTTCGAGAAACGCATCCAGCGCCCGCGCAGTTACCGGTTCAAACCATTGTTCCAGCGTTTGTTGACTGCGTAACATCCAGTTTTGCATCACCATTTTCAACGTCGGTTTGCGACTGGCGAAAGCATACAGCTGGTACATAAGTTCCATATTATCGGGCGTCGTAACCTGGGAGCTGTAAATCATCTCGGTAATGGCATGGCAGGCTGCCTGCGCATCCGCAACGTCGGCAAAAAAAGCCTGATACTGCTGAGACATTGTGTCAGTAAAGCGCCCGAACGCCTCCATTAAAAGCTCATCTATTCCTGAGAAATAATAGGTCATTGAACCCAGCGGCACCCCGGCAATCATGGCGATTTTTCGGTGCGTAACCCCATGGACACCGTAGGCGATTACCGCCGCCAGGGTGGCCTGAACTATCTTTTCCCGCCGTAGCGGATCGTTCGCGCGTCGCACTGCATTTCCTCTCCTTGCATTTGTGTACAAATGTACACAGTCTTGCTAATGTTGTCTTCTTCCCTCTTTTCTTTGGCTCGAATTCATGACTGGCATCTCATCACGCAAAGCCTTAAGACGTCGCACCTGGGCGCTTTTCACGTTTTTCTTTTTACCCGGATTACTAATGGCTTCCTGGGCAACGCGTACTCCTGCCATCCGAGATATCCTCTCCATCTCCACCGCCGAAATGGGCGCGGTATTGTTTGGACTCTCAATTGGTTCGATGAGTGGCATTCTTTGTTCGGCCTGGCTGGTGAAACGATTTGGCACGCGTAAAGTGATCCGCACCACCATGTCCTGTGCAGTCCTCGGGATGGCTATCCTCAGCGCAGCGCTCTGGTTGCATTCCGCATGGCTTTTCGCGTTTGGCCTGGGCGTGTTTGGCGCCAGCTTTGGCGCGGCGGAAGTCGCCATCAACGTCGAAGGCGCGGCAGTTGAGCGCGAAATGAACAAAACCGTGCTGCCGATGATGCATGGTTTTTACAGTCTGGGAACGCTGGCGGGAGCCGGGGTCGGGATGATGCTTACCGCCTTCAGCGTTCCAGCGACTTTACATATTTTACTGGCGGCAATGGTGGCAATCACGCCTATCTTTATCGCCATCAAGGCCATTCCAGACGGCACAGGCAAGAATGCCTCTGACGGCGCTCACTCCAGCGAAAAAGGCGTGCCTTTTTATCGCGACATTCAGTTGCTGCTGATTGGCGTCGTAGTGCTGGCAATGGCGTTTGCTGAAGGTTCGGCCAACGACTGGCTGCCGCTGCTAATGGTAGATGGCCACGGGTTTAGCCCGACATCAGGCTCGCTGATTTATGCTGGTTTTACGCTGGGTATGACCGTGGGTCGATTCACCGGCGGCTGGTTCATCGACCGCTACAGCCGCGTCGCGGTAGTGCGTGCCAGCGCGCTGATGGGTGCGCTTGGCATCAGTCTGATTATTTTTGTCGATAGCACATGGGTAGCAGGTGTTTCCGTTATTCTCTGGGGGCTTGGCGCATCACTCGGCTTCCCGCTGACCATTTCAGCCGCCAGCGACACCGGTCCCGATGCGCCAACCCGCGTCAGCGTTGTGGCGACCACCGGCTACCTGGCGTTCCTGGTAGGGCCGCCGCTGCTCGGCTATCTGGGTGAACACTACGGCCTGCGCAGCGCTATGCTGGTGGTGCTGGCGCTGGTGCTTATCGCCGCCATCGTCGCGAAAGCGGTGGCGAAACCGGATCTCAAAAATACCCCTGTGATGGAGAACAGCTAATGAGCATCAAATTAATTGCAGTCGACATGGACGGCACTTTTTTAAGCGACCAAAAAACCTATAACCGTGAGCGGTTTATGGCGCAATACCATCAGATGAAAAAACAAGGCATCCGTTTTGTCGTCGCCAGCGGCAACCAGTATTACCAGCTCATCTCCTTTTTCCCTGAACTGGCCAATGAAATCTCATTTGTCGCTGAAAACGGCGGTTGGGTAGTCAGTGAAGGGAAAGATATTTTTAACGGTGAACTGGCAAAAGACGATTTCAAGGCCATCGTGGATCATCTGTTGACCCGTACGGACATCGACATTATCGCCTGCGGTAAAAACAGCGCCTATACGCTCAAAAAATACAGCGATGAGCATAAATCCGTTTCCGCCATGTACTATCATCGTCTTGAGTTTGTAGATAATTTTGACAATCTCAACGACGTTTTTTTCAAATTCGGGCTGAATATTTCAGACGACCGTATCCCGCAGGTGCAGGCCGATCTCCATGAGGCAATTGGCGATATCATGGTACCGGTGCATACCGGCTACGGCAGCATCGATTTAATTATTCCAGGTGTGCATAAGGCAAACGGTCTGCGCCTGCTGCAACAACGCTGGAATATTAGCGACGACGAGGTTGTTGTGTTTGGCGATGGCGGAAATGATATTGAGATGCTGCGTCAGGCGGGATTTAGTTTCGCAATGGCCAACGCTCACGAACCGGTTGTCCAGGCGGCAAAATATCGCGCGGGATCGAACAATGAAGAGGGTGTGCTGGATGTTATCGACCGCGTATTAAAAAACGAAGCGCCGTTTACGCATTAACGCCTCAGCACAGACGGCAACAAAATGATGATATGATCTATTCATAATCCGCCTCAAATTAACTCCACTGGATTATTACCTCCGGTGATTACTTCAGGCGAGCGAATCATGAAGAAAAGTGTACTGATGGCGACATTGTTGCTGGGCTTTACCGGAACAGCATTTGCGCAAAGCGTTACCGTGGATGTACCAAGCGGTTATAAAGTGGTGGTCGTGCCCTCTTCCGTCAGCGTTCCGCAGGCGGTCAGCGTGACGACCGCGCCGCAAACGGTGTATGTTGCGCCGGCACCTGCCCCGGCCCCGGTCTATCGCGCGCATCCTTATGCGCGACATGTTGCCAGCGTAGGTGAAGGGATGATCATCGAACATCAGATTGACGATCACCACTAAGTTTTGCGAAGCCCGGGCAACCGGGCTTCAGCCTTCCCGGGAATTCCCTACCCGTTTATCTTTCAGAAAGATAACCATCAATATCAGCCACAGTACGCCGCTTGCCAGATTAAACAGGCTGAACAAGCCGTTTCCTCCCAGCAGATAAGCATGTTTGCTCAACTCAATACCGACGGTAAAAATCAGCATCTGCAACATGCCCATGGCGGCAGAAACCGTACCCTTACTCATTTCACTGGCAAACAACGTCAGGCGGACCAACCCCGCATTCGCCACGCCAATGCCAAACGCATAGATACTCAAACCCGCCGTCATCCACAAATACGCATGGGATGACACCACCGTGGCCGCCGCGGCAATCACCAGCCCGACGGCGATAGGCCAGCCGCCCATGATAATCAGCGAACGCACGGTCTTGCGCGAAGTCAGACGCGCCAGCACCAGATTACCAGCAATCAGCGCCCCAAAAATCGGCACCTGCAACAGGCCATATTCGTAACTGCTGAGGTGTTCTCCGCTGATGATAATAATCGGCGACTGGGCAATCCACGCCAGTAACGGCAGGCTGACAAAACCCAACGCCAGCGCGCCGGCAACAAAACGCCCATTTTTTAGCACTAGCTTATAATCTTTACCCAGATCTTTAATGGACAGTTTTTCACCAAGCCGGGTCGCCGTTTCCGGCATCGCGCGTTGCAGGCCAAAAAAGGAGATAGCTGCGAGGGCGGCAAACAGGATAAACATCCCTTCCCACGGCAGAACATGCACCCAGGCCGCGCCAACTAACGGTCCCAGCAGCGGCGCAATCAGCGCCACGTTTGCCATCAGCGCGGTAATTTTAATGCATACCGCTTCCTCAAAAGATTCCTGAATTGCGGCGTAACCCACCGCGCCAATAAAGCACAGGCTTATCCCCTGCAAGAAACGCAGAAAGGTAAATTGCTCAATATTCTGTGCCAGCAGAGTCGCAAGGCAGGTCACAATGAACCACAGCACACCGGTTAACATCACCGGGCGACGACCAATACGATCCGACAGCGGTCCTAACAGCCACTGTAAAAACATGCCACCCGCCAGATAGGCAGTCATGGAAGTGGGTACCCAGTCTAATCCGGCCTGATATTGCTCCACCACCGCCAACATTCCAGGTTGGATCATATCGTTACCGATATAAGTAGAGAATTCGTAAAGCACCAGACAGAGAGGAAAAAGTAATGCCTGACGCCCCAACCGGGCGCCTGAAGATAAACGGTTTTGCATGCAGTCTCTTAGCAAAGGAAAAAACGCGCAAAGTGTAATAAATGCGCCGTACCGGTGATAGTGAATTATGTGATTTGAAAGCAAAATGCGCACATTTTTACATTCATTTGCTCAAGAACATTTTGCTTTAAGGTTAATTTAAGTTGAGGCCGCTATTATGCTCAATAAGTCCCATTAATTGTCTTAAAAATAGTCATTTAGCAGACAAATAAGACAAGACCGCTTTTTATCCTGTAACAGCAATTTTATGCTCTCCCCCTATGGGCCTTTTAACAATTACACTGAGTCTGGACGTTATGCTGGAAAATCTGAACAACTCGCTTTTTTATCTCATCAATGCCACGCCGGACTCTGCGCAATGGGCTATCTCGCTCGCCATATTTATTGCCAAAGATTTAATCAGCATTGTCCCGCTGTTAGCCGTTATTCTCTGGCTTTGGGGACCGCGCGCTCAGGTTACTCTCCAGCGCCAGTTGGTCATAAAAATGGCGATAGCGCTGGCAGTCGGCCTGACTATTTCATGGCTGATGGGGCATCTGTTCCCCCACGATCGTCCGTTCGTTAACCACATTGGGTACAACTTCCTCCACCATGCGGCGGATGACTCTTTCCCGAGCGATCACGGCACGGTTATCTTTACTTTTGCTCTGGCTTTCCTGTTCTGGCATCGTCTGTGGACTGGCGCGCTGCTGATGGTTGTCGCCGTGGCGATTGCCTGGTCGCGCGTTTACCTTGGCGTACACTGGCCGCTGGATATGCTGGGCGGATTCCTGGCTGGGCTGATCGGCTGCCTGAGCGCCCAGATGATCTGGCAACGGTTCGGCGCTACCCTATATTTCGGCTTGCAGACCTGCTATCGCACCTGTTTCGCTCTGCCCATCCGTAAAGGCTGGGTGCGTGACTAACCCACGGTAAAAAGAGTAGTATTAGGCGCAATACGAGCACTTATACTACTCTCCAGGGGAACTATGGAAACTCGACGCGACGAGCGTATTGGTCAGTTGCTACAGGCGCTGAAACGCAGCGATAAATTACACCTCAAAGAAGCCGCGACGCTGCTGGGCGTATCTGAGATGACCATTCGTCGCGACCTGAATAATAACAATGCGCCTGTCGTCTTGCTCGGGGGCTATATTGTTCTGGAGCCCCGCAGCGCCAACCACTATTTAATCAGCGATCAAAAATCCCGTCTGGTTGATGAAAAGCGCCGTGCCGCCCAGCAGGCGGCGAGCCTCGTACAGGCGCATCAGACCATCTTTTTCGACTGCGGCACGACCACGCCGTGGATTATTGAGGCTATCGACAATGACCTGCCTTTCACCGCAATCTGCTACTCGCTAAATACGTTTCTGGTATTGCAGGAAAAACCGCAGTGTCGCGTCATTCTGTGTGGTGGGGAATTTCATGCCAGTAACGCCATCTTCAAACCGCTCGATTTTCAGGAAACACTGAATAATCTGTGCCCGGATATCGCCTTTTATTCCGCGGCAGGCGTGCACATTGAGAAAGGCGCGACCTGCTTTAATCTGGAAGAATTAGCGGTGAAACACTGGGCAATGTCGATGGCGCAGCATCACGTTCTGGTGGTCGACCACAGCAAGTTTGGGAAGGTACGTCCTGCGAGGATGGGGGAATTAAAACGTTTTGATACCATCATCAGTGATAGCCGCCCCGACGATGAGTTTGTGGAATACGCTAAGGCGCAACGCATAAAGCTGTTGTATTAGGTGATACTGCCGGACAGCGATAGTAGCGCCATCCGGCAATCGGTTAGATTAAGAGAACCAACCGCCAAACCACTGGTGGAACTTCATCATCACAAAATCCCACATCCGGCTAAAGAAACCACCTTCTTCCACCGCTTCCATCACCATCAACGGACGCTGCTCGATAGATTTACCGTTCAACTGGAAGTCGATAGTCCCCACAACCTGCCCCTTTTTCAGCGGCGCGGTTAACTGTGGCTCGGTCAGCGTAAAGCTGGCTTTCAGGTTCTTAAGCTGACCGCGCGGGATGGTAACCGAACCCGCTTCCCCGGCACCCAAATTGACTTCGCTCTTATCGCCAAACCAGACGCGCTGAGTCACGAAGGTGGCATCCGGCTTGATCGGCGTAACGGTTTCAAAGAAGCGGAAGCCCCAGGTCAGCAGCTTTTCGGACTCATTAAAACGGATACGGTCGGTTTTCGCTCCCAGCACGACGGAGATCAGGCGCATATCGCCCTGGGTCGCGGAAGCGACGAGGTTATAACCTGCGCCCGCCGTGGTACCGGTTTTCATTCCGTCCACGTTCAGGTTGGTGCTCCACAACAGACGGTTGCGGTTCGGCTGGCGAATTTTATTAAAGGTAAACTCTTTCTCTTTGTGAATAGCGTACTCTTCGGGCACATCGTGGATTAACGCCTTGCCGAGCAACGCCATATCACGCGCGGTACTGAACTGCCCTGCCGCATCCAGGCCATGCACCGTCTGGAACGTGGTATTGGTCAGTCCCAGCTTTTTCGCGTAACCGTTCATCAGACCGATGAAGGACTCCTGGCTCCCGGCAACGTAATCAGCGAGTGCGATACAGGCATCATTACCAGACTGAATGATAACGCCTTTGTTCAGATCGGATACCGCAACCTGATCGCCAGGTTTGAGGAACATAACCGACGAACCGCGCAGGGCCGGATTACCGGTCGCCCAGGCATCTTTGCCCACGGTGACCATGTCGTTAAGATTAATTTTTCCGGCCTTCAGCGCCTGACCGACCACATAGCTGGTCATAATCTTGGTCAGACTGGCAGGATCCAGTTTCTCATCAGCATTACCTTCCGCCAGCACCTTGCCGCTGGCGTAATCCATCAGGATCCATGCACGCGCGTCCACGCTCGGCGGAGCCGTGGGTTGCTCCGCCGCCTGTACGGTCGGCGCCAAAAGGATTAAGAGTGCAGAACCTGCAGCAAAGCTGCGAAGTGAAGAGAAGTATTGCGTCATAAATGCCACCCGAGTATCCATTCTAAAAAACCACGTCATACCACACCGTGTTTACACAAAACTGGCCAGACAACCTCGGCCAACCCATTGCAGAAAAAACCTGATGGATGACGTGTAAAATAAGTGCGGTGAGTAATATCGCACTAACGAGCTTAAAGAAACCGTAAGTTGGTAAAGTTTTTAAAGTTTATGCAATAACGCCGCGCAGCGCTGCCCCTGGCACGATTTTTTTAGACGTTGTTGCGTAAATATTAGGTTTACCCCACCATGTGAGCGAGTCAGAGGGTATCTGCAGCCATGAAGCTGCTCAATTAATTTGCGGGGTTACTATGATTACACTGTGGGGTCGCAATAACTCGACCAACGTAAAAAAAGTATTGTGGACGCTTGAAGAACTGGAACTGCCGTATAACCAAATTCTGGCGGGCGGGCAGCATGGCGGTAACCGCGACGCCGGCTATCTGGCGATGAACCCGAACGGGTTGGTCCCACTGCTACGCGATGATGAAACGGACGTTGTCCTGTGGGAATCCAATACTATAGTCCGTTATCTGGCGGCTCAGTACGGACAAAATCGCTTATGGATTGACGCCCCGGCCGCGCGTGCTGTCGGCGAAAAATGGATGGACTGGGCGAACCAGACGCTGAGTCCTACGCACCGGGTTATCTTATTTGGTCTGGTCAGAACGCCGGTCGATCAGCGCGACATGGCAGCCATTGAGGCAAGTACTCAGGTTTGCGATAAGCTGTTTGCTATTCTGGATAACGCGCTGGCGGACCAGCCGTGGTTCTCCGGAGCGGAATTCGGCACGGCGGATATCGCCATTGCGCCATTCGTCTATAACCTGTTCAACGTTGGTCTCACCTGGACCCCGCGTCCACACCTGGAACGCTGGTATCAGCAACTGACTGAACGCCCGGCATTTCAAAAAGTGGTAATGATCCCGGTCAGCTAATCAGCTCAGGGACTCACTTTCAATAATTCCCCGTCGGACTCGTCGGTTAACACGTACAAATAGCCGTCTGGTCCGACGCGCACATCGCGGATCCGCTGCCCTCTATCCTGTAAAATGCGACCATCCTCCGTGACCGCATTCCCTTTGACGCTCAGCACGATCACCTCTTTATCTTTCAATGCGCCAATGAATAACTTCTGCCGCCACTGCGGGAAGGTATCGCGATGATAAAAAGCCATCCCGCTGACCGCCGGTGACTTTTCCCAGTAAAAGATGGGTTGCTCAGTACCCGCAACAATTTGGCCTTTTGCTTCGGGAATTTTGAGACCACTATAGTTAATCCCCCAGGTCGCGATCGGCCAACCGTAGTTTTTGCCTCTTGCGGGGATATTAATTTCATCGCCTCCGCGCGGACCATGCTCATTGAGCCACAGCGCATCACTCCACGGATTTATCGCCATACCTTGTGGATTACGGATGCCATACGACCAAATTTCTGCCCGCGCCCCCGCCTGATTCACAAACGGATTATCCGGCGGTGTTTTGCCCTCGTCGGTCAGACGTACCACCTTGCCCTGCAATTTATCCAGATCCTGCGCGGTTGCACGTTGGTTATTTTCACCCAGGCCAATAAACAGATAGCCATGGCCATCAAACACCATGCGCCCGCCAAAATGGTTTCCGGTTGAGAGTTTCGGCTGTTGGCGAAAAACGGTCTGGAACGCTTGCAGGTGTTTGAGATCATCGCTCAGGCGTCCGTAACCTACCGCAGTGCCGGCTTTACCTTCACTGTCGGCTTCAGCGAAGCTAAGCCACACCCGACGGGATTGTGCAAAATCAGGCGCTAACGCCACATCCAACAATCCTCCCTGACCATTCGCCCAGACTTTAGGTACGCCGGTCAGCGGGTCGGAAAGCCCCTTATCAGGTTGCCAAAGTCTAAGCTGGCCGCCTTTAAGGGTAATTAATATACCGCGATTATCGGGTAAAAAAGCCAGCGACCACGGGTGATCGAGTTTGGTTTGCAGCACCTCCACCTTTACCGCGGCGGCATAAGAGGAAAATAGCGCAAGTGGGATAGCACAGAGAAAGAGTCGACGCATAACACCTCCTTAATGGCTCTGCATAAAGCGTAGCCAGCAGGGGGAATTATCCCGTCACATTTACATAATCTTAACGAAAAGGGGGAGCGCCCTCCCCCTGATTCAGACGTGTTCCAGCGTTGGATAAGATTGCAAACACTGGATGCTCAGCGTCAGCGTTGTCAGGCAGTTTTCCAGTTTCTCTGCGTTAACGGCAATAAAAGTTGGACAATCATGATGTCCACTCATAAGACAAACAGCGGCGGCGGCTAACGCCCCTTCAGCACGATGAAGGGCATTCCACTCTTCCTGATCAAGATGCATACCGTGAAGCTGTGATTGCTCGTGCAATTCGCGATTCAGCACAAAAAAATTATCACGCAGACGATCGCTCTCGCTGACTGACATGTAGCCTTTCGCTTTTCTCAACAGCAGATAAGCGGCAAGTTCGATACGGGCGTTTATCAATTTGTTGAGAAGATCGGTTCTCAGTCTGTCAACAACCATACTTTGTTCCTCCTCTTTCCAACCATGGTGCAACTTAATAGTATGGTTGTTTTTTGAACAAATAGATGTCCTACATCAACAAAGCTCAATTGATTAACATAATTTACAATGTTACAACTCCAGGCGATGCGCTTAGCGAAAAGAGTCAGTTTCCCGCTGGCATGACATTTTTTGCTATACCTGATGTGATTACTGCCGTAGTGCTGATTATGAGGGGTCTATGTCGAAAGCAAATGATGCAGAGAAAATTCGCACGCTCTCAAAAATTGATCTCAATCTGCTGACGATTTTCTGTTTGATCTATAGCGTAGGCAGTATCTCCCGAGTCGCTGATATGTTGAATATCTCACCCTCTGCCGTCAGCCAGTCCTTGAGAAAACTGCGCGAAATGATGGGGGATAATCTGTTTGTCCGCAGCGGAAATGCGCTGTTACCGACGGTCTACTCTGATGAGCTTTATGATAATACGATCCCTATTATCGACAAACTGTCGTTGCTGATGCCGCTTTCCACGCCTGCCGCCAAAAAAAGGCTAACGCTCTATACGGAATCCTTTATTTCCCCTATCGTCATTCCCGACGTTACCGCGAGGATAATCGATACCGACGCCGATATCAGTCTCTTGCATCTCACCGCCGACCTGAATGAACAGAGCATTATTGAGTTATTGAATATGCGTCAGGCGGATGCCATTTTTTCAACTTTTTCCGTTGAGTCAGCAAGCCTTTCATGCCAGAAAATATGCGATATGCGCCTGGTACTGGTAGCGTCGCAGAATAACGATTTATACGGTAGTTCCATTAGCGAAGCACAATTCAGAAACGCGAACCTGGTGGGTTATAATACCAAGAATGAAAAAATCATTTACCATCGCAGTATTGTGGATAAAAAATTCAGATCCGGGGATCGCTGCCTGCTGACCTCATCATTTACGGCGATACTGACGATTGTGTCCAATACCCATTGTATAGGGGTGATCCCGGAAAAGGTATTTGCAACACATGCTCATCTGTATGGGCTGAAAAAAATAAACACACCGTTTCCCCTGCCGCAATTTAGTGTGTTTGCTTCATCGCGCAAAGACAGCAATACCCATAAGATCCTCTCCCCCATTCTGGCCGATTTGCAAACCGCCTCCCTGTTATGAAAACCAGGGAGGCTCAGCGTTGGGAAAATTGCTATACGTGAATTTTAGCTATGCGCCAGATATGGTCGGCATATTCCTGCACCGTTCTGTCCGATGAGAAATACCCCATGTTGGCAATATTGTGCATCGTCCTGGTCGTCCACTCCCGGGGAGTTCGATACAGCTCATCCACCGCATCCTGACAGTTCACATAGCTGCGGTAATCCGCCAACACCTGATAGTTGTCGCCAAAATTGATTAATGAATCCAGCACGTCTCTGTAACGTCCGGGCTCCTGAGGGCTGAACATACCCGTACCGATTTGCGTCAGCGCCAGGCGCAGTTCCTCATCATTTTCAAAGAGGCGTCGCGGGTCATAGCCATCGCGTCGTAAGGCTGCAACCTGATTAGCCGTATTACCAAAGATGAAGATGTTATCTTCCCCAACGTACTCGCGCATTTCAATATTCGCACCGTCGAGCGTACCAATGGTCAACGCGCCATTCATACCAAACTTCATATTGCTGGTCCCGGAGGCTTCCGTCCCGGCCAGGGAAATTTGCTCTGACAGATCGGCAGCCGGAATAATTAGCTGTGCGAGACTGACGCTGTAATCTGGGATGAAAACCACCTTCAGTTTGCCGCCTGTTTGCGGGTCATTGTTGACTAACTGCGCCACATCGTTAATTAAGCGGATAATTTGCTTCGCCATATAATAAGACGAGGCGGCTTTTCCGGCAAAAATATTCACCCGTGGAACCCAGTTGGCATCCGGCGCGGCTTTAATCCGGTTATAGCGCGTGATCACATGCAGCACATTCATAAGCTGCCGCTTGTATTCGTGAATACGTTTCACCTGCACATCAAACAACGCATCTGGATTCACCACCACGCCGTAATGGGCGGCAATATGTTGCGCCAGTCGCTGCTTATTTTCATACTTCGCCCGGCGTACCGCCTCATTCACCGTCGGATAATCTATGTATTGCTTTAACTCGCCCAATTGCATTAATTTGGTCCGCCAGCTTTCACCAATATTCTCATCCAGCACATTGGCAAGCGGAGGATTAGCCAGCGCCAGCCAACGCCGCGCCGTGACACCATTGGTTACGTTGGTGAAACGCAGAGGAAAGATACGCGCAAAATCAGCAAACAGAGAGTCGGTCATCAGTTTTGAATGCAACGCCGACACGCCATTTACCTTATGGCTGACAACCACCGCCAGCCAGGCCATGCGCACCACGCGCCCATTAGATTCATCAATCAGCGATACGCGCTGCAACAGTTCGCTGTCATCGCGATAGCGCTCCTGTAACGTCTTCAGGAAGCGGTCGTTAATCTCAAAAATAATCTGCAAATGACGCGGTAAAAGTCGACTTAACATTTCTACCGGCCAGGTTTCCAGCGCCTCGCTCATCAACGTATGGTTGGTATAAGAAAAAATCTGACAGGTCACGTCAAACGCGTTATCCCAACTAAACTGGTGATGATCGATCAACAAACGCATCAGCTCAGGAATCGCCAGCACCGGATGCGTATCATTGAGATGGATAGCGATTTTATCGGCCAGATTATCGTATGTGCGGTGCAACTGATAATGTCGGCTCAGGATGTCCTGAATCGTGGCCGAGGCCAGGAAATAGGCCTGGCGTAAACGCAATTCTCGCCCTGCATCAGTCGAATCATCCGGGTACAAAACTCGCGAGATCCGCTCGAAGTGATATTTGTTTTCCACTTCCGTAGCAAAGTCTTCCTGCTGATTCAGTTTGCCCGCATTGACCTCACTATTTACCTGAACGTTCCACAACCGCAATGTATTGGTGGTTTCCGTCGCATAGCCGGGAATAATCTGGTCATGGGCCACCGCCAGAATATCTTCAGTTTCTAGCCAGCGGGTTTTATTCCCTTCTTGTTGCAGTCGCCCGCCAAAGCGCACTTTATAATGCGTATTATGACGTTTGAATTCCCACGGATTACCATATTCTAACCAATAGTCCAGCGACTCTTTTTGCACGCCATCGACAATATTTTGTTTAAACATACCGTAGTTATAGCGAATGCCGTATCCGCATCCCGGCAGGCCAAGCGTTGCCAGCGAATCAAGGAAACAAGCCGCCAGTCGTCCAAGGCCGCCATTCCCAAGTCCGGGATCATTTTCCTCGTCAATCAGCTCTTCCAGTTCCAGCCCCATTGCCTCAAGCGCGCTTCTGACTTCGTCGTAAATACCTAACGAGAGCAACGCATTAGACAACGTACGGCCAATTAAAAATTCCATCGACAGATAATAAACCTGGCGCGCATCCTGAGAGAATTGTGCCCGATTAGAACGGTGCCAGCGCTCGACCATTCGATCGCGTACCGCATATAACGTCGCATTAAGCCACTCCCGTTTCGTAGCGATGGCGGGATCTTTGCCAATAGTAAATAAAAGTTTATTAGCAATATCATCTCTCAGTTTATCAACATCAGAGTCCGCCGCGAGCGGCAGTGGCGAAATATACATATTAACGTTACCTTTCAAATTTTGCAGGATGGGTAATAGACAGGTGAATTATTTAAACTCTGGGTTTGCGAGCGTCAGTTTTTTGCCGAATAATTTCATGACTGGCGATAAACGTTAATTCTGTCATTAATGCACGCCAACTTAAGCCTGTGGCCAGTGAGATATAATATAAACTCACACCATTAGCATAAAGAGTTTTAGCCATTTCAAGCTTCGACTGCAAAACAATATCTTTCAAATTTAACCTCATTAATAACGCTCGACGAGATAAAAATTTACGCTAATTAATTTCTACAGCCAAGAAGTGACACTTAAAGCCGGAATTAGACTCGCTAAACACCTTCCGCTAACCGATCCACTATTTATAGGTATTGGTCTTTATTCTCCCGGTCTTATGCCGATCAGATATAGATGTACCGTGACGGCATCTGTATAATCCCCCGATTACGAGCAATGTACAGTATAAGAAAATGGCAAAAATTGGTTTTATATCACTAGGTTGTCCGAAAAACCTCGTCGATTCTGAGCGCATCCTGACCGAACTTCGTACCGAAGGCTATGATGTTGTGCCAAGCTACGACGACGCGGATATGGTTATCGTTAACACCTGCGGCTTTATCGACAGCGCGGTTCAGGAGTCCCTAGAAGCAATCGGCGAAGCGTTGAACGAAAACGGCAAGGTGATCGTTACCGGCTGTCTGGGCGCGAAAGTCGATCAGATCCGTGAAGTCCACCCGAAAGTGCTGGAAATCACCGGTCCGCACAGCTATGAACAGGTTCTGGAGCACGTTCACCACTATGTGCCAAAACCAAAGCATAACCCGTTCCAGAGTCTGGTTCCTGAGCAGGGCGTCAAGCTGACTCCGCGCCATTATGCCTATCTGAAAATTTCTGAAGGCTGCAACCACCGCTGCACGTTCTGCATTATTCCGTCGATGCGTGGCGATCTGGTGAGTCGTCCGATCGGCGACGTACTCAGCGAAGCCAAGCGTCTGGTAGATGCGGGCGTGAAAGAGATACTGGTCATTTCTCAGGATACGTCCGCGTACGGCGTGGATGTGAAGCATCGCACCGGTTTCCATAACGGCGAGCCGGTCAAAACCAGCATGGTTGATCTGTGCGAACAGTTATCAAAACTGGGGATCTGGACGCGTCTGCATTACGTCTATCCTTACCCGCACGTTGATGACGTGATCCCGTTGATGGCGGAAGGCAAAATTCTGCCGTATCTGGACATCCCGCTGCAGCATGCCAGCCCGCGTATTCTCAAGCTGATGAAACGCCCAGGCTCCGTGGACAGACAGCTGGCGCGCATCAAGCAGTGGCGTGAAATTTGTCCTGAACTGACGCTGCGCTCCACCTTCATTGTTGGTTTCCCGGGGGAAACAGAAGAAGACTTCCAGATGTTGCTCGACTTCCTGAAGGAAGCACGCCTGGATCGCGTCGGCTGCTTTAAGTACAGCCCGGTAGAAGGCGCTGGCGCCAATGACCTGCCAGATCAAATCCCGGAAGAGGTGAAAGAAGAACGCTGGAACCGCTTTATGCAGTTGCAACAGCAGATCTCTGCTGAACGCTTGCAGGAGAAAGTGGGCCGCGAAATTCTGGTTATCGTTGATGAAGTTGACGAAGAAGGCGCGATTGGTCGCAGTATGGCTGACGCCCCGGAAATCGATGGCGCGGTATACCTGAATGGCGAAACCAGGGTGAAACCTGGCGATATCATCCGCGTGAAGGTCGAAAACGCAGATGAATACGATCTGTGGGGCACCCGCGTTTAAATAGCGTAACCCAACGCAGGCCGGATAAGCGTTACGTCTTATCCGGCCTGTGGTTTATCCTTTTATCTTCGGGTCCAGCGCGTCGCGCAGGCCATCGCCCAGTAAGTTAAACGCCAGCACCGTCAGAAATATCGCCACCGCCGGGAAAATCGCCACATGCGGCGCAATCACCATATCGGCCCGCGCCTCATTGAGCATTGCCCCCCACTCCGGGGTCGGCGGCTGCGCGCCCAATCCCAGAAATGACAAGCTCGCGGCAGAGATAATCGACGTGCCAATTCGCATGGTAAAAAAGACCACAATCGATGAGACCGTTCCCGGCAGAATATGGTTAAAGATGATGGTTGCATCGCTGGCGCCAATACTGCGCGCAGATTCAATAAAGGTCTGCTGCTTCAGCACTAGCGTATTCCCACGCACCAGGCGCGCGAAGGCCGGAATAGAAAAAATAGCCACGGCAATAATCACGTTGGCAATACCGCTGCCCAGCACTGCCACCACAGCGATCGCCAGCAAAATACCCGGAAAGGCGAACAGTACATCGCAGATGCGCATAATCAGTCGATCCCACCAGCCTTCGTAGTATCCTGCCAGTAACCCCAACACGGTGCCAATCGTCGCGCCAATAAATACGGCAAAGACCCCTGCCGCCAACGAGATTTGCGCCCCAACCAGCACACGGCTAAAGATATCCCGTCCCAGGGAGTCAACGCCAAACCAGTGCAGCATCGACGGCCCGTCATTCAGACGGTCATAATCGAAGTAGTTTTCGGCATCAAATGGCGTCAGCCAGCGGGCAAAAATCGCCACCATAATCAGGATAAGGACAAACAATCCCGCGATCATCGCCATGCGCTGGCGGCGGAAACGACGCCAGAACTCATGCCACGGCGTGCGAATCTGCTCTGGCTTAACAAGGGGCATCGCATTTAAAATCGCCTGTCGGCGCCAGTTAAAAAATCGCATCCTTACTTGTACCTGATAGCCGGATTAATGGCGGCGTAGAGTACATCCACCACTAAATTAATAAGAATAAACTCCAGAGAGAATAACAGCACCTCGGCCTGTATCACCGGGTAGTCGCGCATTTCGACTGAGTCCACTAACAGTCGTCCAAGCCCTGGCCAGTTAAACACCTTCTCAACCACGATTGAGCCGCCGAGTAAAAAACCAAACTGTAGCCCCATCATGGTAACCACCGGGATCATCGCGTTACGCAGACCATGTTTTAACACCACCCAGGTTTCACTCACCCCTTTGGCTCGCGCGGTGCGCATATAATCTTCACTGAGCACATCGACAAACGAAGCACGGGTAAAGCGGGCCAGCACCGCAGCCACCGCCGCCCCCAGCGTAATTGACGGGAGGATATAGTGCAGCCAGGTGTCAGCGCCCACGGTGGGCAACCAGCCGAGTTCAACGGAAAATATCTGCATAAGCAGCATGCCGAGCGCAAAAGCCGGAAAAGAGATCCCGGTGACCGCCAGCGTCATACTTAACCTGTCCGGCCAGCGATTACGCCACACGGCGGCGATAATCCCCGCCGTCATGCCAAATAACACTGCCCACGCCATACTGGCAATTGTCAGCCATAGCGATGGCATAAAACGGCTGGCAATCTCTTCCGCAACCGGGCGGCGAGAAACCATCGAGGTTCCAAAATCGCCTTGCAACACGTTGGTCATGTAATGCCAGAACTGAATATGCAGCGGTTGGTCCAGACCCAGTTGCTTACGCACCAGTTCAATCACCTCAGCGTCAGCTTCCGGTCCGGCAATCAGCCGGGCCGGATCGCCGGGTAGCAGGTGAACAAATAAAAACACCAGCACCGCCACAATCAACAGCGTTGGGATCAACCCCAGCAGGCGCTTGAAAACATAGTTAAGCATCACGCTCCCTTCGCCGGCCCCTACATTAAGGGGCCGAATGCATCGCTTATTTTAAATCCGCATCATCAAAGCTAAATCCGGTATCCGGCATGATCCAGAATCCCGTCAACCTGGTGCTGTGCGCCGAAATCAGTTTTTCCACTACCAGCGGGATCCACGGCGACTCTTTCCAGATGATATCCTGCGCATCTTTGTACAGCTTCGCTTTCTGCGCCGGATCGTTGGTTTGCAGAGCCGCGGCTAAATCACTGTCCACCTGCTTATTGCTGTAGAACGCCGTATTAAACAGCGTCGGCGGCCAGTTTTGTGATGCAAATAGCGGCGACAGCGCCCAGTCCGCTTCACCTGTAGAAGCAGACCAGCCGGTGTAGAACATCCGCACTCCGCTCTCTTTCTGCGCTTTACCTTCAACTTCCGCCGCTCGCTGACCAGCGTCCATCGCCGTTACCTGCGCCTTAATGCCCACCTGTGCCAACTGCTGCTGGGTAAATTGCAGTACTTTCTGCGCGGTACTGTGGTTATGCGAAGACCATAGCGTGGTGGTAAAACCATTAGGGTAACCCGCTTCTTTCAGCAACTCGCGCGCTTTCGCCGGATCGTAAGGCCACGGCGTATAGCTTTGCGCATAGGCAATCGATGGCGGGAGAACACCGGTGGCAGGCGTCGCGTACCCGGCAAAAGCGACTTTCACCAGCGCCTGACGGTTGATGGCATAATTCAGCGCCTCACGCACCTTCGGGTTATCGAACGGTTTTTGCGTGACGTTCATGCTGATATAACGCTGCATGATAGACGGGCTGGCCACCAGTTCCAGGTTTTTGTTCTTCGCCAGTAAAGCCGCCTGCTCGTAAGGGATCGGGAAGGCAAACTGCGCTTCCCCGGTCTGCAGCATGGCCGCTCGCGTGTTGTTGTCGGTCACCGGACGCCAGGTAATCGTGTCAAGCTTTGGCAACCCTTGCTGCCAGTAGCCCACGAACTTCTTAACCTTGACAAAATCCGTCTGATTCCAGGTTTCAAGCTGATACGGTCCGGTGCCGACAGGATGAAAGCCGATCTCCTTACCGTATTTCTCCAGCGCGGCAGGCGAAATCATCGCCGTTGCCGGGTGCGCCAGAATATTGATGAATGCCGAGAACGGTTGCTTCAGCGTAATCTTCACCGTCGACGGGTCGACAACCTCGGTTTTATCAATATTCTTATACAGGTTGTAGCGTTTCAGATGGTTTTCCGGATTACTGGCCCGATCGAGGTTAGCTTTGACCGCATCGGCGTTGAAGTCAGTGCCATCCTGAAACTTCACGCCCTGACGCAGCTTAAGGGTGTAAGTCAGGCCATCATCAGAAACCGTATAACTCTCCGCCAGCACATTTTTCAGCTTCATCTCTTTATCAAGGCCAAACAGTCCTTGATAAAACGACTTTGCTACCGCCTGCGACAACGTGTCGTTCGCGTCATAGGGGTCGAGCGTGGTGAAATTAGATCCCACCGCCACCACCACGTCTTTGGCGGCCCAGCCCGGTGCGGCGGCCAGCGCCGAGGCCACTCCCACAGCAACCAGCCATTTTCGAGCAACAATTTTTGTCATGTTATTCTCCTTAAACCCTGTCTGCCTGTTATAAACGCGAAAGCGCATTTTCTGGTTGTGGACGCGCGACATAATGCCCCGGGCCAACTAATTGTAGTGACACGGGGGAAATCTCTTCGCCGCGCTTGCGGATATTGCTGGGGATATCATCCGATAACAGCACGCGCTGGGGCCGATGATGTGATGGATCGGCAACCGGTACTGCCGCCATCAGTTTGCGCGTATACGGATGCTGTGGATTTTCAAATACCGCCCGCCGGGTGCCGATCTCGACGATCTGCCCCAGATACATCACCGCCACACGGTGACTGATCCGCTCCACTACCGCCATATCGTGGGAAATAAACAGGTATGCGATCCCCATTTCGCGCTGCAGGTCGAGCAACAAGTTGATAATTTGCCCACGAATCGAGACATCCAGCGCCGAGACCGACTCATCGGCAATGATTACCTTGGGATTGAGCGCCAGCGCCCGGGCAATGCAGATACGCTGACGCTGACCGCCGGAAAACTCGTGCGGATAGCGCCAGGCATGCTCAGGGAGCAATCCTACGCGCTCCAGCAGCCAGGCAACCCGTTTTGCCGCCGCATCACCTTGCAGTAATCCATGCACCCGTAACGGCTCTAAAATGGAATATCCCACCGTCTGGCGAGGATCGAGCGATGCATAAGGGTCCTGGAAGATGAACTGAATGTCCCGGCGCAGCGGCTGCAGTTTGCTGGCGGCGAGGGTATCAATCCGCTGTCCGTTGAAGATGATCTCTCCACGCTGAGACTCAACCAGGCGCAGCAACGCCCGTCCTGTGGTGGACTTGCCGCAGCCCGACTCGCCCACCAGCGAGAGCGTTTCTCCCGGCCACAGGTCAAAGCTGACGTTTTCCACCGCATGCACCTCACGGGTTACCCGGTTAAGAATGCCGCTGCGCAGAGGAAAACGCGTCACCAGATTGCGTACCCGTAGAATAGGCTCGCCTTCAACCACGGTGTCCTGCTCGGTTTGCGGTTCAACATGACTGGGATCGTGTAAAGAAATAAGTGGGAAACGGCGCGGATACTCTTGTCCGCTCATGGCGCCAAGCTGCGGTACGGCTGCCAGCAACGCTTTAGTATAGGGATGCTGGGGAGCATGAAAGATCTGCTCAACGCTGCCGGTTTCAACCGCCTCACCCTGATACATTACCAGCACACGGTCGGCAATATCCGCCACCACGCCCATATCGTGGGTAATAAAGATCACCCCCATCGACATATCCTGCTGCAACACTTTTATGAGTTGCAGGATCTGCGCCTGAATAGTGACATCCAGCGCGGTGGTCGGCTCATCGGCAATCAGTACCGCAGGGCGACACGACAACGCCATAGCGATCATCACGCGCTGGCGCATGCCGCCGGAAAGCTGGTGCGGATAACGCGATAAAATCGCCTTCGCCTCAGGGATACGGACCTGATCGAGCATCCGTTTAGCTTCCAGCATCGCCTCTTCATGACTGGCCCCCTGGTGTAAGCGGATAGACTCGGCAATCTGCTCACCCACGGTAAACACCGGATTTAGCGATGTCATCGGCTCCTGAAAGATCATCGCGATATCCGCGCCGCGCACGTGGCGCATCTGTGATGCGCTCTGTTCACCCAGCTCAATAACCTGGCGGTTGCGGCGTCGGAGGAGCATTTCATCACAGCTCACCTCACCGCCAGCCTGTTCTATCAGACGCATCAGCGACAAAGCCGTGACCGACTTTCCTGAACCGGACTCGCCAACTATCGCCAGCGTTTCGCCACGCTTCAGACGAAATGACAGATTACGCACCGCACTTACGCGCTGCTGTTCCTGTTCAAAGGCAATGTTCAGGTTACTCACTGCCAGCACGTCACTGACGTCAAGCTCATCACTGTGTGGCAACGGTATCTCCTTTTTCCCGATAAATACCGGTGGTTGGCGTATCGCCCGCGTATCCCCAGGCACGGTACATGCCTTCACTGTTAAACGGTAAGGCGACATTGCCCTCATGATCGATAGCAATTAAGCCGCCACTGCCGCCCAACGCCGGTAATTTTTCCATCACCACACGCTCGCACGCCTCAGATAAACTCAGGCCGCCATAATCCATCAATGCCGCAATGTCATAAGCCGCCAGCGCACGAATAAAGACTTCTCCGGTTCCGGTGCAGGAAACCGCCACGTTTGCGTTATTGGCATAACAGCCTGCGCCAACCAGTGGACTGTCACCCACCCGGCCCGGCAATTTGTTGGTCATCCCGCCGGTCGATGTCGCCGCCGCCAGATTACCAGACATATCCAGCGCAACCGCCCCCACGGTACCCATTTTGTTGTTCTCATCCAGTGGGGTAGCGTTATGATCCAGCACCATTTCACCCGCCGTTCGCGCCGCCAGCAGTTGAGCGTAGCGTTCTGGCGTCGAGAAAATATCCGCCGAAACGCGCTCCATACCCTGCGCAATGGCAAAATTCTCTGCCCCCTCACCTATCATCATGACGTGTGGGCTGTGTTCCATCACCAGGCGTGCCGCGAGAACTGGATTTCGCAGATGACTGACTCCCGCGACGGCTCCCGCTTTCAGGGTATTACCGTCCATCACGCAGGCGTCCAGCTCATGGGTTTCATCACGGGTATATACTGCGCCAATTCCGGCATTAAACAGCGGGCACTCTTCCAGCAGACGCACGGCCTCGGTCACCACATCCAGTGCGCTACGCCCCTCTTCGAGCATCCGCTGACCGGTTTCGACAACATCTGACAGCGCCTGTATATAACGCAACTCCTGCTCCTGGCTCAGCTGTGCACGGGTAATAGCCCCGGCGCCGCCGTGAATTGCAATAACTGCTTTACCCATTTTTTCGTCCATTAAGGTGACCGGTTCCGGGGTTATAAATATCAGAATTTCGGTGACTTATTGATTCGATTTTTGAATATAGAAAGATGCAGACGTCATGTAAAGGTAAAGGCCTGCCTCTCATAATCGATGCTGTCAGTCATTCAGATGGAGTTAACAGGAATGAATCCCCGACGACGTTGAATAACCTATTCAAGCAGATCGGTAATCTGTTTTTTTGCATGCCATACAAACCGTTGTACTGACGGCATGGATTCAGCCCAGTTCGTTTTGGCCACCCCCAGATATTCCGCACATGCAGCTTGCAGCGTGTCAGCATGCTCAACGGGCAATTTAGGCATGAGCCACGACGCGGCCTCATCCTTAGCGACAATATCGCCGGTCACGACGCTGTACCAGATACGCGCCAGAGCCAGAATAATATTGCGCTCATCACCCTCTAAATCTGCGGGTTCTTGCCACTGTTCAAGAGTATGTCGAAACGTTTTCAAGACATCATTGGCAGGAATGGCGTTGAAAAATATATCAGCGGGTTCACCGAACAACGGTACGCTGGCGCGCCGGGCCTGGGTCAGCAAAATGGCAAGATCAGCATCCGCCAGCGCCGGTTCAAACACGCCGGCGCCGATCTCCTCACGCAACCACTCGCCAAACTGCATTTCTCTTACGGGTGGGAATTGCCACGGTACGATCAGCGAGTACACAACAACGGTGACTTCCAGCGCGCGGTAACGTTCTGAGGTCCCGGGCGGCGCTGAAATGGTCAGCAATTCCCGCATCACGGTTTCTCTTAACCGGGCATCCATTGGTTCCCGTATGGTGACCAACAAATCAATGTCGCTGAGAGGTTTTAAACCGCTGTCGACAGCAGAACCATACAGATGAATAGCCACGAGATTCTCCTCGAAAAGCTGGCGGATGAGCGCACTGGCGGCATTCACCTGCCGTCGAATTGCGTCCGGAATAGGAGTAGCCATTTAGCCCCCTGGGGAAAAAGAGCGGAAATATTGAGTCTATACTGCATTTTTCCTGTGGCGCTATCCTCTGGCATGAAACCTTGATCAGATCTGATTCTAAGCCTGAGGTAGCATACTGTCCGCGGCCATTTTCTGACATAATGGCCGGATTCGATTTTGCCCGCAGGAGTCTTCTCATGGAATTTACCGCCGGACTGATGCCGCTTGAAACGGCTCTCTCTCAGATGCTGTCGCGTATTACCCCGCTCACCGACGTCGAAACGCTGCCGCTGGTTCAATGCTTTGGCCGCATTCTGGCCGCCGACGTCGTTTCCCCCATTGATGTACCAGGATTCGATAATTCGGCAATGGATGGCTATGCGGTGCGATTAGACGATTTACGCTCGGGTCTGCCGCTTGCGGTAGCAGGCAAAGCCTTTGCCGGACAGCCTTTTCACGGCGAATGGCCAGCGGGGACCTGTATCCGCATCATGACCGGCGCCCCGGTGCCTGCCGGTTGTGAAGCGGTGGTCATGCAGGAACAAACGGAACAAACCGATGACGGTGTACGTTTTACCGCCGAAGTCCGCGGCGGACAAAATATTCGTCTGCGCGGTGAAGATATTGCAAACGGTGCAGTCGTCTTCCCCGCCGGGACTCGCCTGACAACCGCCGAGCTCCCGGTTCTGGCTTCGCTCGGTATTGCTGATGCGCCTGTTGTGCGCAAAGTCCGGGTGGCGTTGTTCTCCACCGGTGATGAACTGCAACTGCCGGGTCAACCGCTGGGCGACGGACAGATTTATGACACCAACCGTCTGGCCGTTCACCTGATGCTGCAACAGTTGGGCTGCGAGGTGATCAACCTTGGGATTATTCGCGACGATCCCAACGCGCTACGCGCGGCGTTTATTGAAGCCGACAGCCAGGCCGATGTCGTTATCAGCTCCGGCGGCGTTTCAGTCGGTGAAGCGGATTACACCAAAACCATTCTGGAGGAACTGGGAGAAATTGCCTTCTGGAAGCTGGCCATCAAACCGGGCAAACCGTTCGCCTTTGGCAAACTAAGCAACAGTTGGTTTTGCGGCCTGCCGGGTAACCCGGTGTCAGCAGCCCTCACCTTTTATCAACTGGTGCAACCAATGCTGGCGAAGCTTAGCGGCAACACGGGCTGTGGGTTGCCTCCTCGCCAACGCGTGCGCACCGCGTCACGTTTGAAGAAGACGCCAGGTCGTCTGGATTTTCAACGTGGCGTATTGCAGCGCACCGCAGAAGGCGAACTGGAAGTCACCACCACCGGACACCAGGGCTCACATATTTTTAGCTCCTTTAGCCTCGGCAACTGTTTTATCGTGCTGGAACGCGATCGTGGTAACGTTGAAGCCGGAGAGTGGGTTGAAGTCGAGCCGTTTAACGCGCTGTTTGGAGGTCTGTAATGGCGGAACTCAGCGACCAGGAGATGATGCGCTATAACCGGCAAATCATTCTGCGCGGCTTCGATTTTGAAGGTCAGGAAGCGCTGAAGGAAGCGCGGGTACTGGTCGTTGGTCTGGGGGGACTTGGCTGCGCCGCGACCCAATACCTGGCAGGCGCAGGCATCGGACATTTAACGCTGCTCGACTTTGACACCGTTTCCGTGTCGAACCTCCAGCGTCAGACGCTGCACAGCGATGCAACCGTAGGGCAGCCGAAAGTGCTATCCGCCCGCGACGCGCTGGCGCGGATTAACCCTTATATCGCCATTACGCCAGTGAATGCGCTGCTGGATGATAGCGAAATTCACGCGCTGATCGCCAAACACGATTTGGTGCTGGACTGTACGGATAACGTCAGCATCCGCAATCAGCTTAATGCCGGATGCTTTAGCGCAAAGGTTCCGCTGGTTTCCGGGGCGGCAATTCGCATGGAAGGACAAATTACCGTCTTTACCTATCAGGAAGGCGAACCTTGCTACCGTTGCCTGAGCCGCCTGTTCGGTGAAAATGCCCTCACCTGCGTGGAAGCTGGCGTAATGGCTCCGCTAATCGGCGTGATCGGCTCATTACAGGCCATGGAAGCCATTAAATTATTGGCAAACTACGGTAAACCCGCATCTGGAAAAATCGTCATGTACGACGCCATGACCTGCCAGTTTCGCGAAATGAAGCTGATGCGTAACCCGGGATGTGAGGTGTGCGGGCAGTAACGGTAAGCCCCGGCGGCATTTATTTTCCGGGGCTGTATTAACATACATTCAATGCGTCAAAGATTTAATATCTTCCTCAGATAGCCCGGTGATTCTCACGATAAGCTCCCGTGGGAGACCATCGGCCAGCATTGAGTGGGCAATGCGCTGCGCTTCCTCGCGACGACCTTCAGCTAAACCTTTTTCATGACCGCGCTCCATGCCTTTCCGTAGCCCCTTTCGCTCCCCTGCCCTACGTATTTTTTCAACAATATTCATTGTACGCTCCTTGTGTTCGGGTACCTGCTGCGCCAGCTTACGCATAAATCGCCCAAAGCGCGGTTTGTGACCATGCTGGATTAGCAGATAATTAAACAGCGCTTTTAGCTGGCTGTCATTAGCACTTCCTGTAACCAGCAGCGTAGCCAGATTGTCCACCAGTCCTAATAAATCGCGCTGGCGAATATGCTTTTGAATCAATTCCAGCAGTGCAATACGCCGGTGCTGCATAATTTCTTCATCCGGGATCACGGTAATATCCACCAATGGAAATGCCGACAGATAAAGCTGGCGCGCCAGGAGCGGATTATCAAACTCATCCAGCCAGCATAAAGAGAAGGGATAAGGCGTATCGACGCCATGATAAAACAACATCGGCACGACTAACGGTAAGCGGGTATGCCCGGCGTCAAGGTGGCTTTGCATTGCCGCTATCGCATAACGCATCAGGCGAAACGACATATGCACATCAGGACGACTTTGATGTTCAATCACGACATAGATATAACCCTCCCCTTCACTGGTTTTCATCGACCAAAGCACATCTGAATAATATGCGCGTAAGTTTTCTTCAATAAAACTGGTAGGTTGCAGTTCTAACGTCGCCAGATCACAAAGCGCCCGTAGCGTGGGAGGAAGATGAATTTCAATAAAATCACGGGCTGTGGCAGGGTATTTTAAAAATGTTTTAAACAGCGCATCGTGCGGTGTGGCTGTAGGTGTTTTTTTCATGGCGGTCCGTCACCTGATAAACATGATGACGTGAATGTACCCGTCGCGATGACGGGTAGCATGCAGGCTTTACCGGTTTTACGAGGGGGATTCGCAGTTTATTGCTCTTAACTGCAACAGATTCATTTTAACGGAATCACCTACGCAAATATGCCGGAGTAATCCGACCTAAAACTAGATCGACGTCCGTCCAAACGCCCCCTGCCAGTCCTGCTCAAACTTCACAATCGCCGCATCCACAGCCGGAGAGGTCATAAACTGCTGCGCCACGTCCAGCGGCAGCGTGATAGACTCGCAGCCTGCCAGCAGGCAATCCAGCGCCTGACGCGGCGTTTTGAAGCTGGCTGCCAGTACTTTGGCGTGCGGCGCATGCATGTTCAGTAAGGTTTGCAGATCGGTCACCGTCTGAATACCATCTCCCCCCTGCGCATCCACGCGGTTTACGTATGGCGCAACATATTCCGCTCCCGCCAGCGCCGCTAACAGCCCTTGAGCAGCACCGTATACCGCGGTACCCAGCGTCGGGATCCCTTCTTCTTTCAATAGTTTAATTGCCGCCAGACCTTCTGCCGTCACCGGTACTTTGACCACGATATCCGCGATAATTGCCCGCAGTTTACGCGCATCATTGACCATGCCTTCGGCGGTCGTCGCCATCACCTGTGCAAACAGCCGGCCTTGTCCCCCCATCGCTTCCTGCAGTTGCGGCAGCAACACTTCCAGCCTCTCTTTACCAGCCGCCACAATACTCGGGTTAGTGGTCACCCCAGCCAACGGCAAAACACGCGCCAGAGCTTTGACAGCGGCAACATCAGACGTATCTAAATAGAGTTCCATAACCTTTCCTCAAACGAATAATTAGCATGAATAAAAGGTAGCACGGCGAAACCTCACGGTTAGTTGACGCACGTCAATATAACTTTCATTCGAAAGTAATTTAATCTTTATACGAAAGAAAAGAGGTCGCTTATGATTTTCAATATCCAGCGCTATTCCACGCATGATGGCCCCGGTATCCGTACCGTGGTGTTCCTTAAGGGATGCTCCCTGGGCTGTCGTTGGTGTCAGAATCCGGAAAGCCGCGCCCGCACACAGGACCTGCTCTACGACGCACGTTTGTGTCTGGACGGTTGCGATCTCTGTGCTCAGGCGGCACCTGCGGTGATTGAGCGAGCGCTGAGCGGCCTGCTTATTCATCGCGAAAAACTGACCGATAACGCTTTCGCCGCGCTAACTGACTGCTGTCCAACCCAGGCGCTGACCGTCTGCGGAGAGGTAAAAAGCGTGGACGACATCATGGCGACCGTACTGCGTGATAAACCGTTTTACGATCGTAGCGGTGGGGGTCTCACCCTCTCCGGTGGCGAACCGTTTATGCAGCCAGAACTGGCGGCAGAATTATTCAAGGCCAGCCACGATGCGGGCATTCATACGGCGGTCGAAACCTGTCTGCATGTGCCGTGGAAGTATATCGAGCCGTCATTACCTTACGTTGATCTGTTCCTGGCTGATTTAAAACATGTCGCCGACGCGCCGTTTAAGCAGTGGACCGATGGCAGTGCCTCTCGTGTATTAGACAATCTGAAAAAATTGGCCGCTGCGGGTAAAAAAATGATTATCCGCGTACCGCTGATTCAGGGTTTCAACGCTGACGAAGCCGCCATCCAGGCTATTACCGATTTTGCTGCCGACGAGCTTCACGTCGGTGAGATCCATTTTTTGCCCTATCACACCCTGGGCATCAATAAATACCACTTACTCAGTCAACCCTACAACGCACCGGATAAACCGCTTGAGGCGCCTGCCCTGCTCGAATTTGCTCAGCAGTATGCCCGCCATAAAGGTTTAACCGCGACCCTACGAGGATAATCGCCATGACCACTCTGAAACTGGACACACTCAGCGACCGTATCAAAGCGCATAAAACAGCCCTGATCCACATCGTGAAGCCGCCGGTTTGCACCGAGCGCGCCCAGCACTATACCGAGATGTATCAACAACATCTGGATAAGCCGATCCCGGTACGCCGCGCGCTGGCGCTGGCCCATCATCTGGCGGAACGTACTATCTGGATCAAGCATGACGAACTGATTATCGGCAACCAGGCGAGCGAAGTGCGCGCTGCACCGATCTTCCCGGAATACACCGTCTCCTGGATTGAAAAAGAGATCGATGACCTCGCCGACAGGCCGGGCGCTGGCTTTTCGGTAAGTGAAGAGAACAAACGCGTATTGCACGAGGTGTGCCCGTGGTGGCGCGGCCAGACCGTACAGGATCGCTGCTACGGGATGTTTACCGATGAGCAGAAAGGTCTGCTGGAAACCGGCATTATCAAAGCCGAAGGCAATATGACTTCCGGCGACGCACACCTGGCGGTGAACTTCCCGCTGCTGCTGGAAAAAGGTCTCGACGGCCTGCGCCACAAAGTTGATGAACGTCGCTCCCGCATCAATCTGACTTGTCTGGAAGACCTCCATGGCGATCAGTTCCTGAAAGCGATTAATATCGTGCTGGAGGCCGTCAGTCTGCATATTGAGCGCTTTGCCACCCTGGCACGTAAAATGGCATCCTCGGAGACCCGCGCCAGCCGTCGCGAGGAACTCCTGACCATGGCGGAAAACTGTGATGTGATTGCCCATGAACCACCTAAAACGTTCTGGCAGGCGCTGCAGTTGTGCTACTTCATCCAGTTGATCCTGCAAATTGAGTCGAACGGCCATTCAGTGTCGTTTGGTCGCATGGACCAGTATCTCTATCTTTTCTACCGTCGTGATGTGGAGCTGAATCAATCGCTGGATCGCGAACACGCCATTGAGCTGCTGCACAGCTGCTGGCTGAAGCTGCTGGAAGTGAACAAAATCCGCTCCGGCTCCCACTCCAAAGCATCGGCAGGTAGCCCGCTGTATCAGAACGTGACCATTGGCGGACAGAATCTGGTTAACGGTCAGGCGGTGGATGCCGTCAACCCGCTCTCCTACGCCATTCTCGAATCCTGCGGCCGCCTGCGCTCTACTCAGCCTAACCTGAGCGTGCGCTATCATGCGGGGATGAGTAACGATTTCCTTGATGCCTGTGTGCAGGTCATTCGCTGCGGCTTCGGGATGCCAGCCTTTAACAACGATGAAATCGTCATACCTGAATTTATTAAGCTTGGCATTGAACCGCAGGATGCCTACGACTATGCGGCCATTGGTTGCATCGAAACCGCCGTTGGCGGCAAATGGGGCTATCGTTGTACCGGTATGAGCTTTATTAACTTTGCCCGTGTGATGCTGGCGGCGCTGGAAGGCGGACGCGATGCCACCAGCGGCAAAGTCTTCCTGCCGCAGGAAAAAGCGCTCTCGGCCGGCAATTTCAACAATTTCGATGAAGTGATGGACGCCTGGGATACACAGATTCGCTACTACACGCGTAAATCCATCGAAATCGAGTATGTCGTCGACACCATGCTGGAAGAGAACGTACACGATATTCTCTGTTCGGCGCTGGTAGACGACTGTATCGAACGCGCGAAAAGCATTAAGCAAGGCGGCGCGAAGTATGACTGGGTATCAGGTTTGCAGGTGGGTATTGCCAACCTTGGCAACAGCCTGGCGGCTGTGAAGAAACTGGTCTTCGATCAAGGCGCTATCGGCCAGCAGCAATTAGCTGCTGCACTGGCTGATGATTTTGACGGTCTGACTCACGAGCAATTACGCCAACGACTGATCAACGGCGCGCCGAAGTACGGTAACGATGACGATTCCGTTGATACGCTGCTGGCCCGCGCTTATCAGACCTATATTGATGAACTGAAACAGTACCATAATCCACGTTATGGTCGCGGTCCGATTGGCGGCAATTACTACGCCGGGACCTCTTCTATCTCCGCCAACGTGCCGTTTGGCGCGGCAACCATGGCAACGCCGGATGGCCGTAAAGCTCACACCCCGCTGGCTGAAGGCGCGAGCCCGGCTTCCGGGACGGACCATCTCGGCCCGACGGCGGTGATTGGCTCGGTGGGTAAATTGCCTACCGGCTCCATTCTCGGCGGTGTGTTGTTAAATCAGAAGCTGAATCCGGCCACGCTGGAGAATGAATCAGATAAGCAAAAACTGATGATCCTGCTGCGCACCTTCTTTGAAGAGCACAAAGGCTGGCATATTCAGTACAACATTGTGTCCCGTGAAACGCTGCTGGAAGCAAAAAAACACCCGGATCAATACCGTGACCTGGTGGTGCGTGTCGCAGGCTATTCCGCCTTCTTCACTGCCCTGTCTCCGGATGCGCAGGACGATATCATCGCGCGTACTGAGCATATGCTGTAAGCAATATTGTAGGCCGGATAAGGCGTTCACGCCGCCATCCGGCACGCTACCCTCCCCATTGCCGGATGCGCTGACGCTTATCCGGCCTACAACTGCTCTCCCCTTAGCCGGGTAAGGCGAAGCTGCCACCCGGCCTTTTACTTTCATTCGAAATTAAATTTGTGCTTCAGGTCACATTGTTATTAGAATGTTTCTGGTCGCAGTTATGAGCCAGGAGCAAGTATGACCATCAAAGTTATCGTCACCGATATGGACGGAACTTTTCTCGACGACGCCAAGAAATACGATCGTGCATGTTTTATGGCGCAGTATCAGGAACTGAAAAAACGAGATATTGAATTTGTCGTGGCCAGCGGCAACCAGTATTTCCAGCTGATCTCCTTTTTCCCGGAGCTTAAAGACGAAATATCGTTTGTCGCTGAGAATGGCGCGCTGGTTTATGAGCATGGCAAACAGTTGTTTCACGGCGAGCTTACCCGTCACGAATCACGCATTGTTATTGGCGAACTCCTCAAAGACAAGCAGCTCAATTTTGTTGCCTGTGGTCTGCAAAGCGCCTACGTCAGTGAGAATGCTCCTGAGTCTTTCGTGGCATTGATGTCGAAACACTACCATCGCCTGAAACCGGTGAAGGATTATCAGGACATTGATGATGTGCTGTTTAAGTTTTCGCTGAACTTACCCGACCAACAAATCCCGTTGGTTATCAATCACCTGCATACCGCTCTGGATGGCATAATGAAGCCCGTCACCAGCGGCTTTGGGTTTATCGATTTGATTATTCCGGGCTTACATAAAGCCAACGGTATCAGCCGCCTGCTGAAACGCTGGAACCTGTCTCCACAAAACGTCGTCGCCATTGGCGATAGCGGCAACGATGCAGAAATGTTGAAAATGGCGCATTACTCTTTCGCCATGGCCAATGCGGCGGAGAGCATCAAAGCGATTGCCCGCTATCAGACCGATGACAATAACCATCAGGGCGCGCTGAATGTGATTCAGGCGGTGCTGGATAACACCTCTCCTTTTAACTAACGTCTAATCCTGCTAACCGGGGCGTGCTCCGGTTCTCACGCTTAATGCATTCCGCGCACACCATCAAGTTTTTAAACTTGCATTAACCTATTTTTAACTTATATTGCATGTGTAAGATAAATTAGTTTCGAATGAAAGTTAATGCGAGGTGGTTATGGCTTTTACGTTTACCAGCGACACATTGCCCGTCGATCACAAAGCGGCAATCCGTCAGATGAAACAGCAATTGCGGGCACAGCTTGGGGATGTTCAGTTGATTTTCAATCAGTTGAGCGATGCCATTGCCACTCGCGTGGCGGAAATCAACGCCCTCAAAGCGCAAGGTTCTCCGGTTTGGCCAACGTTGTCCTATGCGGATATCAAGGCGGGACGCGTAAACGCAGAGCAGCGTGAAGAGATTAAGCGTCGCGGATGCGTGGTCATCAAGGGACATTTCCCCCGCGAACAGGCGCTGGCATGGGATCAGTCGATGCTCGATTACCTGGATCGAAACCATTTCGATGAGGTCTACAAAGGCCCCGGTGATAACTTCTTTGGCACCCTCAGCGCATCCCGACCGGAGATCTACCCCATCTACTGGTCCCAGGCGCAAATGCAGGCCCGTCAGAGCGAAGAAATGGCCAATGCGCAGTCATTCCTTAATCGCCTGTGGACGTTTACAAGCGAAGGGAAACAATGGTTTAACCCGGACATCAGCGTCATCTATCCTGACCGCATACGTCGTCGTCCGCCGGGAACAACGTCCAAAGGGCTGGGCGCGCATACGGATTCCGGCGCGCTGGAGCGCTGGCTTCTGCCGGCATATCAGCAGGTCTTTGCGAATGTTTTCAATGGCAAGCTGGAAGATTACGATCCATGGCAGGCGGCGCATCGCACAGAAGTTGAAGAGTACACGGTAGATAACACCACTAAATGTTCAGTATTTCGTACCTTCCAGGGCTGGACGGCACTGTCCGATATGTTGCCAGGTCAGGGATTGTTGCACGTAGTCCCGATTCCTGAAGCGATGGCCTATGTGCTATTACGTCCATTGCTTGACGATGTGCCGGAAGATGAGCTTTGCGGCGTCGCGCCCGGCAGAGTTCTGCCGATTTCCACGCAATGGCATCCGCTGCTGATAGAGGCGTTAACCAGTATTCCGCAACTGGACGCCGGCGACTCCGTCTGGTGGCATTGCGATGTGATCCACTCCGTCGCGCCGGTGGAAAATCAGCAGGGCTGGGGCAATGTGATGTATATCCCTGCCGCGCCGATGTGCGAAAAGAATCTGGCCTACGCCCACAAAGTGAAGGCCGCGCTGGAAAAAGGCGCGTCGCCGGGGGATTTCCCGCGCGAGGATTATGAAACTGACTGGGAAGGACGCTTCACGCTGGAGGATTTGAATATCCACGGTAAACGCGCGCTGGGTATTATTTAATGTGTCACTGACGCCATTTCCTAAGTATTTCACGTTACAGGTGCAGCCATCACACCTGTAACGTGAAAGACGACGGGAAATTAGCCGTCGATACCTTTACTACGCAGGTAATCTTCGTAGTTACCGGTGAAGTCGATCACGCGCTCCGGCGTAATTTCAATCACACGGGTTGCCAGAGAACTGACGAACTCACGGTCGTGAGAAACGAAAATCAACGTGCCCTGATACATTTCCAGCGCCATGTTCAGCGACTCAATCGATTCCATATCCAGGTGGTTAGTTGGTTCATCCATTACCAGAATATTCGGTTTCTGCATCATCAGCTTACCGAACAGCATGCGCCCTTTTTCACCACCGGAGAGCACTTTTGCAGGCTTCTTGATATCGTCCTGGCTGAACAGCAGACGACCGAGGAAGCTGCGCACAACCTGTTCATCATCGCCTTCTTGTTTCCACTGGCTCATCCACTCGAATACGGTCAGATCGTTTTCGAACTCATATTCATGATCCTGCGCATAGTAACCAACTTGCGCGTTTTCGGACCACTTCACGGTACCGTTATCCGGCTGCAAATCACCGACCAGCGTTTTCAGCATAGTGGATTTACCCACGCCGTTGGCGCCCAGAATGGCAATCTTCTCACCCACCTCGAGCAGCAGATTGAAGTTTTTAAACAGCGGGCCTTCATCAAAACCTTTAGTAAGCGCTTCCACTTCCAGCGCGTTACGGAACAGTTTCTTATCCTGCTCGAAGCGAATGAACGGGTTCTGACGGCTGGAAGCTTTAACTTCTTCCAGTTTAATTTTATCGATCTGACGGGCGCGGGAAGTCGCCTGACGAGATTTTGAGGCGTTGGCGCTAAAGCGGCTGACGAAAGATTGCAGGTCAGCAATCTGCGCTTTCTTCTTGGCGTTATCGGCCAGCAGACGTTCACGCGCCTGGGTGGCCGCCGTCATGTATTCGTCGTAGTTCCCCGGATAAACACGCAGTTCGCCGTAGTCCAGATCCGCCATGTGCGTGCAGACCATGTTCAGGAAGTGACGGTCGTGCGAAATGATGATCATGGTGCTGTCACGTTCGTTCAGCGTCTGCTCCAGCCAGCGGATGGTGTCGATATCCAGGTTGTTCGTTGGTTCGTCGAGCAGCAGAATGTCCGGGTTAGAGAACAGCGCCTGCGCCAGAAGCACACGCAGCTTCCAGCCGGGTGCGACTTCGCTCATCGGCCCGTAATGTTGTTCTACCGGAATACCCACGCCCAGCAGCAGTTCGCCCGCACGCGCTTCAGCAGAATAACCGTCCATTTCACCGTACTGAACTTCGAGGTCAGCCACTTTATAGCCGTCTTCTTCACTCATTTCGGCCAGCGCGTATATACGATCGCGCTCCTGCTTCACTGCCCACAGTTCAGCATGCCCCATGATCACGGTGTCAAGCACGGTGAACTCTTCAAAGGCGAACTGATCCTGACGCAGCTTACCGATGCGCTCATTCGGATCGAGGGAAACGTTACCCAGCGTCGGTTCGAGATCACCGCCGAGAATTTTCATAAAAGTGGATTTACCGCTACCGTTCGCGCCAATCAGGCCGTAACGGTTGCCGCCGCCAAATTTGACGGAAATATTTTCAAACAGCGGCTTACTGCCAAACTGCATGGTGACGTTGCTGGAAACTAACACTGGCGTATCCTGAAAGAGAAAGAAATATGTGACAAACCGCTTATTATGCCATAAGTCTACGATAAGATCGCCCCTTCATGCTGAAGGGGGAAAGTGAAAGCAAAAGGAAAAAAATGTGATTTAGTACACATCCGAATTCCTTGTTGCTCAGATTGCACATATAATGCGTGCCCAACACTACATAAATCTCAACCCACTCGCCTGCCTGGCACTGAATCTCGCATACATGAAGATGAATATGAAATTGACAACGCTTTTCGCGGCGGCACTTGCGGTAGTTGGTTTTTGCAACACTGCCTCAGCCGTCACGTACCCGCTGCCTACCGATGGTAGCCGTTTGATTGGCCAAAACCAGGTCATCACCATTCCTGAAGGCAATACCCAACCGCTGGAGTATTTTGCGGCAGAATATCAGATGGGTCTGTCTAACATGCTGGAAGCGAACCCTGGCGTGGATACTTTCCTGCCGAAGGGCGGCACCGTACTGAACATTCCTCAGCAGTTGATCCTGCCGGATACCGTGCATGAAGGTATTGTTATCAACAGCGCTGAAATGCGTCTGTACTACTACCCGAAAGGCACCAACACCGTTATCGTTCTGCCGATCGGTATCGGCCAGTTAGGCAAAGACACGCCGATCAACTGGACCACCAAAGTAGAACGTAAGAAAGCGGGCCCAACCTGGACGCCAACGGCGAAAATGCATGCGGAATACCGCGCTGCGGGCGAACCGCTGCCGGCCGTGGTTCCGGCAGGCCCGGATAACCCGATGGGGCTGTACGCACTGTATATCGGCCGTCTGTATGCTATTCACGGCACCAATGCTAACTTCGGCGTTGGCTTACGTGTCAGCCACGGTTGTGTCCGTCTGCGTAACGACGACATCAAATTCCTGTTTGAAAATGTGCCGGTCGGCACTCGCGTACAGTTTATCGATGAGCCGGTGAAAGCCACTACCGAACCAGACGGCAGCCGCTACATCGAGGTACACAACCCGCTGTCCACCACGGAAGCACAGTTTGAAGGCGGGGAAATCGTACCGATTACGCTGAACAAGAGCATTACCAGCGTCACCGGTCAGTCTGATGTCGATCAGTCCGTCGTTGAGCAGGCGGTACAGAACCGTTCTGGTATGCCGGTTCGTCTGAACTAATCTGCTATACATGCCCGATGGCGCTACGCTTATCGGGCCTACCAACGCAGTAGGCCGGATCAGGCGCCAGCCGCCATCCGGCACACCATATCAATTACATCATCTGCAGCAAAACATACCCTACCAGCGCCGCCCATATCAGCATCGGCAACGAATACCAATGAAAACGCCACCAGATCCGTCGATCGTTTGCCATGCGTAAAGCGATAAGATTCGCCAGCGATCCCGGCAGCAGACCAAACCCACCCACATTAACCGCCCAGGCCAGCAGCAGCGTCGGCGGAACGTAGTTCAGCAACAAAATCGTACTGGGAACATTACTGATAAACTGCGACAGGCCAATGGCCGTCAACCAGAGACCCGGCGCTGAGAGCGTGCCAATCTGGTGCGTTATCCCCTGCAATGCCGGTAGCTGCGTCAGCAAATACACATCAATAAACATCGCCATAAATACCAGCAGCAGCGTCCAGTCCACGCTGAGGATGACGCGACGCGCCAGAACCATGAACCCCGCCGCCACAATCGCCAGACCCCACAGCTCTTGTTTTAACTCCAGCGCCGTCAGAAAGATGATATACAGCGCCAGACAGCTCCACACCAGGCGTGGTTGCCAGTCCGGCGCGCGCGTCCCGGTATGATAGTGCAATGCTTTGTTCGGGAAACTAAACCAGCACAGCACCACCAGCGTCAGCATCATGGCACCCGCGAGCGGCGCCATTTGCCACGTAAACGCGGTAAATGACAACCCGGAGCGCCCCCACATCAGGATATTTTGCGGATTGCCGATTGGCGTCAGCAACGATCCGGCGTTTACCGCCAGCGCCTCAAAGATAATCAGGCGATTCACCGGAATGGCGCACAATTTTTTCAGGGTGATGGTCAGCGGGACAACAATAAACAATGCAACATCGTTGGTCAGAAACGTCGACAGCAGCGCCGCCGCCAGCACCATAAATATCGCCAATTGGCGTTCAGTGTGAAAGCGGCGGGTCATCTTGCGCCCTAACACATCGAAGTAACCGCTTAATTCAACGCCTTTGGTCAGTAACATCAGGCCGCTAAGCGTAATAATGGTGCGCCAGTCAATCGCTCCAGGCCAAGAACGGGGCGTAAACGGCGTGAACACGCTCAGTACAACCCCGACGATGATTAACAGCTGGAAAAAACGATCGCGCTGCAAGGCGCGTAGTAAAGGAAAACTCATTCAGAGCCAGATCCTTGCTGTTGCGTAAAACGGCTAAAAGCCTCCAGCGTTTCCTTACTGACGTGGTGCTCCATTCCCTCTGCGTCACGGCGGGCAATTTCCGGGCTGATACCTAACATCAACAGGAAATTTTCCACAATCTGATGACGCTCCCGGCTCTCCTGGGCCAGACGTTCGCCTTCTGCGGTTAAAAACACACCGCGCCAGGGGATCATTTCAATCAACCCGACGGAAGCAAGGCGCTTCAACATTTTGGCAACCGTCGGCTGGGAAACCCCGAGTCGGGCAGCCATGTCCACCTGGCGCGCTTCACCTACCTCAATAATGAGATCGGAAATCAGCTCTACGTAGTCATCAATCAGCTCGCGGCGATGCGCCTCCCGGACCTGACGAAATCCTTCAACGTGTTCTTCGACATTCACCAATTGCGTCACTTTTTTTGTTGTTGGCGTACCTGCGCGACGACTCATTCTGCTTCCTCGTTACTGTGACGCGTTAACGGCATCTGATTAGAGAGCGCTCATTGTAAACCAGAGTTGCGTGGGCACAAAAAATTAACGTTTTAGCAATAGCTATATAATATAGCCTGTGCTATATCTGTATATAATAAAGACATCCCTCAAGGACTGATGGGATCGTGAAGTCAGGAGGTTTATATGAATGAATTTAAGAGGTGTATACGCGTGTTTAGCCATTCTCCCTTTAAAGTACGGTTGATGCTGATCTCTATGCTGTGTGACATGATCAACAGCAAACCAGAGCAGGATAAACCTTCAGAAAAATAATGCGGCGTCGCGGTACGCCGCTTCCTTTCCCTGCTGTCATCTGGGTACAGTAGTGTTTTTCGTCCCAATAACCCTGCTTTTTGTCAGTTTTGCCACCTCTCTCGCAAAACAATTTCCTTGTAGTAGTTGACCTTCTCTCATGCACACTCTATCTTTTCGCAGCCCTGCGTATATTGCGGCTCGCGGATGCGGACCCTATCCCTCTTCTCGCTCTCTCAGGCAGGCAATGACCCTTAACGCCAGGGTAAGCACATGGCGTTTTTGCATTAGTGGCGTATGAATTTAACCCTCAAAGATTCAATCATTGCTCGTAGCCGGGCCATCAGTCCGTGGACTGGCCTCTATTTCTTACAGTCTATGCTGATCAACCTGGCGTTGGGCTATCCGCTTAGCTTGCTCTACAGCGTTGCTTTCACCTGTATATTAATACTGCTATGGCGCAGCGCGCCGCGCGCGCAGAAAGTGCTGATCGGCATTTGCTCACTTATTGCGGCAATGTACTTTCCGTTTGGTCAGGCTTACGGTTCGCCTAACTTCAATACGTTGCTGGCGCTGCATTCAACCAATATGGAAGAGTCCACCGAGATCCTGACCATCTTCCCCTGGTACAATTATCTGGTTGGGGTATTTATTTTTGCCCTCGGCGTTATCGCCGTACGCCGTAAAAAAGAAGCGCAGAAGCGCAGTTGGAATAAGTACGACAGTCTGTGTTTGTTGTTTAGCGTCATCGCGTTTTTTGTTACCCCGGTACAAAACCTGGCCTGGGGCGGCGTGTTCAAGCTTAAGGACACCGGTTATCCGGTTTTCCGCTTCGCCAAAGACGTGATCGTCAATAATAACGAAGTGCTCGATGAACAGGAGCGCATGGCGAAGCTGTCGAGTGTGAAAGACAGCTGGACAGTAACCGCCGTGAAGCCAAAGTATCACACCTATGTCGTGGTCATTGGTGAAAGCGCCCGCCGCGATGCATTAGGCGCGTTTGGCGGTCACTGGGATAACACCCCGTTTGCCAGTTCCGTTAACGGCTATCTGTTCGCAGATTACATTGCCGCAAGCGGTTCAACGCAAAAATCGCTTGGCTTAACGCTTAATCGGGTCGTTGATAATAAGCCGCAGTTCCAGGATAACTTTGTCACTCTGGCTAACCGCGCGGGATTCCAGACGTGGTGGTTTTCCAATCAGGGGCAGATTGGTGAATACGATACGGCTATCGCCAGTATCGCAAAGCGGGCTGATGAAGTGCACTTCCTCAAAAATGGTGATTTCGAAGCGGATAAAAATACCCGTGACGAAGAACTGTTAAAGATGACCGCCCAGGTGCTGGCAACCGAGCGCACTCAGCCGCAGCTCATCGTGCTGCATTTAATGGGTTCACATCCGCAGGCCTGCGACCGTACGCAAGGAAAATACGAGACCTTCGTTCAGTCAAAAGAGACATCTTGCTATCTGTACACCATGACGCAGACGGATGGCCTGCTGCGCCAGCTTTACGAGCAATTACGTAACAGCGGCAATAGCTTCTCGATGGTCTATTTCTCCGATCATGGCCTCGCCTTTAAAGAGCGGGGAAAAGAGGTGCAGTACCTGGCGCATGACGATCGGTTCCAGCAGAATTTCCAGGTGCCTTTTATGGTGCTGTCGAGCGATGATAAAGCGCATCGGGTGATCAAAGCCCGTCGCTCTGCCAATGATTTCCTCAGCTTTTTCTCTCAATGGACGGGGATCAGCGCGAAGGAAATTACCAACAGCTACCGTTTTATCTCAGAGAAGAAAGCCGGACCGGTGTATATCACCAACTTCAAACTGCAGAAGGTGGATTACAACCATCTGGGTACCGATATCTTTGAGACCAAATCTCGTTAATCTCTAAATTACACGCAAAAAAAATCCGCCTCAAAAGGCGGATTTTTTATATCACCGAAGTGATTAGAAGCGGTAACCCACGCCAGCGATCCAGGTGCCAACGTCAACGCTACGAATACGGCTCTGCTCATAGGAGAAGTCCAGAGCAACGTTTTCGATCGGGTTGAACTGCAGACCAGCACCGTAAGAGAAACCGTAGTCGCTGGTGGTGTGGTTGTCAGCCGGAGATGCTGCGTTCTGGAATTTACCGTAACCAACACCCACTACACCGTAGATGCTTGCCCAGTCGTTCAGACGGTAAGCCGGACCCGCAGTGATGCCGTAGTACTGGGTTTTGTTGTAGTCGCCAGAAGCATCGGTACGGTCTTTTTCAGTGTAAGTGAAGGAACCGATTACACCCAGCGGGTTGTTGTCCTGCTCGTAGCGATACTTCAGGTTGAAACCGTTCATTTTGTTCGCTGCGCCCTGAGCATCACTCTGAGCGTAACCACCAGTAACGGTAGAAGTAGCAGCTACAGCAGTACCTGCGGAGAAAGCCAGAACAGCGGCCAGTGCTGAAAGACATGCAATTTTTTTCATAACCACCTCAAATGTGCTTCAAGTAAATCCTAAGTTTTAAATATAACAAAAATTGATGGGAAACTCTTTGCGATTCGCGGTGTCTAACGGGCTCTTTCATGTAACAAAACATTTCACAAGCCAGCTATACCTTTCAATTTACACCACTTTTTTAATCTAATGAGCCATTATTGCGCGCACAATACGACACATTCATCCAGATAATTCCTAATCACGCAGATTATTAATCCACCAATTTCGTACCATTGTACGGATCTGAAGAATTTTTTTTTCAACCAATACTCAACCAGTTGAGTGTATTTCCATTACACTCGCTGTTTTACTTTTCTATACATTTTGCCATCCGCGTCGTAACGCCGCGCAGATGAAGAGATGTAACCATCATTTGTCAGGAGAAAGGATGCCGGGGTCGTTACGAAAAGCGCCAGTTTGGTTACCTATTTTAGTTTTGCTTATTGCTATGTCCTCCATTCAAAGCGGAGCATCTCTGGCAAAATCGCTGTTCCCTCTCGTCGGTGCGCCTGGCGTTACCGCGCTGCGCCTCGCACTGGGCACACTCATCCTTATCGCCTTCTTTAAACCCTGGCGTTTACGTTTTGCCAAAGAACAGCGCCTGCCGCTGCTGTTTTATGGTCTGTCTCTTGGCGGGATGAACTACCTCTTTTATCTGTCTATTCAGACTGTCCCGCTGGGAATTGCCGTGGCGCTGGAGTTTACCGGCCCGCTTGCAGTGGCGCTGTTTTCATCCCGACGCCCTGTAGATTTTATTTGGGTCGCGCTCGCCGTTCTTGGGCTTTGGTTCCTGTTACCGCTTGGCCAGGACGTTTCTCATGTGGATTTAACCGGCGCAGCGCTGGCGCTGGGAGCTGGCGCCTGTTGGGCAGTTTATATTCTCACCGGGCAGCGTGCCGGCGCGGAACATGGTCCGGCAACCGTAGCGGTTGGTTCATTAATCGCCGCGCTGATTTTTGTTCCCATTGGCGCAATTCAGGCCGGCGATGCCCTGTGGCACTGGTCAATACTGCCGTTGGGCCTGGCCGTGGCCGTACTCTCCACCGCGCTCCCCTACTCATTAGAGATGATCGCACTAACGCGATTGCCAACGCGGACTTTTGGTACGTTAATGAGCATGGAACCCGCGCTGGCTGCGGTTTCGGGAATGATCTTCCTCGGTGAAACGCTAACGCTTATCCAGACGCTGGCCCTGGGGGCGATTATTGCCGCATCAATGGGTTCTACACTCACTATTCGCAAAGAACCGCAAATTAAGCAAGTTGACGTGAATTAACCCCTTAATATTCTGCATGGTTTGCATAATCATGCAGAATATCCAATTGTAAATCTGCGTGATAATTTTTCTAATAAATAGATTTTTCTCATTCGCCTATTTCTTTTAATTTCCACATTAACATAAAAATAACATTGCATGACAATAAAACCATGTATCCTCATGATTTCAATATATTTTTATTATCCGCTCATCTCTTCGCTATTAAAGTAATAGGTAACACCGGAAAAATAAATCCAAAATTAGCGCTATACTTATTTCCGTTGAAGAGTTGGGACATAAATATCAAGAGGATATGAAAATATGAGTACCGCAAAACTGGTAAAAACAAAAGCATCCGCCCTCGTTTATACTCGCAACGATGTGACAGACAGCGAAAAGAAAGCAACGGTAGAACTGCTGAATCAGCAAGTGATCCAGTTCATCGACCTGTCGTTGATCACTAAACAGGCTCACTGGAACATGCGCGGCGCGAACTTTATTGCTGTCCATGAAATGCTGGATGGCTTCCGTACTGCCCTGACCGATCATCTCGATACCATGGCTGAGCGCGCCGTACAGTTAGGCGGTGTGGCATTGGGTACAACCCAGGTCATTAACAGCAAAACGCCGCTGAAAAGCTATCCGCTGGATATCCATAGCGTACAGGACCACTTAAAAGAGCTGGCCGATCGTTATGCAGTGGTCGCCAATAGCGTACGTAAAGCCATTAGCGAGGCAAAAGACGAAGATACAGCGGATATCTTCACCGCTGCGTCACGCGATCTCGACAAATTCCTGTGGTTTATCGAAGCCAACATTGAATAACTGTAGGCATAAGAATTACCTATAAAACCCTCGCTCCGGCGGGGGTTTTGCACATCTATGGTGCATAACATTGATCATTCGTCACTCCAAAGTAAATTAATTGTAATAATCACCTCACACAATCGTTAACGAAAGATTGTTTTATCAACAATTTTTACGCTAAATAGTCATACCGTTTGCACCGTGTCAGGTACGCACCAAATGAGTGCCCCAAAATAGTGCAGATTATCCGCTTTGTCCTACTTATTGTGCAGAGAAAAGAAATACCTTCTTTTTAAAACAATGAGTTGCAAAAGTGGCACGATTTTTTCATTAAGCCATATGTTCTCGCAGGGGATCGCCCCGTGGATATAAAAGGAAATCCTATGAAGTCTGTATTAAAAGTTTCACTGGCTGCACTTACCCTGGCTTTTGCGGTGTCCTCCCATGCCGCAGATAAGAAACTGGTTGTCGCAACTGACACCGCGTTTGTTCCATTTGAATTCAAACAGGGTGACAAATACGTTGGATTTGATGTGGATCTGTGGGCTGCCGTCGCCAAAGAATTGAAGCTGGATTATGAACTGAAACCAATGGATTTCAGCGGCATCATCCCGGCTCTGCAAACCAAAAACGTCGACCTGGCACTGGCGGGTATCACCATCACCGACGAGCGTAAAAAAGCGATCGACTTCTCTGACGGCTACTACAAAAGCGGTCTGTTAGTGATGGTCAAAGCGAATAATAACGACGTTAAAAGCGTGAAAGACCTGGATGGTAAAGTCGTTGCTGTGAAGAGCGGCACCGGTTCCGTTGATTACGCAAAAGCTAACATCAAAACCAAAGACCTGCGTCAGTTCCCAAATATCGATAACGCCTATATGGAACTGGGCACCAACCGCGCAGACGCCGTGCTGCATGACACGCCAAACATTCTTTATTTCATCAAAACCGCGGGTAACGGCCAGTTCAAAGCCGTAGGTGACTCGCTGGAAGCTCAGCAGTACGGTATCGCCTTCCCGAAAGGCAGCAATGACCTGCGTGAGAAAGTGAACGGCGCGCTGAAAACGCTGAAAGAGAACGGCACTTATAACGAGATCTACAAAAAATGGTTCGGTACTGAACCTAAATAATAACTGGCAGTGATGCCCGGTGGCGCGATGCATACCGGGCCTTTCCCAGGATTTTTGAGACCTGTAACCGGATAAGCACAGCGTATCTGGCAAAACGGGCATTTGAATATTTACACCACGGTAACAGGAACGACATATGCAGTTTGACTGGAGTGCCATCTGGCCCGCCATCCCTCTTTTGATTGAAGGCGCCAAAATGACCTTATAGATCTCGATCCTCGGTCTGGCTGGCGGCCTGGTAATCGGGCTTGCAGCAGGGTTTGCGCGTACTTTCGGCGGTTGGATAGCCAACCACGTAGCGCTGGTGTTTATCGAAGTCATTCGCGGTACACCAATCGTTGTGCAAGTGATGTTTATCTACTTCGCTCTGCCAATGGCGTTTAACGATTTACGTATTGACCCCTTTAGCGCCGCCGTTGTCACCATTATGATCAACTCCGGTGCCTATATTGCGGAAATCACCCGCGGTGCGGTGCTCTCAATCCATAAAGGATTCAGTGAAGCCGGACTGGCGCTTGGACTTTCACGTACAGAGACTATCCGTCACGTTATTTTGCCTCTCGCGCTGCGTCGTATGCTGCCGCCGCTGGGCAACCAGTGGATCATCAGCATTAAAGATACCTCGCTGTTTATCGTCATTGGCGTCGCTGAACTGACCCGCCAGGGCCAGGAAATCATTGCCGGTAACTTCCGCGCACTGGAAATCTGGAGCGCCGTTGCGGTGTTCTATCTGATCATTACGCTGGTGCTGAGCTTCATTCTGCGTCGTCTGGAAAGAAGGATGAAAATCCTGTGATTGAATTTAAAAATGTTTCTAAGCACTTTGGTCCTACCCAGGTTCTCCACAATATTGATCTGAACATTAAGCAGGGCGAAGTCGTGGTCATCATCGGGCCGTCCGGTTCCGGTAAATCTACTCTGCTGCGCTGCATTAACAAGCTGGAAGAGATAACCTCTGGCGATCTGATCGTCGACGGTCTGAAAGTCAACGATCCCAAGGTCGATGAGCGGTTAATTCGCCAGGAAGCCGGGATGGTGTTTCAGCAGTTCTACCTGTTTCCCCACCTGACGGCGCTGGAAAACGTCATGTTTGGGCCGCAGCGCGTACGCGGGGCGAATAAAGAACAGGCAGAGAAGTTGGCGAAAGAATTACTGGCGAAGGTCGGCCTGGCCGAGCGCGCGCATCACTACCCTTCTGAACTGTCCGGCGGTCAACAACAGCGTGTGGCTATCGCCCGTGCACTGGCAGTAAAGCCGAAAATGATGCTGTTTGATGAGCCAACCTCGGCGCTTGACCCTGAACTGCGTCACGAAGTTCTGAAAGTCATGCAGGATCTGGCGGAAGAAGGAATGACCATGGTGATTGTGACCCACGAGATCGGCTTTGCCGAAAAAGTGGCCTCACGTCTGATTTTCATTGATAAGGGACGTATTGCCGAAGACGGTAATCCGCAAGCCCTGATTGAAAATCCACCCAGCCAGCGTTTACAGGAATTCTTGCAGCACGTCTCCTGATGCATTGACCTCCCTTCGCCCGAAGGGAGGTTTTCACCAGAATCCTCTCATTTCCATTCTCTTACGCTCTGGCATCTATACTTATCCTTTTGAATTTATTTTCTCATGGGAGGAGTCATGCGCTGGATCCTGTTGGTCTTCTTTTGTCTGCTGAGCATACCGTCTCACGCGGTGACGATACCCGGCGTCACAACATCGACTTCAGCCGACCCGCAAGCCACCCCCGCAAAAGAGCCTGATGTTGAGCAAAAGAAAGCCGCTTACGCCGCGCTGGCTGACGTACTGGACAATGAAGCATCGCGCCAGGAGTTGATTGGTCAATTGCGCAAAGTCGCGGCAACGCCTCCTCCCGAACCCGTGCCGGTGATTGTCCCCCCCACGCTAACTGAAGAAAAAACGGTGTTGGAAAACGTGACAGATGTCAGTCGTCACTATAGTGAAGTTCTTTCCGACCGCTTTGCCCAGCTTTACCGCAACATCACCGACGCCCCGCATAAAACCTTTAACCCGCAAACCTTCACCAATGCCCTGACCCATTTTTTAATGCTGGCAGCGTCAGTGTTTGGGTTTTACTGGCTGATCCGCCTGTGCGCGCTGCCGCTGTATCGCAAAATGGGGCAATGGGCGCGACGGAAAAACCGCGAACGCAGCAACTGGCTACAGCTTCCGGCAATGATCGTCGGCGCATTTATTATCGATTTATTACTGCTGGCGCTGACGTTGTTTATAGGGCAGATTCTGAGCGATCGAATGAACGCCGGGAGCCGCACCATCGCTTTCCAGCAAAGTCTGTTCCTCAATGCCTTTGCGTTGATTGAGTTCTTCAAAGCGATTTTACGTCTGATATTTTGCCCGACGGTAGCGGAGCTACGCCCGTTTAACATTCAGGATGACGGCGCGCGCTACTGGAGTCGCCGTTTGAGTTCATTAAGCAGCCTGATTGGTTACGGACTGATTGTTGCCGTTCCTATTATCTCAAATCAGGTCAACGTGCAGGTCGGTGCGATGGCAAACGTCATCATCATGCTGTGTATCACGCTATGGGCGCTGTATCTGATTTTCAGAAATAAGAAAGAGATCACGCAGCATTTGCTCAATCTGGCGGAAAGATCGCTAGCCTTTTTCAGCCTGTTCATCCGCGCCTTCGCGCTGGTATGGCATTGGCTGGCCAGCGCTTACTTCATTGTGCTGTTTTTCTTCTCGCTGTTTGACCCTGGCAACAGTCTGAAATTCATGATGGGCGCAACGTTACGCAGCCTGGTGATTATCGGCATTGCCGCCTTTGTTTCCGGCATGCTTTCGCGTTGGATAGCCAAAACGATTACCCTGTCGCCACATACCCAGCGCAGCTACCCGGAATTACAAAAACGGCTGAATGGCTGGCTGTCGACGGCGTTAAGCGTGGCCCGGATCCTGACGGTGTGCGTCGCGGTGATGCTGCTGCTCAATGCCTGGGGATTGTTCGACTTCTGGAACTGGCTGCATTACGGCGCCGGAGAGAAAACGGTGGATATCCTGATTCGTATCGCGCTGATTCTTTTCTTCTCCGCCATTGGCTGGACGATCCTTGCCAGCCTGATTGAAAATCGTCTGGCTTCCGATATACACGGTCGCCCATTGCCCAGTGCCCGTACCCGCACGCTGTTAACGCTGTTCCGCAATGCGCTGGCGGTGATTATCAGCACTATTACTATCATGATTGTGCTGTCCGAAATTGGCGTCAACATCGCCCCCTTGCTGGCCGGGGCCGGGGCGCTGGGGCTGGCGATCTCTTTTGGCTCGCAAACGCTGGTAAAAGACATTATCACCGGGATCTTCATTCAGTTCGAAAATGGTATGAACACCGGGGATTTAGTCACTATCGGTCCACTCACCGGTACGGTTGAAAGGATGTCCATTCGTTCTGTGGGGGTGCGTCAGGATACCGGGGCGTACCATATCATTCCCTGGTCATCGATAACCACCTTCGCCAACTTTGTGCGTGGCATTGGCTCAGTCGTCGCCAATTACGATGTCGACCGTCATGAAGATGCGGATAAAGCCAATCAGGCGTTGAAAGACGCTGTCGCTGAGCTGATGGAAAAGGACGATATTCGCGGGCTTATTATCGGCGAGCCGTCGTTTGCCGGGATCGTGGGGTTAACCAATACGGCTTTCACGCTACGGGTCTCATTTACGACCCTGCCGCTGAAACAGTGGACGGTACGTTTCGCGCTCGACAGCCAGGTGAAAAAACACTTCGATCTGGCCAACGTACGCGCCCCGGTACAGACGTATCAGGTCTTGCCTGCACCGGTGAATGGCCCTCCGTCGGCGGCAAGCGAACAACTGCCGCCAGGGGAGCCAACGCTCTAGCGTTTACGCGCCATAAAACGACGACGCTGATCGTTATCCATAAAGGTCCAGGCAATAAAGCGGCTCTGCTTTTGCCCCTGGGCCATCTCTTTCTTAACCACTTTCACCGCGCCCGCATCCGTTAATGCGTGATACAGCGGAGGTAAATTCTCACCGCGCGAAACCAGCGTGGTAAACCACATCACCTGACGGCCAAAGGCCTGGCTTTCGGCGATCATTTTCTTGATGAACGCCACTTCGCCGCCTTCACACCACAGCTCCTGCTGCTGTCCGCCAAAGTTCAGCGCATCATCTTTGTCCTGACCCAGATTACGACGCTTACGTTCGCTTCCGGCGCGGGCTGAGGCCGCAGAATCATGGAATGGCGGGTTGCATACTGTGGCTTCATACTGCTCATTTTTATGAATGATACCGGTGAAGATTGACGCTGCATCTTTTTGCCGGCGCAAACGAATTGCGCGAGTCAACCCCGGATTGGCGTTAACAATCGCCTGAGCGCTGTTAAACGCTTCGCTACTGGTTTCACTACCGGTGAATCGCCAGCCGTATTCATGCACGCCAATCAGCGGATAAATGCAGTTTGCCCCAACCCCTACATCCAGCACGCTCGCATTTACCGGAATAGTTCCTGTCGTTTCACCTAACAGGTCGGCCAGATGGTGAATGTAGTCCGCACGACCAGGAACTGGCGGACACAGAAAACCGTCTGGAATATCCCAGTTTTTCACCGCATAAAAATGCGCCAGCAGTGCTTTATTGAGCGCCTTCACTGCCTGCGGATTGGCGAAGTTAACGCTCTGCTCGCCGCCGGGCGTGAGGGTGAGAAATTGCGTCAACTCGGGTGTAACCTGGCATAAAGTCGCAAGATCATAACGGCCATTGTGGCGGTTACGCGGGTGTAATCCCGGTTTCTGGGGGGACATAGCATTCTCCTTTTAACAGCGGCGTAAGATACCCGCATAACGCCACGCGGTAAACACACACAACAAGGATATTTGATTTTTTATGCCTGTACGTTGCCTTACCGATTGTTCAAAAAACAGACATGTTATCACCAGTTTTTTGCGGTTAATGTCTTCCGCTGGCGGCCTAAACTTATCAGGCACCACCTGTTGTTTCTCAGAGGATATCACCATGAAGAAATGCCTCACATTACTTGCCGCTACCGTACTAACCGGTATGACGTTCGCATCCTTTGCCGCACAGCCCAACACCAGCCCAGCAACCGGTCAGCTCCAGGCCTCAGGTACAGTATTCGCTACCGGCGCCACTAACCTGAGCGATCTCGAAGACAAGCTGGCAGAGAAAGCAAAAGAGCAAGGCGCAAAAGGCTTTGTCGTTAACTCTGCGGGCGGTAAAAACCAGATGTACGGTAGCGCCACTATCTATAAGTAACCCCTCCACTTCAGCCCAACTGCATTCATCCCGAATGCAGTTTCCTGCGCGAATGGTCTGAAATCTGATACCGCTGATGTGTGGTCGTTTTTCAGCCATCATATTCGCTATACTTATTCTGTAGACAATAACAGGAGGTACATATGGCATCCGGATGGGCAAATGACGACGCAGTTAACGAGCAGATCAACAATACTATTGAAGATGCTGTTGCCCGCGCACGTGGTGAATTACCGACCGGGGAAAGTCTGTATGAATGCGAAGAGTGCGGTAATCCTATCCCGCAGGCCAGACGTGAGGCAGTGCCAGGCGTACGCTTATGCATAGCCTGTCAGCAGGATAAAGATTCACATAGCTCAGCATTTTCAGGATATAATCGCAGAGGTTCGAAAGACAGCCAGCTACGTTGACTTATCTTTACCAAACGTTTCAGCGCAGATAATTTCCTTTACGAGCACGCTTTTTCGCATGCTGTGTAGCAAAATGTGCCGTTGTCGCTTTCACTGTAAAGCGCAGTGACAAGAACTGTAAATCCCTCTTTCGAATTTATTAATATTCAATAAGTTATTTGTCATTCAATTTTTTTGATTGACGCCGTCAATTCTATTCGATTTTCTCTCGCATAAAAAAACGTGATACTTCTCACATCGACGAAACAACGTCTTCTTACCAGAACACTGACTAACAGAACAAACCTGCGAGAGATTAATCATGAAAAATATTAAATTTGCCGTTGCCGCCATCGCCCTTTCTACCCTGTCATTTGGCGTTTTCGCTGCCGAGCCGGTTTCCTCCACTCAGGCACAAAGCATGAATAAAATTGGTGTGGTATCTGCTGATGGCGCCACCACGCTGGATGGTCTGGAAGCAAAACTGGCTGAGAAAGCAGCCGCTGCCGGCGCAACGGGTTACAACATCACCTCCGCTGTCGGCAACGACAAAATGAGCGGCACCGCGGTTATCTACAAATAACCGAAAGATTACCTGTACGACCCAATGCTCCAACCCTCATTGACCCTGTTTGTTACCCTTTGTTTGCCCGTCCGCCACTGGACGGGCTTTTTTTTGCCTGGTGTTTCAGCCGTTCACGGAATTCCTGTAACACGGTGTCGGGCATCCCTATTTGCAACGCCGCCTCGCAGATTGCCTGCCAGCTTCCGGCATCCAGCGGAATACCTTGTTCCAGCCTTTCCTCACGAGTATTCACCTCCCACTCACCTGGCAACAGGATCGGAGCGTCATCGGCATGTGGGGACGCTTTTACCCACTCAGTAAATGCCGCGACCTGGTTATCGCAATCCGGCGCGCCGAACAGTTCTGGGTTAATAATAAGGGTGGTCATACAGTTAATGATGGCGTCCGCACTGGTCTGCAGGCTCTCCTCATGTGTGGTTTTACCACCAGAAAGCGCGCCGCCCATAATTTCGCACATCGCCGCCAGCGCATAACCCTTGTGTTGAGCGAAGGTCAGCAACGACCCCAGCGGAGAGACCTGCATCACAGCAGGATCGGTTGTCGGCGCTCCTTCGGCATCAATCAGACATCCCGGAGCCACCGGTTCCCCCTTATGCCATGCCACGCGGGTTTTGCCAAAAGCGATGGCGCTGGTTGCATAGTCCAACAACAACGGGAAAGTATCTTTACGCGGAAAAACGACGCAGAAAGGGTTGGTGCCAAAACGGCTATCGCGGCCGTGGAACGGTGCGACCATCGGGATGCCCACCACATTCACAAAGTGTACCGAGACAAAACCTGCCGCCGCACATTGTTCCGCCCAGTAACCAATGCGTCCGATATGGTGCGAATTGTGTAACGCCACGGCGGCGATACCGTACTGGCGCGCTTTTTCAATCCCAAGCGTCATTGCCTCGTGCGCCGCCACCTGACCAAATGCGCAATCGCCATCAAGCGTAATCACCGCCCCCGCATCTTTAACCACTTTGGCATGACGGTTGATCTGCAGATGTCCCTGCGAGAAGGAGCGAATATAGCTTGGGATCATGCCGATGCCGTGGGAGTCGTGCCCGGCGAGGTTAGAGGCAATCAGATGATCGGCCACCAGCCGCGCTTCCTGCTCGTTACTCCCCATCTGGTGAAAAACGGCCTGAATAAAGGCGTGCAGCGTTGGCACATGGAAGCGATGTCCACTGTTCATTGTTATCTCCTGTTGTGTCGCGTGTTTGTTGTGTTTCTTATTTTTCAACAAACTATGCTGCGCCACGGCAGTCAGGAGATCAATAAACGTGCAGAAATTTCACGTTGATGCAAAGGATGAACCGACAGGCCTGGTAAATGACCTGTCGGGGGGAACAAGAAAATTAGAAGCTTTGCCCGACGCGAGCAAGGCCTTCAGCCAGCGAGGAAGATTCGCCGGTTGCGACCAGGCAGCAGGCCATCTGAATTTTCAACGAGGCCGGAACAGGCTCGCTACCGGCCAGACAACGTTCAATCCAGCGCGCGGTAGTTTCCGGATCTTTTGCCACTGGCAGCGGTACCGGCTCGTCGGGCATCTCACTCTGACGCTCCTGCAACACTCGCACAGCGGATGAATCGATCAGGCTTATCTGCGGACAGCGCTGCGGGTTGGCATACACCTCGCCTTCTGTACCTTGCATCAACAGGCCACGGCCACCGATGTCGCTAAAGAATTTCGCCACGCGCGATACATATTCCGGATGCGACACGCTGGCAAGACGCAGCGCGGCATCTTCAGCAAACGGCGTGGCGAGTTTAGCCAGCGTATGCGCGCTGTTACGCACGCCCATTCTCCAGCGCATCGCCAGCTGTTTCTCCAGCGGAGGACACAGCGCGCTCACCGGGATAAACACCGGCTCATGACCATCGAGTTTTGCCTGTGCCTGCCCCGCATGCCGCGTTGGCGTAATGCCCATCAGTTCGAAAATGGTTTCTGTCAGCACGCGGGTTGGATCTTCACTGACGCCGTGCACCACTACCGGAAAGCCCAGCTTGTGCAGTAAAATTGCCAGCAACGGAGTCAGATTCGCCTGCTTGCGTGCGCCATTATAGCTGGGAATAACAATGGGCATGGGTTTAGCAACCGGCGGCGTCAAGCGAATAGTATGGTTCTGCATCGCTTCGTAAAAGCCCAGCATCTCCGCTTCACCCTCGCCTTTAATACGTAGCGCAATCAGTACGCCGCCCATCTCAAGCTCCGGTACATCGCCGTTCAGCATATGGGTATACAGTCCGCGAGCAGTATCCTTATCCAGGTCACGCGCGTGATTTTTCCCTCGCCCAATCTCTTTGATGATTTTGCGGTAATCCATCGATAACTCCTTGCTGTTGCTCACATCGTTAACGCCTGCGGCGGCGCGTGGGTTTCGCTTTTTCTTTTGGTTTTACTATAACGTCTGGCACAGCAGGTTGCTCTATCGGAAATATGGGTAACGCATTCAGTAAACGCTTGCCGTAGTTTTTGGTCAATAAACGCTTGTCATAAATAACGACTTCCCCCCAGCAGCCGTGGCTACGGATGAGTCGCCCGACCTGCTGGATTAAATTAAACGATGCGGCCGGTAAACTCTGTACTTCGAAAGGATAACGATTCAGGCTTTTCAGCCACTCACCCTCGGTGATCACTACCGGGCTGTCGATTGGCGGAAAGGCGATTTTATGAATATGCACCTGCGTCAGCAGGTCGCCTTTCAAATCCAGACCTTCGGCAAAAGATTGCAGACCCACCAGCACGCTACGCTCACCGTTTTGTACCCGTTTGCGGTGTAGCTCCACCAGACGATAGCGCGGCTGATCGCCCTGGACCAGCAACAGCAGACGTAGATCGGCGACGTGCTCAAGAAAACGCTGCATCGCCCGACCGCTGGCAAACAGCACCAGCATGCCCTGATGCTTTTTGCTTTCCAACTGTTCGCGGAAATAGGCAGCCATTTCCGCAATATGCTGCTCTTCGTTCTCTATCAACGGTTCGTAGCGCATCTGAGGAATAACAATTTTGCCTTGCTCAACATGATTAAACGGAGAATCCAGCGCGACGAAGCGGTCACCGGCCTTTTCTTTGAGGCCGCTCATCTCCTGTAGACGCGAAAAGCTGTTGAGCGAGCGCAGCGTGGCGGAGGTAACGATAATATGTGGTACGCTGCGCCACAGCAGTCTTTCCAGTTGATCGCTCACGCGGATCCCCACGCAGTGGAACCAGACGTGGCTCTGCCCGTCACGCACTTCACGCGTCGCCCATTTACTCACCGGAGCGCCTGACGACTGCGCCAGCGAGGCCAGCCGCCACAGCTTGCTTTGCGCTTCGAACATACCCAGCGCCCGGTTCATCTGCAAAATAACCCGATGCAGACGCACAATATCGTGAGTGCCGGTTTTTTCGCTGAGATCGTTGAGGAACAGTTCAGCCAGACCGCGCAGCATTTCTGTGAGCTTCGCCAGGCGCTGACATATCTCCATTACTTCCGCTGGCAGTTCACCCATCGCAAAACGGTGTTCTGCTTCCTGGGTGGCAGGCATATACAGATTAAGAATATTGTTAAGTGAAGAAATCAGTTCATACAGTTCTTCGCAGTGGCCGTTCAGACGCTCGGCATTTGCCAACGGCGGCGTGGTTTTGGGGCGAAACTGCTCAAGGCAGGTAGCCACTAACTTACAAAACAGATCCAACTGCAGTCGATACCAGGGGGCGCTGATTTCCGCACTCATCTCCAGCGCATCGCGCGCAACGTCCGGCAAGTGGTGTCCTTCATCAAGCACCAGCAGCAGGTTTTTCGGCTCCGGCAAAACAGCTTCACTTTCCATGGCGGCCATCACCAGCGCATGGTTGGCCACCACCACTTCGGCTTCCTGAATCTCACGGCGGGCGACAAAAAAAGGACATTCACGATAATAGTGACAATTACGATTCAGACAGCTGGCCTTATCGGTGCTCAGGCGTTGCCAGAGTCCGTCATCAATAGCGATATCCGTGTGATCGCGCAGCCCGTCCCATTTATAGGTGTCGAGGTCGCCTTTCAGCCTGGCGCAGCGCTTTTGCTCTTCCTGGTTATTTGGCGTCAGGTCATCGTCGAGAAAAGCCAGCAGATCCTGCTGATTAGGTTCGGTACTGGCAAGCGCCGCTAAGTTACGCGGGCAGACATAGCGCCCACGACCGAACGCGGCGGTAAAACGCAGGTCAGGAATAATTTTGCGCAGTAACGGCAGATCTTTGCTGTAGATCTGATCCTGCAAGGCGACGTTGGCGGTACTCACCACCAGCGTTTTTTGTTCTTCCCGGGCAATGGCGATTCCCGGAATTAAATAGGACAGGGTTTTCCCCACCCCAGTCGGCGCTTCAATCGCCAGATGCCGCCCTTCTTCCCCGGAGAGCGTTTTCGCAACGTCAGCAATCATCTGCCGCTGCGGTGCGCGGGGGATAAAGTCGGGGATCTGTTCCTGAAGCGCCTTGTACCAGGCGGCAATTTGCGCTTTCAGCGCAGCCGTAAGTGCCATGAGAAAACCTGAAATACTGTATAAACAGCCACTATTGTGGCACATTTCAGGCGCTGGATGTACCTTTTTCCCCCATTCTGGAAAGCGCTTCGCAGCGCGGACTTAAATTGCCGGAAGGCGGCTTACACCCTATTCGGCCTACAGTCAGGTACATTGCAGGCCGAATAAACGCGTCGGCTAATAGTATCCCAGTAACTTCCACCACAGCATGCCCACGGCAAAAATGATAATGACATTTGCCGTCACCACACAGAGGTTGATTTTGTAAAAGCGCGGGCGTTCAAAATAGCCCTGGGCAAAATAGATGGGGCCAGGTCCACCACCGTATTCCGTATTGCCCCACATCAGATTACTGAAGATACCAAAGCAGATCGCCACCATCATCGGCGGTGCGCCAGCAGCGATCGCCGTGGCCGCAAAAGGGGCATACAGCGCAGCGACATGGCCGGTCGCCGTGGCAAAGAGATAGTGGACATAAATATACAGGATCCCCAGCAAAACGAAGGACTCTATCGCGCCAAATCCCTGAATACCGCTGCCCAGTTTTATCGTCATCCATTTAATAAAGCCCAGATCGGCAAGACCGGTCGCCAGGCTAATAATGACGCTAAACCAGATTACCGTGTCCCACGCTGCATGGTCATTGAGCAGGCTTTTCCAACTGACTGCGCCAGAGGCGAAAAGATAAGCGGCCAATCCCAGTCCGACCGAGGTTGCCGATAATCCCGTGATTAAGCTGGTGCCCCAGCCGACCAATGCCAACACAAAGCCAAACGCGACCTTTTTCTCGTTACTGCTCATCGCACCGAGTTCACCGAGCGCCTGCTTACCCATCGCTTTTGCCTCTGGCGTACGTTTAAGCTCAGGATCCAGCAACTTATAGACCAGAAGCGGCATCAAACAGAAACAGACCATCGCAGGAACAACAGCGGAAACAAACCACCCGCCCCAGGTTATCTCGACGCCTAATGAGGATTTAGCCAGACTCGCCACCAGCGGATTTGCCGCCATCCCGGTGAGGAATATCGCCCCGGTAATGGGCGTAAACTGAAAGCACACCATGGTTAAGAAATCACCAATACGCTTGCCGGTTGCTCCCGGAGCCGAACCTAATACGTCATTGATTGAACGAGTGATAGGGAAAATAATCCCTCCGGAACGGGCTGTCACTGACGGCATTGCCGGAGCCATAATCAGATCAGATACCCCCAGCGAATAGGCAATACCCAGACTACTGCCGCCAAATAGCGATAACATTTTATACGCGATACGTTTCCCGAGCCCTGAGGTAACAAACCCCAGAGAAAGAACATAGGCGCAGAAGATGAGCCATACCGTACCGGAAGCAAACCCTGACAGCGCTTTCGCCTCTGGCAAGGTCTTGGTAAAAATCACCACACAAAGCGCAATCAGCATTACCGCCCCCGAAGGGAGCGGTTGGGTAAGAATGGCGGCAATGGTCGCGGCAAAAATAGCAAACATATGCCAGGCCTGAGGCGTCAGACCATCAGGTACGGGATAAAACCAAATTATCCCCCCAATCGCCAGCGGTATCAGGAACGCCAGAATGGATTTTCCCGCGACAGAATTCGTTGACATAAAAATATCCTTATTCCGTTAGCCCGAGAACCTTCATTTCTGCGACATATATTTGGTCAGCACCTGATCGACCATCGCGGGTGCCATTCCCAGGTAATTTGCCGGGTCGGTCAGTTTCTCAATCAACTGCGGATCCAGTCGTTCTGCAACAGATGGCATCGCATTCAGCACATCAGCCAGTCGCCCCCCCTGTTCGTTGACGATACGGCAGGCGTCGTACACAACATCATGCGCATCCTGACGACCGATGTACGGCGCCAGTCCCATCATGACCGCCTCAGCCACAATCAGGCCGTTGGTCATACCGAGGTTACGTTTCATCGCCGCTTCATCGACTATCAGCCCCGCCAGCATAAAATTGGCCTGATGCAACGCCCCTGCGCTGAGAACGAAACTTTCCGGGATAGCAATCCATTCCGCATGCCACGGCCCGGTCGCCCGTTCCAGGTCCTGCACCATCGCATCCAGCATCAGTCCCGCTTGCTGACGCACGCCTTTAGCACAGGCCAGCATCAGTTCGCTGGAGATCGGGTTGCGTTTCTGCGGCATGGTACTGCTGGCGCCACGCCCTTTAACAAACGGCTCATACAGCTCGCCAAACTCATTGGCTGCCAGCAACATTACGTCGTAGGCAATCTTACCCAGCGACCCGGTAATCACCGCTAACAAGTTAACCGCTTCGGCAAAACCATCACGCGCGACGTGCCAGGTGGACGTTGGAACATTCAGTCCAAGCTCTTCCATCATCGCTTTTTGTACCGCCAGCCCTTTATCCCCCAGCGATGCCAGCGTACCAGCTGCACCCGCAAATTCGCCGACCAGAACACGAGGACGCGCCTGGGTAAGACGTTCCGCGTGGCGTTCAAACATATCCAGCCAGATGGCCGCTTTATAACCGAAGGTCACGGGCAAAGCCTGTTGTAAGTGGGTTCTCCCGGCCATTGGCGTATCACGGTAGCGACGTGCGAGGTCTGCGAGCGTCGCACGAAGTTTGTTTATATCGGTCTCAATTAACGTGAACGCATCACGAATTTGTAGGACTACCGCGGTGTCCATAATGTCCTGAGTGGTTGCCCCCCAGTGCACATAGCCGCCGGACTCGCCAGCCTGTTTAGAAATCTGGTGCACCAGCGGTAGGATCGGATACCCCACTATTTCAGTTTCATGGCGCAATAAATCAAAATCGAGCGTGTCGGCATTACATTTCTCGGCAATTTCCTGCGCCGCCGCCTCAGGTATTACGCCACAGCGCGCTTGAGCCTTAGCCAACGCAACTTCCACTTCCACGTATTTGCGCACCAGCTCGCGATCGTCAAACACCGCGCGCATCGCCGGTGTGCCGAAAGAATCCCTGAACAGAACAGAATCAAGTACATTCGAAGCCATAAATCCCCCTGGAAAATCTGATAATGATAAGATGCTTGTTTACGGCGGTTTGTTGGATATTCAAACGCCGCCACAATGTCCAGACATTATCAAATGTCCGTACATTTAAATGTACGGACATTTATAGTATTCATAAGAAATGTAGGGAATAGTCCGTACAAATTTTCGTGATAAAGATCACTAATATTTTGATGAAACTGCGATGAAAGAATCTCTGTACAAGCGAATAGCACGTGAACTGGCACAGCAAATTTCGGTGGGAACCTTTGCCCCCGGCTCGCTGTTTCCTACGGAAATGGAACTGTGCGAAACATGGCAGGTCAGCCGCCACACCATGCGTGAGGCGCTAAGGGAATTAACAGAGCAAGGTTTGATTTCACGGCGTAAAGGCGCAGGCACCCGCGTTTGCGAACCTAAGGCTAACGGCGTCAATCATCCGCTATCGCATCTTGAGGATCTGCTGCTGCTGGCCAGGAACAATCTGCGCGTCATCAAGAAAATCGATGAGATTGTGGCGGACATAGAGTTGTCCCAGTTGATTGGCTGCCCGCCAGGTTCCCGATGGCTGCACATTGCCAGTACCCGTGAAGATGCGCAAAACCCGGACGCGCCAATTTGCTGGACCGACAGTTACGCCAGCACGGACTACGCCAAGCTGCGCACGTACATCCGCGATGATCCGCACTCGTTAATTAGCGATCTGATCGAAGCGCACTACGGTATTAAAAGTCATGAAGTTCACCAGACGATTACGGCAGTTGGCGTGCCTAAGAAGATGGCAAAAATCCTTAACGTAGCACCTGATTCTCCGGCGATGAGAATTGTGCGCCGCTATCTGGACAGGGAAGGAAAAGTTTTTGAAACGACGATTTCTGTTCACCCGGCAGGACGCTATACCTGCTCAATCGTGCTGAAATCGCAAAGCTCAGGGGAATGATTGACCTGGCCGGCCTACACAATGTGTAGACCGGATAGCATGTTTATACTGTCATACAGCAGGTGAATTACTGTGCTGAAGACGGTCTGCGCGGACGGCGCGGTGGACGAGGTTTATCGCCTGCCGGTTTGCCTTCGCCGCTACGCGGTTTCCCTTTCGGCGCGCCGCCATCCTGACGACGCGGCTGCTGGCCACGTCCTGCTCCGCCCTGGCCGCGACCGCCGCCACGCTGCTGGCGACCGTTCTGAATCGGCTCAGCTTTGATAGACGGGTCTGGCTCGTAGCCTGGCGTTGCAATACGCGGGATCTCTTTTTTCAGCAGCTTCTCGATATCACGCAACAGTTTGTGTTCATCGACGCACACCAGAGACAACGCTTCGCCGGTGGCGGCGGCGCGGCCGGTACGACCAATACGGTGCACGTAATCTTCCGGGACGTTTGGCAACTCGTAGTTCACCACGTGCGGCAGTTCTTCAATATCCAGCCCGCGCGCGGCAATATCGGTCGCCACCAGCACGCGAATATCACCGGATTTAAAATCAGCCAGCGCACGCGTACGCGCGCCCTGAGATTTGTTACCGTGGATCGCCGCGCTGCGAATGCCGTCTTTATTCAGTTGTTCCGCCAGATGGTTCGCACCATGTTTGGTACGGGTAAACACCAGCACCTGCTGCCAGTTGCCCTGACCAATCATCTGCGAAAGTAGTTCGCGTTTGCGTTTTTTATCCACGAAATGCACATGCTGAGTCACCTGCTCGGACGCGGTATTACGACGCGCCACTTCAATTTCCAGCGGGTTGTGCAGCAGCTTTTCGGCCAGCGATTTAATATCGTCAGAGAACGTTGCCGAGAACAGCAGGTTCTGGCGTTTTGCCGGCAGTTTCGCCAGAACGCGACGAATGTCATGAATAAAGCCCATATCCAGCATGCGGTCAGCTTCATCCAGCACCAGGATCTCAACCTGATCCAGTTTCACCGCATTCTGGTGTTCCAGATCGAGCAAACGACCCGGGGTGGCAATCAGCACATCTACGCCGCCCCGCAGCTTCATCATCTGTGGGTTAATGCTGACACCGCCGAAAACCACCAGCGAGCGAATATTGAGATACTTACTGTAATCACGTACGTTTTCGCCAATCTGGGCCGCCAGCTCGCGAGTCGGCGTGAGGATCAGCGCACGAACCGGACGACGGCTTTTACCATGCGGCTGATGAGTCACAAGATGCTGCAACAACGGCAGGGTAAAACCTGCTGTTTTCCCCGTACCGGTCTGGGCGCTGGCCATCAGATCGCGGCCTTCCAGCACGGCGGGGATCGCCTGCTGCTGAATAGGGGTAGGTTCACGGTAACCCTGCTCGGCAACGGCACGTAAAATCTCAGGGTTCAAACCAAGGGAATCAAAAGACATAACAACTCCGAACCGCCCTGACCGTTACCGGTGTCGTTTTCAGGGAGATACACACAATAGAGATGACAAAAACCACAATGTCATGAAGGGGCGGAGTGTAGCAGTTTTTGTGATGTACCGCATAAATTATCCCTTCATCGGAAAATAACCTCGCGGACTGGACAAGGTGGCATATCAGTCATAATCTTAATCAATCGATTGATTAAGATCAGAGCCGCGCAATGAATACACCCACCATGACAACCAAAGGCGAACAAGCGAAAAACCAGCTCATTGCCGCCGCGCTGGCGCAGTTTGGCGAGTATGGTCTGCACGCCACAACGCGCGATATCGCCGCGCAGGCCGGACAAAACATTGCGGCCATCACCTACTATTTTGGCTCAAAAGAGGATTTATACCTCGCCTGCGCCCAGTGGATTGCCGATTTTATTGGCTCACAGTTTCGCCCGCATGCGGAAGAAGCCGAGCGTCTGTTTGCTCAGCCGGAGCCCGATCGTGGCGCGATGCGCGAACTTATCCTGCGCGCCTGTAAAAATATGATCATGCTGTTAACCCAGGACGACACCGTTAACCTGAGCAAATTTATCTCACGTGAACAGCTTTCACCCACCGCGGCTTATCAACTGGTGCACGACCAGGTTATCAATCCGCTGCATACCCACCTGACGCGCCTGATTGCTGCCTATACTGGTCGCGATGCCAACGACACCCAAATGATTCTGCACACCCACGCCATACTCGGCGAGGTGCTGGCCTTTCGTCTGGGGAAAGAAACTATTCTGTTGCGTACGGGCTGGTCACAATTTGATGAGGATAAAACCGCGCTGATTGAGCACACCGTTACCTGTCACATCGATCTTATTCTGCAAGGTTTAACGCAAAGGAGTCTGGAGTCATGAAAAAACCTGTCGTTCTCGGGCTGGTTATCGCGGCCCTCGTTGCCGTGATTGCTGGTGGAACGTGGTGGTATCAAAGTCGGCAAGATAACGGTCTGACGCTCTACGGCAACGTCGATATCCGTAGCGTCAATCTGAGTTTTCGCGTCGGCGGCAGGCTGGCCTCTCTGGCGGTTGACGAAGGCGACGCCATTACCGCCGGCCAGGTGCTGGGCGAACTGGACCACGCGCCGTATGAAAACGCGCTAATGCAGGCAAAAGCGAATGTTGCCGCCGCCCAGGCACAGTACGATCTGATGCTGGCCGGTTATCGTGAAGAAGAGATTGCGCAAACCGCAGCGGCGGTCAAACAGGCGCAGGCCGCCTATGATTATGCGCAAAACTTTTACAATCGCCAGGTAGGACTGTGGAAAAGCCGCACCATTTCCGCTAACGATCTGGAAAACGCCCGTTCATCACGTGACCAGGCGCTGGCCTCACTGAAATCCGCGCAGGATAAACTCGCCCAGTATCGCAGCGGTAATCGTGTGCAGGATATTGAGCAGGCGAAAGCCACGCTCGAACAAGCACAAGCTGAGCTGGCGCAGGCTGAACTGAATTTGCATGACACCACGTTAACCTCTCCGTCTGACGGCACGATTCTCACCCGGGCGGTTGAACCGGGTAGTATGCTGAACGAAGGCGGCACGGTACTGACGCTATCACTCACGCGTCCGGTCTGGATTCGCGCCTACGTTGACGAACGCAATCTGAGCCAGGCGCAGCCAGGACGCGAAATCCTGCTTTACACCGATGGCCGCCCGGACAAGCCTTATCACGGTAAAATTGGCTTCGTGTCGCCCACCGCCGAGTTTACCCCGAAAACGGTCGAGACCCCTGACCTGCGCACCGACCTGGTTTATCGTCTGCGCATTGTGGTGACCGACGCAGACGATGCGCTGCGCCAGGGGATGCCGGTAACAATAAAGTTTGGCGATGAGGCACGGCATGACTGACGCCGTCATTACGCTGAATGGGTTGACGAAAAACTTTGCCGGAATGGAAAAACCGGCCGTCGCCCCGCTCGACTGTACCGTTCATGCCGGCTACGTGACAGGGCTTGTCGGGCCGGACGGCGCGGGCAAAACCACGCTGATGCGCATACTGGCGGGTTTGTTAAAACCCGACGCCGGAAGTGCTGCGGTAATTGGCTTTGATCCCATCAAAGACGACAGCGCCCTGCACGCCGTGCTGGGGTATATGCCGCAGAAATTTGGCCTGTACGAAGATTTGACGGTCATGGAGAACCTCAATCTCTATGCCGATTTGCGCAGCGTCACCGGCGACGTGCGAGAAAAAACCTTTGCCCGGTTACTGGAATTTACCTCGCTGGGTCCGTTTACCGGACGACTGGCAGGCAAGCTTTCCGGAGGCATGAAACAGAAGCTCGGGCTTGCCTGTACGCTGGTGGGCGAGCCCAAAGTGTTGCTGCTGGATGAGCCCGGCGTGGGCGTCGACCCGATATCCCGCCGCGAGTTGTGGCAAATGGTCCATGAACTGGCGGGCGACGGGATGCTGATCCTCTGGAGTACCTCCTATCTGGATGAAGCCGAACAGTGTCGTGATGTGCTACTGATGAACGAAGGCGAATTGCTGTATCAGGGCGATCCGACCCAGCTTACGCAGACGATGGCCGGACGCAGTTTTTTAATGAGCAGCCCGCAGGAAAATAACCGCCGACTGTTGCAACGCGTGTTAAAACTGCCGCAGGTCAGCGACGGGATGATTCAGGGGAAATCCGTCCGTTTGATCCTGAAAAAAGAGGCCACGGCCCAGCAGATTCAAGACGCGAACGGTATGCCGGAGATAACCATCAACGAAACCGCTCCCCGTTTCGAGGATGCTTTTATCGATCTACTCGGCGGTGCCGGAACATCAGAGTCACCGCTGGGCGCCATCCTGCATACCGTGGAAGGCACGCCTGGCGAAACGGTGATCGAAGCCAAAGCGTTGACCAAAAAGTTTGGCGATTTTGCCGCTACCGACCATGTAGATTTTGCCGTGCAGCGCGGCGAGATTTTTGGCCTGTTAGGCCCCAACGGCGCCGGGAAATCCACCACCTTTAAAATGATGTGCGGTCTGCTGGTTCCTACCTCCGGCAAAGCGCTGGTGCTGGATATGGATCTCAAGGTTAGCTCCGGCAAAGCGCGTCAGCATCTGGGCTATATGGCGCAGAAATTCTCCCTGTACGGCAACCTGACGGTTGAACAGAATCTGCGTTTTTTCTCCGGCGTCTACGGCCTGCGCGGTCGGACGCAGAAAGAGAAGATCGATCGCATGAGTGAGGCATTTGGCCTGAAAAGCATCGCCTCCCACGCTACCGACGAGCTACCGCTGGGCTTTAAACAACGTCTGGCGCTGGCCTGCTCGCTGATGCATGAGCCAGATATCCTGTTTCTCGATGAACCCACTTCCGGGGTTGACCCCCTTACCCGTCGAGAATTCTGGTTGCATATCAACAGCATGGTGGAAAAAGGCGTCACGGTAATGGTGACGACCCACTTTATGGATGAGGCGGAATATTGCGATCGCATCGGACTGGTTTATCGCGGCAAACTGATCGCCAGCGGCACGCCGGACGACCTGAAAGCAAAGGCTGCCGATAACGACACGCCGGACCCCACCATGGAGCAGGCGTTTATTACGCTCATCAATGACTGGGATAAGGAGCATACGCATGAGTAACTCCGCGCTCTCATGGCGACGCGTACGCGCGCTGTGCGTAAAAGAGACGCGCCAGATCGTCCGCGATCCCAGCAGTTGGCTGATTGCGGTGGTGATCCCGTTGTTGCTGCTGTTTATCTTCGGCTACGGGATCAACCTCGACTCCAGCAAGCTGCGAGTGGGAATTTTGCTCGAACAGCAGAGCGAAGAGGCGCTGGATTTCACCCACACCATGACCGGTTCGCCGTACATTGACGCCACCATCAGCGATAACCGTCAGGAATTGATTGAGAAAATGCAGGCCGGGCGCATTCGCGGGCTGGTGGTGATCCCGGTAGATTTTGCCCAACAAATGGCGCGACCTGGAGACACAGCCCCTATTCAGGTGATCACTGACGGCAGCGAACCGAATACCGCCAACTTTGTGCAGGGTTATGTCGAAGGCATCTGGCAAATTTGGCAGCAACAGCGGGCTGAGGATCGCGGGGAATCATTTAAGCCGTTAATCGATGTGCAGACCCGCTACTGGTTTAACCCGGCGGCTATCAGCCAGCACTTTATAATTCCCGGGGCGGTAACCATCATCATGACGGTGATTGGCGCGATCCTCACCTCGTTAGTGGTGGCGCGTGAATGGGAGCGCGGCACCATGGAAGCGCTGTTGTCTACCGAAGTTACCCGCGTCGAGCTGCTGCTGTGCAAACTGGTCCCCTATTACTTTTTAGGCATGCTGGCGATGCTGCTGTGTATGCTGGTGTCGGTGTTTATTCTTGGCGTGCCCTATCGCGGCTCGTTGCTAATCCTGTTTTTTATCACCAGCCTGTTCCTGCTCAGTACGCTCGGCATGGGCCTGCTTATCTCCACCATCACCCGTAATCAGTTTAACGCCGCGCAGGTTGCGCTGAACGCCGCTTTCCTGCCCTCGATTATGTTGTCGGGGTTTATCTTCCAGATAGACAGCATGCCGGCGATTATCCGCGCGGTGACTTACATTATTCCGGCGCGCTATTTCGTCAGCACCCTGCAAAGCCTTTTTTTGGCGGGCAACATTCCGGTGGTGCTGATTATCAACGTGCTGTTTTTAATCGCTTCGGCGGTAATGTTTATTGGCCTGACGTGGCTTAAAACCAAACGTCGGCTGGATTAAGGGGACGGGCATGTTTCATCGCTTATGGACATTAATTCGTAAAGAGCTGCAATCGCTATTACGCGAGCCGCAGACGCGAGCCATTCTGATTTTACCGGTGCTGATTCAGGTCATTCTGTTCCCGTTCGCCGCGACGCTGGAAGTGACCAACGCCACTATCGCTATCTATAACGAAGACAATGGCAAACACTCGGTGGAGCTTACCCAGCGCTTCGCCCGCGCCAGCGCCTTTACGCATGTCCTGTTACTGAAAAGCCCACAGGAGATCCAGCCCACCATCGACACGCAAAAAGCGCTGCTGCTGGTGCGCTTCCCGGCCAATTTTTCGCGGAATCTGGATACCTTCCAGCAAGCGCCCATGCAAATTATCCTCGATGGACGTAACTCGAACAGCGCGCAAATTGCCGCCAATTACCTGCAGCAGATCGTGAAGGAGTACCAGCAGGAGCTGATGGACGGTAAGCCAAAACCGAACAACAGCGAACTGGTGGTGCGTAACTGGTATAACCCGAATCTGGACTACAAATGGTTCGTGGTTCCGTCGCTGATCGCCATGATCACCACCATCGGCGTGATGATCGTCACCTCGCTGTCGGTGGCCCGCGAGCGCGAACAGGGCACGCTCGATCAACTGCTGGTCTCCCCGCTCACCACCTGGCAGATTTTCATCGGCAAGGCAGTGCCCGCGCTGATTGTGGCCACTTTTCAGGCCACCATTGTGCTGGCGATCGGCATCTGGGCTTATCACATTCCGTTTGCCGGTTCACTGGGACTGTTCTATTTCACGATGGTGATTTATGGGCTGTCGCTGGTCGGTTTTGGTCTGCTGATTTCATCGCTGTGCGCCACCCAGCAGCAGGCGTTTATCGGCGTATTTGTCTTCATGATGCCGGCGATATTACTCTCAGGCTACGTCTCGCCTGTCGAAAACATGCCGGTATGGTTGCAGAATCTGACGTGGATAAACCCGATCCGCCATTTTACGGACATCACGAAACAGATTTACCTGAAGGATGCGAGTCTGAAGATTGTCTGGGGAAGTTTGTGGCCGCTGTTGGTGATCGCGGCCACAACCGGCTCAGCGGCGTATGCGATGTTTCGACGCAAGGTGATGTAGCTTTTTGTCTTTCGCCAGCAGCGACACCACGGCGGGTCCGGCAAGGATCACCAGCCCCGCCAGAGCCAGCAAGATGTTGTTTTGCAGCACGCGCGACAACAGCCACAGTACAATCATCGCGGCACCGAAATACCACGTCGTAGTGAGTTCTTCCAGCACATCCGCCACGTCGCGCCAGCGCTGTTCATGGTGACGTTGTAAGGCCAGCATTAATAAAACCGTTACGCCGTAAACGACGCATAATCCCAGGCCGACGTGCACCAGCGTGCCGCTCATCCAGCCCATTACCAGCAATGCCACTACCAGTAAATGCAACACAATCTGCCAGCAACTTAGACCCGTTGCGACACGAACACGTTGTTGCCACCTCATGGCTTTTCTCCTGAAGGATTTTCGACTAATTGTTCAGAGTACCGGACTTTACGGAAAATTCCGCAACACCGCATCTTTTTGTGACGACGACTACACTATTTTAATCAGGAAAGTGATGCCAACGGGAGAATCATGGCCAGACAAACAGAACGGTTTTCATTCAATGTGCTCACCATTAATACTCATAAAGGATTTACCGCCTTCAATCGGCGTTTTATTTTGCCTGAGCTGCGAGAGGCCGTCAGAACGGTCGGTGCGGATATTGTGTGCCTGCAAGAGGTCATGGGCGCGCACGAGGTTCATCCTCTGCATGTGGAAAACTGGCCGGACACCACGCACTACGAATTTCTGGCGGATACCATGTGGAGCGACTTCGCTTATGGACGTAACGCCGTGTATCCGCAGGGGCATCACGGTAACGCTGTGCTGTCGCGCTATCCTATTGAACATTATGAAAATCGCGATGTGTCGGTCGGCGCGAGTGAAAAACGCGGGGTCCTGTACTGCCGCATCGTGCCGCCGATGCTCTCCCACCCGGTTCACGTGATGTGTGTCCATCTCGGTTTGCGTGAAGCCCACCGTCAGGCCCAACTCGCTATGCTGGCAGAGTGGGTGAATGCCTTACCTGAGGGTGAGCCCGTCGTGGTCGCCGGTGATTTCAACGATTGGCGACAAAAAGCTAATCATCCGTTGAAAGCCAATGCCGATCTTGACGAGATCTTTACCCGCGCCCACGGTCGTCCGGCGCGGACGTTTCCGGTGCAGTTTCCCCTGCTGCGTCTCGACAGGATCTATGTGAAAAACGCGAATGCCAGTACCCCAACGACGCTGGCGCTGCGTCACTGGCGACATTTGTCCGATCATGCCCCTCTGAGTGCGGAGATTCATTTATGAAATTTGGCTGGCGTGAAGGCAATCAAATTCAACTGCTGGAAAACGGCGATCAGTACTACCCCGCCGTGTTTGGCGCCATTGAACAGGCGCAGCAAAAAATTATCCTCGAGACCTTCATCTGGTTTGAAGATGCGGTCGGAAAACAGCTGCATGCCGCGCTGCTGAGTGCAGCACGTCGCGGTGTTAAAGCAGAAGTGCTGCTGGATGGCTATGGCTCGCCGGACCTCAGCGACAGCTTCGTTAATGAGCTAACCGCAGCCGGCATTGTTTTCCGCTATTACGATCCGCGCCCGCGTCTGTTCGGCATGCGCACCAATCTCTTTCGCCGTATGCATCGCAAAATTGTGGTCATTGATGACCGTGTCGCTTTCGTCGGCGGCATCAATTATTCCGCTGAACATATGTCTGATTACGGCCCTGAGGCCAAGCAGGATTACGCCGTGCGCGTTGAAGGTCCCATCGTGGCCGACATCCTGACATTCGTGCTGGAAAACTTGCCGGGTCAGAGCGCCGTACGCCGCTGGTGGCGACGTCATCATCGCGCAGTCGAAAATCATCGGCCTGGCGAAGCGCAGGTACTATTTGTCTGGCGCGACAACGAAGAACATCGCGATGATATTGAACGTCATTATTTGAAAATGCTTACCCAGGCCAGACGGGAAGTGATCATTGCCAATGCCTACTTCTTTCCCGGCTATCGCTTTCTGCATGCCCTGCGTAAAGCGGCCCGACGCGGCGTTCGGGTAAAACTCATCGTGCAGGGTGAACCGGATATGCCGATTGTGAAAGTGGGCGCCCGCCTGCTGTATAACTATCTGGTTAAAGGCGGCGTCCATGTCTATGAATATCGCCGTAAACCTCTGCATGGCAAGGTAGCGCTGATGGACGATCATTGGGCGACGGTAGGCTCCAGCAATCTTGACCCGCTCAGCCTGTCGCTGAATCTGGAAGCGAATCTCATTATTCATGACCGTGCGTTTAACCAGACTCTGCGCGACAACCTGAACCCGATTATTGCGCAGGACTGCAAGCGGGTTGATGAATCCATGCTGCCCAAACGCACCTGGTGGAACCTGACCAAAAGCGTGCTGGCGTTCCACTTTTTACGCCATTTCCCGGCGCTGGTCGGCTGGCTTCCCGCACATACACCACATCTGACCGAGGTAGAACCGCCCGCACAGCCTGCCATGGAAACGCAGGATCGCATTCAAACTGAGGATGTCGGAGGAAAATCCTGATGGCCAAAGCACATCCGCGCTGGCGGTTAGCGAAAAAAATACTCACGTGGCTATTTTTCATTGCCGTCATCGTGTTGCTGGTCATTTATGCCAGCAAGGTCAATTGGGAAGAGGTCTGGACGGTAATCCGGGATTACAATCGGACTGCCCTGCTCAGCGCCGTGGGGCTGGTAATCGTCAGTTATTTACTCTACGGCTGCTATGACCTGCTCGGCCGACATTACTGTGGGCACAAGCTGGCAAAACGCCAGGTCATGCTGGTGTCGTTTATCTGTTACGCCTTCAACCTGACATTGAGCACCTGGGTGGGCGGCATTGGGATGCGTTATCGACTCTACTCGCGCCTCGGGTTGCCGGGGAGCACTATTACGCGGATTTTTTCACTGAGTATTACCACCAACTGGCTGGGCTATATTCTGCTGGGCGGCTTTATTTTTACCTTTGGCGTGGTCGAGCTGCCCGCGCATTGGTATATCGATGAAGGTACGCTGCGCATTTTAGGCATTGCGCTACTGCTGATTATTGTCGTTTATCTGTGGTTTTGCGCCTTCGCGAAACATCGCCACATCACCATCAGGGGCCAAAAGCTGGTGCTGCCTTCCTGGAAATTTGCCATCGCGCAAATGGTGATATCCAGTACCAACTGGATGGTGATGGGAGCCATTATCTGGCTGTTGCTGGGTCAGGATATCAACTATTTCTTCGTGCTGGGCGTGCTACTGGTGAGCAGTATTGCCGGGGTTATCGTACATATTCCGGCGGGGATCGGTGTGCTGGAGGCGGTTTTTATGGCGTTGCTGGCGGGAGAAGATACTTCTCAAGGCAAGATTATCGCCGCCCTGCTTGCGTATCGCGTCCTCTATTATTTTATTCCGCTGCTGCTGGCGCTTATTTGCTACCTGTTGCTGGAAAGTCGGGCGAAAAAGCTGCGGGCGAAAAACGAGAAGGCAATGGCGAAATGATGGTGTATATAGTGCCGGATGCGGCGTAATGCCTTATCCGGCAACAGAGAATTAACGACGATTGCCGAAGATACGCAGCAGCATCAGGAACAGGTTGATAAAGTCCAGATACAGCGTTAGTGCGCCAAGAATCGCGTATTTGCGCAGATTAGAACTGTCACGCAGATCGATCTGCTCACCGATGTTTTTCAGCTTCTGCGTGTCATAGGCGGTCAGACCGACAAACACAATCACCCCAATGTAGGTTACCGCCCACATCAACGCTTCGCTCTTCAGCCAGAAGTTAACCAGTGAAGCCAGCACAATACCGATTAGCGCCATAAACAGCATATTGCCGAAACCGCTGAGATCGCGCTTAGTGGTATAACCGTACAGGCTCATGATGCCAAACATCCCGCCGGTGACCACAAAGGTACTGGCGATAGACGAGTAGGTATAGACGATGAAGATGCTCGACAGCGTTAACCCGGTTAACGCCGAATAGAGCATAAACAGCGTGGTTGCCACACCGGCGCTCAGCTTTTGCACCATGCCGGACAAAACGAACACCAGCGCCAGTTGGGCGATAATCAGGCCAAAGAAGGTGATTTTACTGGAGAAGACAAACATCATCACCGCGGGCGTATTTGCCGCATACCAGGCGATAAACGCCGTCAGCAACAACCCGCAGGTCATCCAGCCATAAACCTGCGCCATATACGTTTGCAGGCCGGAACGCGCCTGCACAATAGAATCGGATCGTGGGAATCGGTCCATGACAATCTCCTGAATCAGTATGAGCCTACAATAATTGTACTCTACCAGCGTTTTGCTGCTAGCTTATCGCTGTCACGGGCATCCACCCAACGTTCACCTTCCGGCGTGGCCTCGCGCTTCCAGAACGGTGCGCGGGTTTTCAGATAATCCATAATGAACTGCCCGGCATCAAACGCGCTACTGCGATGCGCGCTGGTCACGCCAACAAAAACGATTTCATCGCCGGGCCACAGCGCGCCAATGCGATGAATCACCGTCACCCGTCCGAGCGGCCAGCGCGTACGCGCCTCGTCGACAATCTCCGCCAGCGCTTTTTCGGTCATGCCGGGATAGTGTTCCAGCGTTAATGCCTGCACACTGTCGCCGAGGTTGTGGTTACGCACTTTACCGGTGAAGGTCACTACGGCGCCGTCTTCATCACGCTCGGCTAGCCAGGGATACTCTTCCCCAACGCTGAACGGCGCATGCCCAACAACAATTCGCGTCTCAGCCATCTTAACCTCCGGTTACCGGTGGGAAGAAAGCCACTTCATCACCTGCATTAAGGGGATGGTCAAAACTGACCAGCGTCTGGTTCACCGCCGCCAGCAGCTTGCCGTCCTCCAGCGCCAGCGCCCAACGATCGCCTTGCGCCGCCAGATGCTGGCGCAGCGCTTCGACCGTTGGAAATTCAGCGGTGACCTCTAAAGCATCCGTGTTGACCAGTTCACGGACCTGGGCAAAGAAAAGAACCTTAATCATGCGCATCCACCTTAAAATCTCCCGACTTGCCGCCGCTTTTTGCCAGCAGGCGCACCGGACCAATCACCATGTCCTTTTGCACCGCTTTGCACATGTCGTAGATGGTCAACGCCGCCACGGAGGCCGCCGTTAACGCTTCCATTTCCACACCGGTTTTCCCGCTCAGGCGACACAGCGTCTCAATGCGTACACGATGGTGTTCCGGTTCGGCATGCAGGTTGACTTCGACTTTGCTCAGCATCAGTGGGTGACACAGCGGGATAAGATCCCAGGTTCGTTTGGCCGCCTGAATACCGGCAATGCGCGCCGTGGCGAAAACGTCGCCTTTATGGTGGCTACCATCGATAATCATCGCCAGCGTTTCGCTGCGCATCGTCACGAATGCTTCAGCACGCGCCTCGCGTACCGTTTCTGCTTTGCCAGAGACATCCACCATGTGGGCTTCGCCAGCGGCGTTAATATGAGTCAGTTGCGACATACTTATTTCTTCAAATGTGGGTGGAAATTACACGGACGCGTACGGGCATCAAGCTGCGGCGCAATGATATTTTCCCAGGCGGTACGGCACGCTTTGGTCGACCCCGGCATGGCGAAAATCAGCGTTTTATTCGCAACCCCGGCAATTGCCCGGGATTGCAGCGTCGCGGTACCGATCTCTTCAAACGAGAGCATACGGAATACTTCGCCAAAACCTTCAACTTCTCTGTCGAACAGTGGTTGCAACGCTTCCGGCGCCTGGTCACCTTCGGTCAGTCCGGTGCCGCCGGTAATAAGCACAACCTGCACATCGTCACTGGCAATCCAGGCGGAAACCTGGGCGCGGATGGCATAACGGTTCTCTTTGACAATCGCCTTGTCAACAATCTGATGGCCCGCTTCCTGCGCCGAGTCACGCAGGTAGTGACCAGAGGTGTCGTCCTCTTCGCCGCGACGGTTGGAAACAGTAAGAATAGCAATGCGTGTCGGGATAAATTCAGCGCTTACCTGACTCATGAAAACTCCTTTTAGCGATCAGCCGCCAATGTAAGATAAGTTTTGCGTAATACCGGTATTGTTCTGATGCAGGAAATGGGTCTGCTTTTTCTCCAGCAGCGCGGTTGAAATGCGTTCTTCCAGCGCGGATTGCTGAGCGTCATCTTCCAGCAAGTCACGCAGGCTTACGCCGCCTTCACCAAATAAACACAGATGAAGCTTGCCGACAGAGGAAACGCGCAGACGATTACAGGTGGCGCAAAAGTCTTTCTCATAAGGCATGATCAGACCAATTTCGCCAACATAATCAGGATGGCAGAAAACCTGAGCCGGGCCGTCGCTACGCTGTCGGATCTGGTGGATCCAGCCGCGACGCAGCAGCTCATCGCGCAGTACCTGTCCTGAAATATGGTGTTTACGGAAGAGAGAGCTGCCCTCGCCCGTTTCCATCAGTTCAATAAAACGCAGTTGGATTGGTCGAGGTTGGATCCACGCCAGGAAGGTGTCCAGTTGATGATGGTTTACGTCGCGCATCAACACAGTGTTGACTTTGACTTTTTCAAAACCGGCTGCAAAGGCGGCGTCAATGCCCGTCATCACCTGCTGAAATTTGTCCTGCCCGGTAATGGCGTGAAACTGACGGGCATCGAGACTGTCGACGCTGACGTTGAGTGCCGTCAACCCGGCATCGCGCCAGGCGGCGGCATCGCGCGCCAGACGATAACCATTGGTCGTTACCGCAATCTGACGGATAGCGTCGTTTTCACGCACAGCGGCAATAATGTCGGTAAAATCGCGACGTAATGAGGGTTCGCCCCCTGTCAGGCGCACTTTTTCCGTCCCCAGACTGGCGAACACACGGGTGACGCGGCGAATTTCATCAACGGTCAAAAAGCCGTTATTGGTGACCCCGCCGGGCTTATAGCCATCCGGCAGGCAGTAGGTGCAACGAAAGTTACACACATCGGTAATCGACAAACGTAAGTAGTAAAACTTACGCGCGAAAGCATCGGTAAGTTGAGAGCCCATGTACACCTTTCCAAATACGGGAGACGCAGTCATTTCTTCCTGCGCCCTGGTGACAATCTCGTTCGAGCATTGCCACGGCCAAAGCACCGTATCATTTGACCCAGGTGCAGAGGCTAGAGTGTTTATACTCATCATACTTTGAGTACGTAGTGGTTATGCCGATACTAGCGTGTAAATGGCGATAATGCCAAGCACACTTACGCTGTATAAATACGTATATAGCGACATGATCGTGCAATTTCGCTACAGAATAAGCAAAAAACACAGTTTTGCATTGATATACATCATCTTGCTGTCAGGTGCATGTCGTCAGAAAGGAGTAGATCGCCGAAAATTAATTTCGGCAAATGCCAACTGGATAATTGCTGAAAACACGCTATTTACGGTACTGTAGCGCCGATCAATTGATATCAGGAAACTCTATGCGCACTCGCACGCTGGCAGATTTAGATCGCGTTGTCGCTCTCGGCGGAGGGCATGGATTAGGACGCGTTCTCTCCTCACTTTCCCCTTTAGGCTCACGACTGACGGGTATCGTCACCACCACCGATAATGGCGGCTCCACGGGGCGTATTCGTCGTTCTGAAGGCGGCATCGCCTGGGGGGACATGCGTAACTGCCTGAACCAGTTAATTACCCAACCCAGCGTTGCATCCGCTATGTTTGAATACCGTTTTGGCGGTAATGGCGAGCTTTCCGGACATAACCTCGGAAATTTAATGTTAAAGGCGCTCGATCACCTCAGCGTGCGGCCTCTGGAAGCTATTAATTTAATTCGCAACCTGCTGAAGGTGGATGCGCATTTAATTCCGATGTCAGAGCTGCCGGTGGATCTGATGGCTATTGATGATCAGGGGCATGAAGTCTATGGCGAAGTGAATATCGATCAGCTCACTATCCCACCTCAGGAACTGATGCTGTCGCCAAAAGTCCCTACCACGCGAGAAGCGGTTGAGGCAATCGCCGAAGCAGATTTGATTCTGATAGGACCAGGCAGTTTTTATACCAGCCTGATGCCGATCCTGCTGCTCGAAGAACTGGCGCAGGCATTACGGCGTACACCCGCCAGGATGGTCTACATTGGCAACCTGGGTCGCGAATTAAGCCTGCCAGCAGCCAGCCTGACGCTTAACGATAAGCTGGCAATCATCGAACAGTACGTTGGCAAGAAAGTGATTGACGCGGTGGTTGTCGGCCCGAAAGTAGATGTTTCCGCCGTTACCGACCGCATTGTGATTCAGGAAGTGCTGGAAGCCAGCGATATTCCGTACCGTCATGACCGTCAGCTGCTGCACAGCGCGCTGGAGAAAGCGGTACAGGCATTAGGCTGAGTGGATTTGCCTGATGCGCTGCGCTTGTCAGGCCGACAAACGCAAGCACCCCGTAAGCCGGATAAGGGGGTTACCCCGCATCCGGCACAGGATTACGATGCCGCAATAAATAACTCGCGCAACTGATGCAACTGATCGCGGATCGTCGCAGCCTCTTCAAATTCGAGATTCTGCGCATGCTGCATCATCAGCCCTTCCAACTCGTGAATCTTTTGCTGCAGGGCTTTTGGCGTCATATCCAGTTCAACAACGTCAGACTTCGCACCCGCACGTGACTTCCCTTTGCCCTTCGCCTTGGTCTTCGCAATATTCTGACCCAGCGCCAGAATATCGACCACTTTCTTGTTCAGCCCCTGCGGCGTAATACCGTGCTCTTCGTTATAGCGCTGCTGCTTCTCGCGACGACGTTCAGTTTCACCAATCGCCCTGGCCATCGAGGCGGTAATTTTATCGCCGTAGAGTATAGCCTTGCCGTTGATGTTACGCGCCGCGCGACCGATGGTCTGGATAAGTGAGCGTTCAGAGCGCAGGAACCCTTCTTTGTCTGCGTCCAGAATCGCCACCAGCGAGACCTCAGGCATGTCCAGCCCCTCACGTAACAGGTTGATACCCACCAGCACGTCAAACTCGCCCAGGCGCAGGTCACGAATGATTTCCATACGTTCCACGGTATCGATGTCTGAGTGCAGATAACGCACCCGCTCGCCGTGCTCTTCGAGGTATTCGGTGAGGTCTTCCGCCATGCGTTTGGTAAGCGTGGTGACCAGCACACGTTCGTTAATCGCCGCACGCGTGCGGATCTCCGACAGCAGGTCGTCAACCTGCGTCGCCACCGGACGCACTTCTATCACCGGATCCAGCAGGCCAGTCGGTCGTACTACCTGATCAACCACGTCATCACCGGATTTCTCCAGCTCATAGTTCCCCGGCGTCGCCGAGACGTAGATGGTCTGCGGAGCCAGTGCCTCGAACTCTTCAAATTTAAGCGGACGGTTATCCAGCGCCGAGGGCAAACGGAATCCGTATTCGACCAGGGTCTCTTTACGCGCCCGGTCGCCACGGTACATACCGCCAATTTGCGGGATAGTGACGTGGGATTCATCCACTACCAGCAGACCATCAGCCGGCAGGTAATCAAACAACGTCGGCGGCGGCTCGCCTGGACCGCGTCCGGACAGATAGCGGGAATAGTTTTCAATCCCCGAGCAATAACCCAGCTCGTTCATCATTTCCAGATCGAACTGTGTACGCTGGCTTAAGCGCTGCTCTTCCAGCAACTTGTTATTCGCCAGCAGATTTTTACGGCGGTCTGCCAGCTCGACTTTAATTTCTTCCATCGCCTGCACGATACGTTCGCGCGGCGTGACGTAGTGCGTTTTCGGGTAGATGGTATAGCGGGAAATGGTCGATTCAACCTGCCCGGTAAGCGGGTCAAACAGCGACAAACGCTCGACTTCCTCATCGAACAGTTCCACGCGCAGCGCAATGTCGTCGGATTCAGCCGGGAAAATGTCGATAACTTCACCGCGCACGCGGAAGGTCCCGCGCTGGAATGCCTGATCGTTACGGGTATATTGCAGCTCCGCCAGACGACGCAGGATCGCGCGCTGGTCAATGATCATCCCCACCGTCAGATGCAGCATCATTTTCAGATACAGGTCCGGGTCTCCCAAACCATAAATGGCGGAAACCGACGCCACCACTACGACATCCCGACGTTCGAGCAGCGCTTTGGTCGCCGACAGACGCATCTGCTCAATGTGTTCGTTGACCGAGGCATCCTTCTCGATGAAGGTATCAGAACTCGGTACGTAAGCTTCCGGCTGATAATAGTCGTAGTAGGAGACAAAATATTCCACCGCGTTTTCCGGAAAGAACTCTTTCATCTCGCCATATAGCTGCGCGGCAAGCGTCTTGTTAGGCGCCAGCACCATGGTAGGACGCTGTAGGTCCGCAATCACATTCGCGATGGTGAATGTTTTCCCCGATCCCGTCACCCCCAGCAGCGTCTGATGCGCCAGACCGTCCTCCAGACCTTCTTCCAGGCGACGTATCGCCTCAGGCTGATCGCCAGAGGGTTTAAAAGCGGAATTTAGTTTGAACGGTTTACTCATGAGCAGCTACCTGAAGCAATGGGCGGGCAGGTGTGTAATTTTACTCGCAGTCGTATATTTTGCCAGTAAAATATACTGGATGAAAAAACAGTAACGCGCCAGAATATTTCTGTTACACCCGCAAAATAGCCGTGACTGCAGGCCAAAATTTGCCCCCAGACAAGATAAAACACCAGCAAAAATGTGTTATCCCCAAACCAATGCCTTTTTTAACATTTGTCAAGCCAGCCGATGAAAGTTTTATGGCAACACATGACACTTCTGCGACAGCCATTGCTTTTATCTAACTATCTGTAATTTAAAGATTATTATCTCAAGCCGTCTTTCGCATCAATTTAGTCGCAGGCCGCGTCTTCTCTCGCTTACATTGTGTTTTCTAACCCTAATGCACAAGGTTATCCACAGGAATAGTGGATAACTGCTTCCAGCCCGTGTGGACTGTAGCCTGGCAAAAACACCCTGACTCTCTTTTCCGCTGGGCTAAAAAAAAATTATCGCTATTTTTTGATATTTATCAGCTAACGAGGCGGCCAGGGAGAGCCGAGATCTTGCTCGCATTTTCACCATTTTCTTGTCCGCGTACTGCAATAGCGACCAGTGTTATTTCCCCTCTCGATTCAACCAGCTGTTGCCGTCAAAGACAAAATGCTGAGATCGAGATAACGTCCGGTCGATGCCTGCTCAGGATCTTCTGCCAGCCAGGGAATTTCCCCCAGCCCAGGTGCCGGGATCACGCGCTTTAGCGTCGCCATGTATTCAGCATGACGTTTGCCGGGCGGCGTCACATCATTGGCTACCCATCCGGCAAGCGTCAGTCCGGCCTGCTGCACCGCCTGGGCGGTCAGAATGGCGTGATTGATGCAGCCGAGCTTAACGCCAACCACCAGAATCACCGGCAACTGTTCTGTTTTGACCCAGTCGGAAAAACTCAGCGTTGGCGAAAGCGGCGTAAACCATCCACCAGCCCCCTCCACCAGTACCCAGTCAGCCTGCGCTTCAAGCGTGCGTAACCCTGCAGACATCACGGAAGCCAGAATGGGGCGACCTTCGTCGGCGCTGATGATATGCGGCGAGGTAGGTTCAGCGAAGCAGTAGGGATTGATCGCCGCATAGTCCGCCGTCACAGCGCTATTGCGCTGTAATGCCAACGCATCGCTGTTTCGCAGGCCATCAGCCGTCATTTCACTGCCTGACGCCACCGGCTTATAGCCAACGGCGCGCAACCCCAGTTGTCCCGCCGCCTGGAGCAGCGCGCAGCTGGCGACAGTTTTACCGACTTCGGTATCTGTCCCGGTGACAAAATACGTTTTAGCCACGTTGAATTACTCCTAAAAAAAGATGGTAGGTCAGCGGATATTTCCCCTGCTGACAGGGCCAGGCTAACTGTAGCTGGCGCAGCTGAGCGCGCGTCAGCACACGTTGCTCGCGCCCATCATGCAAATGCGTCGCGCCAATGCCTTTTAGCGAACGCATGGCGCTCAGCGCATCATCAAACCACAGCGTGACGGCATGAGACTGGTAATCAACATCCCAGCCATACAGGGCGTTTTCCAGTTGCGCCACGGGCAAAAAACGATTGGCGTGCTCCCGATCGTCAACCGCCTGCCAGGCCTGACGAAGTTCCGGCATCGACCCCTGCGCCAGGGTACTAAACGCCACCGTCCCGCCAGGACGCACCACCCGGTAAAGCTCGCTTAACGCGCCGCGCAGGTCGCTACACCACTGTACGGCCAGATTACTCCAGGCCAGGTCAAAGCTCGCGCTTGCCTGCGGGATGGCTTCGATATCTGCCAGCAGATAATGGTGGGCGACATCGTGACGCTGCGCTTCAGCCAGCATTTGCGACGACAGATCCAGCGCGCAAACCTCGCTCCCCTGCTCACGCCAGTAACGACTCATACGTCCAGGCCCACAGCCCGCATCCAATACCTGCGAGAACGTGCCGCCATCCAGTAACGCCAGTAACGCATCGGCACTTTGACGCTGTAGCTCTGCGTGTTGCTCATAGTGGGTGGCCGCGCGGCCAAACGCGGCGGCAATCGCCCGTTTATTGACCTGCGCCATGCAACACCTCCAGTAGACGATCGATATCCTGCACCTCATGCGCCTGGGTCAGCGTCAGCCGTAATCTGGCCGTACCGGCGGGCACCGTCGGCGGGCGAATTGCCGTCACCCAACATCCCTGTTGCCGTAATGTGTCCGCCAGTTGCAAGGCTTTATGGTTATCGCCAACAATCAGCGGCTGAATAGCACTGGTTGAATTCGCCAGCGTTAAACCCGGCGTATTCACCCCAGCGCGAAAACGCTGGATCAGCATCGCTAACTTTTCCCGGCGTTCATCGCCTTCACGGCTGCGGATCACCGCCAGCGCGGCGCGTAGAGCCTGAGCCTGCGCCGGAGGCATACTGGTGCTGTAGATCAGATGACGGGCAAACTGCAACAGATAGTCGGCCACGCTGTCAGAACACAGGATTGCCGCGCCGCTGACGCCAAATCCTTTGCCAAACGTCACCACTAACAGTTCGGGTTTGACCTGCTGTCGCCAGCAGGAGCCGCGTCCTTCTGCACCGGTTACGCCAACGCCGTGCGCATCATCCACCAGTAGCCACGCACCGTGTCGTTCCGCCACCGCGTGGATTTCAGCGAGCGGCGCGCTGTCGCCATCCATGCTGAATACGCCTTCAGTGACCACGAGCTGCTGCCCCGGACAGGGGGCAGTCAGCAGACGCTCCAGATGATGCGGATCGTTATGGGTAAAGCGACGTAGAACAGCCGGGCTAAGGCTGGCGGCCTCCAACAGCGAGGCATGGCTAAGCCTGTCGGCGACAATACGATCGTCTTTTTCCATCAATGCGGCTATCACCGCCTGATTAGCGGCAAAACCGGAGATAAATAACAGCGCCCGCGAATAGCCCAGCCACTGCGCCAGCTCTTCTTCCAGCGCCTGGTGAGCCACGGAATACCCGCTGACATGACCCGAGCCGCCGCTGCCGACGCCAAAACGTTCAGCTCCCTGCTGCCAGGCGCAGATAATCTGCGGATGGTGGCTCAGGCCAAGGTAGTCGTTGCTGGAGAAATTCAGATACTGGCGACCGTCGGCCTGCAGCCAGCGACCGGCGCCCTGGGTCACCGCATAGCGCTGCCGCCACGCATCAGCGCAACGACGCGCCGTGAGCGCATCGCCAATTTTTTGCTGCCAGGTCATACGGTTGCCGCGTTGTAGTAATCATCGGTATCCGGGGTACGCAGCGCCTGCTCGAGACGTTGTTGCTGTTCGTTATCCCCCGCCAGCACCGCCGTTTGCTGCGGGTTGAGACCCAGCTTGCGGAACAACAGCAAATCTTTATCTTCGTTCGGATTCGGCGTGGTCAGCAGTTTGCAGCCGTAGAAAATCGAGTTAGCGCCGGCCATAAAGCACATCGCCTGGGTTTGCTCGTTCATCTGCTCGCGCCCGGCGGAAAGACGCACGTAAGAGGTTGGCATCATGATGCGCGCCACGGCGATGGTACGGATGAAATCAAACGCGTCGACGTCGTCGTTATCGGCAAGCGGCGTGCCCTTCACCTTCACCAGCATGTTGATCGGCACGCTTTCCGGCGGTGTCGGCAGATTGGCTAATTGCAGCAGCAGACCGGCGCGATCGGTGACCGTTTCGCCTAATCCGACAATACCGCCTGAGCAGACTTTAATCCCGGCTTCACGCACTTTATCCAGCGTATCCAGACGTTCCTGATAAGACCGGGTAGTGATGATATTGCCGTAAAACTCCGGCGAGGTGTCGAGGTTATGGTTGTAGTAATCCAGTCCCGCGTTGGCCAGGCGCTGAGCCTGGGTTTCGTTGAGCGTTCCCAGCGTCATGCAGGCTTCCAGCCCCAACGCTTTCACGCCCTGAACCATCTGTTCCAGGTAAGGCATATCGCGCTCGTGCGGATTCTTCCACGCCGCCCCCATGCAAAACCGCGTTGAACCGGCCTGCTTCGCCTTACGCGCCGAGTCCAGTACCTGTTCCACTTCCATCAAGCGTTCAGTTTCCAGACCCGTTTTATAGCGAGAACTTTGCGGGCAGTATTTGCAGTCTTCCGGGCAGGCGCCAGTCTTAATCGACAACAGCGTACTGACCTGTACCTGCCGCGGATCGAAGTGCTGACGATGAATCTGTTGCGCTTCAAACAGGAGATCAAGCAGTGGTTTTTCAAATAATTCGGTGACTTGCGACATTGTCCAGCGAGAAGAATGAGCCATATTGGTATACGTTTCGTTGTCAGTTTGGTGTAGACTCGTAAACCTAAATCTTTTTAATTTGGTTTACAAGTCGATTATGACAACGGATGATCTTGCGTTTGACCAACGCCATATCTGGCACCCTTACACTTCCATGACCTCCCCATTGCCGGTGTATCCGGTGGCGCGGGCCGAAGGTTGTGAACTGATTTTAGCCAGCGGTGAGCGGCTCATTGACGGTATGTCATCCTGGTGGGCGGCGATCCACGGTTACAATCATCCGCAGTTGAACACCGCAATGAAAACGCAGATTGACGCCATGTCGCACGTGATGTTTGGCGGCATTACCCATGCCCCGGCCATCGCGCTGTGTCGCCAACTGGTGGACATGACGCCAGAAGCGCTGGAGTGCGTTTTTCTCGCGGATTCAGGTTCGGTCGCGGTGGAAGTGGCGATGAAAATGGCGCTGCAATACTGGCAGGCCAAAGGGGAATCTCGTCAGCGTTTCCTGACATTTCGTAACGGCTATCACGGCGATACCTTCGGCGCGATGTCGGTCTGCGATCCCGACAACTCAATGCACAGTCTGTGGAAAGGGTATCTGCCGGAAAACCTGTTTGCGCCTGCGCCGCAAAGCCGCATGGGCGGCAAGTGGGACGAACTGGACATGGTGCCTTTTGCCCGCCTGATGGCCGCGCATCGTCACGAGATTGCGGCGGTGATCCTCGAGCCAATTGTGCAGGGCGCTGGCGGTATGCGCATGTACCATCCTGAGTGGTTAAAGCGTATCCGTAAGATGTGCGACCGGGAAGGCATCCTGCTGATTGCCGATGAGATCGCCACCGGATTTGGCCGCACCGGCAGGCTGTTTGCCTGTGAACACGCCGATATTACGCCGGATATTTTGTGCCTCGGCAAAGCATTAACCGCCGGAACGATGACCCTTTCCGCGACCCTGACCACCCGTCTGGTCGCAGAAACCATCAGTAACGGCGAAGCGGGCTGCTTCATGCACGGTCCGACCTTTATGGGCAATCCGCTGGCTTGTGCCGTCGCCTCCGCCAGCCTGTCGCTACTCAACACCGGCGAGTGGCGCTCGCAGGTCGCGGCCATTGAAGCGCAGTTGCGTACAGAACTCGCCCCGGCGGCAGACTCCAGTTGGGTCGCCGACGTGCGCGTGCTCGGCGCCATCGGCGTGATAGAAACCACCCAGCCGGTAAATATGGCGGCACTACAGAAGTTCTTTGTCGAACAGGGCGTGTGGGTACGACCGTTTGGTAAGCTGATCTATCTGATGCCGCCGTACATTATCCAGCCCGAGCAGTTGCGCCGCCTTACGCAGGCCGTCAATGAGGCTGTGCGCCATGCAACATTTTTTAGCGATTAAACAGCGGTAAGCTCTACGGTTTCTGGCTACACTTTTTGGCTAACGAGAGGAGTCAGTATGAAACTAATCAGTAACGATCTGCGCGATGGGGAGAAGCTTGGGCATCGTCACGTCTTTAACGGCATGGGATATGACGGGGATAATATTTCCCCGCATCTGGCATGGGACGATGTGCCCGCCGGGACTAAGAGCTTTGTCGTGACCTGTTACGATCCTGATGCGCCCACCGGCTCCGGCTGGTGGCACTGGGTAGTTGTAAATCTGCCCGCCGATACCCGCGTTCTCACGCAAGGCTTCGGTTCCGGTCTGGTTGCACTGCCGGACGGGGTGATTCAGACCCGTACGGATTTTGGTAAAGCCGGTTATGGTGGCGCAGCGCCGCCGAAGGGGGAAACTCATCGCTATATCTTTACGGTTCACGCGCTGGATGTAGAGCGTATTGATGTCGATGAGGACGCCAGCGGCGCGATGGTTGGATTTAATGTTCACTTCCACTCGCTCGCCAGCGCCTCGATTACGGCGATGTTTAGTTAATCTCTGTTGGGCCGGATGTCGGCTTCGCCTCATCCGGCCTACAAAGCAGATCGTAGGCCTGATAAGACGCATTAGCGTCGCCATCAGGCAATTTTCTACAGAAATTCGGGCAGCAATTTCAGCAACGTTCCTTGCGCTAACAGTTCGGTCGCGGATTCAATATCCGGGGCGAAAAAGCGATCCTGCGTATAGTGGGCAACCTGCTCGCGTAGCGCCTGGCGCGCCTGCTCCAGCAATGGACTTGAGGTTAACCCTTCACGTAGATCGATTCCCTGACACGCCGCCAGCCACTCGACGGCAATCACACCGCGCGTATTCGCCGCCATCTCCCACAGCCTGCGACCCGCCGCCGGCGCCATAGACACATGATCCTCCTGGTTGGCGGAGGTCGGTAAGCTGTCTACACTGTGCGGATGCGCCAGCGCTTTGTTCTCGCTCGCCAGCGCGGCAGCCGTGACTTGCGCAATCATAAAGCCGGAGTTAACTCCGCCATTTTTCACCAGGAAAGGCGGCAGTTGCGACATGTGTTTATCCATCATTAACGCAATGCGTCGCTCCGATAATGCCCCGATTTCCGCAATCGCCAGCGCCAGGTTATCCGCCGCCATCGCCACGGGTTCAGCATGGAAGTTGCCGCCGGAAATCACATCGCCTTCTTCGGCAAACACCAGCGGGTTGTCGGAAACCGCGTTAGCTTCCACCAGCAGAACATCCATCACCTGGCGCATTTGCGTCAGACATGCCCCCATCACCTGCGGCTGACAGCGCAGAGAATACGGATCCTGTACTTTTTCACAGTTATGATGCGACTGCGAAAGCGCGCTGGAATCCGTCAACACATGGCGGTACAGCGCCGCGGCGTCAATCTGTCCGCGTTGTCCTCGCGCGGCATGAATCCGCGCGTCAAACGGACGACGGGAGCCCAAAACGGCTTCGGTGGTCAGCGCCCCGCACACCGTCGCGGACGCAAACAGTTCCTGAGCTTCAATGAGCCCACGCAGCGCAAAAGCCGTCGAAGCCTGAGTCCCGTTAAGCAGCGCCAGCCCTTCTTTCGCCTCCAGCGTTATCGGCTCCAGCCCGGCCTTTTTCAGTGCTTCGGTCGCCGGGAGCCATTCCCCCTGCCAGCGCGCCTTCCCTTCACCCAGCAATGTCAGAGACATATGCGCCAACGGCGCCAGGTCACCCGATGCCCCCACTGAGCCTTTCGCCGGGATCAGCGGATACACCTCGGCATTCACCAGCGCAATCAGCGCTTCAATCACGCTCAGGCGAATACCGGAAAAACCGCGCGCCAGGCTGTTGATTTTCAGCACCATAATCAGACGCACCATCGCGTCGTCCAGCGCCTCGCCGACGCCAGCCGCATGAGAAAGCACCAACGAGCGCTGTAAATTCTGCAAATCTTCTGTGGCGATACGGGTCTGCGCCAGCAGACCAAAACCGGTATTAATGCCGTATGCCGTACGGCCTTCAGCGACAATGTTATTGACGCAGGCGACGCTTGCATTAATGGCGTCAATTGCGCTGGCATCAAGGCTTAGTTGGATAGGCTGCTGCCAGATGTCACGAAGTTGTGCAAAAGTCAGTTGGCCCGGCGTTAATGTCATGGTATTCATCTCAGCGTTTCCCCTGCGTCGCAGCGACCATCGGCAAATTCAGCCCTTCTTCGACGGCGCATTCCACCGCAATATCATATCCGGCGTCAGCGTGGCGCATCACCCCGGTAGCCGGATCGTTATGCAATACCCGGGCAATACGCGCAGCGGCTTCATCGGTGCCATCACAAACAATGACCATCCCGGCATGCTGGGAGAAACCCATTCCCACTCCGCCACCGTGGTGCAATGACACCCACGTCGCGCCGCTGGCGGTGTTCAGCAGCGCATTCAGCAGCGGCCAGTCAGATACGGCGTCAGACCCGTCGCGCATGGCTTCGGTTTCGCGGTTCGGACTGGCAACGGAGCCGGAGTCCAGATGGTCACGGCCAATAACAATTGGCGCGGACACTTCGCCGCTGCGCACCATTTCATTAAACGCCAGCCCCAGCTTCTGTCGCCATTCCAGGCCGACCCAGCAGATACGCGCCGGTAATCCCTGGAAGTTAATCCGCTCACGCGCCATATCCAGCCAGTGATGCAGGTGTTTATCGTCAGCCACGATCTCTTTCACTTTGGCATCGGTTTTATAAATATCCTGCGGATCGCCGGAAAGCGCCACCCAGCGGAACGGGCCAATGCCACGACAGAACAGCGGTCGAATATACGCTGGCACAAAACCGGGGAAATCAAAGGCGTTTTCCACGCCCATCTCTTTGGCCATCTGGCGAATGTTATTGCCGTAATCAAACGTCGGTACGCCCATTTTGCTAAACGCCAGCATCGCTTCAACATGCGTTGCCATTGAGCGTTTCGCCGCCTGCACCGTACCCTGCGGATCGGACACCGCTTTCGCCTGATACTCTTCCCAGCTCCAACCGGACGGCAGATAACCATGCAGCGGATCATGGGCGCTGGTCTGGTCGGTCACCATATCCGGGCGCACACCACGCTTCACCAGCTCCGGCACAACGTCGGCGGCGTTCGCGCACAGCGCAATGGAAACCGCTTTCCCTTCGCGGGTGTACTTATCGATACGCGCCAGCGCATCGTCCAGCGATGTCGCCTGCTCGTCCACGTAACGGGTACGCAGACGGAAATCAATGCGGCTTTGCTGACATTCAATATTCAGCGAGCATGCGCCCGCCAGCGTCGCGGCTAACGGCTGCGCCCCGCCCATGCCGCCCAGCCCGGCGGTTAACACCCAGCGTCCGCTCAGGTTACCCTGATAATGCTGACGTCCGGCCTCAACGAAGGTTTCATACGTCCCCTGCACGATGCCCTGGCTGCCGATGTAGATCCAACTCCCGGCGGTCATCTGACCGTACATCGCCAGCCCTTTGGCATCCAGCTCGTTAAAGTGTTCCCAGGTTGCCCAGTGCGGAACCAGGTTGGAGTTAGCAATCAGTACGCGCGGGGCGTTGTCATGGGTTTTGAACACACCGACCGGTTTACCCGACTGGACCAGCAGGGTCTCATCGCTCTCCAGTTGCGTCAGCGCATTGACGATGGCGTCGTAACACGCCCAGTCACGCGCGGCGCGACCAATCCCGCCGTATACCACCAGCTCATGCGGATTTTCCGCCACGTCGGGATCCAGGTTGTTCATTAACATGCGCAGCGGCGCTTCAGTCAGCCAGCTTTTGGCCGTTAAGGTAGTGCCACGCGGGGCACGAATATCCTGCTGACGATATTTGCTATGGGACATGACAGAAAACTCCTCGCGAACGTCGGATAGATAAGTAACATATACTTGTCTATACAAGTCGCCGCAAGGGTGATTTTAACAATTAAGATACATTTTTATTATATTGCGTCAGCAATCACGGTTTTGGTATCCCGACATCAGGACATAAACCGTCCTTGCAGGCGATAGCGGGAACCCGGAAACAGCAAACGGGCATGAGAGACAATGGATGATGCGGACCAGGTTTTGCGGCGGATCAGCAAGCAGGGATCGTGTTCTTTGATTTTCAGCAACGCGCACTCTTCCGCACTGGCGCGTACCGCTTCGACAATGTGCTCACCTTCCGTTAAGGGGGCGATCAGCGACAGGTAAGCGTGAGGCGTGGTCTGGCTGTAATCCTGCGCCAGATACTCCGGCACAATCTCCGCATTCACACAGCGATCTTCAATTTGTACCGGCAAATCGTTCTCGTAGTGCACCATGATGGAGTGAAAAATGGGGGTGCCTTCTTTAACGTTTAACACTAAAGCCTGCTGCGCATTTGCCTGGGTTCTTTCCAGCGTCATAACCTCACAGCGGTGCTGATGCTGACGCGCGTTGATTTCATCCGCAATACTGCGAATTTCAAACAGCGCAGACTGGCCTTTTCGCTCGGCGACAAACGTCCCCACCCCCTGCAAACGCACCAGCACCCCCTCATCCGTTAACTCACGCAGCGCCCGATTGATGGTCATGCGGCTAAAACCATACTGTGCCACCAGCTCTGCTTCAGACGGGATACGATCGTGAGCTTGCCAGATACCGCTGGCAATCTTTTCGCTGATCTCCTGTTTTACCTTTTCGTAAAAAGGAGCTGGAGCAGAACGGGATGGGAGCATGCGTGTGCCTTCCTTAAGCTGAAATGTGAATGGGTATAGTTTACAGACATTACCCGAACCTGATAAGCGTAACGCCCTCAGGCATGTCAGCGCCACCAGTGCGCGATTTGCCAGCCTAATCGCGCCGCAACGCGTGCCGCTCTGCCATCATCGTCAAAGCGTGGATTAAATTCAACCATATCCACCGCCTGCAGTTTACCGCTACGACAAAGGGGTTCAATCAGCCCCAACAGCGTCGCCAACGGTACGCCCAGCGCAGCGGGCGCTGACACCGCGGGCATTTCCCAAACCGGCAGTACGTCAAGGTCGATAGTCAGATAGATGACATCCACGCCAGAGGCAAACTGCGCCAGTTGGGCCTGTGCCGAATCACAGTGCAAATCTTCCACCACGGTGACACCAAGCCGCTGCGCTTCATCCCACAGCGCCTGGGTATTTGCCGCCCGACTGACGCCGATACAGGCATAGTGAAATCCGCGTTGCTGTTCATCGCAAAGGTGCGACAGCTGGCGAAACGGCGTACCAGATGTGGCCTGTTCGGCATGACGCAAATCGAGATGCGCGTCGAGATTGATGATGCCCACTTTTGCCTGTGGGAACGCATCCAGCACGCCAGCGCCATGGGCAAACGCGGTTTCGTGTCCTCCCCCCAGTACCAGGGTACGCATTTTCGTCTGCTGACAGCGCTGTACCGCCTTGCGTAGCGCCTGCTGCGCGCCCTCAAGATCGGGGGCCTGCGCCACAATATTTCCCAGATCCACCAGCCGCTGATGCCCGTCGTGACTGGCTAAATTCGCCAGCGCTTTACGTAGCGCATCTGGCGCTCCGGCGGCTCCCGTACGCCCCTGATTACGTTTAACGCCTTCATCACAGGCAAAACCAAGCAGTGCTATCTGCTCAGAGTACATTTCCGGGGAAAACGCCGAACTCAGCGTAATCGTCTGAAACAGGCGCAGCGCAGTCGGCGACTCGGCGCGGTCATCTCGCCCCTGCCATAGTGCAGGAGAAGCAGGTTGCCAGTTAGTCATGCAGGTTGTCCTTTGAATACACGTTGGTAGAGCGGGTTACGCCCTGGCTCATAGAGGATCTCGACCGGGAGTTCGGCATCCCACACCACAAAATCGGCCACAAACCCGGCCTTCAATTGACCGTGAGAGGCATGACGTCCCAGCGCCCGGGCCGCATGACGGGTGACGCCAGCCCACGCTTCTTCCGGCGTTAAGCCAAACTGGACGCAAGCCATATTCATCGCCCAGTGCAGACTGATAAACGGACTGGTGCCAGGGTTGAAGTCGGTCGCCACCGCCATCGGCACCTGATATTGCCGTAACAGCTCTACCGGCGGACGCTGTTGCTCTTTGAGGAAATAGAAAGCGCCGGGCAACAACACCCCAACCGTACCGCTTTGGCTCATCGCCGCCACGCCCGCTTCATCAAGATATTCAATATGGTCGGCGGATAAACCGTGGTAGCGGCTCACCAACTGGGCGCCGCCGAGCAGTGACAGTTGTTCAACATGCGCTTTGATCGGGATGCCCAGCGCCTGTGCTGCCTGAAACACCCGTTCACTCTGCGCCAGCGTAAAACCCACGCTTTCACAGAACAGATCGACGGTCTCGAACAGCCCTTGCTCCCACAACTGCGGCAAAATAGTCTCGCATACCAGCGTAATATAGCCGTCAGGATCACCCCGGTATTCCGCCGGGGTAGCATGCGCGGCCAACAGCGTCGGGCTTATTTCAATCACATCTTCCGCCGCCAGCGCTGCCACCACACGTAATATTTTCTCTTCTGTCTGCAAATCCAGACCATAACCAGACTTTATTTCCAGTAGCGTAACGCCTTCTTTGATTAACCTCTCCATTCTCTGATGCGCTATATGAAGAAGTTGTTCATCAGTGGCGCTACGGGTCGCCGACACGGTGGCAATAATACCGCCCCCCTGGGCGCTTATCTGCTGGTAGGAAACACCGTTAAGCCGCTGCTCCCATTCACCTGCGCGATTCCCGCCAAAGACCAGGTGCGTATGGCAGTCGATCAGGCCAGGCGTCACCAGCCGGCCCTGCATATCAAAGGTATTGTCATGTGTGAGGTATAACGAAGACTCCGGCACAATAGCGCGAATCTTACCCTGGCGGACGATCAACGCATGTCCATCCACCAGCCCATACGGGTTATCACGTTCAGGATCCATGGTCGCCAGGCGAACATTGCGCCAGATAACATCATCAGGGAAGAATTGCTGCATTTGACTCACCACTTGTCATAGGTTGTATAGACATTTATTTTTGATTCAGCGGATGTTGTCAACCTGGATGAGCATAATTGTTATCTATTTGTGATATAAGGTCTCTCCGCGCCGGGCATTACGGCGATAAAAAAGAACTTTTTACCTTTTAACCTTCCCGTTTCGCTCAACTTAGTATAAAAAAGCAGGCTTCAATGGATAACTTTCAAAGCCCGGAGCAACCTGTGAACATATCATCAGTTTCCCGTCTGGCGCTGGCAATGGCTTTTGGCGTGACGCTGACCGCCTGTAGCTCTACACCGCCCGATCAAATTCCTTCCGATCAGACCGCGCCTGGCACCGCTTCGCGCCCGATTCTGTCGGCCAATGAAGCGAAAAACTTCGTCGCCGCGCACTATTTTTCCGCGCTGACGCCAAACACCGCGCCGTGGAGCCCTTCTGCTATTACTTTGCCCGCGCAGCCTGACTTTGTCGTTGGCCCGGCAGGTACCCAGGGCGTGACGCATACCAGCATTCAGGCCGCGGTTGATGCGGCAATCATCAAACGTACCAACAAACGTCAGTACATCGCGATCATGCCGGGCGAATATCAGGGCACGGTCTATATCCCGGCAGCGACAGGTAGCCTGACGCTTTACGGTACTGGCGAAAAACCGCTGGATGTGAAAATTGGCCAGGCCATTGACGGTGATATGAGCACCGCTGACTGGCGTCGTACGGTGAACCCGGGCGGTAAATATATGCCGGGCAAACCAGCGTGGTATATGTTTGATAATTGCCAGAGCAAGCGCGGCACCAATATTGGCGTGATGTGTTCTGCGGTCGTTTGGTCGCAAAATAACGGTCTGCAATTGCAGAACCTGACCATTGAAAACAACCTCGGTGATAGCGTTGATGCAGGTAACCATCCGGCAGTCGCACTGCGTACCGATGGCGATAAAGTACAGATCAACAACGTCAACATCCTGGGTCGCCAGAACACCTTCTTCGTGACCAATAGCGGCGTACAAAACCGTCTGGAAAACGATCGTCAGCCGCGTACGCTGGTGACGAACAGCTACATTGAAGGCGATGTGGATATCGTGTCTGGTCGTGGCGCGGTGGTATTCGATAACACCGATTTCCGCGTTGTGAACTCCCGTACCCAGCAGGAAGCGTACGTGTTTGCACCGGCTACCCTGTCAAACATCTACTACGGTTTCCTGGCTATCAATAGCCGCTTCACGGCAAGTGGTGATGGCGTGGCGCAGCTGGGCCGCTCGCTGGATGTTGATTCTAACACCAATGGACAGGTGGTTATTCGCGACAGCGTGATTAACGAAGGCTTTAACATGGCGAAACCGTGGGCTGACAGCGTTATCTCAAAACATCCCTTTACCGGTAATACCGGCGCGGAAGATGATAAAGGCGAAATCCAGCGTAACCTGAACGACACTAACTTCAACCGCATGTGGGAATACAACAACCGCGGTATTGGTAGCAAAGTGGTTGCAGAGCCTAAGCAGTAATTGCCATTCTCTGATGTAAACCCGGCAGACTCATGCTCTGCCGGGCAATGTGCCGGATACTCATCCGGCATTAGACGCAATATTAGTACGCGTTAACCACCACCCACATCGGGCCTTGTCCTACCGCGTAACGACCTTTCTCCGTCAGCAACCCTTGTTCGCCAGCAATCTCGTACACCGCGATGTGATGAGATTTTTGCCCGGCGGCAATCAGGTATTTACCGCTGTGGTCGATATTAAAACCGCGTGGTTGCGTTTCGGTCGGCTGGAAGCCTTCTTTAGTCAGCACGCTTCCGTCTTCTGAGACGCTAAACACCGTAATCAGACTGGCGGTACGATCGCAGGCATACAAATGACGACCATCCGGCGTAATATGAATATCTGCCGCCCATCGGGTATCGGAGAAATCAGCAGGCATCATATCCAGCGTCTGTACGCATTCAATTTTGCCGTGCGGATCTTTCAGTTCCCAGACGTCAACAGAGCTGTTCAGCTCATTCACGCAATAGGCGTATTGCTTATTCGGATGGAACACCATATGACGCGGACCCGCGCCTTCCACGGTGGTCACTTCTGCCGGCTCCTGCGCGACCAGATGACCATCATCACTGACGTCAAACAGACAGATACGATCCTGTTTCAATGCCGGAACCCACAGAGTACGGTTATCCGGAGAGATGTTGGCCGAGTGGCAACCATCCAGACCTTCAACCACATCCAGGAGCTCCACCGGCAGACCATTTTCCAGACGCGTGACGCTGACGCTGCCCGCATTATAGGAACCGACAAACACGAAGCGCCCCTGATGATCGGTAGAAATATGCGTCGGACTACCCGGCAGCGCAGACTCCGCAACGAAGGTCAGCGCACCGTCATCAGGCGCAATACGATATGCCAGAACACGAAACTCCGGACGCACACCGACATAGAGATAGCGCTTATCCGGGCTGACGACCATCGGCTGTACCTGACCCGGTACATCAACCACCTGGGTCAGCGTCAAAGACCCATCGTGATTCAGGCTCCAGACATGAATTTGCTGACTCTCAGGACTGGCGGTATAAACGGTTTGTTTCATGAATACTCCTTTGCTTGTTGGCAGGTGGCTGCAATTGCCTGACACACGCCTAAGGTAGACGCTTTTAACGGTGAATGCTTAATCAAGACTCAGAATTTTGTCCGGCTCCCGTCTCGGTGTACCATTCCAGCAGACACAATTCTCAACCTTAATCTGGAAAAACCTATGACCGCACGCGTGATTGCCCTGGATTTAGACGGTACCTTACTGACCCCGAAAAAGACCTTGTTGCCATCCTCTCTTGAAGCGCTCTCACGCGCCAGAGAAGCAGGCTACCAACTTATCATTGTCACAGGTCGCCATCACGTTGCTATTCATCCTTTTTATCAGGCACTGGCGCTGGATACACCTGCAATTTGCTGCAACGGCACTTACTTGTATGATTATCATGCAAAAAAGGTACTGGAATCCGATCCTCTCCCGGTTGACCAGGCATTGCAGCTCATCGAAATGCTGGATGAACATCAAATTCATGGTCTGATGTATGTTGACGAGGCCATGCTGTATGAGCGTCCGACCGGGCATGTGGTGCGTACCGCTAACTGGGCGCAAACGCTACCGCCGGAACAGCGCCCAACCTTCACCCAGGTTCCTTCGCTGGCGCAGGCCGCGCATGATGTCAACGCCGTGTGGAAATTTGCCCTGACCGACGAAGATATTCCAAAACTGCAGCAGTTTGGTAAAGACGTTGAACAACAACTGGGGCTGGAGTGTGAATGGTCCTGGCATGATCAAGTCGACATTGCCCGTAAAGGTAACAGCAAAGGGCGACGTCTTACTCAGTGGATCGAAGCGCAGGGTGGGTCAATGGAAAATGTGATCGCCTTTGGCGACAACTTTAACGATATCAGCATGCTGGAAGCCGCAGGCACCGGCGTGGCGATGGGTAACGCTGATGACGCGGTCAAAGCCCGCGCCAACATCGTGATTGGTGACAATACCACCGACAGCATCGCGAAGTTTATCTACACCCACCTGCTGTAATCAGGCGGTGATCGACACGCTCTTAATTTGCGCGTACAGCCACAGGCCAGGTTTGATGCCAAGCTCATCCCTGGCCCACGGGCTGATCCTCGCCCACAGCGTTTTCCCGCCCACCTCAAGCTGCACTTCCACCTGACCGTTATCGTCATAGCACTGGGCGACCTTCGCACGCAGTATGTTACGAATACTGGTCTGCTGCGGCGGCTGGAGTACCAGCGAAACATCAGACGCCTGAATGCGAATGCGCAGCACGGATTGCAGCGGCTGCTCAAGCTTGTTGACCCACAGATGCTGATCGCCCAGCGCCAGCGCGGTCATCGCATAGTGAGGATGATGCTCCAGCACGCTGACTTTCAGAATGCTGCTCTGCTGTTCTTTCGGCAGCCAGGGATGCATTACGCTACTCCCCCAGACGTCCTCCAGCGAACCAAATGCTTTGACCTGCCCGTTTTCCAGCACCATCACTTTGTCTGCCAGGTGCAAAATTTCATCAAGCGAGTGGCTGACATACAGCATCGGAATATTAATTTCACGCGCCAGACGTTGCAGATAAGGTAGCAGTTCGCGTTTGCGCGGAATATCCAGTGAGGCTAACGGTTCATCAAGCAGCAATAACTCTGGCGCGGTAAGCAGCGCCCGACCAATAGCAACGCGCTGTTTTTCGCCGCCGGAAAGACTTCCCGGTAGGCGATCGAGCAGCGGTTCAATGCCCAGCAGCGCCACCAGCTTATCAAACTGCCCGGCCATGCTTTTCGCCATACCGTAACGCAGGTTACCGCGCACCTTATAATGGGGAAACAGACGCGCATCCTGGAATACATAGCCCACCCGACGCTTTTCAGGCGTTAAGCAGATTCCGTTTTCAACATCGTTTAACACCCGACCGTTAAGCACAATACGTCCGGACTGCGGCTGCGTCAGACCGCTGATGGCGTTAATCAGCGACGTTTTTCCCGCGCCGGAGACACCAAAAATAGCGGTAATCCCACTGGCAGGCAGCGTTTCGTTGAGCGTCAGGCAATGGGTTCCCAGCGTCTGGGAGAAGTTAAGTTCCAGCATGATTATCGCCCCGTCCGCTCACGGCTAATACGCGCCAACCATTCAGAAATCAGCAGTGAAATCAGCGCCAACACAATAGAAATAATGCATAACCTTGCCGCTGCGCTTTCGCCGCCAGGCGTTTGGATCAGGGTATACATCGCCGAGGGGATAGTGCGGGTTTCGCCAGGAATATTGGAGACAAAGGTAATCGTTGCGCCGAATTCCCCGAGGGAACGCGCGAACGCCAGCACCGTCCCGACAATAATGCCGGGCAACATCAGCGGTAAGGTAATGGTCATGAATACGCGCCAGCGTCCGGCTCCCAGCGTTCGGGCGGCCTGCTCCAACTTGACGTCGACGCCTTCCAGCGCCAGACGAATTGCCCGAACCATAAGAGGGAAAGACATCACCGCCGCAGCCAGCACCGCACCGCGCCAGCTAAAGGCAAAGGTGATGCCAAACCAGTCATACAGCCGCTCGCCGATAAATCCGCGCCGCCCCATGGCAACCAACAGCAGATACCCCACCACCACCGGCGGCAGCACCAACGGCAAATGCAAAACACTGTCGAGCAGCGCTTTACCCGGGAAGGTGCATCGCACAAGCAGCCAGGCAAAGAAGATCCCAAACGGCAAACTAAACAGCACGGCCAGGGAAGAAACTTTCAGGCTCAGTATGACGGCCTGCCATTCAGGATCGGTCAGTATCATTACTTGGTCGTAAATCCATAACGTTTAAAAATTTCAGCAGCCTGCGGTCCTTTCAGGTAATCATAGAACGCGCTGACCGTTGCGTTTTTGTGCCCATCAACAATCGCGATAGGGTATTCCACTTTTTTGTGTGAATCTTCCGGGAAGGTCGCGACGACCTTGACGCCTTTGCTGGCGACAGCATCGGAACCATAGACGATCCCCAACGGCGCTTCGTTACGTTCTACCAGCGCCAGCGCACCGCGAACGTCTTCCGCAGGTGCCAGTTTCGGCGCCAGAGTATCCCATGCGCCCAGTTTTTGCAGTGCTTCCTTGGCATAAATGCCTGCCGGAACATGTTCCGGATCGCCGACAGCCAGGCGTCCACCATTCAGCAAATGGGTCCAGTTGGTTTTACTGTCGATAGTAAAGTCTTGCTGGGCGCTGGCTTTCGGCGCCACCACCACCAGACTGTTGCCTAACAGCGTTGCACGCGTGGCGGTATCCATCGATTTTTTATCGACCGCATAATCCATCCATTTCTGATCGGCAGAAATAAACAGGTCAGCAGGCGCGCCTGCTTCTATCTGACGCGCCAGCGTAGAAGAAGAGGCAAAAGAGGAGACGACGTCAACGTTCTTCTCTTTTTTGTATTGCGTCGCAATATCCTGCATCGCGTTGGTGAGCGAAGCCGCTGCGAATACCGTGATTTTCCCTTCATCCGCCAATGCATGTCCTGCGACAGAAAGAGAAAGCGTCGCCCCTGCAAACAAGCGTAACCATGTGCGTGCCATCTGTAGCTCCTTTGAGTTTCGTTATGTACGCGCAAATATAACGGTTAAGCCAGAATTTTCCCAGCGGTTATTGATACCAATTAGAGGTTACGCCATGAAAATATCGGCACGAGAAGCAGGATCTTGAGAAACTGTTGCCAGAGAAAACGGGCTGAAAGGCAAAAATATAAACGCCCGACTGAGCGGGCGTTTGGGGAATCAATGATTCTGTCTGGACTGGTCTTTCTGACCGATACCGGAAAAAATGTTGAACACTTCACCCAATCCGTAAATCAGACCCAGAATGATGGCCATCACCACAGGTACCATGATTACGGCGAATACCAGACTTTTCAATAACTCTAACATGGTCAACTCCAGATATAGTCCTTAGTTGTATTCTAACCACATCGCGCAGAAAAGCACTCCCCTTTTGTGCGGTTGGCTTTGCGCGCACGCGGTTTTCCGTCACAATACCCTTTTTTGCCAGGAGCTTGTGATGCAGGCCGAAATCCTTCTTACGCTGAAACTTCAGCAAAAACTGTTTGCCGATCCCCGTCGCATTTCTCTGCTTAAGCACATTGCGCTTTCCGGCTCCATCAGTCAGGGCGCGAAGGATGCGGGTATCAGTTATAAAAGCGCCTGGGACGCGATTAACGAAATGAACCAGCTCAGTGAGCAAACGCTGGTTGAGCGCGCCACCGGCGGTAAAGGCGGCGGCGGCGCGGTGTTGACGCGTTACGGCCAGCGTCTGATCCAACTGTATGATTTGCTCGCACAAATTCAACAAAAAGCGTTTGATGTGTTGAGCGATGACGATGCGCTGCCGCTCAATAGCCTGCTGGCAGCCATTTCCCGCTTTTCACTGCAAACCAGCGCCCGTAACCAATGGTTTGGCACGATTACCGCTCGCGACCACGATCAGGTTCAGCAGCATGTCGACGTCCTGTTGGCCGATGGCGAAACGCGCCTGAAGGTGGCGATTACTGCGCAAAGCGGTGAGCGTTTGGGTCTTGAGGAAGGCAAAGAAGTATTAATTCTGTTGAAAGCACCGTGGGTAGGCATTACCCAGGACGAGGCTATCGCTCAGGCCGCTGATAATCAGTTGCATGGAACGATTAGTCATATCGAACGTGGCGCAGAACAATGTGAGGTGTTAATGACGTTGCCAGACGGCCAGACGCTGTGTGCGACGCTGCCAGTGGAGCAGACTCACGCTTTAGCGGAAGGTGCTAACGCAACAGCATATTTTAATGCTGACAAAGTGATTATTGCGACGCTGTGCTGAGTTAATTGACATTAGCCTGAAGAACACGTATCCCTGTCATTAATTGCTGCAAATAATGGGATACAAAATGTCATCATTGCAAATTTCGCAAGGCACGTTTCGTCTTAGCGACACAAAAACGCTCCAGTTAGATGCGTTGACATTACACGCGGGTGATAGCTGGGCGTTTGTGGGCTCTAACGGCAGCGGGAAATCCGCGCTGGCCCGTGCGCTGGCAGGAGAATTGCCGCTACTGAAAGGTGAGCGTCACTGTCAGTTTACACGTATTACCCGACTCTCCTTCGAGCAGCTACAAAAGCTTGTCAGCGACGAGTGGCAGCGAAACAACACCGATCTTCTCAGCCCCGGTGAAGATGACACCGGGCGTACCACCGCAGAAATCATTCAGGATGAGGTCAACGACCCCACTCGCTGCGCTGCGCTGGCGCAGCAGTTTGGTATTTCTTCCCTGCTCAACAGGCGTTTCAAATACCTTTCCACCGGTGAAACACGCAAAACCCTGCTCTGTCAGGCGTTAATGTCCGCACCGGATTTACTGATCCTTGATGAGCCTTTTGACGGGCTGGACGTGGCGTCCCGTCGCCAGTTAGCAGAACTGCTCGCTGAACTGCACCAGACCGGTTTTACGCTGGTACTGGTGCTTAACCGCTTTGATGAGATTCCCGAGTTCGTGCAATTTGCCGGCGTACTTGCCGATTGCACGTTGACTGAAACCGGCGCAAAAGCAGACCTTCTGCAACAGGCATTAATCGCTCAACTTGCCCATAGTGAACGCCTGGAAGGCATCCAATTACCCGAGCCGGACGAGCCTTCGGTCCGTCGCACGCTGTCCGATAACGAGCCGCGTATTGTGCTTAACGATGGCACCGTCTCGTATAACGATCGCCCTATCCTGCATCATCTGAGCTGGCAGGTAAATCCGGGGGAACACTGGCAGATCGTCGGCCCCAACGGGGCGGGAAAATCAACCCTACTGAGTTTAATCACCGGCGATCACCCCCAGGGTTACAGCAACGATTTAACGCTGTTTGGCCGCCGTCGGGGTAGTGGTGAAACTATCTGGGATATTAAAAAACACATCGGCTACGTCAGCAGTAGCCTGCATCTGGATTACCGGGTCAGTACGACGGTACGCAACGTTATTCTCTCCGGCTACTTTGACTCAATCGGCATCTATCAGGCCGTCTCTGACAGACAGCACAAACTGGTCCAGCAGTGGCTGGATATTCTGGGCATGGATAAACGTACCGCGGATGCGCCGTTCCACAGTCTTTCCTGGGGACAGCAACGGCTGGCGTTGATTGTGCGTGCGCTGGTTAAACACCCGACTTTGTTAATCCTCGACGAACCTTTGCAAGGCCTGGACCCGCTCAATCGCCAACTGATTCGTCGGTTTGTGGATGTACTGATCGGTGAAGGCGAAACCCAACTGCTGTTTGTCTCCCACCATGCTGAAGACGCCCCGGCCTGCATTACCCATCGACTGGAGTTTGTGCCCGAGGGCGATGTCTACGCCTATCAACAAACCTCTCTGCGTTAATTTTCATTTGAGGGCGTTTAACACGCCCTTTTTTCTGCATTTTTTTCAGATAAACTCCGAGATAACAACTTAACCTTATGATTTAAAATAAAATAACCAATGCAAACGAGTGAAAACATCACTGTGTAAACGATTCCACTAATTTATTCCATGTCACACTTTTCGCATCTTTGTTATGCTATGGTTATTGCATACCATAGGCTTAACGGAGCGAATTATGAGAGTATTGGTTACAGGTGGTAGCGGTTACATAGGAAGCCACACTTGCGTGCAGTTGCTGAAAAACGGTCACGAGGTGGTGATCCTGGATAACCTCTGCAACAGCAAGCGCAGCGTTCTGCCCGTCATCGAGCGTTTAGGCGGCAAGCACCCGACTTTCGTGGAAGGGGATATTCGTAACGAAGCGCTGATAACCGAAATTCTGCACGATCATGCCATTGACACGGTCATCCATTTTGCCGGGTTAAAAGCCGTTGGCGAGTCCGTTGCCAAGCCGCTGGAATACTATGACAACAACGTCAACGGGACGCTGCGTCTGGTGAATGCCATGCGCGCCGCTAACGTGAAAAACTTCATTTTCAGCTCCTCCGCGACCGTCTATGGCGATCAGCCGCAAATTCCTTACGTTGAAAGTTTCCCCACCGGCACACCACAAAGCCCGTATGGCAAAAGTAAGCTGATGGTTGAACAGATCCTGACCGATCTGCAAAAAGCACAGCCCGACTGGAGTATCGCCTTACTGCGCTACTTCAACCCGGTTGGCGCGCATCCGTCAGGCGATATGGGTGAAGACCCGCAAGGTATTCCAAACAACCTGATGCCTTACATCGCACAGGTTGCCGTTGGCCGCCGCGAGTCCCTTGCCATATTTGGCAACGACTACCCTACCGAAGATGGCACCGGCGTTCGCGACTATATCCACGTCATGGATCTCGCAGATGGCCACGTCGCCGCGATGGAAAAACTGGCGGGCAAACAGGGCGTGCATATTTACAACCTCGGGGCGGGCATCGGCAGCAGCGTGCTGGATGTGGTCAACGCCTTCAGTAAAGCCTGCGGTAAACCGGTGAATTACCATTTTGCCCCGCGTCGTGATGGCGATCTTCCGGCCTACTGGGCAGATGCCAGTAAAGCCGATCGCGAGCTCAACTGGCGCGTAACTCGCACCCTGGATGAAATGGCGCAAGACACCTGGCACTGGCAATCACGCCATCCGCAGGGATATACGGATTAAGGATCAATCATGACGCAATTCAATCCTGTCGATCATCCACACCGCCGTTTTAACCCGCTCACCGGGCAGTGGATCCTCGTCTCACCGCATCGTGCAAAACGCCCCTGGCAAGGGGCGCAGGAAACACCATCTAAGCAGGTTCTACCCGCACATGACCCGGACTGCTTCCTGTGTGCAGGCAATACACGCGTTACCGGCGATAAAAACCCGGATTACACCGGGACCTATGTTTTTACTAACGACTTTGCCGCGCTGATGTCCGATACCCCGGACGCGCCGGACAGCCACGATCCGTTAATGCGCTGTCAGAGCGCGCGCGGTACCAGCCGCGTGATTTGCTTTTCGCCCGATCACAGCAAAACGCTGCCGGAACTCAGCGTGCCTGCGCTAACAGAAATCGTGAAAACGTGGCAGGAACAGACGGCAGATTTAGGCAAAACCTATCCCTGGGTGCAGGTCTTTGAGAATAAAGGCGCGGCAATGGGGTGTTCGAACCCCCATCCCCACGGACAGATTTGGGCCAATAGCTTTCTGCCCAACGAAGCCGAACGTGAAGATCGCCTGCAAAAAGCGTACTTCGCCGAACAGGGCGCGCCGATGCTCCTTGATTACGTCCAGCGTGAACTGGCTGATGGTAGCCGTACGGTCGTTGAAACAGAACACTGGCTGGCAGTCGTGCCCTATTGGGCGGCATGGCCGTTCGAAACGCTGCTGCTGCCAAAAGCGCATGTCCTGCGTATCACCGATTTGACCGACGAACAGCGCGCTGATCTGGCGCTGGCGTTGAAAAAACTGACCAGTCGTTACGACAACCTGTTCCAGTGCTCATTCCCCTACTCCATGGGCTGGCACGGCGCACCGTTTAACGGTGAAGAAAACCAACACTGGCAGTTGCACGCACACTTTTATCCGCCGCTGCTGCGTTCGGCAACCGTGCGCAAATTTATGGTCGGTTACGAAATGCTGGCGGAAACCCAGCGCGACCTGACAGCAGAACAAGCGGCTGAACGACTGCGTGCGGTCAGCGACATCCATTTTCGCGAATCCGGAGTTTAAATAATGAGTCTGAAAGAAAAAACACAATCTCTGTTTGCTGAAACATTTGGCTACTCTGCCACCCATACTATTCAGGCACCGGGCCGTGTAAACCTGATTGGCGAACATACCGATTATAACGACGGATTCGTTCTGCCCTGCGCTATCGACTATCAAACCGTGATTAGCTGTGCGGCACGCGATGACAGAAAAGTTCGCGTTATCGCGGCTGACTACGATAATCAAATGGACGAGTTCTCTCTGGACGCGCCAATTATCGCTCATGACAGCCAGCAGTGGTCAAACTACGTGCGTGGCGTGGTGAAGCATCTGCAAAAGCGTAATAACGCCTTTGGCGGCGCGGATCTGGTGATCAGCGGTAATGTGCCTCAGGGCGCAGGCTTAAGCTCTTCGGCTTCGCTGGAAGTGGCGGTAGGCACCGTGTTCCAGCAGCTTTATCATCTGCCGCTCGACGGGGCGCAGATTGCTCTGAACGGCCAGGAAGCTGAAAACCAGTTTGTCGGCTGCAACTGCGGCATTATGGATCAGTTGATCTCCGCGCTTGGCAAGAAAGATCATGCGCTGCTGATCGACTGCCGTACGCTGGGCACCAAAGCCGTTTCCATGCCTGAAGGCGTGGCGGTGGTAATCATCAACAGCAATTTTAAACGTACGTTGGTGGGTAGCGAGTACAACACCCGTCGCGAACAGTGTGAAACCGGGGCGCGTTTCTTCCAGCAACCTGCCCTGCGTGATGTCAGCTTTGAAACCTTTAGCGCAGTTGCTCACGAACTGGATCCGATTGTCGCCAAACGCGTTCGTCACGTGATCACGGAAAACGCGCGTACCGTGGAAGCTGCGAATGCGCTGGAAAAAGGCGACCTGTTACGCATGGGTCAGCTGATGGCGGAATCTCACGCTTCAATGCGCGATGACTTTGAAATTACCGTGCCGCAAATTGATACGCTGGTTGAGATTGTCAAAGCAACCATCGGCGATAAAGGTGGTGTTCGTATGACAGGCGGCGGCTTCGGGGGCTGTATTGTGGCGCTGATCCCGCAAGATCTGGTGCCTGCCGTGCAGCAGGCCGTCGCCGAACAGTACGAAGCTAAAACCGGTATTAAAGAAACATTTTACGTCTGTAAACCTTCACAAGGAGCCGGACAATGTTAAACGAAATTCCCGTAATGGCGCCCGACGGTCAGCCGTTCCGCCTGCTTACCCTGCGTAACGACGCAGGGATGGTGGTCACGCTCATGGACTGGGGCGCAACGCTGCTCTCTGCGCGTATTCCACTTAGCGATGGTAGCGTGCGCGAAGCCCTGCTCGGTTGCGCCAGTCCGGAGCAATACCCGGAACAGGCCGCGTTTCTGGGGGCTTCCATTGGCCGCTACGCTAACCGTATCGCCAACAGCCGCTATACCTTTGACGGCGAAACCATTGAATTGCTACCAAGCCAGGGTGATAACCAACTGCACGGCGGACCGAACGGTTTCGACAAACGTCGCTGGCAGATAGTGAATCAGAATGACCGTCAGGTGCTGTTTGCCTTAACGTCTGACGATGGCGACCAGGGTTTCCCTGGGAATCTTTGCGCCACCGCGCAGTATCGCCTGACTGACGATAATCGGATTTCGATAACCTACCGTGCCACGGTTGATAAGCCCTGCCCGGTAAATCTGACGAATCATGTCTATTTTAATCTCGACGGTGACAAAACGGATGTGCGCCAGCACAAGCTGCAAATTCTGGCGGACGAGTATTTACCCGTAGACGAAATGGGCATCCCGCATGACGGGCTGAAATCCGTCGCCGGAAGCACTTTTGATTTCCGTTCCCCGAAAATCATCGCCAGCGAATTTCTGGCCGATGACGATCAGCGCAAGGTAAAAGGTTACGATCACGCCTTCCTGCTCCAGACACAAGGCAATGCGCGTACTCCGGCGGCTCAGGTTTGGTCTCAGGATGAAAAACTGCAGATGGTGGTTTACACCTCAGCCCCGGCATTGCAGTTTTACTCAGGAAACTTCCTTGGCGGTACGCCTTCACGTGGGCCGGAGGCCTATGAAGACTGGCAAGGTCTGGCGCTGGAAAGTGAGTTTCTGCCAGACAGCCCGAACCATCCAGAATGGCCACAGCCGGACTGCTTCCTGCATCCGGGTGAAGAGTATGCCAGCGTGACGGAATATCAGTTTATTCCTGCCTGACAGTTCATCCTGACAGGCCCAATAGCATAAATTTATCGGGCCTGTTGTTTGTTTTCCGCAGCAAACCCGCTCAACCCCCCATCATCCAAAGACAAAATCGCAACCTTGAGTTCACAAGAACCTTACACTGTGGCGCTATTTTCGCTATGGTTATGCGTAAGCATTGCCGCTGACTCATTACGGCAATATAATGAGAATTATTATCATTAAATATGATTGATAGGAGTGAGTGTATGGCTGTAACTAAGCTGGTTCTGGTACGACACGGTGAAAGCCAGTGGAACAACGAAAACCGTTTTACCGGTTGGTATGACGTTGATCTGTCCGAGAAAGGCGTAGGTGAAGCGAAAGCGGCCGGTAAACTGTTGAAAGAGGAAGGCTATAGCTTCGATTTTGCCTATACCTCTGTGCTGAAACGTGCCATCCATACCCTATGGAACGTACTGGACGAACTGGATCAGGCCTGGCTGCCGGTTGAGAAATCCTGGAAACTGAACGAGCGTCATTACGGCGCGCTACAGGGTCTGAACAAAGCAGAAACCGCTGAAAAATACGGTGACGAGCAGGTTAAGCAATGGCGTCGCGGCTTTGCGGTCACCCCGCCGGAACTGACCAAAGATGACGAGCGTTATCCGGGTCACGACCCGCGTTATGCCAAACTGACTGACAAAGAACTACCGCTCACCGAAAGCCTGGCGCTGACCATCGATCGCGTGATTCCTTACTGGAACGAAACCATTCTGCCGCGTATGAAAAGCGGTGAGCGCGTAATTATCGCTGCTCACGGTAACTCCCTGCGCGCGCTGGTGAAGTACCTGGATAACATGAGCGAAGATGAAATCCTCGAACTGAACATCCCGACCGGCGTACCGCTGGTCTATGAGTTTGACGAAAACTTTAAGCCAATTAAACACTACTATCTGGGTAACGCTGACGAGATCGCGGCAAAAGCCGCAGCCGTTGCTAACCAGGGTAAAGCGAAGTAATTTTTTCGCTCCCAATAAAAAAGCGTGGAATGCTCCACGCTTTTTTTATTGCCGGATGGCGGCGTTGCCTTATCCGGCCTACCGAGGCTAACCCGGATGAGTTTTTTACCCGCGGCGCGCTTTTACCGCTTCCGCCAACTGGCGTAACACCGCATCGGTATCTTCCCAGCCAATGCAGGCATCGGTGATGCTCTTGCCGTAGGTCAGGGGTTCACCGCTATCCGGGTTCTGATTACCTTCAACCAGATGGCTTTCAATCATCACGCCAATAATTGCTTTCTCGCCACCGGCAACCTGCCCGCAAACGTCTTTCGCAACATCCATCTGCTTTTTGAACTGCTTGCTGGAGTTGGCATGGCTAAAGTCGATCATCACCTGCGGAGAAAGCCCCGCTTTGACCAAACCTTCTTTCACGTCGGCAACGTGCTGAGCGCTGTAGTTCGGCTCTTTGCCGCCGCGCAGAATGATATGACAATCGCCATTACCGCTGGTATTCACAATCGCCGAATGGCCCCATTTGGTTACAGACAGGAAGCAATGCGGCGCCCCGGCAGCATTGATTGCATCAATGGCGACTTTGATGGTGCCATCAGTACCGTTTTTAAAACCAACCGGGCAGGACAAACCTGACGCCAATTCACGGTGTACCTGAGATTCTGTGGTACGTGCGCCAATGGCGCCCCAGCTCATAAGATCGGCAAGATATTGTGGGGTGATCATATCCAGGAACTCGCCTGCGGCCGGCAAACCACTGTCGTTGATATCCAGCAGCAGTTTACGGGCAATGCGCAGACCGTCGTTGATCTGGAAGCTGTTATCCATGTGCGGATCGTTGATAAGTCCTTTCCAGCCTACGGTAGTACGCGGTTTTTCAAAATAGACGCGCATGACGATTTCAAGTTCGCCTTTTAACTCTTCACGTAGCGCCAGCAAGCGAGCGGCATACTCTTTAGCCGCTGCCGGATCATGAATAGAACACGGCCCAATCACCACCAGCAGACGATCGTCGCTGCCTTTGAGAATTTTATGAATCGCCTTACGGGCATGCGCCACCGTATTGGCGGCATTTTCAGTAGCGGGGAATTTTTCCAGCAGTGCGACCGGGGGTAATAATTCGTTGATCTCTTTAATGCGTAAATCGTCGTTCTGATAATTCATGATTATTCCAGCGTTGCCATACTTATATAAATGAATGCAATCCCTCCAATCTATATCTTCAGTCATAAAGTGTAAACGGGGTTTTACACTTTGGACGGATTAATCCTGGAATAGGCCCAAAAAACGCAATAAAGTAGCGAAAAAAGAGATCCAGACTACAATTTATAACTGCAACAGCTTAAATTCTCATAAATTTCAAGATTCTATGCTGGTTTTAATTTGCATAGCAAAACTATTAACCATGTCCTGCTGATGTACTGGCACATGCACTGTTGGAAGACGTTATCCGACATCTCAATCATAACAGGAGCATAATATGCATATGACAAAGCTGACTTCACTCTTTTTGACGGCCACACTCAGCCTCGCCAGCGGCGCGGCGCTCGCAGCTGACACCAACACGCAGTCGAATAACGGCCAGGCAAATTCCGCGGCAGATGCCGGTCAAGTCGCGCCAGACGCGCGCGAAAACGTTGCGCCAAATAATGTCGATAACAACAACGTGAATTCGGGTGGCACAATGCTGCATCCGGACGGTTCATCAATGAACCATGAAGGAATGACCAAAGACGAGGTGCATAAAAACACCATGTGTAAGGACGGACGCTGCCCGGATGTGAATAAAAAAGTTGAGACCGGAAACGGCATCAATAATGATGCCGACACCAAAACTGACGGTACTACCCAGTAACGCTGAAAATAAAGCTAATAACGGGAGAGCAATAGCTCTCCTTTTTAATTTTATCATCCCAAAAACGGTATCATGACATACAGTAAAGGTGAGAATAACAAAGGGATGGCATAATGGCGCACTCACATACTCATACTTCCCCTGAGCAAACTAAGGACAATAATGCCCGCAGATTGCTTTTCGCATTCTGCATTACAGCCGGATTTATGCTGGTTGAAGTGGTGGGTGGAATTATTTCAGGCTCGCTGGCGTTACTGGCTGATGCCGGACATATGCTCACAGATGCCGCCGCGCTTCTATTTGCCCTGCTGGCGGTCCAGTTCTCCAGACGCCCGCCCACTATAAGGCACACTTTCGGCTGGTTGAGACTCACAACATTAGCCGCGTTTGTTAACGCCATCGCATTGGTTGTGATCACCATTTTAATCGTCTGGGAGGCGATTGAGCGCTTCCATACGCCACGTCCCGTAGCGGGCGGCATGATGATGATCATTGCTGTCGCGGGTTTACTGGCGAACGTGCTCGCTTTTTGGGTTTTACATCGCGGCAGTGAAGAGAAAAACCTTAACGTCCGCGCCGCAGCGCTACACGTAATGGGCGATTTGCTCGGCTCGGTTGGAGCAATCATCGCTGCGCTGATTATTATCTGGACGGGCTGGACGCCAGCGGACCCAATTCTCTCGATTCTGGTTTCCGTGCTGGTACTGCGTAGCGCCTGGCGGTTATTGAAAGATAGCGTAAATGAATTACTGGAAGGCGCTCCGCTTACATTGGATATTGCCGCCTTGCAGCGCCATCTCAGCCGGGATATCCCCGAAGTTCGCAATGTGCATCATGTACACGTCTGGATGGTAGGTGAAAAACCGGTCATGACGCTGCATGTGCAGGTGGTCCCGCCGCACGATCACGACGCGCTGCTGGAGCGTATTCAACATTTCCTGATTCATCACTACCAGATTGAACACGCCACGATCCAGATGGAATATCAGCCGTGCAATGGGCCGGACTGCCACCTGTATCAGGGCGTGTCCGGCCATGCACATCATCACCATTAATGGGACAGCGCGTGGGAACCCCGCTCACGCGCGCTGTTAATCCACAACCTGCTTCCGTTCAGGGCGATAACCGTCAGGATCATATATTCCAGTGACATGGCATATACGCCTTGCAGAGCAAAGATCACTACGCTAATGACGTTAATGATCACCCACAACAGCCAGTTTTCAACGTATTTGCGGGTCATCAGGATCATCGCCACAATCGACAGCACCATCATGCAGGAATCCCAGAACGGGAATGCATCGGGTTGCAACTCTGGAGCCGCTACCTGTAATCCCAGCCCCTGCATAATGTTCACGGCAATACGTGTCAAAAATGCAAACACCGGATCGATATAGACCGACATCAGGCCAATCGCCACCACGCAAGCAGCCAGCCAACCGATCGCTTTCGGTAACGGCAACCAGCGTATTTTCAACTCTGCCTCATGCTGGTTGGTTTGCCGGGACCAGGCATACCAGCCGTAGATATTCGCGGCAAAAAAGAAAACCTGCAGCAACAGGCTGGCATAGAGCTGGATCTGAAAGAAGATTATCGCAAACAGCGTGACGTTTATCAGTCCGAAGACGTAATTACTGATTTTCTCAAGGCTCGCCAGGCCAATACACAATAATCCGGCGATCGTCCCCACGGCTTCGATCCACGACAGATCGTAACCGCCCGCACCGATCGGAATATGTACCAGAATGTTCTGCGTGCTAAAAAAGTCCATCTTTTCCCCCAGAGCAAATAAATTACTTAAGCCCGAAGTGTAGCCGCAAATTCCAACATGCGGTTTAACGGCAGCAATGCACCTTCTCGCAGTGCTGCATCTACATGTATCTCGTGAGCAGTCCCCCCTTGCTCCAGACCCTCAGCAATCGCCTTGAGGCCGTTCATCGCCATCCACGGACAATGCGCGCAACTGCGACAGGTTGCCCCTTCGCCAGCCGTTGGCGCTTCAAGCAACTCTTTATCGGGAACAGCTTGCTGCATTTTGTAAAAAATACCCCGGTCTGTCGCCACTATCAGTTGCTGGTGCGGTAACGATTTTGCTGCGTTGATTAACTGGCTGGTTGACCCGACCGCATCGGCCATATCAACGATGGACTGAGGGGACTCCGGATGCACCAGCACGGCGGCATTGGGATAAAGCGCTTTCATGCGTGTTAAAGCCTGAGTTTTAAACTCGTCGTGGACGATACACGCCCCCTGCCAACAAAGAACGTCTGCACCGGTCTGTTTTTGCACGTAGTTGCCCAGATGTCTGTCCGGGGCCCAGATGATTTTTTCACCCAAACTATCAAGATGCTCAATAAGTTCAACCGCAATACTGGAGGTCACGACCCAGTCGGCACGTGCTTTAACTGCTGCTGAGGTATTGGCGTAAACCACTACGGTGCGATCCGGATGTGCGTCGCAAAACGCGCTGAACGCATCAATCCGACAACCCAGATCTAATGAACATTCTGCCTGCAGGGTTGGCATCAGGATGGTCTTTTCCGGGCTGAGAATTTTGGCGGTTTCTCCCATAAATCTCACGCCCGCAACCAACAGCGTAGAAGCGGGATGTTTTGAGCCGAACCGCGCCATCTCCAGAGAATCAGAAATACAGCCGCCGGTCTCTTCGGCCAACTGTTGGATTTCAGGATCGGTGTAATAGTGCGCGACCATAACGGCATCACGCTCTTTCAGCAGGCGCTTGATTTTTTCACGGTAAAATTGTTTTTCGTCCGCACTCAGCGGTGCTGGCTTCGGCGGAAATGGATAAATTGCAGCTTCAGGATCAAACATCACGCTCATCTTGCTTTCTCGTTTTACTGGCTTAACGAAATAACCGATTAAAAGCGTGACACACGCCATATTCGGTTTAGTTTGTTTTATATGCTAAACAAGATAGCGGATTAGTGCGGAAAAGTCACAATAATTGCGTGTGATGAGTACCGGATGGCGACTGGCGTCTTATCCGGCCTACATTTGGCACCCGTAAGCCTGATAAGCGAAGCGCATCAGGCAAGCAGGTTCGAATCTTCCATATTGCAGATAGCAAAAAGGCGCCGCCAGCGCCCTTTTTACACTGGTGGGGCGTGCAGGATGACTCGCTTCGCTCGCCCTTCGGGTCGTCGCCGTAAACGGCTCCGTTGTCTCACTACGTTCGACCCGAACCTGCTGCAGGTTCGAATCTTTCATATTGCAGATAGCAAAAAGGCGCCTTTAGGGCGCCTTTTTACACTGGTGGGGCGTGCAGGATTCGAACCTGCGACCAATTGATTAAAAGTCAACTGCTCTACCAACTGAGCTAACGCCCCCTTATGGGGTTTACTTCTTTTATACTTTCAGGATGGTGGGTCGTGCAGGATGACTCGGCTTCGCCTCGCCCTACGGGCCGTCGCTTACGCAACGTTATCCTTCACGGCTTACTATCGCTTTCACCAGAAACATTGGTGGGTCGTGCAGGATTCGAACCTGCGACCAATTGATTAAAAGTCAACTGCTCTACCAACTGAGCTAACGACCCGCTCGGATGTCACCTGAAAAAATTTTACTCGGAACCACCAGGAATTGGTGGGGCGTGCAGGATGACTCGACTTAGTCTCGCCCTGGCGGGCCGTTGCTAAAGCAACGTTATCCTTCACGTTTAACATCTGAGTACGATGTTAAAGTTGGTGGGGCGTGCAGGATTCGAACCTGCGACCAATTGATTAAAAGTCAACTGCTCTACCAACTGAGCTAACGCCCCGAGTGGTGGGTGATGACGGGATCGAACCGCCGACCCCCTCCTTGTAAGGGAGGTGCTCTCCCAGCTGAGCTAATCACCCGATACTACGCTGGATACTACTTACTAACTGAGTTAGTGGTGGGTCGTGCAGGATGACTCGACTTCGTCTCGCCCTACGGGCCGTTGCTTACGCAACGTTATCCTTAACGTTTTACTATCGCGTTCCACCAGAACGATTGGTGGGTCGTGCAGGATTCGAACCTGCGACCAATTGATTAAAAGTCAACTGCTCTACCAACTGAGCTAACGACCCACTTTTTTCGCCGCTTTCAGGCTGTTTGATATCCCTTGGCAACGGCGGCATATATTACTGATTTCAGATTTTAGCGCAACAAAAATTTCGAGGTAAATAACTCAACTGCTTAGGAATCACACGACGCGACCAGAAATAACACGATTTCTGGTCGCATGGTGGTCATTACATCGCGTTAAGGCGTTTTTGCGCTTGTTTCGCGCCATCAGTGCCAGGATATTTAGTGATAACCTGCTGATAAACCGCTTTAGCTTTTGCTGTGTCGCCCTTGTCCTGCATGATGACGCCGACTTTATACATCGCGTCTGCAGCCTTAGGTGATTTTGGGAAGTTTTTAACTACCGAAGCGAAATAGAACGCGGCATCATCTTTTTTACCCTTGTTGTAATTCAACTGACCCAGCCAATAATTGGCATTTGGCAGGTAAGTAGAGTCCGGGTACTTTTTGATGAAGTTCTGAAATGCTTCAATCGCGTCATCCTGACGGGATTTATCCTGTACCAGGGCGATTGCTGCATTGTAATCGGTATTCGCATCGCCAGTTTGTGCCGGAGCCCCTGACGTTGCCGCAGCCCCCGCATCAGGCGCAGGGGCCGCCGCCCCGCTCTGATCCCCACCCGCAGACTGCGCCGCAGGCGCGCTACCGCTGCCAAGATTATTCATCTGCAGCAATATCTGTTTCTGACGTTCAACAACCTGATTCAGTTGATACTGATTTTCCTGAATTTGACCACGCAGAGAGTCAATATCGGACTGATTATCGGAGAGTTGTTGCTGGAGTTGGGTTAAAAGCTGACTGTGAGCGTTAGAAATACGCTCGAGTTGAGTGACACGGTCTTCGACCGAGCCTGAGCCGACACTACTGATTGGCGCCTGTGCAAAAGCGGCCCAGGGGGCCGCTATGCCAACCAGTAACGACAGACTCAACAAATGATGTCTGAAGTTACTGCTCATGCAATTCTCTTAGTAAACCAGTACGGCACGACGGTTTTTGGAGTAAGCCGCTTCGTCATGACCCAGTACTGCAGGTTTTTCTTTACCGTAAGAAACGATGGAGATCTGGTCAGCAGAAACGCCTTTACCCTGCAGGTACATCTTAACGGCGTTTGCACGACGCTCACCCAGGGAAATATTGTACTCAGGAGTACCACGTTCGTCTGCATGACCTTCTACGGTGACTTTGTAAGACGGGTTGCTACGCAGGAAGTTAGCGTGCGCATCCAGCATTGCAGCGAAGTCAGAACGGATATCGTACTTGTCTAGATCGAAGTAAACGATGTTGTTCTGCTGCAGTTGCTGCATCTGAAGACGCGCTTGCTCTTCAGAAGACATGTTGCCGCTGCCGTTTGCATCCATACCAGTGCCGGCACCCAGCATGCCTTCGCTGCCGTCATTGCTGGCGTTCTTGTTAGAAGAACATGCCGCAATAGCCATAACAGGCAGAGCAATCATCAGCCCTTTCAGCACTTTGTTCAGTTGCATTTCAATAATTCCTTTATTAATCAATTATTTATTATCACAGATACGGCGACCAGGCAGGGAATTTAACCTGACCATCAGTTGCCGGAAGACGCGCTTTGAAACGCCCATCTGTAGAAACCAAATTCAGCACGGATCCCATCCCCTGAGAAGAGCTGTAGATTACCATAGTGCCGTTAGGTGCCAGACTTGGCGTTTCATCCAGGAACGTTGACGACAGAACTTGTACGCCACCCGCTACCAGATCTTGTTTGGCAATGTGTTGCTGACCGTTAGCCGAGCTTACCATTACCATAAATTTACCGTCGCTGCTCACATCCGCATCCTGGTTTTGCGAACCTTCCCAGGTAATACGCTGCGGAGCACCGCCGTTGACGTTAACTTTGTATACCTGCGGACGACCGGCCTGGTCAGAAGTAAAGGCCAGATTCTGGCTGTCCGGGAACCAGGTAGGTTCAGTGTTGTTGCTGCGACCATCCGTCACCTGACGGATTTGACCAGAACCAATGTCCATAACATACAAGTTCAGGCTACCGGTTTTAGACAGGGCAAACGCCAGTTTGCTGCCATCCGGAGAAAACGCAGGTGCGCCGTTGTGACGCGGGAAAGAAGCGACCTGACGAACAGCGCCGTTAGACAACGTCTGAATAACCAGCGCAGAACGACCGCTTTCGAAAGTCACGTAAGCCAGTTTTGAACCGTCCGGAGACCACGCCGGAGACATCAGCGGCTGCGGAGAACGGTGTACCACGAACTGGTTGTAACCATCGTAGTCGGACACGCGTAATTCGTACGGGAACTGACCGCCGTTGGTCTGGACAACATACGCGATACGGGTACGGAATGCGCCCTTAATACCGGTCAGTTTTTCAAATACTTCGTCACTGGCAGTATGGCCCGCGTAACGCAGCCATTGCTTGTTCACTTTATAGGTGTTCTGCGCCAGTACGGTACCCGGCGCGCCGCCGGTATCAACCAGTTGATAAGCCACGCTGTAGGAGCCATCCGGATTCGGCGTTACCTGCCCGACCACGACGGCATCAATACCCAGCGCAGACCATGCAGCAGGTTGAACTTCCGCCGCGGTGCCCGGCTGCTGCGGCAGACGAGAACGGTCTAATGGGTTAAATTTACCGCTGTTACGCAGGTCAGCGCCTACGATACCACCGATATCTTCAGGTGCAGCACCCGGCCCTGCCCACTGGAATGGGACAACGCCAATCGGGCGTGCCGAGTCCACCCCCTGGGTGATCTCGATACGTACTTCTGCATGCAGCACTGCTGCCCACAGCATCAGAAAACCAAATGCTACTCGTAATGCCTGCTTCATCATATCTCCCTTATCTGGACGGAACGCCCACGATAATTTAGCAGAATGTTAACAAACTCAAATACACAAAACTACCAGAACTCTGTCTCAACCTTAGACTGTTTCCCCCGATTTCTCAGGGGTTGTTATTACAGTTTAAAGTCCAGTTTGGCATCTTTTACTTTTTCATAAACAGCCTGGCTAGGCGGTTTAGGAATTCTGGCTGTTTTCGCAGCCGTCAGCGCAGCCTGGCACAATGCCGGATCGCCGCCCTCTTCGGTCACATCCAGCAACAGACCATCGGGTGCTAACTTGATATGTAGTACGCAAGATTTGCCCGCATACAAATCAGCACCATACAGACGGCTCTGGATCGCATTACGAATTTGAGAGGCGTAAGCACTGATATCAGCGCCAGATGCGCCGCCATTTGCACCACTTGTACCACTATCTTTCGCCGGCTGACCGTTTCCTTTCGCTCCACCACCTGATTTCGGCGCATTCTTACCAGAGCTTAAGTCACCCAACAGGTCGTCAACGCCCGAGGCCGCAGCGGCCTTCTCAGCAGCCGCTTTTTTCGCTGCAGCGGCTTTATCTGCCGCAGCTTTCTTGTCAGCAGCAGCTTTGTCAGCGGCAGCTTTCTTGTCTGCAGCGGCTTTTTCCGCAGCGGCTTTCTTTTCAGCCGCCGCTTTTTCAGCAGCAGCTGCTTTTGCGGCAGCGGCTTTTTCTGCTTTTTCGGCGGCAGCTTTTTCTGCTGCAGCTTGCTTAGCGGCTTCAGCCTGGGCTTTCTTCGCGGCGTCTGCGGCAGCCTTAGCGGCTTGTGCTTCGGCAACTTTCTTCGCATCAGCGGCGGCTTTAGCGGCTTCAGCCTCAGCTTTTTTCTGTGCGTCCGCAGCGGCTTTCTTCGCGGCATCTGCCGCTTGTTTCGCCTGTGCATCCGCCTTGGCCTTCGCGTCTGCAGCAGCCTTCGCCGCAGCTTCTTCAGCCTGTTTCTGCTGCTCTTGCGCTTTCGCGGCGGCAGCTTCAGCCTGTTTCTGCTGTTCCGCTTGTTCGCGCACTTTTTCCTGCGCGGCTAAACGTTCTTTTTCCAGCTGCTTCAGGCGCTCTTGCTCAGCGGCCTGTTTCTCGCGAAGTTCTTCAGCCTGTTGCTGCGCCTGTTTTTCACGCTGCTCTTCTGCACGTTTCGCACTTGCCTGCTGTTGCTGCTGCCTGTCGTACTGTTGCACAACGGCGCCAGGATCAACCATAACGGCGTCGATGGACGAACCGCCACCGCCGCCGGCTGAAGCATCAATGTGCTCATCGAACGAACTCCAGATCAGCGCTGCAAATAAAATGACATGCAGCACCGCTGAAATAATTATCGCCCTTTTGAGCTTGTCGTTTTGTTCGGTTGCCTTTGACACTCTCGGTTCCCAAAAAACTGTTCGCCTGTTACGCGCTATCTTTCAAGCCAGCAATACGCAGACATCAGATTGGCTGCGTCATCAAGCCAACCGATTTCACGCCTGCACTGTGTAACAAGTTCAGCGCTTTAATTATTTCATCATAAGGCACGTCTTTCGCACCACCGATTAAAAAGACCGTTTTCGGATTGGTCTGCAGGCGGCTTTTCGCTTCCGCAATAACCTGCTCCGGCGGCAGTTGATCCATACGATCTTTTTCAACCACCACGCTGTATTGCCCAATACCGGAAACTTCAATAATGACCGGAGGTTCGTCGTTACTGCTGACGGCTTGCGATTCGGTCGCATCCGGCAGATCGACTTCCACACTCTGGGTAATGATCGGCGCGGTTGCCATAAAGATCAGCAGCAGCACCAACAGTACGTCGAGCAGCGGTACAATATTGATTTCGGACTTAAGTTCGCGACGACCTCGTCCACGCGTTCTGGCCATGGCTTACCCCTTGTTGCTCTCGCTAACGGTAAACGCCTGGCGGTGCAGAATCGCGGTAAACTCTTCCATAAAGTTGTCGTAATTCAGTTCCAGCTTGTTCACGCGCTGATTCAGTCGGTTGTAAGCCATAACCGCCGGGATTGCCGCAAACAGACCGATAGCCGTCGCAATCAACGCTTCCGCGATACCCGGTGCGACCATTTGCAACGTTGCCTGTTTTACCGCGCCCAGCGCGATAAACGCGTGCATGATCCCCCAAACGGTACCGAACAGACCGATATACGGACTGATGGAGCCGACGGTGCCGAGGAATGGAATATGCGTTTCCAGCGTTTCCAGTTCACGGTTCATCGAGATTCGCATCGCACGGGATGCCCCCTCAACGACCGCTTCCGGCGCATGGCTATTGGCCCTGTGCAAACGCGCAAATTCTTTGAATCCGCTATAAAAAATTTGTTCCGATCCCGCCAAATTATCACGACGCCCCTGACTTTCCTGATACAGGCGTGACAACTCAATACCAGACCAGAACTTGTCTTCAAATGCTTCTGCTTCACGTGAAGCGGCATTCAGAATACGGGTCCGCTGGATAATAATGGCCCAGGATGCGATTGAGAAACCAATCAAAATCAACATGATAAGTTTAACCAGAAGGCTTGCCTTCAGGAACAAATCAAGGATATTCATGTCAGTCACTGCTTAAACTCCGCGACAATAGACTTGGGAAGCGCACGAGGCTTCATTTTGAGTGGATCAACGCAAACAATCAGAACTTCGGCTTCATTCAGCACGGTGTTCTCTGCGTTGACAATGCGTTGCGTGAAAACCAATGAGGTGCCACGCATTGACGTAATTTCGGTTTGGACTTCGAGCATATCGTCGAGCCGCGCAGGCGCAAAATACTCAAGAGTCATCTTGCGCACCACAAAGGCTACGCGCTCTGCCAGCAGCACCTGCTGACTGAAGTGATGATGACGCAGCATCTCTGTGCGTGCTCTTTCATAAAAAGCGACGTAGCTGGCGTGGTAAACCACCCCACCGGCATCAGTGTCTTCATAGTAGACACGAACCGGCCATCGAAACATATACTTATTCATTCTTACTGCCTCTTTGTTGGCTTCGTCCACTCACACCCGTTGCTTACCCTGGTAAGCGCCTGGTGACTCGCGTTTTTGCCGCCGCGATGCCTCAAGAATGTCGTTGTATATCGCGCTGTCTTCACTGTACATCCCGGTAATGCAACAAAAGGTTAGTGCTTTCAAACTTCGCTACTATACGCGCGGGAATGGTGCTTTGGAATGGGGGAAAGTAAACGGAGAGTAAAAAATTATGGGCTTATGCAAGCCCATAAATATTTAAGGATGTTTCTTATTCAAAAGAAGAAGAAAATCAGACCAACAACGAGGACGATATCCGCGATCAGCGGGCAGAAGATGCCCTGCCAGTGCACCGCGCGAGGACGAAAGCCAACGCCGTGAATGATGCCAGCGCAGACAGCCCACATCAGCAGAAAACCATGCCAGATTTCAAGCTCACTGGTTTTGGCCGCGAAACGTGACGGGTCCCAGAATATGCAGCCAGCCAACACGATTGCCAGCACAAAGGAAAGCGCCCGCAAGGGGCGCTTGTCCATTACCGCATAAACCATCGCGATAAGGTTGATCATCAACTTTCTTCTTGTCCGGCTTTGCCTGATTCAACGTGCTCAAGCGCCAGGGCTGTGATTATCCCAAATGCACAGGCAAGAAGCGTTCCCAGAATCCATGCGAAATACCACATATTTAGCTCCTTACTTAGTACAGAGAATGGGTGTTACGTTCAATATCTTCTTTGGTGATGCGACCAAACATTTTCCAGTAACACCAGGTGGTGTAGATGAGAATGATCGGTACAAACACCAGTGCCACATAAGTCATCACGTTCAGCGTCAGCTGACTGGAAGTCGCATCCCACATGGTCAGACTCGCGTTCATCATGGTGCTGGATGGCATCACAAACGGGAACATTGCGATACCGGCAGTCAGGATGATGCAGGCTAACGTCAGTGAGGAGAAGACGAACGCCCATGCCCCTTTCTCCATACGAGAAGTCAGGATGGTCAACAGCGGCAGAACCACGCCCAGTGCAGGAACCAGCCACAGGACAGGTGCATTATTAAAGTTCACCATCCATGCGCCAGCAACACGCGCCACTTCTTTGGTCAGCGGGTTAGAGGCGGCATGATGATCCACTGCAGAGGTCACAACATAACCGTCAATACCGTAAATCACCCACACGCCGGCCAGCGCGAAGCAGACCAGAGTCACCAGCGCCGCTACCTGCGCGGTGGTACGCGTACGCAGGTGCAGTTCACCAACCGTACGCATCTGCAGGTAGGTCGCGCCCTGGGTGATGATCATACCAACGCTCACGATACCTGCCAGCAGACCAAACGGATTCAGCAACTGGAAGAAGTTACCGGTGTAGTACAGACGCAGGTACTCATCGATATGGAACGGTACGCCCTGCAACAGGTTACCGAACGCCACGCCAATTACCAGCGGCGGAACAAAGCTACCAATGAAAATGCCCCAGTCCCACATGTTACGCCAACGAGTGTCTTCAATCTTGGAACGGTAATCAAAACCGACCGGACGGAAGAATAAAGACGCCAGTACCAGAACCATCGCCACATAGAAACCAGAGAACGCAGCGGCATACACCATCGGCCAGGCAGCGAACAGAGCGCCACCCGCGGTGATGAGCCAAACCTGGTTACCGTCCCAGTGCGGGGCGATGGAGTTAATCATAATTCGACGCTCGGTATCATTACGACCGAGGAAACGGGTGAGCATGCCCACCCCCATGTCGAAGCCATCAGTGACCGCAAAACCAATCAGCAGAATGCCGACCAACAGCCACCAGACAAAACGCAATACTTCATAATCGATCATTTGACGACTCCTGTCTTAGCGTGCCGGCTGAGAAGTCACATTGGACTGCTCAAAGTGATAGCGACCGGTTTTCAGGCTGCTCGGGCCGAGGCGTGCAAACTTGAACATTAAGAACAATTCTGCCACCAGGAACAGGGTATACAGGCCACAAATCAGGATCATGGAGAACAGCAGATCGCCTACTGTCAACGATGAGTTTGCCACCGCCGTTGGTAATACTTCGCCGATTGCCCATGGTTGTCGGCCATATTCGGCGACGAACCAACCAGCTTCTACAGCAATCCACGGCAGTGGAATACCGTACAGCGCGGCACGCAGCAGCCATTTTTTCTCACCGATGCGGTTACGAATGACGCTCCAGAAGGAAAGCGCAATAATGGCCAGCAGCAAGAAGCCACACGCCACCATGATACGGAAAGCGAAATACAGCGGCGCAACGCGAGGGATAGAATCTTTCGTTGCCTGTTGAATTTGCGCTTCGGTTGCGTCGGTGACGTTGTCCGTATAGCGTTTCAGCAGCAGACCATAACCCAAATCTTTCTTCATGCTGTTGAACTGGTCACGAACAGCCTGATCGGTTGACCCCGCACGCAATTCTTCCAGCAGCTGATACGCCTTCATCCCGTTACGGATACGCTCTTCATGCTGCGCCATCAGGTCTTTCAGACCAATGACCGGTGTATCAACAGAGCGGGTGGCAATGATGCCCAGCGCATAAGGAATTTGAATCGCAAATTTGTTTTCTTGTTTATCCTGGTCGGGAATACCGAACAAAGTAAACGCAGCAGGAGCAGGTTGAGTTTCCCACTCAGCTTCAATAGCGGCGAGTTTAGTTTTCTGTACGTCGCCCATTTCGTAACCGGATTCATCACCCAGCACGATAACAGACAGCACAGCCGCCATACCAAAGCTGGCAGCAATCGCGAAGGAGCGTTTTGCGAACGCAAAGTCACGGCCTTTCAGCATGTAATAAGCACTGATGCCAAGAATGAACATCGCACCAGTGACATACCCTGATGCCACCGTGTGAACAAATTTCACCTGGGCAACCGGGTTGAGCACCAGTTCGGAGAAGCTCAGCATCTCCATACGCATGGTTTCGAAGTTGAAATCCGCGGCGATTGGGTTTTGCATCCAGCCGTTCGCTACCAGAATCCACAATGCGGACAGGTTAGAACCCAGTGCCACCAGCCAGGTGACGCACATATGCTGGACTTTACCCAAACGGTCCCAACCGAAGAAGAACAGACCTACAAAGGTGGATTCGAGGAAGAAGGCCATCAAACCTTCGATAGCCAGCGGCGCACCGAAAATATCCCCTACATAGTGGGAATAGTAAGACCAGTTAGTCCCGAACTGGAACTCCATGGTCAGACCGGTAGCCACACCCAGAGCGAAGTTGATACCAAACAACTTGCCCCAGAACTTGGTCATATCTTTATAAATCTGTTTGCCGGAAAGGACGTAGACCGTTTCCATAATGGCCAGCAAGAACGCCATACCGAGCGTCAGTGGCACAAACAGGAAGTGGTACATCGCGGTCAAGGCAAACTGTAAGCGCGACAGTTCGACTATATCTAACATCATGACTCCTTGCTCATCGCATGAAGACTCCGAGAGTGAACCCCGTTAGAAAGGGTCACACGCATGCCCCAATACAAATTTATCTGCTTCCTTCCGCCGCCGTTCATTCTTCTCATTTGAAGAAAAGACAATGATGAAAGGTTACAAACATGTTAATAAAACACTCAAATTGATCCCGCAATTATATTACGCCGTAAAATCCTTACAATAAACAGGTTTTTATCGAGACAAATTTGCATTTTTCGATAGTGATCAATTTATAGCTAATTTACCACTTTCAGACCAATTTGATCTGCAGCAATTTAACCTCTTTTGACGATGTTTTCCAAGTTTTAAACTTTGATTTAAATCAATTTTCAAATTTGTTGTTAATGGTGTTTAACACTACGAGGACTAGTGAACACCATGTTAACAACATGTTTTTCAATGAGTATTTGTCGTTACTATAAATGATAGGATATTTATTTAAATCTACACGGTCTTTTAACCAACCAGGCAAATAAAATTGCCAGCAGATAAAGAGTCACTATTGCTGGGTAGCTCACAGTTTTTTGTTTAGCAAGGCGTGGAATAGTTATTTCATACAAATTATTCATTTTATTTTTACTTATAATTAACACCGTGATGTAACTATCTCAACTGGAAGCGGAAACGCTCCCCATTGGCCAACGCATTGCATTGAGCGTTCTGGCGCAGAAAGTCCGCCTGTCACTTTTGTCATCACCATAAGTTATCGTTCACGTCGCGTCTTCGCTTCTGTGGCAAAGATTAAATATGCCACAAACAATTCATTATCATTTTTATCCTAAATTTAACAAAGGAATAATTGTGACATATAAGATTAATAAATAAAAAACCGTTAGGTTGTTCACAAGTTATTTAGTGAAGGGAATTTTTGAAATTATTAAAATTGTTACCTGAATGACGCGCCCAACAAAATAAGATTTTGATCACAAACATGGCAAGTTATTTATTACTCGATTTTCTAAAAAATTAAAACCAGAACAAAAAACACATAGTAAGCACATGATTAAAAACACATTTTTATGAGAATAAATATAACAATCATTTTTGTCAGGATATTTTGAAAATAGATCAATTGCTTCCTTTTTCTCTTCCACAGAAACTCCAACCCTATTAAAAGGTTGTCACAATCCAAGCTCTGAATATTAGAAAAGTATTTTCACTTATTGACCATCAGCCCTACAGAGGATTACCCATGAAAAAATCTACACTTGTTATTGGCGTTATCGGTGCTGACTGCCATGCAGTAGGCAATAAAGTTCTGGATCGCGTTTTTACTGCGCATGATTTTCACGTAATCAACCTCGGGGTGATGGTGAGTCAGGATGAATATATCGATGCCGCGATCGAAACAGGCGCCGATGCCATCGTGGTGTCCTCTATTTACGGACATGGTGACATCGACTGCCTCGGGTTACGTGAACGCTGCATCGAACGCGGACTCGGTGACATTCTGCTGTACGTCGGCGGCAACCTGGTTGTAGGCAAACATGACTTCGCCGATGTGGAAGTGAAGTTTAAAGAGATGGGATTTAACCGCGTCTTCGCCCCCAGCCACGATCTGGAAGATGTCTGTGCGCTTATCGCCAATGATATTCACCAACACAATGGCCTCGAACAGCGTTGCCTGGAAGAGGCTATCTGATGCAAACAGTTTCTGTCGATATCGGCTCGACCTGGACCAAGGCAGCCCTCTTCGCCCATGAAGGCGAGGAGTTAACCCTGGTAAACCATGTCCTGACCCCAACCACCACACATCATCTGGCAGACGGTTTTTTTGCCAGCCTGAATCAGGTGCTGAATGTTGCCGATGCTCGCCCGTTACTGAAAAGTGGTGAAGTGCAGTTGAAATACTCCTCCTCGGCTAAAGGTGGGCTCGCCGTTGCAGCGATGGGACTGGTGCCCTCCATTACGCTGGAATCGGCAAAAGTTACCGCCCATTCGGCAGGAGCGAAAATCGCGCAATATTATTCGTACAAGCTGAACCGTCATGACATACAGGAGCTGGAATCATCACCACCGGACATCCTGTTATTTACCGGCGGTACAGACGGTGGAGAAGAAAGCTATGGTCTGGCGAATGCGCGTGCATTGGCAGACTCGAAGCTGGATTGCGCCATTATCTACGCAGGAAACCGGGACATTCAGGATGAAATACAAACGATTCTCGGGCACAAGGATCTGACCACGGTAGACAACATTCTGCCTGATCTCGATCACCCGAATCCGTTTGCCGCACGCCAAGCGATTTGTGATGTGTTTTTGTCACGCATTGTGAAAGGCAAAGGTCTGGATGTCATTGTCGGTGAAACAGGCGAAGAGCCAATGCCGACGCCATGGACGGTATATGAGTTAGTCAAAGCCATTAGCGATTACGACAGCGCATGGAAGGAATTCATGCTGATTGATATGGGCGGAGCCACCACGGATGTCTATTCGGCCAGCGCGAATACCCTCTCCCCCGATACCGTCCTGCATGGCGTTCCAGAACCTTTCGTCAAACGTACCGTTGAAGGCGACCTGGGAATGCGCGTTTCCGCCGTCGTGGTGGGAGAAAGCACACAGGAAATGGTGAAAGTCATCTTCGCCCAACAGCCGCAGCGCGAGGAAGCGTTTTACCGCTACCTGCGTCATTTGGTTGGGCAGCCGGATTACCTGCCACTCAGCGAGGAGGAGAAATATTTCGACACTCTGCTGGCAGGTTTATGCGTGGGCTATGCCGCTGAGCGCCACGCGGGCACTAAAAAGCAGGTTTGCACCTGCGTGGGTAACGTGGATTTACAGATGGGTCGCGATCTCACCACCGTACGCAAAGTCGTCGGTTCAGGTGGATGGCTCTCTCGCGCCAGCCAGTTCGATATCCATAACTGGCTCAAATACCGGGAGCTGGACGACCAGGGTAAAAGAATTCTGTTACCGAACCAGTTTGAGTATTACCGCGATTCAAATGGCCTGCTCCCTCTACTGGCAAATGTCGCCAGGCTGTACCCGCAAGCCGCTGCTCGCACCAGCATTCAGTGTTTAACCCTACAAAACTAAAGGCAGCTACGAATGGAACTTCGAAATAAAAAATTGACCCATGACGAATTCATGACCGAAAGGCATCAGGTGTTGCAAACCTGGGAAACCGGTAAAGACGTTGAGAACTTCGAAGATGGCGTGAAGTACCAGCAATCAATTCCGGATAAAAAGCGCTTCTCCCTTGCCCTGCTGAAGGCCGATCAGGAAGGTAGAACCCTGAGCCAACCGCGCGCAGGCGTGGCGTTAATGGACGAGCATATTGCGCTGCTCAAAACGTTGCAGGAAGAGTGCGACCTCCTGCCAAGTACTATTGATGCCTACACCCGTCTGAACCGCTATGAAGAAGCCGCTGTCGGGATCCAGAAATCCATCGAAGCAGGGACTTCCAAGCTGAATGGTTTACCGGTCGTCAATCACGGGGTTGCTGCCTGCCGCCGTATGACTGAGTCACTGGAAAAACCGATCCAGGTTCGCCACGGTACGCCGGACGCGCGCCTGCTGGCAGAAATCGCCATGGCCAGTGGCTTTACCAGCTACGAAGGCGGCGGTATCTCTTACAACATCCCTTATGCCAAACGCGTCACCCTGGAAAAATCCATCCGCGACTGGCAGTACTGCGATCGTCTGATGGGTCTGTATGAAGAGAACGGTATTCGCATCAACCGCGAACCGTTTGGTCCGCTGACCGGCACCCTGATCCCACCATTTATGTCCCACTCGGTTGCGATTATTGAAGGTCTGCTGGCGCTGGAACAGGGCGTGAAGTCAATCACCGTCGGCTACGGTCAGGTCGGTAGCCTGACGCAGGATATCGCCGCTATTCAGGCGCTGCGTGAGCTGTCCCACGAATACTTCCATAACCACGGCTTCGACGATTACGAGCTGAGCACCGTTTTCCATCAGTGGATGGGCGGATTCCCGGAAGATGAAGCGAAAGCCTTCTCCGTTATCGCCTGGGGCGCAGCGGTTGCCGGTATGTCGGGCGCAACAAAAGTGATCACCAAAAGCCCGCACGAAGCGTTCGGTATCCCAACAGCGGCCGCTAACGCTCAGGGTCTTAAAGCATCACGCCAGATGCTCAACATGGTCAGCGACCAGAAATTCCCGCAGTGCGCAGCCGTGGAACAGGAAGTCGAGCTGATCAAGAGCGAAGTCCGCGCGGTGCTGAAAAAAGTCTTTGAACTCGGCAATGGCGATATTGCACGCGGTACGGTGCTGGCCTTTGAAGCTGGCGTGCTGGATGTGCCTTTCGCCCCTGCCGCCTGTAACGCCGGGAAGATTCTGCCGGTACGCGATAACACAGGCGCCATCCGTATTCTCGAAGCCGGCGCTGTTCCGCTGCCGAAAGACATTCTCGCCCTGCACCACGACTACGTCGCAGAGCGCGCGCATTTCGAAGGCCGTAAACCTTCTTTCCAGATGGTCATTGATGACATCAACGCCGTATCCCACAGTAAATTAATAGGAAGACCATAATGAAAATTAAACAGGCCCTTTTCACCGCTGGCTACTCCTCATTTTATTTTGACGATCAGCAGGCCATCAAAAACGGTGCCGGTCATGACGGGTTTATCTATACCGGCTCTCCGGTAACGCCTGGCTTTACCTCTGTCCGCCAGGCGGGTGAATGCGTTTCTGTGCAGTTGGTTCTGGAAAACGGCGCAGTGGCGGTAGGCGATTGTGCTGCGGTGCAATATTCAGGCGCAGGCGGCCGCGACCCGCTGTTCCTGGCTGAAAACTTTATTCCTTTCCTCAACGATCATATCAAGCCGCTGCTGGAAGGCCGTGACGTGGATGCTTTCCTGCCAAACGCCCGCTTCTTTGATCAGTTGCGTATCGATGGCCATCTGCTGCATACCGCCGTCCGTTACGGTCTTTCTCAGGCACTGCTCGACGCGGCGGCGCTGGCGACCGGCCGTCTGAAAACTGAAGTGGTGTGCGACGAGTGGCAACTGCCATGCGTCCCGGAAGCCATTCCATTATTTGGTCAGAGTGGTGATGACCGTTATATCGCCGTCGACAAGATGATCCTGAAAGGCGTGGACGTTCTGCCGCACGCGTTGATCAACAACGTGGAAGAGAAGCTGGGCTTTAAAGGTGAAAAGCTGCGTGAGTATGTGCGCTGGTTGTCTAATCGCATCTTAACCCTGCGCACCAGTGAGCGTTATCACCCGACGCTGCACATTGATGTCTATGGCACTATCGGTCTGATCTTCGATATGGATCCGGTGCGCTGCGCTGAATACATCGCCAGCCTGGAAGCGGAAGCTCAGGGCCTGCCGCTGTACATTGAAGGTCCGGTGGATGCCGGTAACAAGCCGGATCAGATCCGCATGTTAACCGCCATTACCAAAGAACTGACCCGTCTGGGTTCCGGCGTGAAAATCGTTGCGGATGAGTGGTGTAACACCTATCAGGACATCGTGGACTTCACCGACGCGGGCAGTTGCCACATGGTGCAGATCAAAACCCCGGATCTGGGCGGTATTCACAACATCGTTGACGCAGTGCTGTATTGCAACAAACACGCGATGGAAGCCTATCAGGGCGGTACCTGTAACGAAACGGAAATCAGTGCTCGCACCTGCGTACACGTCGCGCTGGCTGCGCGTCCTATGCGCATGCTGGTCAAACCAGGTATGGGTTTCGATGAAGGTCTCAACATCGTGTTTAACGAAATGAACCGCACCATCGCGCTGTTGCAAACTAAGGATTAAGAGATGGCACGCACATTTAAGATCTTATCGCCTACGGCTATCCTGGGTTATGGCTTCCCGGAAGAGAGTTTTCGTAAAGCCATGGAAGAGTCACCGGATCTTATTGCTGTTGACGCAGGTTCCTCCGATCCTGGCCCTCATTACCTGGGGGCGGGTAAACCTTTTACCGACAGGGCCGGAGTGAAACGCGATCTGCGCTATATGATCGTAGCAGGCGTTAAGAACAACATCCCGGTAGTGATTGGCACGGCCGGTGGTTCAGGCGCCGCTCCGCATCTGGAGTGGTGTCGCCAGATAATCCATGAGATTGCCCAGGAAGAAAAACTGTCCTTCTCCATGGCGCTCATCCCGTCTGATGTTGACAAAGAAATCGTTCATCAGGCGCTGGATAACGGCAAAATCACCGCGCTCGATTTTGTGCCTGAACTGACTCACGAGGCAATTGAAGACAGCACCTACATTGTCGCGCAGATGGGCGTCGAGCCATTCCAGCGCGCGCTGCAAGCCGGTGCGCAGGTGGTACTGGGCGGACGAGCCTACGATCCGGCCTGCTTCGCCGCGCTGCCGATTATGCAGGGCTTTGATGAAGGTCTGGCGCTTCATTGCGGTAAGATCCTTGAGTGTGCCGCCATTGCCGCCATCCCTGGCTCTGGCTCAGATTGTGCGATGGGGATCATTGACGACAACGGCTTTACGCTGAAAGCGTTCAATCCCAAGCGTAAGTTCACTGAAACTTCCGCGGCGGCGCACACCCTGTATGAGAAGTCCGATCCGTACTTCCTGCCGGGGCCAGGCGGCGTGCTGAACCTGAAAGCGTGCACCTTCACCCAGGTTAACGAGGGCGAAGTGTATGTCAGCGGTTCACGTCATGAAGAAACGCCGTATGCGTTGAAACTGGAAGGCGCACGTCAGGTTGGCTTCCGCTGCCTGACCATCGCCGGAACGCGCGACCCGATCATGATTGCCGGAATTGACACTATTCTCGAAGAGGTACAGGCCAGCGTTAAGCGTAACCTCTCGCTGAATGACGACAGTATCCGTATGACGTTCCACCTGTACGGTAAGAACGGTGTGATGGGCAACCATGAGCCGATGAAAACCGCCGGTCATGAACTGGGGATTTTGCTGGACGTCGTCGCGCCGACGCAGGATATCGCCAACAGCGTTTGCTCGCTGGTGCGCTCTACCCTACTGCACTACGGTTATGAAAATCGCATTGCGACCGCGGGCAACCTCGCCTTCCCGTTCTCGCCATCCGATATTCAGAGTGGACCGGTGTATGAGTTCTCGATCTATCACCTGATTGAAGCGAGCGATGCGCTGCGTTTTGATTTCCACATTGAACAGGTGACGCCAGAAGGAGTTCAGGCATGAAACACTCAATTTGTTCGCTGGCGCAAGTCATTCGTTCCAAAAATGCCGGGCCGTACGAACTGGTTTTAGATATTTTATTTAAAACCCGTGAAGATTATCAGCGAGTGAAGCGTTCAGAACAATTAACGCCACAACTTATTGCTGGTTTGTATAATGTCAAACCTGACTTTATTCATAATATTGTCTGGTTTGACCCGGCGAATGCCGTAAAAATTGTCATGCCGCGCGATATTATCTCCGGCAACATTGGTGACAATGATGTTTATGGTGCGCAGCAACACGCGCCATTATTAAGTATTGAGTTCGACCTGTAGTAAAAAACACAATAACAGCCATTGGAGCACAGAATTCAGCTGTATCACAGTGCTTCGAATTATTCATGCGGTTGGTCACAACAGGCGTGCGTCTGAACTGCTGTCCAGGTTCAGGCGCGCGCCGCCCTACACAATTCCAATTACCAACCTTTATCCGATGGAGTACACATGAAGAAAATAAGTTTAACGAAGATGATCATATTAGGTCTGATACTCGGCATGATTGCCGGGGTGGCCATAAATAATATGGTCGCGGCTGAAACGGCAAAATCTTATGCAGCAGATATTTCCATTTTTACCACCATATTCTTACGCATGGTGAAAATGATTATCGCGCCATTGGTTATTTCAACTCTGGTTGTGGGTATTGCCAAAATGGGCGATGCCAAAACGCTGGGACGTATATTTTCGAAAACCTTCTTCCTGTTTATTTGCGCCTCACTGCTGTCAATCGCGCTGGGCCTGGTTATCGTTAATATTTTCCAGCCAGGCGCTGGCATCAACTTTGTTCCGCATGACGCCGGGGCCGTTGCCGCCGTTAAATCTGAACCGTTCACGCTGAAAGTATTTATCTCGCACGCGGTACCAACCAGTATTGTTGATGCGATGGCACGTAACGAAATTCTGCAGATCGTCGTCTTCTCAATTTTCCTCGGTTGCAGCCTGGCTGCGATTGGTGAAAAAGCCGAGCCGATCGTGAAGGTTCTGGACTCACTGGTGCACGTAATGCTGAAGCTGACGGGCTACGTCATGCTGTTTGCGCCACTGACCGTGTTTGCCGCTATCTCGGGTCTGATTGCCGAACGTGGTCTGGGAGTAATGGTCAGCGCCGGGATCTTTATGGGTGAGTTCTACCTGACGCTGGGTATGCTGTGGGCGATCCTGATCGGTCTGTCCACCATGATCGTCGGGCCTTGCATCGCGCGCTTAACGAAATCAATCCTCGAACCAGCACTGTTGGCCTTCACCACCTCCAGCTCTGAAGCCGCCTTCCCAGGCACGCTGGACAAACTGGAAAAATTCGGCGTTTCCTCAAAAATCGCCAGTTTCGTTCTGCCTATCGGTTACTCCTTTAACCTGGTCGGCTCGATGGCGTACTGCTCCTTTGCCACCGTATTTATTGCTCAGGCGTGCAATATCGAACTAAGCATGGGCGAGCAAATCACCATGCTGTTGATCCTGATGCTGACCTCGAAAGGGATGGCGGGCGTACCGCGTGCATCAATGGTCGTTATCGCCGCTACCCTGAACCAGTTCAACATTCCGGAAGCCGGTCTGATCCTGCTAATGGGTGTGGATCCATTCCTCGATATGGGTCGTTCCGCTACCAACGTCATGAGTAACGCCATGGGTGCTGCCATTGTAGGTCGTTGGGAAGGTGAACACTTCGGCCAGGGCTGTCGCGGAACTGCGCCAGTGAAGACACCGGAACAAGAACGTCCGGCGACCGAACCGTCAGAAGTTGCGATGTCCTGATAGCACGCGATTGCCGGATGGCGCTCGCGCTTATCCGGCAAGATGATGAACACACCAACAGGATTACACCATGAATAAAACCCTTATCGGCGTGAGTCTCTTTTCTTTCAGCCTCTTGTTTTGCGCCACCTCATTCGCGCAAACCGCGCCGGATTACGCAAAGATTATCGACCAGGCACATCAGAAATATAAAAGTAACAATGATGGCAAAGTCGCCGACTACATCCCTGCCCTGGCGACCTACAGCCCGAAAAATTTTGCCATCACCATTGCCACGGTGGACGGCAAGATCTATCAGGTGGGTGATGTTAACAAACCCTTCCCTATGGAATCCCTGAGTAAAGTCTTCACCCTGGCGCTCGCCATGGAACAGCATGGCCCACAGGTCGTCCTGGAGAAACTTGGGGCCAATGCCACCGGCATGCCGTTCAATTCAGGTTTAGCGGTAGAACTGACTAAAGGCGCACCGGAAAACCCGCTGGTAAACGCCGGGGCGATGAGCACCGTTAGCCTGATCGAAGCCAAAGATAAAACCGATCGCTGGAACAAAATCCTCGACAACCTGAACGTCTGGGCTGATGCCACACTCACCGTGAACGAGCCGGTTTTCAAATCCGAGATGGAAACCAACCAGCACAATCAGGCGCTGGCGAAGCTGATGGAATCCTATAACAGCTTCTATGGCAACACAGACGACGCTGTCGAAATTTATACCCGTCAGTGCTCCGTCGATATCACCGTTGAGCAACTGGCCAAAATGGGCGCGGTACTCGCGAACAAAGGCAAATCACCGTTCAACGGTAAGCAATTGCTGAATGAAAAATATGTCCCGCAGGTACTGGCTGAAATGGCCATTGCCGGCTTGTACGACGGTAGTGGTAAGTGGCTGTACACCGTAGGCATCCCGGCGAAAAGCGGCGTCGGCGGTGGGATGGTTGCCGTTGTGCCAGGCGAATATGCGATAGCCGTCTATTCCCCGCCGCTGGATGAAGCCGGTAACAGCGTTCGTGCCCAGAAAACGATCGAATATGTCGCCGAAGCGACCGAAGCGAATGTCTTTTTAGCAAAATAAAACTCTATGCCGGATGGCGCTTCGCTTATCCGGCAAACAACACGAAGAGGTGAGAAGTAAACATGTCTAAACCATTTGTCTGGCAGGAACTCTTTGTTCAGGGTAAAGATAGTACCGAATATGAATTACTGAGTAATCAGCACGTTACAGTTTCGGAGTTAGACGGAGAGGAAGTGATTAAGGTTGCGCCTGAAGCGTTAACCTTATTAGCACAGCAGGCATTTTATGAGGCTTCATTCTTCCTGCGCGCCGGACATTTGAAACAGATCGCCAGCATTCTGCACGATCCACAGGCCAGCGGTAACGATAAGTATGTTGCATTGCAACTGCTGCGCAACGCTGAAGTTTCGGCCAAAGGCGTGCTGCCTAACTGTCAGGATACCGGAACGGCAACGATTGTGGCCTGCAAAGGTCAGCATGTCTGGACCGGCGGCGATGACGCAGAAGCGTTAAGCAAAGGCGTGTATACCACCTTCACCGAAAACAACCTGCGTTATTCGCAAAATGCCCCGCTGGATATGTACACCGAGGTCAATACTCAGACTAACCTGCCGGCACAAATCGATATCAGCGCCACGCCTGGCAATGAATACCGCTTCCTGTTCGTCAACAAAGGCGGCGGCTCGGCCAATAAAGCGGCGCTGTTCCAGGAAACAAAATCCATTCTGCAACCGGAAAAGCTCACCGCCTTTCTGATCGAAAAAATGAAATCACTGGGCACAGCCGCCTGCCCGCCTTATCACATCGCTTTCGTCGTTGGAGGCTTGTCGGCCGACCAGGCGCTGAAAGTCGCCAAGCTGGCTTCAACCAAGTATTACGACAACCTGCCCACCAGCGGGAACGAACTGGGTCAGGCGTTCCGCGATACGGCCCTGGAAGCCGAGTTGCTCAATGCCAGCCGTGAGTTTGGTATCGGTGCGCAGTTTGGCGGCAAGTATTTTGCCCACGATATCCGCGTGATTCGCCTGCCGCGTCACGGTGGTTCCTGCCCTATCGCCATGGCCCTCTCCTGCTCAGCCGACCGCAACATTAAGGCTAAAATTAACAAACACGGTATCTGGCTGGAGAAACTGGAGCATAACCCGGGCAAATTCATTCCTGATTCCCAACGGGTAGAAAATGGCGCCCAAACCGTACAGTTGGATCTCAACCGCCCGCTACGCGAGATTCTGCACGACCTGTCCGCTCTGCCTATCGGTACTCGTTTGTCGTTAAGTGGTCCAATTGTTGTCGCCCGTGATATTGCCCACGCTAACATCAAAGCGCGCCTGGATAACGGCGAACCGATGCCGGAATACATGAAAAAGCATATCGTTTATTACGCAGGTCCCGCCAAAACGCCGGAGAATCAGGCCTGTGGTTCAATGGGTCCCACCACTGGCGGGCGCATGGATGGGTATGTCGATGCTTTCCAGGCACAAGGCGGTAGTCTCATTATGCTCACCAAAGGTAACCGCAGCCAACAGGTCACTGATGCCTGCCATAAACACGGTGGATTTAGCCTCGGTAGCATCGGCGGCGCCGCGGCCCTGCTTGCCCAACAGTACGTGAAAAGCCTGCACTGCCTGGAATATCCCGAACTGGGAATGGAAGCGGTCTGGATGATGGAAGTTAAAAATATGCCGGCCTTCGTGTTAGTCGACGACAAAGGTAATAACTTCTTTAGTCAGTTTGAGCAGCAACACCGCTGCGCAACCTGTCCGGCAGGACATTAAGGAGACGTAATGGAAGCGCGAGCCAATAATGACAGACACCGCCAACGTCAGCAGAAACTGAAAGAACAGGTTGATACCCGCGTGGCGGCGGCAACGGAGAAGAAAGGGATCCTGATTGTCTTCACCGGTAACGGTAAAGGGAAATCCACCGCAGCCTTTGGCACGGCAACGCGCGCGGTTGGTCACGGAAAAACCGTTGGCATCGCGCAGTTTATCAAAGGTCAGTGGGATAATGGCGAGTACAACACCCTGCAGCCGCTCGGCGTTGAATTCCATATTATGGGCACCGGATTTACCTGGGAAACCCAAAACCGGCAAGCCGATATCGAGGCGGCCACTTTAGTCTGGCAAGAAAGTAAGCGCATGCTGGCTGATGCGCATTACGATCTGGTGGTGCTGGATGAACTGACTTACATGCTGGCTTACCACTACCTGGATACCCAGGAGGTTCTCAGCGCCATCGAAAATCGCCCTGTCGGTCAGAGTGTTATCGTCACCGGGCGCGGATGCCACGCACTGTTGCTGGAACTGGCCGATACGGTCAGCGAAATTCGCCCGGTCAAGCACGCGTTTGACAGCGGTATTCAGGCGCAGGTGGGAATCGACTGGTAGCCATTCTTTTGCCGGATAACGACGCCCTGGCGTCTTATCCGGCCTACCGTTCTTTGCAGGCCTGACAAGGCACACGGTACCATCAGGCAGGCGATACCACAGATTTATTCAACAGCCAGTCCCGGAAGATCTGTAAATGCACAGATTCCGCTTTCTCTTCACGCCACGTCATGATGAAACGGTTCCCGGTTCGCATCGGGACATCGCAAGGAATGACCATATCACCACTGTCCAGATCGTGCTGAATGGCAAAACGAGGAAGCAATGCCACGCCCAGATTAGAGCGAACCGCCGCAATCAGCATCGACAGCAGATCAAATCTTGGACCTTTATTGACCAACGGGCTGCTGACGTCTGACAGCGCAAACCATTCCTGCCAGCCTTTGATACGCGTGCTTTGGTGTAAAAGCGGGAATTCGTTCAGCAACTCCTCGACCGCCAGTTTCCGCTCCGGCTCAGCCAGCAAGCAGCGGCTGCAGACCGGCAGGATTTCCTCTTCAAACAGGTACTCAACGCCCGACCATGGCGAGTAGAAATCTTCACGCATGATTGCCGCGTCATACTCCCGATTGAGAAAATCACCAATATTCGCCAGCGAATGGATATTCACGATAATATCAGGATTGAGTTTGTTGAACTCGCGCAGATTCGGGATCAGCCAATGCGTGCTGAAGGTCGGATTCACTGCCAGCTCAATAACCTGCACCGTCGGCTGCCAGGTCATTATCGTCGTCGTATCTCGCTCAAGTTTATTTAACGTTTCTTTAACGATACTTAAATAATGTTTGCCCGCCGCATTTAAAAAAATGCGTTTCTTGGCATGATTAAATAGCGAGGTATTCAGAAAATCCTCCAGTGCATTCACCTGACGGAAAACAGCACTTTGTGTTAAAGCCAGCTCTTCAGCAGCCCGGGTATAACTTTCGTGACGCGCAACAACTTCAAAAGTTACCAGCAACTCCGTCTTCGGTATTTTTCCTCTCATAACCTCTTCCATATGCAGCGTACAAAAATAGTTTAATTTATAAAAAATAATTCAAGACACCCAGATAAGCATCGAGAGTTATATTTTATTTCATCCATTGATGTCATTGATCCAATCCATGATTTACTCATACAGATGGCGGATAAATATTAACCAATAATACTCAAGCACAACAATAAACACAATTTAAATAAGGTTAAACCTATGCAAATAGTGCCAATAAGTTCTTAATAATTTTTCAAGTTAACTTGTTTATTGCAGAAAAAACTTTGCGAGATTAATCAATATTATCCATGCGATAATTTTAGATAATTTCACGTTATAACTTACGGGCAAACGACTGCTTTTAATCATTCCTTGATGTAGTTTCTGCCTTTTTTTGTTAGACGTGATAAAGGACACAATGTGAAAACTTTCGGAAAGGTCTGGCTCGTTGGAGCAGGTCCCGGTGATATTTCATTACTCACCCTCAAAGCGATGATGTGCATTAAACAGGCTGATGTCATTATTTACGATCGGCTGGTCAATCCCAAAATTTTGGAATGGGCATTACCTGATTGCCTGCTTATCAATGTCGGCAAAAATCCCGGCTTTCATTGTGTTCCGCAGGATGAAATTAACGCATTACTGGTCCAGTATGCCCAAACACATAACAACATCGTACGCCTGAAAGGGGGCGATCCTTATGTGTTTGGTCGTGGGGCCGAAGAAGTTGAAGATCTTGTTGAAGCGGGTATCCCATTTGAAGTTGTGCCGGGTATCAGTTCTACCATCGGCGGCCTGGCCTATGCCGGGATCCCGGTGACGCATCGCGATTTCGCCTCCGGTTTTCACGTGGTGACAGGCCATACGCGGGAAGGCAACCAGCAGCAGGACTGGCGTCAACTGGCGAAGCTAAATGGCACGCTGGTTATCGTCATGGGAATCGCCAATCTGGCGTTTATTTGCGAAGAGCTGTTGATGGGCGGTAAATCAGCAGATACACCCGCTGCGCTAATTATGTCCGCCACCCGGGAGAATCAACGCCGACTAACCTGTACGCTCGGTTCATTACTGAGCAAAGCGCAGGAGGCTAACATTGCTCCGCCTGCGCTGATTGTTATTGGCGAGGTGGTGACCCTGAGCGATCGACTCTCTTTTATACCGGAAGCCATCACCGTGGCAGAAGATCTTTACTGCGAAAGTCTGGCATGACGAAAAGACTGGGGCGACGTTTGATGCGCCGCCCTGAAAACGCGGCAAAAGTAGCTGGTTTGCGCGTATTGAAGTTTCCGGGCAATACTGTCTATTGAGTGCACGGGATCGTGCAACAACTCCCCCGCTTTTTGCATTTTTTTCTGATTCACCCAGGTTTTAAAATTAACGCCCTGCCGCTTCTTAAAAAATCGGCTGAAATAGTTCGCGCTTAAGCACACATGCGCCGCTACGGATTCCAGGGATAATTCACCATACAAATTTTCATCAATATAACGCAGCGCCGCCAGAAGTTTTTTCTCATGACGAGAAGGTTCAGTGAAATAATGACGAACGTAACGGATCGGTGGGGCGAATATCTGATCGGATTGTCGCTCTTGCTCATAGTTATCAACAATAAAACTTAACAAATTAGCCGATGCCACCAGCGTATTATTATCCACTACCGCAACCTGACCCCATTCAGCTTTTATTTTTGGGTCATCCATCCATGAAAATTTATTATTAATTACGATAGTTTTATATTCCTGATACTTTGACCGGACCTGCCCGCAAACAATAAAACCATAAAGATGCCCTTCATTAATTATTGGCATCGAGAACAAACTTAACCCTGCATGACAGGTGAGTATTCTGGGTTTAAGCTGTTTTAGCCCCTCAAAAGCGCACTGCTTATCGCATTTTTCGCAACCTACACGATACCGCTCATCCGCCCGCATTAATGTGCAGAACGAATTAAAATTATGACAATCCGACAGTGCCTTGCCGTGAATATCAATCACGACCGCGGCTAACCCGGTCGCGCGAGAGAATACTTCGGCTATCGAGAAAAAAACGTGTAAATAGTCATTCTGGATTTTCAGCGGCACGCTCTCCTCCGGCACTCATGATATTAAAGCCGGTAATATGCAGAATTTAATCAAGAGAAAGAATGATGCTGACCGCAAAAAATAATCTCATTTATGAATATGATTATGATCGAATCGCAAGAGAATAGACGGCAGAAAACAAAAAAGGCCATCATCAGATGGCCAACCATGTCGAAACGGGACCAGCCCTTGACCATGCAGATAGTCAGGGCTGTTTTTTACTTCTTACTTAATAACGGTTTTCAGCGCTTCGCCGATATCGGCCAGGCTGCGAACGGTTTTCACGCCAGCAGCTTCCAGAGCCGCGAATTTCTCGTCAGCGGTACCCTTACCACCGGCGATGATCGCACCGGCGTGGCCCATACGTTTTCCTTTCGGCGCGGTGACGCCCGCGATGTAGCCGACAACCGGCTTGGTGACATGATCTTTAATGTACGCCGCCGCTTCTTCTTCCGCGCTACCGCCGATCTCGCCGATCATCACGATCGCTTCAGTCTGCGGATCTTCCTGGAACAGCTTCAGAATGTCGATGAAGTTAGAGCCTGGAATCGGGTCGCCGCCGATACCGACACAGGTGGACTGGCCGAAACCGTAGTCGGTGGTCTGCTTAACCGCTTCATAGGTCAGCGTACCGGAACGGGAAACGATACCCACTTTACCCGGCTTGTGAATGTGACCCGGCATGATGCCGATTTTGCATTCGCCCGGGGTGATCACGCCTGGGCAGTTCGGGCCGATCATGCGCACGCCCGCTTCGTCCAGCTTCACCTTCACGGTCAGCATATCCAGCGTCGGGATACCTTCGGTGATGGTGATAATCAGTTTGATGCCTGCATCAATTGCTTCCAGGATGGAGTCTTTGCAGAACGGCGCCGGAACGTAGATAACGGTGGCCGTTGCGCCAGTCGCTTCTACCGCTTCACGCACGGTGTTAAACACCGGCAGACCCAGGTGAGTGGTGCCGCCTTTGCCTGGCGTTACGCCGCCAACCATCTGCGTACCGTAAGCAATCGCCTGTTCGGAGTGGAATGTCCCCTGGCTACCGGTGAAGCCCTGGCAGATAACCTTGGTATCTTTATTAATTAAAACTGACATTATTTCCCCTCCACTGCGGCAACAACCTGCTGAGCTGCATCCGTCAGACTTTTCGCTGCAATAATATTCAGGCCGCTATCAGCCAGTTTTTTCGCGCCGAGTTCGGCGTTGTTGCCTTCCAGACGAACGACAACCGGAACGTTAACGCCCACTTCCGCTACCGCGCCGATGATACCGTCAGCGATCAGGTCGCAACGTACGATACCGCCGAAGATGTTAACCAGTACGGCTTTTACATTGTCATCGGAGAGGATGATTTTGAACGCTTCGGTCACGCGCTCTTTGGTCGCGCCGCCGCCCACGTCGAGGAAGTTAGCCGGTTCGCCGCCGTGCAGTTTAACGATATCCATGGTGCCCATTGCCAGGCCCGCGCCGTTAACCATACAGCCGATGTTGCCGTCCAGCGCAACGTAGTTCAGTTCCCACTGTGCCGCCTGCGCTTCACGCGGATCTTCCTGAGACTGGTCGCGCATTTCACGCAGGTCAGCCTGGCGGAACAGCGCGTTGCCGTCAGCGCCCAGTTTGCCGTCGAGGCAGATCAGGTCGCCCTGTTTGGTCACTACCAGCGGGTTGATTTCGATCAGCGCCAGATCACGCTCCAGGAAGATAGTCGCCAGGCCCATGAAGATCTTGGTGAACTGCTGAACCTGTTTACCTTCCAGACCCAGTTTGAACGCCAGCTCGCGTCCCTGGTAAGGCATCGGGCCTGCCAGTGGATCCAGCGCCACTTTGTGGATCAGGTGTGGGGTTTCTTCCGCCACTTTTTCAATTTCCACGCCGCCTTCGGTAGAGGCCATAAAGACCACGCGACGGGAGCTACGGTCAACCACTGCGCCGAGGTAAAGTTCTTTACCGATATCGGTCGCCGCTTCAACCAGGATCTGATTTACCGGTTGGCCATTCGCGTCTGTCTGGTAAGTCACCAGACGTTTCCCCAGCCAGTGCTCAGCAAAAGCGCGAATGTCTTCTTTGCTGTTAACAACCTTCACACCGCCCGCTTTACCACGGCCACCAGCGTGAACCTGACATTTCACTACCCACGGGCCTGCGCCGATTTTAGATGCGGCTTCTTCAGCTTCACGCGGAGTATTACAGGCATAACCCACCGGTGCCGGTAAGCCATAGCGGGCAAAAAGTTGTTTTGCCTGATATTCATGTAAGTTCATGTGTTCTGTCCATCCTTCAGGTAATCGTTATCTTTTACCCGTAGGCCTGATAAGGCGTCCAGACCTACGGGGCAGGTGATACTCTTTTTCGTTACACGTCCAGCAGCAGACGCGTTGGATCTTCCAGCAACTCTTTAATGGTTACCAGGAAGCCTACTGACTCACGACCATCGATCAGACGGTGATCGTAAGACAGCGCCAGATACATCATCGGCAGGATTTCAACCTTGCCGTCTACCGCCATCGGACGATCTTTGATGGCATGCATACCCAGGATGGCGCTCTGCGGTGGGTTGATAATCGGCGTAGACATCAGGGAACCGAACACACCGCCATTAGTGATGGTGAAGTTACCGCCCGTCAGATCTTCAACCGTCAACTTGCCGTCGCGACCTTTTACTGCCAGCTCTTTAATGTTCTTCTCAATGTCAGCCATACCCAGCAGATCCACATCACGCAGGACCGGCGTTACCAGGCCGCGCGGCGTGGAGACCGCCATGCTGACATCAAAGTAGTTGTGGTACACCACGTCATCGCCATCGATAGAGGCGTTGACTTCCGGATAGCGTTTCAGCGCTTCAACCACCGCTTTCACGTAGAAAGACATAAAGCCCAGACGGATACCGTGGCGTTTCTCGAACGCGTCGCCGTACTGCTTACGCAGGTCCATAATCGGCTTCATGTTGACTTCGTTGAACGTCGTCAGCATGGCGGTGGAGTTTTTCGCTTCCAGCAGACGTTCGGCGACGCGTTTGCGCAGACGAGTCATCGGAACACGTTTTTCGCCACGCGCACCCAGTTGAGGCTGAGGCGCAGGCGCGGCGGCTGGTGCTTTGGCTTCGGCTGTTGCTGCCGGCGCTTTGGCCAGATGCTTTTCCACATCTTCGCGGGTAATGCGGCCACCGACGCCAGTGCCTTTGATGGCGCTGGCTTCGAGGTTATGTTCACCGAGCAGGCGACGGATCGCCGGGCTCAGGGCATCGTTGTTCTGCTCAGTAAGCGACGCCTGCTGGCGCTGTGCCGGAGTCGAATCTTTCTCTTCAGACTTGGCGCTGGTCTCTTTACCCGCGCTGTTGCCTTCACGCAGGCGACCGAGGATCTGGCGAGAAGTGACAGTTGTCCCTTCATCTTCCAGAACCGCATCAAGGATACCGTCCGCTGATGCCGGTACTTCCAGTACCACTTTGTCAGTTTCGATTTCTACCAGTACTTCATCACGACGTACTGCATCGCCCGGTTTTTTGTGCCAGGTTGCAACCGTTGCATCCGCTACGGATTCAGGCAGGTCGGGAACAAGAATATCTACGCTACTCATTATTTATCCTTTATTTAATCGACGTTCAGCGCGTCATTAACCAGATCTTGTTGCTGTTTCTGGTGAACGGACATATACCCTACTGCCGGAGAGGCAGAGGCCGGGCGACCTGCATAACGCAGAGCGGACCCAAATGGAATCACTTCACGGAAATGATGCTGACTGCAGTACCATGCGCCCTGGTTGAGCGGCTCTTCCTGGCACCAGACAAAATCATGTACGTGAGCGAACGGTTTCAGCGCTTCCTGTACCGCTTTATGCGGGAACGGATAGAGCTGTTCGATGCGCACAATGGCAACATCTTTTTGATCATTCTTGCGGCGTTGCTCCAGCAGGTCGTAATAAACCTTACCAGAACACATCACGACACGCTTCACGCCTTTCGGATCAAGTTCATCGACTTCGCCAATGGCCGGCAGGAAGGTGCCATTTGCCAGTTCATCCAGCGTAGAGACCGCCAGCGGATGGCGCAGCAGCGACTTCGGCGACATCACCACCAGTGGACGGCGCATACCGCGCAGCGCCTGACGACGCAGCATGTGGTACACCTGTGCCGGGGTAGACGGGACGCAAACCTGCATGTTTTGCTCAGCGCAAAGTTGCAGATAACGTTCCAGACGCGCGGAGGAGTGCTCCGGACCCTGACCTTCGTAGCCGTGCGGCAGCAGCATAACCAGACCGCACATACGACCCCATTTCTGTTCGCCGGAAGAGATGAACTGGTCGATAACGACCTGAGCACCGTTGGCGAAGTCACCGAACTGCGCTTCCCAGATGGTCAGCGTGCGCGGTTCCGCCGTGGCATAGCCGTATTCAAACGCCAGCACTGCTTCTTCAGACAGTACGGAGTCCCATACGCGGAACGTGCCCTGGCCGTTATGCACATGCTGCAGCGGCGTGTAGGTTGAACCGTTCGCCTGGTTATGAATTACCGCGTGACGGTGGAAGAAGGTTCCGCGACCGGAGTCTTCACCCGACAGACGAACCGGAATGCCTTCGTCAACCAGCGTGGCGTAAGCCAGATTCTCTGCGCCACCCCAGTCGAACAGCTTCTCGCCTGCGGCCATGGCCTGACGATCGCCGTAAATTTTGGCAACGCGCGACTGCATTTCAACCGCTTCAGGGACAGTGCTGATGCGTTTAGCCAGCTCCTGCAGACGCTTCATCTCAACTTTGTTCGGGTAGCTTTCGTCCCATTCGTGGTTGAGATATGGCGACCAGGTGAAGGAGTGCATGTTCATTGGACGCCACTCTTTCACTACACACTCGCCAGCATCCAGCGCATCGCGATACAGGTTGACCATTTCGGTCGCATCTTCCAGCGTGGCGACTTTGTCCGCTTCCAGCTTGTCGGCGTAGATTTTGCGCGGTGTCGGATGCTTTTTGATTTTCTGATACATCAGCGGCTGGGTTGCGCTCGGCTCGTCGGCTTCGTTGTGGCCGTGACGGCGGTAGCACACCAGATCGATGAAGACATCTCGTTTGAAGGTATTACGGAAGTCCAGCGCCAGACGCGTGACGAAAGCGACCGCTTCCGGGTCATCCGCATTGACGTGGAAAATCGGCGCCTGAACCATCTTACCGATGTCGGTGCAGTATGGAGTAGAACGCGCATCCAACGGGTTAGAGGTGGTGAAGCCCACCTGGTTGTTGATAACGATGCGAACGGTACCGCCCACTTCGTAACCACGCGCTTTCGACATGTTCAGGGTTTCCTGAACCACGCCCTGCCCGGTGACTGCCGCATCGCCGTGAATGGTGATAGGCAGGACTTTATTGCTGCTCGGCTCATCCAGACGATCCAGACGCGCACGGACGGAACCGATTACCACCGGGCTAACAATTTCCAGGTGCGACGGGTTAAACGCCAGCGCCAGGTGTACCAGACCGCCTTCGGTTTCGATATCCGATGAGAAGCCCATGTGGTACTTCACGTCGCCAGTGCCGAGGTGTTCTTTATGTTTGCCCGCGAATTCGTCGAACAGGTCCTGCGGCTTTTTACCCAGCACGTTGACCAGTACGTTCAGACGACCACGGTGCGCCATGCCCAGCACCACTTCACGCGTACCGCTGTTGCCCGCGTGGCGGATCATCTCTTTGAGCATCGGGATTAACGCATCACCGCCTTCCAGCGAGAAGCGTTTCGCGCCCGGGAACTTCGCGCCCAGGTAGCGTTCCAGGCCTTCCGCAGCGGTCAGTTCGCTGAGGAAGCGTTTTTTCTCTTCGCTACTGAACGCGGCACGGCCAGACTCGATGCGCTGCTGAAGCCAGCGTTTTTCTTCGGTGCTGGTGATGTGCATATACTCGGCGCCAATCGGACCGCAGTAGGTTTGTTTCAGCGCAACAACCAGGTCGCTCAGCTTCATAGTGTCTTTGCCGCCGGCAAAAGAACCTACGTTAAAGCTTTCCTGAAAATCCGCATCGGTCAGATCGTGGAAAGACGGATCCAGATCGGCCACTTTCTCTTGCTGCCACAGTCCCAGCGGATCGAGATTCGCATGTTGATGACCGCGGAAACGGTAGGCGTTAATGAGCTGCAGGACTTTAACCTGCTTCACATTGGCATCAGGGTCGGAAATAGAAGAAGAGTAACGTGGGGTAATCAACGCCTGCCGACGGAAATAATCACGTGTTTTTGAGTGGAGTTGATCCGGTTTGACTCCGGTGCCAGGTAACTGCTGGAACGTCGAACGCCAGTTAGCATCTACCGAGTCAGGGTCGGTTAAGAAGTCTTCATAGAGCTGTTCTATCCAGCTCTGGTTCGAGCCAGAGAGGTAAGAAGAGTCCAACCAGGCTTTCAAAGCGCTGTTCTGCATCGTGATCCCTTAAGCATTTGTATGCTTACTTCGCCGTGGATACTACCACGCACACCGATGTGCGTGCCGGGGTTCACTTGCGAGCTCTTTTTGTTTGGCTCGCGAAGGAACCTTTAAAAACTGTCTAATCATGTGGCAGTTTTTAGAGGTTTCCTACATTAACAATTTGCCTGATGGCGCTTCACTTATCAGGCCTACGGGATTGTACCTGTAGGCCGGATAAGACGTTTACGTCGCCATCCGGCAACCACTACAACAACTTACGCACTACGCTTGAGCAGCATCGACTTAATATGGCCGATAGCGCGCGTCGGGTTCAGCCCCTTAGGACATACGCTGACGCAGTTCATGATGCTGTGACAGCGGAATACGCTGAAAGCATCACTTAAACCTTCCAGGCGGCTGTCGGTCTCGGTATCGCGGCTGTCAATCAGGAAGCGATACGCGGCCAGCAGACCTGCCGGACCGATGAACTTGTCCGGATTCCACCAGAATGATGGGCAGGACGTTGAGCAGCATGCACACAAAATACATTCATACAGCCCATCGAGCTTCTCACGCTGCTCTGGCATTTGTAAATGCTCGCGAGCCGGTGGATTTTTCCCATTATTCAACAAGTAAGGCTTAATCTTCTCATACTGTGCGTAGAATTGTCCCATGTCTACCACCAAATCGCGCACAACCGGTAAACCCGGCAGCGGGCGAATGACAATCTTCTTGCCCGGCTGATTCAGCGCAGAAACAGGTGTGATACAGGCCAGTCCATTTTTGCCGTTCATGTTCAGACCGTCAGAGCCGCAGACCCCTTCACGGCAGGAACGACGAAACGACAGCGACGGATCTTTTTCTTTCAGCTGCATTAACGCATCCAGCAGCATCATGTCGCGCCCTTCTTCCGCCTCCAGGGTGTAATCCTGCATACGCGGAGCATCGTCAACATCCGGGTTATAGCGATAAACTGAAAACTCGAGTTTCATTGTCCTGTCTCCGCATTAATAAGTACGAATCTTCGGCGGGAATGCCGGGCGCAGCTTCGGTTCCATATTGACTTGACGTCGCGTCATGGTTTCCGACTCTGGCAGATACAGGGAATGGCACAGCCAGTTTTCATCATCACGTTCCGGGAAGTCGAAGCGGCTATGCGCGCCACGGCTTTCGGTACGGAAGTTTGCAGAGACTGCGGTGGCGTAAGCGGTTTCCATCAGGTTATCCAGCTCCAGACACTCAACGCGCTGGGTGTTAAATTCACTGGAGGTATCATCCAGACGGGCGTTTTTCAGACGCTCACGAATCGCTTTCAGCTCTTCCAGTCCTTTCGCCATCGCATCGCCTTCGCGGAATACCGAGAAGTTATGCTGCATACATTCCTGCAGCGCTTTGCGAATGGCCACTGGATCTTCGCCGTTACGGTTGCCGTTCCAGCGATTCAGACGGGCCAGAGAAGCATCGATCTCGTCTTCCGTCGCATCCAGCAGGTCGCCCTGTTCCGCGATAGATTCCTGCAGATGCAGACCCACCGCACGACCAAAGACCACCAGATCCAGCAGCGAGTTGCCGCCCAGACGGTTGGCGCCGTGAACCGATACGCAGGCGATTTCGCCTACCGCAAACAGCCCCGGAATCACCACATCTTCGCCCTGCTCGTTTACGGTCAGCGCCTGGCCGGTTACTTTGGTCGGGATACCGCCCATCATGTAGTGGCAGGTAGGAATTACCGGGATCGGCTCTTTCACCGGGTCAACGTGGGCAAACGTACGTGACAGTTCGAGGATACCCGGCAGACGGGATTCCAGCACTTCTTTACCCAGATGATCGAGTTTCAGCTTGGCGTGCGGCCCCCACGGGCCATCACAGCCGCGGCCTTCACGGATTTCGATCATGATGGAACGCGCCACCACGTCACGACCCGCCAGATCTTTCGCATTCGGGGCATAACGCTCCATGAAGCGCTCGCCGTGTTTGTTCAGCAGATAGCCGCCTTCACCGCGGCAGCCTTCTGTGACCAGCACGCCCGCGCCGGCGATACCGGTGGGGTGGAACTGCCACATCTCCATATCCTGCACGGGCACGCCAGCGCGGATAGCCATACCGACGCCGTCACCGGTATTGATGTGGGCGTTAGTAGTGGATTGATAAATACGGCCTGCGCCGCCGGTGGCCAGTACGGTTGCGCGGGCTTTAAAGTAAACCACTTCACCGGTTTCGATACACAGTGCGGTACAACCGACAATCGCGCCGTCAGCGTTCTTTACCAGGTCCAACGCATACCACTCAGAAAAGATGGTGGTGTGGTTTTTCAGGTTCTGCTGATACAGGGTATGCAGTAGCGCGTGGCCGGTACGGTCTGCCGCTGCGGCGGTACGAGCCGCCTGCTCGCCGCCGAAGTTTTTCGACTGACCGCCAAACGGACGTTGATAAATGGTGCCATTATCGAGACGAGAGAACGGCAGGCCCATATGGTCCAGCTCCAGAATCGCTTCCGGGCCGGTTTTACACATATATTCAATTGCGTCCTGATCGCCAATGTAGTCCGACCCTTTGACGGTGTCGTACATGTGCCATTCCCAGTTATCTTCATGGGTATTACCGAGCGCCACGGTGATGCCACCCTGCGCGGATACGGTATGGGAACGGGTTGGAAATACTTTGGAGAGCAGCGCACAGGTCTGTCCGCTCTGGGAAATTTGCAGCGCCGCGCGCATACCTGCGCCACCGGCACCAATCACAACAGCATCAAATTCTCTGACTGGCAGTTTCATTACACACCCCACACCACAACAAATCCATAAATGACGTAAACCACCAGCGCAACGACGATAGCCAGTTGCAGAATCAGGCGTACAGCCAGCGGTTTAACGTAGTCGGTCAACACCTGCCACATGCCAATCCAGGCATGAATCAAGATGGAAAAAAGCGCCAGCAGGGTGAAAACTTTGGTGAATGCCGATGAGAAGAAACCGGTCCAGACTTCAAAGGTCAACTCGCCGCTGGTGGCGAAGAAGCCGACCATATAGATGATGTATAACGTCAGAACGATAGCGGTAGCACGGACCAGAATGAAGTCATGTACGCCGTTGCGTCCTAATGCGGAGGCGTTGCTTACCATACGAGGACTCCTGCGAGAAGTGAAAGCACGACAATGATAACGAAACAAATTTTGGCGGAGCGTGTCCCTGCTTCGAGGGTTTCTTCGATATAGCCAAAATCCATCAACAGATGGCGAATGCCCATTACGGCGTGATAGGCCAGCGCAATCAGGATCCCCCACATGATTAACTCCACAAAGAAGTTATTCATAATGGATGACGCCGTGAGGAAACCTTCAGGGGAGGAAAGGCTGGTACCCAATAACCACAACAGAATCCCGACCGCCACGAAGGTGATCACTCCGGAAACGCGATGGAGAATGGACGCTATCGCCGTGATTGGGAACCGGATCGTTTGCAGATCCAGATTGACAGGTCTTTGTTTTTTCACATTTCTTATCATGAATAACGCCCACATGCTGTTCTTATTATTCCCTTTGGACTTCGGGCACAGAAGATAAGACTTCTGTAGTCTGAAAGACGCCGGGATTTCCTTCCTCCGGTCTGCTTGCGGGTCAGACAGCGTCCTTACTATAACTACGCGTCATATAAAACACTGCTTCCAGTTGCTAAAACGACACGTTACAACGCTGGTTGGCTCGGGATTGCAGGGTATTCCGGAGACCTGGCGGCAGTATAGGACGTTCACAAAATCATTACAATTAACCTACATATAGTTTGTCGGGTTTTATCCCGAACAGTGACATAGGTCACGATAACAACATTATTTTAATTTTTAATCATCTGATTTGACAATCATTAAACAAAGTTGTTACAAACGACACCAGAAAAAGCATATAATGCGTAAAAGTTATGGGGTCACTCTTTCACCGGAGATTTAGTTATGTAACAGTGTGGAAGTATTGACCAATACCTTCAGGACAGTTATTAGTGATAGACAGGTTAAATAATTCGGATTGCTAAGTTGTTGATTTGTTACTATTTCACCATGAGTTAACTGATTTACCTGCAAGCGCCCATTGCTCTGTACCCTGGTTTTCGCCTCTATCGCAGAGCGGCGAGCCGAATAAAAAACTGGTAACGGTTGATTGATGTATCGAAAACAAGTCTGACTTCCGCAGTCTTAAGTAATAAGGCGCTAAGGAGACCGTAAATGGCTGATACTAAAGCAAAAATCACTCTAAATGGTGACGCTGCTATTGAACTGGATGTGCTGAAAGGTACGCTCGGTCAAGATGTTATTGATATTCGTAGCCTTGGCTCAAAGGGGATGTTTACTTTTGACCCAGGTTTCACCTCTACCGCATCCTGCGAATCCAAAATTACGTTCATCGATGGTGATGAAGGCATTTTGCTGCATCGCGGCTTCCCGATTGACCAGTTGGCGACCGAGTCCAACTATCTGGAAGTGTGTTATATCCTGCTGTACGGCGAAAAACCGACGCAGGAGGAGTACGACGAGTTCAAAACCACGGTCACTCGCCATACCATGATTCACGAGCAGATCACGCGTCTGTTCCACGGTTTCCGCCGTGACTCTCACCCGATGGCCGTTATGTGCGGTGTCACCGGGGCGCTGGCTGCGTTCTATCACGATTCGCTGGACGTAAATAATGCGCGTCACCGTGAAATCGCCGCTTTCCGTCTGCTGTCCAAAATGCCGACCATGGCAGCGATGTGTTACAAATACTCCATCGGCCAGCCGTTCGTTTACCCGCGCAATGATCTCTCCTACGCCGGTAACTTCCTGAACATGATGTTCTCCACGCCGTGCGAAAAATACGAAGTTAATCCAATCCTGGAACGCGCCATGGACCGTATCCTGATCCTGCACGCTGACCACGAACAGAACGCCTCGACCTCTACCGTACGTACCGCAGGTTCTTCTGGCGCGAACCCGTTTGCCTGCATCGCGGCTGGTATTGCTTCCCTGTGGGGACCGGCACACGGCGGCGCCAACGAAGCTGCGCTGAAAATGCTGGAAGAAATCAGCTCAGTTAAACACATTCCGGAATTTGTTCGCCGCGCGAAAGACAAGAATGATTCTTTCCGCCTGATGGGCTTTGGTCACCGTGTTTACAAAAACTATGACCCGCGCGCCACCGTGATGCGTGAAACCTGCCATGAAGTGCTGAAAGAGCTGGGCACCAAAGATGATCTGCTGGAAGTGGCAATGGAGCTTGAGCACATTGCGCTCAACGACCCGTACTTCATCGAGAAGAAACTCTACCCGAACGTCGACTTCTACTCTGGCATCATTCTGAAAGCGATGGGCATTCCGTCCTCCATGTTCACTGTGATCTTCGCTATGGCGCGTACCGTTGGCTGGATTGCACACTGGAACGAAATGCACACCGACGGCATGAAAATCGCTCGTCCACGTCAGCTGTATACCGGCTACGACAAGCGCGACTTTAAGTCTGATATTAAGCGTTAATTGTCTGCCGGATAGCGCTCTCGCCTGTCCGGCCTACTCCCTTGAATCTTCCAGGCCGGACAGGGTGTTAATGCCGCTGTCCGGTCTGTTTATTCTTGACCCACATTATTTTATTCTCATCACGTTTTCTCTATGATTTACTGAGATCTTCCTCATTTCACTCAGGAGCATGGGATGCCTGTTTTGCAGTGGAGCCTGCTATTTCTGCTATCACTCCTTCTTTCCCTGTTCTTTCTGTTGATACATCTTCCAGGCGCATTGCTGCTCGGCTCGATGATTGTCGGTATCATTTTCAGTATGCGCGGGATCTCCCTGCACCCTCCCCGCTGCACATTTCTTGCCGCACAGGCCATTCTCGGCTGCATGATTGCGCAAAACCTCACCGGATCCATTTTAACGACACTTGCGGCACACTGGCCGATGGTGATTGTCATCCTGCTGGCAACCCTTATTAGCAGCGCGGTGATCGGCTGGCTGCTGGTTCGCTACAGCAATCTACCGGGGAACACCGGCGCGTGGGGGTCATCACCTGGCGGGGCAGCCGCGATGGTTGCGATGGCGCAGGATTATGGCGCTGACATCCGGCTGGTGGCGTTTATGCAGTATCTGCGCGTACTGTTGGTGGTCGGCGCTGCCGCGCTGGTCACCCGATTTGTCATGGGCGAACAGGCACAAACGGTCGGCCAGCAAATCGTCTGGTTTCCACCGCTGAGTCTTAATCTGTTAAGTACCATACTGCTGGCCGCAGTTGCTGGTGTGGCCGGGCGCTTACTGCGTATCCCCTCCGGCGTGATGTTACTGCCCATGCTGGCGGGCGCATTGCTAAACGCAGGCGGTATAATGGTCATTGAACTGCCGGAATGGTTACTGGCGATAGCGTATATGGCGATTGGCTGGCAAATCGGTCTTGGCTTTGACAAACAGATTTTTTTAATGGCGCTGCGGCCACTGCCGCAAATATTGTTGTCCATTTTTTCACTGATGGCGATTTGTGCCGCGATGGCCTGGGGGCTGGCGCATTATATGCAAATCGACTTTCTCACCGCCTATCTGGCGACCAGCCCTGGCGGAGTGGATTCCGTCGCGGTAATTGCCGCTGGCAGCCACGCCGATATAGCGCTAATCATGGCGATGCAAACCCTGCGGCTGTTCAGTATTTTATTGACCGGTCCGGCGGTGGCACGTTTTATTTCAGCGCATGCGCCAAGACAGTCCACCTAATGCTGGCAGCCCGGACACCAGTAAAAGGGTCGCGAGGAAAGAGTCGTTTTCTCGATGATGCCGCCACAGCGCTCACAGGCTTCTCCATCCCGATGAAAGACCTTAAAGCGAAACAGCGCGCCGTGGTGTTTATTGTCATCGACCTGGCCGCGAGTGTTATACGACAGACGTGGAATATCAAGCAGCGCTTGCGCCAGCGCATCCAACTGTTCATCGCTAAGCTGTGACGCTTTATGCTGACCGGTCAACCCCACATGCCAGAGAATTTCTACCCGCAGATAGTTACCTAATCCCGCCAGAAATGCCTGATCCAACAGCAGCCCGGAAAACTGGCGATTGCGAAAACGGGATGACAGCAGACGCGTTTTTACCTCTGCGGCCGTTAAACGCAAATCCAGCACGTCCGGTCCAACCCGTTGCAGAAATGGATGGGTGGTGAGCTGCTCTGGCGTCAGCATTTCGATGTCAGACGCGCTATACAGCAGGATAGTTTTATCCTCGGTTTGCAGCCTGACGCGCAGCACCCGCGTGGTTTGCGGAATGTTGCCGGTATCTACCACTCGCCACACGCCGTAAAGCTGATTGTGGCTATACAGCGTCAGGCCATTGGAAAAATGGGTCAGCAAGGCTTTACCCCGCGTTTCAAGCTGGGTAACACTCTGCCCGATGAGTTGGGATTGATACGGTTTTAACTGCTCAAAGGCAAACCAGACATCCGTCAGGGGTTTACCTTTGACTGCCGCCTCCAGGGTATCCGCCGCGCGGCGGATCTCCGGGCCTTCAGGCATAATACTGTCCTTTGTTAATGTGTTGCGCCGCCTGTTACCGCGATATCGCTTTCCAACTGCAATGCGGTGGCAATCGCGACCTCCAGCGCCCGACGTACTGTTTCCGCCGCCATACTTGGCGCACCGGGGTGCTGCGCGACCTGTTGTGGCAGATAAGGAATATGAATAAAACCGCCCTTCACTGCCGGCACGTCGCGTAATTTATGCAGCAGGCCATACATCACGTGGTTACACACGAAGGTACCCGCCGTCTGAGAAACCGAGGCCGGAATTCCCGCGTTGCGCATGGCGACAACCATCGCTTTGATCGGCAATGTGCTGAACCACGCCGCAGGGCCATCGGCCACAATCGGTACATCAATCGGCTGTTGCCCCTGATTATCCGCAATACGCGCATCGTCAACATTGATCGCCACGCGCTCCACGGTGATATCCGTTCTGCCACCCGCCTGCCCCACCGCCAGCACCAGCGATGGCGACAATGCGTCAATCGCGGCATTGAGTACGGAGAGAGACTCGCCAAAGACGCACGGCAACTGGCGAGCAACGACACGGCATCCATCGATGATAGCATTGTCGAGACCCGAGACCACTTCCCAGGAAGGGTTAACTGACTCGCCGCCAAAGGGTTCAAATCCCGTGATGAGTACTGTTTTCATCCTTCCTCCTTACAGGAACATCAGGAAATACATCAGGAAAACGTTAACCAACAGCAGCAGTATGCCGGTTGGCACCTGCGCTTTAATCACCGCGTTTTTGTCTGGTAGCTCCAGCAGCGCCGCAGGCACAATATTGAAGTTCGCCGCCATTGGCGTCATCAATGTTCCGCAATAGCCGGAGAACATACCAATCGCCGCCATCACCGCCGGGTTACCACCGTGTTGCAGTACGAGGATCGGAATACCGATTCCCGCGGTCACGATCGGGAAAGCGGCAAACGCATTGCCCATCACCATCGTCAACAAGGCCATACCAATGGTGTACACCGCCACCGCGATAAAACGGCTATCCACCGCCAGATATTCCTGGGTCAGATATGAAATGCCGCTGCCGACGCCCGCCGCAGTAAACAACAGTCCGAGCGTGGCCAGGATTTGCGGCAGGATGAATGCCCACCCGATGGAGTCCAGCAGTCGGCGCGCTTCCTGAATCGGCTGATGCACCCGCTCATGGGTCATTTTTATCGCCATCGCCAGACCAATCAACGAACCTGCGGTCATCGAAAAGAGCGTCACCAGCGTGGCATGATTACCCGGCCCAAACAGCGCATCCTGTAAACCCGGAATATGGTTGAACATCAGCACGCCGATAACGGTTACCACCGGGATCGCCAGCGCCGGAAAAAACAGGCGATTACCCAGACGACTGGCGCTCTCTTCGCGCTGTTGCTGCGTTCGTTGATGGTAGCTTCCCAGCTTTACGCCGCCGAAACCGGCGATCAGGGCCAGTATGACCACCGCGACGCCGACGGCAATATGCACAGCGCGTTTATCGCCAAACAGCGAGTATGTCCAGTCGCCAAGCAGAAAGAGAACGCCGTACAGGCCCCAAAACAAACCGGTGGTTAAGCGACGCGGGTTAGCCTTATCCCGCCACGACATCAGCGCCACAATCAGTAATACCGCGCCTGCCAGCCAGTAGAGATAGCTTTGCTGAAAATTCATTTCGCTTCCCCTTTCGCTGCGGCATTCGCTTTCGCCACTTCACGCTGCAAATAGCTATCCAGCCGCCACAGACGCGTGCCGTGGATCAGGAAGGCGCAAATTGCCGTCGGGATCCCCCACAGGGCGATATGCAGCGGTTCGGTCTGGATCCCGCCCGATTCCAGCATAAAATTGTGCATGAATATGATGGCACCGAAGGCAACAAAGATATCTTCACCGAAAAACAGCCCAACGTTATCAGTCGCGGCAGACATGGCGCGCAGACGATAACGAACCGCGCCCGGTATCTCACCGTGGTTTTTCTCGGCGGCCCCTTCCGCCATTGGCGCCAGCAGCGGACGCACCATCTGCGGATGTCCCCCCAGGCTGGTCAGCCCTAAGGCGGCGGTCGCCTCACGAATAAACAGATAGACAATAAGCAGACGGCCGCTGGTGGCGCTGCGGATTTTGGCAATCCACGCCTGAGCGCGCTCTTTGAGTCCGTGACGCTCCAGCAGACCAATAACCGCCAGGGGGATCAGCAGGATAAACGGCAGGTTGCGGGTGTTGAGAAATCCCTCACCCAGCTTTTCCAGAATGGTAGCGATTGGCATATGCGCCGCCAGTCCGGTGACGATCCCGGCAATAATGACCACCAATACCGGGTTAAAACGTAAAAGAAATCCGACCACAATGACGGCGATACCCGTCAATGGCCAGAGAGAAATGACCTCTCCCATAATTAAATCCCTTATGTTGTTGTGTAATATATTATTGTTTTGTATGAAAAAATTATGCGCTAATTTGAATATTGCATGCTTCGAATGCGCTGCGCAAGCGACGGGCAAAAGCGAGTGCGTGCTCGCCATCCCCATGAATGCATACCGTCTGGGCTATCACGTTCGCCCATGTTCCGCTCTGGCTTTTTACTCTACCGGATTGCACCATTTCTAGCGTTTGCGCCAGCGCCTGCTCTTCATCCTCAATCAATGCGCCAGGCTGGCTACGCGGAACCAGACTGCCGTCAGCCTGGTAACCCCGATCGGCAAAAACCTCCTGACGCGTCACCAGGCCATAATGTTCCCCGGCGCGAATCAGTTCGCTTCCCGCCAGCCCCACCAGAACCAGCGAAGGATCGCAGGCATGCACCGCTTTCGCAATCGCGTTCGCCAACTGTGGATCTTTTGCCGCCTGGTTATAAAGCATACCGTGGGGTTTCACATGGCGCATCACGCCGCCTTCCGCGCGCGTAATGGCTGCCAGCGCGCCAATTTGATACAGCGTCTGCGCATAAACCGTTTCCACAGGCAGAGTCATGGCGCTACGGCCAAAATTCTCCCGATCCGGAAAGCTCGGATGTGCGCCTACCGCCACGCCATTTTTTAGCGCTTCACGCACGCTTAAAAGCATGGTTTGCGCATCACCGGCGTGAAATCCACAGGCGATATTAGCTGACGACACCAGTTGCAGCAGCGCTGCATCGTTAGCACAGCCCTCACCGAGGTCTGCGTTGAGATCAATTTTCATTATTAAGTCGCCATGTTAACTGTTGCAGGTAACGCTGCTGATCGTGGCGCGCCTTAAGCGCTTCCTCCAGCGAACACTGCACAAAATGAATCGGCTGACCGAGCGGGATCTGCGCCAGATGGTACATATCCGCTTCGATGATACAGGCGATGCGCGGATAGCCGCCCGTCGTCTGGGCATCGTTCATCAGCACGATCGGTTGACCATTATGCGGAACCTGCACCACGCCGGGGAGTAAGCCATGCGACAGCAACTCGCGATCGGTCATACGCGTCAACGGCTGCCCCTGCAGGCGATAGCCCATCCGGTTGCTTTGCGGGCTAAGCTGCCACGGCGAACGCCAGAAAGACGCCTGCGAGACCTCGTCAAATTCCTGGTATTCAGGCCCGGGCAGCGCACGAATGTGGTTTCCCCACATCAGCTGTTTTACCCCCTGAGGTCCGCTGAATTGCCGGGTAGATGCCCCAATCGCCAGCCGATCGCCATCACGCAGCAGACGCCCCTCCAGCCCGCCAATGCCGACTTTAAGATCGGTGCTGCGCGAGCCCATGACTTCGGGAACATCAAATCCGCCCGCAACCGCCAGATAACTACGCATACCATGATGTGGACGTTTTAGCGTCAGTCGCTGTCCCGCTTTCACCGGCAGTCGCCACCCACTCCACACAGGAGCGCGATCCAGATGCGCTTCGCATCCGGCGCCGGTCAGGGCAAACCAACCATCAGCTTCAAATTCGACTACCAGTTGCCCCAGCGTGATTTCCAGCGCAGCGGCATTCGCATCATTTCCCACCAGCAGGTTAGCAACGTTTAACGCCGGTTTATCCAGCGCGCCGCAGTGGCTGATGCCGGATTGACGAAAATTGTGGCGTCCGCCGTCCTGGACCGAGGTGTACATGCCCGCACGAATGATGTTTAACATACCCCCTCCTTCTGCGGAACAAAACGCACGGTATCCCCAGCGCGCAACAGGATCGGCTCTTCTCGTTTTGGATCAAATAACGACACGGAGGTACGCCCAATCAATTGCCATCCGCCAGGCGTGGCAAGCGGATAGACCCCCGTTTGCGATCCACCGATACCTACAGAACCTGCCGGAACAAGCAGACGCGGTTCTGACCGTCTGGGGGTATGGAGTGGTTCAGGTAAGCTCCCCAGATAGGGGAACCCTGGCTGAAAGCCAATAAACCACACCACATAGTCGACTGACGCATGAAGTTCAACAACCTGCTTGTCGCTTAATCCACTGTGCCGGGCGACCTCTGCCAGATCGGGGCCAAACTCACCGCCATAAGTCACGGGAATTTCAATAAAACGCGAATCCGGCTCCAGCGCTTCGCTCTCTTCCCACCAACGCTGCAGACGTTCAATCGCATCCAGCGCCAGCGTTTGTGGGTCACGCAAGATCACCGTGATATTGTTCATTCCTGGAATCGCTTCACGTACATTCGGAGCATCAACCAGACGCTGGGCCAGACGCCAGATACGTTTTTGAGTCGCCAGCGTAATGGGCGGCTCCAGTTCCAGAACTACCGCAGTCTCACCTAACAGATAACAACGCGCTCGCTGCACTTTCGTCCCTCTTTATTACGCTGGGTTAGGAATATCAATAAAAGTGACATCCAGATCGGTATTTTCATTCAGCCATTCGCTTAATGCGCGAATCCCGCCGCGTTCGGTCGCATGGTGACCGGCAGCATAAAAATGCAGCCCCTGTTCGCGGGCAGAGTGAATGGTTTGCTCTGAGACTTCACCGGTGATAAAGGCATCGACGCCAAACCGGGCTGCGCTATCAATGAAGCTTTGACCGCCCCCCGTACACCACGCGACGCGTTGCACCTTTTCCGGCCCGGTATCACCGCACCATAACGGTTTACGGCCCAGACGCGCTTCAATCCACGACGCCAGCTCCAGCCCCGGAACCGGCATAGAGAGTTCACCCCACGGTACCAGCGGCTCAATTTCCCCCATCACGGTAATCCCCAATAGCGCGGCAAGCTGCGCGTTATTACCCAGTTCCGGATGGGCATCCAGCGGCAGATGCCAGCCATACAGGTTGATATCATTTTCCAACAGCGTTTTCAGACGATGGCGCTTCATGCCGCGAATCACCGGAGATTCGCCTTTCCAGAAATAACCGTGATGAACGATGACCGCATCGGCCTGCAGGCGCACCGCCTCGTCCAGCAGCGCCTGGCTTGCGGTCACGCCGGTCACGATTTTATGCACCGTCTCTTTGCCCTCAACCTGCAAACCGTTCGGCGCATAGTCGCTAATGGCGGCGCTGTTCAGTTTGTCATTGATCAGTTGTTCCAGTTCGGTGTTTTTCATCATCGTCCTCGTTGTCATAAGTTCTGCCTGCCCAATCAGCAACACAGCTTAGGTTAAAATAGCGTCCTCGCCTGCGTTCGTCGATAGTCATTTCACTGACACATTAAGAAACAATCACACCACTGTAGAACGTAATTTGCATACCACCACGCGATCTAATTCATGTATATTTATGCAATCAGACAGCATATTGCAAAAATAATCAGATCTGTATCAAAGTTACAACTTTAAGGAAACACGCCCGCACAGCACATTCAACCTGTTGCGAGACATTTACTTCGAGAAAACAATGAATAAACAAGCATCTCAACCGCGGGCGATTTATTACGTTGTCGCGCTACAAATTTGGGAATATTTCAGTTTTTACGGTATGCGTGCGCTGCTGATTCTGTATCTCACTAACCAGCTTAAGTACGACGATAATCACGCCTACGAACTGTTCAGCGCCTACTGCTCGTTGGTCTACGTCACGCCCATTCTCGGAGGGTATCTGGCAGATAAAGTGCTCGGCAACCGGATGGCGGTGATGATCGGCGCATTTTTGATGGCGGTGGGGCATCTGGTGTTGGGCGCCAGCGAAATGGCCCCGGCATTCCTTTATTTATCGCTAGCGATTATCGTCTGTGGCTACGGTCTGTTTAAATCCAACGTCAGTTGCCTGCTGGGTGAACTGTATCAGCCTGAAGATCCCCGCCGCGACGGTGGGTTCTCTCTGCTCTACGCCGCCGGCAACATCGGTTCAATCATTGCCCCGATAGCCTGTGGCTATGTGCAGGAAGAGTACAGCTGGGCGATGGGGTTTGCGCTGGCCGCTATCGGCATGCTGGCAGGGCTGGTGATTTTCTTATGTGGTAATCGCCATTTCGCCCATACCACCGGCGTCAATAAGGCCGTCCTGCGCGCGAAAAAATACATGTTTCCGAACTGGGCCTGGTTGTTAGTTCTGCTGGTTGCCGCCCCACTGCTGATTACTGTCTTGTTCTGGAAAGAGTGGTCCGTGTACGCCCTGATCGTTGCTACTGTTATCGGTCTGGCGGTTCTGGCGAAGATTTACCGCCAGGCGCAAACCCAGAAGCAGCGCAAAGAGCTGGGGCTCATCGTCACGCTGACCTTCTTTAGCCTGCTGTTCTGGGCCTTTGCTCAACAGGGCGGTAGCTCAATCAGCCTGTATATCGACCGCTTTGTTAATCGCGACATTATGGGGTATTCCGTACCCACCGCGATGTTCCAGTCGGTTAACGCCTTTGCGGTTATGCTGTGCGGTATCGTGCTGGCATGGGTGGTCAAAGAGAGTGTAGGCGGCAATCGCACCGTACGCATCTGGGGCAAATTTGCCCTTGGTCTCGGTTTAATGAGCGCCGGTTTTTGTATTCTGACCTTAAGCGCCCGCTGGTCCGCCGCTTACGGCCACTCTTCCATGCCGCTGATGGTATTGGGGCTGGCGGTCATGGGCTTTGCGGAACTGTTTATCGACCCGGTGGCAATGTCACAAATTACCCGCATTGAGATCCCCGGAGTAACCGGTGTATTAACCGGCATTTATATGCTGCTTTCCGGCGCAATCGCCAACTACCTGGCTGGGGTGATCGCCGACCAGACGTCACAAAGTTCGTTTGACGCTGCCGGCGCCATCAACTATTCCATCAATGCCTATATCGACGTCTTTAGCGAAATTACCTGGGGCGCACTGGCCTGTGTGGTACTGGTGCTGCTGATTTGGCTGTACCAGTCGCTGAAATTCAGAAACCGTGCGTTAGCGGTAGAGTCCTGAGTGCACAGGCCCGATGATGTGATAAGATTCGGGCCTGTTTTTTCAGGTAATTATGCATGAATTGCTGCGAGTTCCTCTTCAGTAAGACCTGTAACCAGTAGCACCATTGTGCGATCTATACCTTGCTCCAGCATGGTTTGCGCTATACGTAATGCGGCTTCTTGTTTACCCTGCTGTAACCCTTCCTGTAATCCATCTAACCGTAACCGCTCTGCAATAGTCATCAGCCTCTCCTTATGTTGGGGGATCCGTTGCGCTATCTCCTGCATAAATTTATTAAAACGAGATTCGTCGCCAGATTGTAGGATGTAATTAAACATCGCCTGTAATTGCGTGTCATTAGCGCATCCAGTAAGTAGCAGCGTGGCCAGTTGCTCTACCAGCCCCATCGAATCCCGCTGACGGATATGTTTTTGCATTAATTCCAGCAGCGCCATTCGTCTGTGAGCCATGATCTCATCATCGGGTACCACCGTTATGTCTACCAACGGAAATGCGCTGGAATAAAGCTGTCTTGCCGCCACAGGGTCAGCAAAGGCATCCAGCCAGCACAATGAGTACGGATAGGGGCTTCGGCAGCCATGATAAAAGAGCATCGGTATCACCAGAGGCAGTTCCTTATGCCCTGCGTCCAGATGACGCTGCATCGCCGCCATCGCATAACGCAACAGACGAAAAGCCATATGCGGCTCAACTGAACTTTGATGCTCTATCACCACATAGACATAACCGTCACCGTTGCGTGTGTGCAAAGACCAGAGCACGTCGGAGTAGCGCGAACGTAAATCCGCTTCAATAAAGCTTTCTGACTCCAGCTTCAGCGAATTCAAATCGCAAAGCATCCGCAGTTCAGCTGGCAGGTGAATGTCGAGAAAATCCCGCGCCGTTTCGGGATGATGTAAAAACGTTTTAAATACCGCGTCGTGCGGTGTGGAGGTTGTTGGCATTGTCATCAAGTTCCATCACCCGAATGAAGATGACGGAACTTTACTGCCAGATAAAAGCATCTGCATCAGGGCATTAACAACCTTGCGCGCACGCTTCAGCGCTAACCGCGCCCAACTGCAACAAATTCATTTTGCTGGAAGGCATTACGCAGAAATCCACCCTGCCTTTACCCTTTTCGCGCCGCCTCATATGCCGCCAGCGTAGCCAGTCTGGCCTGCTTATGATCGACAATCGGGCGAGGATAGTTGAGCGTCACCTGCGCTTTTTCCGCCCACGACCACGGCTCATGGATGGCTTTACCCGGCACATCGCGCAATTCCGGCAGCCACTGGCGGATAAACTCACCGCCACGGTCAAATTTTTCGCCCTGCGTCGTGGGGTTAAATATGCGGAAATACGGTGCGGCATCGGTTCCGGTGGATGCGGCCCACTGCCAGCCGCCGTTATTGGCCGCCAGGTCGCCATCGATCAGTTGCGACATGAAATACTGCTCCCCTTTACGCCAGTCGATCAGCAGGTCTTTTACTAAAAAACTGGCCGTAATCATGCGTAAACGATTATGCATCCAGCCCGTGGCGTTGAGCTGACGCATCGCCGCATCCACAATCGGGTAACCCGTTTGACCCGTTTGCCAGGCCTGCAAATGCGTCGGGTTATTCTGCCATTGCACGCGATCGGTCCAGCGGATAAAGGGTTGATACCGACACAGCGCCGGATGATACGTCATCAGATGACGATAAAATTCACGCCAGATAAGCTCGTTCAGCCAGATGCTGCCCGCCCCGCCCTCAAGCGCCTGCGGCTGCTCTGCGAGCAGTCGATTCAGGCATTGGCGCGGCGATAACCCGCCTGTCGCCAGGCTTGCGGATAATCGACTGGTCCCGTCAATCGCGGGAAAATCACGCTGATGCTCGTATTTTCCCGCAGCCTGCTGGCAAAACTGGCGTAATTGCGCGATGGCCAATTTTTCCTCTGCCACAAACCTTTGGGCATCAAAATTTTGCTGCGGATAGCTCAGCGTTATTGATGTTAACGGTGCGTCAAGAGCGCCGCTTTCTCTCATTTTTGGCGCGCTCACACATTCTGGAATACCGTCTTTAATCCGCTTCAGCCAGGCATTTTTAAAGGGCGTGAACACTTTATACATCTCATGATTGCCGGTCATCACCGCTCCAGGAGGCAGGATCACGCTGTCATCAAACCCTTCGCACACCACCTGGGGTAATGATTTCTCTACGTTTACATCACGCTGTCGTTCGTTTATTTCATATTGATAGTTATAAAATAATCGACTGACGTCATACTGCAGGCAGACACGTTTGACGGTGTCCACGCTGGCCGCAAAATCAGCCACTTCATGAAACAGTAAAGGGATGCCTTTTTCTGCCAGCGCCGCTTGTAACGCATTCAACTGCGCGTTGACAAATGCCGCCTGACGCGGGGCCATATCGTGGGCCTTCCACTGCCCGGGGGTAGATATATATAACGCCAGCACCTGCGCAGAACGATCCCGACAAGCCGCCGCCAGCGCGAGGTTGTCGTGCAGACGTAAATCACGCCGAAACCAGACCAAATGGGTGGTCATAACACTCCTGAAGAAAAAAATTAACGCCCGTAGCGCAAACGCAGAGCCTCTGGCCAAGGATTGAAATAGCGCTGCCCGGAGAGATAAGCATCCGGGTATTCCGCCATATAGTGTTTGAGTAATGTTATTGGCGCAAGCAGCGGTTGAGTCGCACGTCGATAGCCGTCAATGAGAGAGGCCAGCTCTTGTCGCTGACGAGAATTTAATTGCGTACGAAAATACCCCTCGCGCTTATCACTAAAACGCAGGGAGACAGCCTCGCCCTCTTTGACCAGATGCAGCGCAGGTCGCGGGACCGGTAACCCGATCCCCATTTCAGGGCATACGGGTTCGAACGCGACCCACGGCGACAGTTCTTCTACAGCAAAGGCCAGGCGCTTATGCCCACCATCATAGCGAACCGCTTCCCCCAACAGACAGGCACTGATACCAACAGGGATTTTCTCGCTCATGATCGCTCCTTTTCATTCCTGAGATAAGTGTAGCTATCATGAGCAAAAAAGCCGCTGATATCAGCGGCTTTTAGGATTCATTAATTATCAGTAGAAATCGCAGGTGGCTTTTTCAGCCTGCTCCATCCACACCGGCTTATCACTGGTTTTAGACCAGACGCGATGCAGGTAGCTGTAAAAACGGGCACGGTCTTTCCAGAACAGCATGACCGGCAGCGCCAGTACGCCCGCCACTACGGCAAAGGTACGGCGTAAGAAAACAATGTGTGCTGGATATTCTTTATAAAAGTCCATAATCCTCTCCCATATAACTGTTCGGTGAATCGCACCGGAAAAATAAAGTTGGTTAACTGATGAAAATAATACCGCCTTGTGTGTAATTTTACTACTCATCCGACCACTTATTTTTATCTATTTATGCCCCGTTTAGCTTAAAACCGTAATTAAGTTACATAAAAGTTAAATTAATACTAACCATTAGTTAAATAATGGTCTTTGCCACTTTTATACTTTTTTTACACCCCGCCCGCCGATTTTTGCGAAATCTTTGCAAGCAAAAACCTACGCTCTGGTTATCACATTTATGCCACTGGAGGTGCACTGTGAGTGCAGGCGTGATAACCGGCATTGGGCTGGTCTTTTTATTATTAGGTTACCTTGTGTATGCCCTGATTAATGCGGAGGCGTTCTGATGGCGGCTCAAGGATTTTTACTCATTGCCAGTTTCTTGCTGGTGCTGTTTGTCATCGCCAGACCGCTGGGGTTTGGGCTGGCCCGACTCATCAATAATACGTCTCTGCCGGGCCTCGCTGGCGTGGAGAGTGTGCTCTGGCGTGGTCTGGGCATTTCGCAACAGGAGATGAACTGGCGGCAGTATCTGCTGGCAATCCTCGCGCTCAATGTACTGGGCCTGCTGGTCCTGTTTTCGATGCTGATGGCGCAAAACCTGCTGCCGCTGAATCCTCAGCAGCTTCCAGGACTTTCATGGCATCTGGCGCTCAACACCGCGGTGAGTTTTGTCACCAATACCAACTGGCAATCTTATGCCGGTGAAACCACTTTAAGCTACTTCAGCCAGATGGCTGGGTTGACCGTGCAGAACTTCCTGTCCGCGGCGACCGGGATTGCGGTGATTTTTGCCCTGACGCGTGCCTTTACGCGCCAGAGCATGGATACGCTGGGTAATGCCTGGGTCGATCTGGTTCGTATTACACTGTGGATCCTCGTGCCGATTGCGCTGCTCATCGCCCTGTTTTTTATTCAACAAGGCGCGCTGCAAAACGTATTGCCCTATCAGCCCATCACGACGCTTGAAGGGGTGAGACAGTTGCTGCCGATGGGACCTGTAGCTTCGCAGGAAGCGATTAAGATGCTCGGCACCAACGGGGGCGGTTTCTTTAACGCTAACTCAGCACATCCGTTTGAAAACCCAACCGCACTGACCAACCTGGTACAGATGCTGGCTATTTTCTTAATTCCTACCGCGCTGTGTTTTGCCTTTGGCGATGTGGTGGGCGATCGTCGTCAGGGCCGGACCCTGTTATGTGCCATGTCGCTCATTTTTGTCATCTGCGTAGCCGTCGTGATGTGGGCCGAAGTTCAGGGCAACCCGCATCTGATGCAGTTAGGTGCAGACAGCAATATCAACATGGAAGGCAAAGAGAGCCGCTTTGGCGTACTGGTCAGCAGTCTGTTTGCGGTCGCCACAACGGCGGCATCCTGTGGCGCAGTGATTGCGATGCATGACTCCTTTACCGCACTCGGCGGAATGGTGCCGATGTGGCTGATGCAAATTGGCGAAGTGGTCTTCGGCGGTGTGGGTTCAGGTCTGTACGGCATGCTGCTGTTCGTATTGCTGGCTGTGTTCATCGCCGGGCTGATGATTGGCCGAACACCGGAATACCTGGGTAAGAAAATCGACGTGCGCGAAATGAAAATGACCGCGCTGGCGATTCTGGTCACACCTGCGCTGGTCCTGCTCGGCACAGCAATAGCAATGATGACCGATGCCGGGCGCAGCGCCATGCTCAACCCGGGTCCACATGGTTTTAGTGAAGTGCTGTATGCCGTGTCATCTGCCGCGAACAACAACGGTAGCGCCTTTGCCGGATTAAGCGCCAATAGCCCGTTCTGGAATTGCCTGCTGGCGCTGTGCATGTTCTTCGGTCGCTTCGGCGTGATCGTACCCGTGATGGCTATTGCCGGGTCGCTGGTCAGTAAAAAGATCCAGCCTGCCAGCCCTGGCACGCTACCTACCCACGGCGCGCTGTTTGTCGGGTTGTTAATCGGTACGGTGTTACTGGTTGGCGCTCTCACCTTTGTTCCTGCCCTGGCCCTTGGCCCGGTCGCAGAATACCTGTCATTACACTGAGTGATGCGGAGCACATTACTATGAGTCGCAAGCAACTGGCGCTGTTCGAACCTTCTCTGGTCGCACAGGCGCTGATGGATGCCGTGAAAAAATTAAGCCCACATACCCAATGGCGTAATCCGGTGATGTTTCTCGTCTGGCTGGGCAGCCTGCTGACCACGCTGTTAACGCTGGCGATGGCAACAGGTTATATGCCAGGCAATCCGTGGTTTACCGGCGCGATTAGTCTGTGGCTGTGGGTTACCGTCCTGTTCGCTAACTTTGCCGAAGCGCTGGCTGAGGGGCGCAGTAAAGCACAGGCGAACAGTCTGAAAGGGGTGAAAAAAACCGCCTTTGCCCGCAAACTTCGCGAACCAAAATACGGCTCGGCCATGGATCACGTCCCTGCCGATGATCTCCGTAAAGGCGATATTGTGCTGGTGGAAGCTGGCGATATTATCCCGTGTGACGGCGAGGTGATCGAAGGTGGCGCATCGGTAGACGAAAGCGCGATTACCGGTGAGTCTGCGCCGGTCATTCGTGAATCCGGTGGCGATTTTGCCTCGGTCACCGGCGGGACTCGCATCCTCTCCGACTGGCTGGTGATCGAATGTAGCGTAAACCCCGGCGAAACATTCCTCGACCGGATGATCGCCATGGTCGAAGGCGCGCAGCGGCGTAAAACCCCCAATGAAATCGCCCTGACGATCCTGCTGATTGCCCTGACTATCGTCTTTCTGTTGGCGACCGCCACGCTATGGCCGTTTTCCGCCTGGGGCGGCAGCGCGGTCAGCGTCACGGTACTGGTTGCCCTGCTCGTTTGTCTGATCCCCACCACCATCGGCGGTCTGCTTTCTGCCATTGGCGTGGCCGGGATGAGCCGTATGCTGGGCGCGAACGTCATTGCCACCAGCGGACGTGCGGTCGAAGCCGCGGGGGACGTGGACGTCCTGCTGCTGGATAAAACCGGCACTATTACGCTGGGTAACCGTCAGGCTTCAGATTTTCTGCCTGCCCAGGGCGTGGACGAAAAAACGCTGGCCGATGCCGCACAGCTTTCATCGCTGGCCGATGAAACACCGGAAGGCCGCAGCATCGTTATTCTGGCAAAACAGCGCTTTAATCTGCGTATTCGCGACGTGCAATCGCTGCACGCGACCTTTGTGCCGTTTACCGCGCAAAGCCGGATGAGCGGTATCAACATCGACAACCGTATGATCCGCAAAGGTTCGGTCGATGCCATTCGTCGTCACGTTGAAGCCAACGGCGGTCACTTCCCCGCCGATGTCGAGCAGAAGGTCGACAACGTCGCTCGCCTTGGCGCTACGCCGCTGGTGGTAGCCGAAGGCTCCCGCGTACTGGGCGTGATAGCCCTGAAAGATATTGTGAAAGGCGGGATCAAAGAACGTTTTGCCCAACTGCGCAAAATGGGGATCAAAACGGTGATGATAACCGGCGATAACCGCCTGACCGCCGCCGCGATCGCCGCAGAAGCCGGGGTGGATGATTTCTTAGCGGAGGCCACGCCGGAAGCCAAGCTGGCGCTGATTCGTCAGTATCAGGCGGAAGGCCGTCTGGTGGCGATGACCGGCGACGGAACCAACGACGCCCCGGCACTGGCGCAGGCGGATGTCGCGGTCGCCATGAACTCCGGGACCCAGGCGGCGAAGGAAGCTGGCAACATGGTGGATCTCGATTCCAACCCCACCAAACTGATTGAAGTGGTGCACATTGGGAAACAGATGCTGATGACGCGCGGCTCGCTGACCACCTTCAGTATCGCCAATGACGTAGCAAAGTATTTCGCCATTATCCCGGCCGCGTTCGCCGCCACCTATCCGCAGCTCAATGCGCTTAACGTCATGGGACTGCATTCGCCGGATTCAGCGATCCTCAGCGCGGTTATCTTTAATGCGCTGATCATCGTTTTTCTGATCCCACTGGCGCTTAAAGGCGTGAGCTACAAGCCGTTATCCGCATCTGCAATGTTGCGCCGTAATTTGTGGATCTACGGTCTGGGCGGTCTGGTGGTGCCATTTATTGGTATTAAAGCGATTGATTTACTGCTGACCCTGTTGGGTCTGGTGTGAGGTTTCAGATGAGTGGATTACGTCCTGCATTATCAACATTGATTTTCCTGATGCTTATTACCGGCGGGGCTTACCCGCTGCTGACCACCGCGCTGGGGCAGTGGTGGTTTCCCCACCAGGCTAACGGCTCGTTGATCCGCGAAGATCAGGTTGTTCGCGGCTCTGAGCTTATTGGGCAACATTTTACCGCCGCCGGTTATTTTCAGGGGCGTCCGTCTGCGACGGCGGAAATGCCCTATAATCCCATGGCTTCTGGTGGCAGTAACCTGGCCGTCAGCAACCCGGAACTGGATAAACAGTTGCAAAGCCGGATTGCCGCGCTGCGTGCAGCCAATCCACAGGCTAATCCTGCCGTTCCGCTAGAACTGGTAACCGCGTCGGCCAGCGGGCTGGATAACAACCTGTCGCCCGCCGCGGTGGCCTGGCAAATTCCTCGCGTGGCGCAGGCCCGCAACCTCAGCGTTGAAGAGGTGTCGCGCCTGGTTGCACAATACACGCAAAAGCCGCTGGTCAGTTTTATCGGCCAGCCGGTGGTGAACCTGGTGGAACTTAATTTAGCGCTGGATAAGCACTGAGAAAAAGGACATGCATAGCGAACCCTTACGTCCCGATCCCGATCGCCTGTTGGAGCAGACCACCGCGCCACACCGCGGAAAACTAAAAATATTCTTCGGTGCCTGCGCAGGCGTCGGGAAAACCTGGGCCATGCTAACGGAAGCCCAGCGGCTGCGGGCGCAGGGGTTAGATGTGCTGATTGGCGTGGTGGAAACCCACGGACGCAAAGAGACCGCCGCGCTGCTGGACGGTCTCAGTATCCTGTCGCTAAAGCGACACGCGCGTCATGGTCGCCACATCAGCGAGTTCGATCTTGATGCCGCGCTGGCCCGCCGTCCGGCGCTCATTTTAATGGATGAACTGGCGCACAGTAATGCCCCAGGCTCACGCCATCCAAAGCGCTGGCAGGATATTGAAGAGTTGCTGGAAGCCGGTATCGACGTCTTTACCACCGTTAACGTCCAGCATCTGGAAAGTCTCAATGATGTGGTCAGCGGCGTCACTGGTATTCAGGTGCGCGAAACCGTCCCTGATCCTTTCTTCGATGCCGCTGACGATGTGGTGCTGGTCGATCTTCCCCCCGATGATTTGCGCCAGCGCCTGAACGAAGGCAAGGTCTATATCGCTGGTCAGGCGGAAAGAGCCATCGAGCATTTCTTTCGCAAAGGTAATTTGATCGCGCTGCGCGAGCTGGCCTTGCGCCGTACGGCCGATCGGGTGGACGATCAAATGCGCGCCTGGCGCGGGCGTCCAGGGGAAGAAAAAGTCTGGCATACCCGCGACGCCGTTTTGCTGTGCATTGGGCACAACACCGGCAGCGAAAAACTGGTGCGCGCCGCCGCGCGACTGGCGGCGCGTCTCGGCAGCGTCTGGCATGCGGTGTATGTCGAAACGCCGGCGCTGCACCGACTCCCCGAAAAACAGCGGCGCGCGATCTTAAGCGCACTGCGATTAGCCCAGGAGCTGGGCGCGGAAACCGCCACGCTTTCCGATCCTGCTGAAGATAAAGCGGTAATCCGCTACGCCCGCGAGCATAATCTGGGAAAAATTGTGCTCGGGCGTCCGACAACGCGTCGCTGGTGGCGCAGCGATTCCTTTGCCGACAAACTGGCCCATCGCGCACCGGATCTCGATCTGATGATTGTCGCGCTGGACGAACCGCCTTCACGCCCGACGCTACCCACTACGGATAACCGCACCTTTAAAGATAAATGGCGGGTACAAATTCAGGGTTGTGTGGTTGCCGTCGCGCTATGCGCCATCATTACGCTGATCGCGATGCAGTGGCTGATGGCTTTTGATGCCGCTAACTTGGTAATGCTCTATTTACTGGGTGTGGTGGTTATCGCCCTCTTCTACGGACGCTGGCCATCCGTACTGGCAACCTTTATTAACGTCGCCAGCTTCGATCTCTTCTTTATTGCCCCACGTGGGACGCTGGCCGTTTCCGACGTCCAATATCTGCTTACCTTTGCCGTAATGCTAACGGTCGGGCTGGTTATCGGTAATCTGACCGCCGGCGTCCGTTATCAGGCGCGGGTGGCGCGCTATCGGGAACAGCGTACGCGTCATCTGTATGAGATGTCGAAAGCGTTAGCCGTTGGACGGAGCCAGCAGGACATCGCCGCGACCAGCGAACAGTTTATCGCCTCAACGTTTCAGGCCCGCAGTCAGGTTTTATTACCTGATGAACACGGTAAGCTGGCTCCCCTCACCCATCAACAGGGCATGACGCCATGGGACGATGCCATTGCCCAATGGAGTTTTGACAAAGGGCAACCGGCTGGCGCGGGCACGGATACCTTACCGGGCGTACCGTACCAAATCTTACCGCTAAAAAGCGCCGATAAAACGCATGGGCTACTGGTAGTGGAACCGGGAAATCTGCGTCAGTTGATGATTCCCGAGCAGCAGCGCCTGCTGGAAACCTTTACCCTGTTGGTCGCCAGTGCGCTGGAACGTCTGACCCTGACCGCCAGCGAAGAGCAGGCCCGGTTTGCCAGTGAACGCGAAAGTATTCGCAATGCGCTGCTTGCCGCCCTGTCCCACGATTTGCGCACGCCGCTGACGGTGCTGTTCGGTCAGGCAGAGATTTTAACGCTGGATCTGGCCAGTGAAGGTTCGCCGCATGCGCGCCAGGCCAGTGAGATTCGCCAGCACGTGCTGAATACCACCCGACTGGTTAATAATCTGTTGGATATGGCGCGAATTCAGTCTGGCGGCTTTAATCTTAAGAAGGAGTGGTTAACGCTGGAAGAGGTGGTGGGCAGCGCCCTGCAGATGCTGGAGCCAGGACTCTCTGCTCCGATTAACCTGTCGTTACCCGAACCGTTGACGCTGATCCATGTCGATGGCCCGCTTTTTGAACGGGTGTTGATCAACCTGCTGGAGAACGCCGTAAAATACGCGGGTCCGCAGGCACAAATCGGCATTGACGCCAGCGTTGATGGCGAGCACCTGCTACTGGACGTCTGGGATAATGGACCGGGTATTCCGTCGGGTATGGAACAGCGTGTTTTTGACAAATTTTCCAGAGGAAACAAAGAGTCATCGGTACCCGGCGTAGGGTTGGGACTGGCCATTTGTCAGGCGATTGTGGACGTGCACGGCGGTACCATTTCCGCCCATAATCGTGCCCAGGGGGGGGCATGTTTCCGTGTTACACTACCCCAGGAGATCCCCCCTGAACTTGAAGATTTTCATGAGGATATGTGACAAACGTACTGATTGTTGAAGATGAACAGGCCATTCGCCGCTTTCTGCGCACTGCGCTGGAAGCCGATGGTCTGCGTGTATATGAAGCGGAAACGCTACAACGTGGTTTGCTGGAAGCCGCCACGCGAAAACCCGATCTCATCATTCTCGATCTCGGCCTGCCAGACGGCGACGGCATTGATTTTATTCGCGACCTGCGGCAATGGAGCGCAATCCCGGTAATTGTGCTTTCAGCCCGCAGCGAAGAGAGCGATAAAATCGTCGCGCTGGATGCCGGCGCCGATGACTATCTCAGTAAACCCTTCGGTATTGGCGAGCTACAGGCGCGATTGCGCGTGGCATTGCGTCGCCATGCCAGCGGCGCGTCTCCCGAACCGGTGGTGCATTTTTCCAACGTAAAAGTGGATATCGCCGCCCGCCTCGTACACCGTGGTGACGAGGAAATCCATCTGACACCGATTGAGTTTCGCCTGTTAGCGGTACTGCTGAATAATGCCGGGAAGGTACTGACGCAACGCCAATTGTTAAATCAGGTCTGGGGGCCGAACGCCGTTGAGCACAGCCATTATCTGCGAATTTATATGGGACACCTGCGCCAGAAACTGGAGCTGGACCCGGCTCGTCCACGTCATTTTCTGACCGAAACCGGGATTGGCTATCGGTTTATGCCGTAAGTCTAGTCGAATAAAAAAGCCGGATCAGCATACATGCTATCCGGCTTTTGTATTCATGCCGGATGGTGACGTTAGCGTCTTATCCGGCCTGGGGTTTACGCGTTTTTCAACACTTCGCTGACGATCTCAACCGCTTCTTTTTCGATCTGTTTGCGGTGTTCTTCACCGAGGAAGCTTTCGCAATAGATCTTGTAAGCGTCTTCTGTGCCTGACGGACGCGCGGCAAACCAGCCGTTGTCAGTCATCACTTTCAGACCGCCAATGGAAGCACCATTGCCAGGTGCCGCGGTCAGACGTGCGGTGATCGGGTCGCCCGCCAGCGTGCTGGCGCTTACCATTTCCGGAGACAGCTTAGACAGCGCCGCTTTCTGCGCGGAGGTCGCGCTCGCCTGCAAACGATTGTAGCTCGGCGCGCCGAAGCGAGCAGCCAGTTCGTTGTAGTGTTCTTGCGGGTTCTTACCGGTCACAGCGGTAATTTCTGCCGCCAGCAGGCACATGATGATGCCGTCTTTGTCGGTCGACCACGGTGTACCGTCGAAACGCAGGAAAGAAGCGCCCGCGCTCTCTTCACCACCAAAGCCAAAGCTGCCATCGAACAGACCGTCAACAAACCATTTAAAACCGACCGGCACTTCCACCAGCTTACGACCCAAATCGTTGACCACGCGGTCAATCATTGCCGAGGAAACCAGCGTCTTACCGACGGCAACATCTTTGCCCCACTGCGGACGATGCTGGAACAGGTAGTTGATCGCCACCGCCAGGTAGTGGTTCGGGTTCATCAGCCCCGCCGGGGTGACGATACCGTGACGGTCATAGTCCGGATCGTTGGCAAAGGCCAGATCGAACTTGTCACGCAGCGCCAGCAGACCCGCCATCGCGCACTCGGAGGAGCAGTCCATACGGATTGCGCCGTCTTTATCGAGATGCATAAAGCGGAAAGTCTGATCAACGTGGTCGTTAACGATAGTCAGGTTCAGGTTGTAGTGCTTCGCAATACGCTTCCAGTATTCGATACCGGAACCGCCCAACGGATCGACACCCAGCGTCAGACCCGCTTTCTGGATCGCCGCCATGTCGACGATATCCGCCAGTCCTTCCACAAACGGTTGAACCAGGTCCTGCTCTTTCACATGACCCGATGCCAGCGCCGCGTCCAGCGACATACGCTTCACGCCTTGCAGACCGTCAGCCAGCAACGCGTTAGCCCTGTCTTCCACCACTTTGGTGACGTTGGTATCTGCCGGACCACCGTTTGGCGGGTTGTATTTAATGCCACCATCTTCCGGCGGGTTGTGGGACGGCGTGATCACAATGCCATCAGCCAGCGGGCCGCCTTTTTTGTTGTGGACCAGGATGGCATTCGACACGGCAGGGGTTGGCGTAAAGCCGTTGTTTTCCTGCACGATGACATCAACGCCATTCGCCGCCAGCACTTCCAGCACAGAGATAAAAGCCGGTTCAGACAGCGCGTGGGTATCCTTGCCCACAAAGCACGGGCCAGTAATCCCGTTTTTCGCACGTTCTTCAGCAATCGCCTGGGCGATAGCCAGAATATGCGGCTCGTTAAAACTATGACGACCTGCACTGCCGCGATGCCCGGACGTACCGAACTTGACGGCGTGCTCAGCGTTCCCTGCCGTTGGTTTCAGTACATAGTACTGTGCCGTCAGTTGGGCGACGTTAATCAAATCACTCTGTTGCGCAGGTTGACCTGCACGGTTGTGGATTGCCATTGCCTGGTCCTTCTAATGCAAGGATTAAATTGTTCCGCAAACCTTTTCAATCAATTCCGCAGGGAATTGCATTGACTGCATGATGTGCTCCACCATGCTGCATTTACGGCCGGTGTTGGTATTGGTGATCACCCAGTACGGCGTGCCTGGCACGTGTTTCGGTTTGGTTTGATTACCATTTTTCAGCAGCGTCTGTTCATCTGCCGCAAAATAAACGCGCGTCCGGCCATGCAACGAATCCGTTGCTTCGGCGAATGCGTTTTGATCCAGAGAATAGAGTGTAGACAGCACCAGCATAAAGCGATTTACTGCTTTCTTCTGTTCCGCATATTCATCGGACAACAGCAGTTCACGCATCGCGCGCACTTTATCTTTTACGGGGTTAACCGGCTTAGCTTCCACGACAGGTTGCACAGCGCGGACTTCTTTTACTACCGGAGTGACAGGCTGTGCTGCGGCGGAAAATTTCAACATACGCCGTAAAATGTCGGATGCGCTCTCGCCGATATGCTTGGTATGGCTGGCAATATAGCTATAGAGTTCATCATCAACTTCAATCGTTTTCATCTTAATCCAGTGCAGTGTTTAGCTGAATACAAGTTGTTGGGTTAACACGCGTAGTGTAAAGGCAAATCCCAACAGCGGATAGCGTCAAGCCTGGTGGCTGATAAAACTCGGAGTAACCGTAGTTGTTGCAGCCCTGTGGCAGAATGGTCAACATGATACCCTAACCCGTGAGTGTGAAAAAAAGAACTTTGCCATGAAATTGAATATCCGAGCGCAATCTGCGCAAAACCTGCACAATAATTCTCCCATCGTCCTGGTTCACGGCCTGTTTGGTAGCCTGGATAACCTGGGGATCCTGGCACGCTCCCTGGTGGCCGATCACGATATCATCCAGGTTGATATGCGAAATCATGGCCTCTCGCCCCGATCGCCTGAAATGAATTATGCGGCCATGGCGCAAGACCTGGTGGATACGCTGGACGATCGACAGATCGAAAAAGCGATCTTTATTGGTCACTCGATGGGGGGAAAAGCCGTCATGGCGTTAACCGCGTTGGCCCCTGATCGTATTGATCGGCTGGTGGCTATTGATATTGCACCGGTTGACTATCATGTGCGCCGTCACGATGAGATTTTTGCGGCAATCAATGCCGTAACCGAGGCACAAGCGTCCTCGCGCCAGCAAGCGGCAAGCGTCATGCGCCAGCATCTGCAAGAGGAGGGTGTTATTCAGTTTCTGCTGAAATCCTTTGTTGACGGCGAGTGGCGCTTTAACGTTCCCGTGTTGTGGGATCAATATCCCACTATCGTCGGTTGGCAAACCATCCCGGCATGGGAGCACCCGGCATTGTTTATTCCAGGCGGTAACTCCCCTTATGTCACCGAAGCGTATCGCGAGCAGCTACTGGCACAATTCCCGCAGGCTCGGGCGCACGTTATTGCAGGCGCGGGGCATTGGGTACATGCGGAAAAACCTGAAGCAGTGCTGCGGGCCATCCGTCGTTATCTGAACGAACCGGCTAACTGATTAAAAACTCAGCGTCCGTGCGCGATTACGCGCGTGGGCGTTGGCGTGCCTCTCCTGCTGATGTATTATGGCGCGCTATCCATCCGGGCGGACGCCTGGCTGATTGTTTCCCCGAAGTCACCAAGATCATGGCCAAAGAACAAACGGACCGTACGACATTAGATCTGTTCGCGCAGGAGCGTCGCCCGGGACGACCCAAAACTAATCCGCTCTCGCGTGATGAACAGTTACGTATAAATAAACGTAATCAGCTTAAACGTGACAAAGTTCGCGGGCTTAAGCGTGTCGAACTGAAACTGAACGCTGATGCCGTTGACGCGTTAAACGAGCTGGCCGAGGCGCGCAACATGAGTCGCAGTGAACTCATCGAAGAGATGCTGATGACCCAACTCACCGCATTGCGCGGTCAGGCATAGTCTGAATTTCTGCTCTAAATCATAAATCGTGTAGCACAGAGTGCAGTCCCGCGTGTTTGCTGTTTCCGCATGCCTGACTGTTCTGCTATGATTGCCCTTATCCGTGGGCAATGCGCCACCACCATTTCAATAAGTTTCAAGAGGTTATTTTACTCATGGCAATCACTGGCATCTTTTTCGGCAGCGACACCGGTAATACCGAAAACATCGCAAAAATGATTCAAAAACAGCTTGGTAAAGACGTTGCCGATGTACATGACATTGCAAAAAGCAGCAAAGAAGACCTGGAAGGGTATGACATTCTGCTGCTCGGCATTCCAACCTGGTACTACGGTGAAGCGCAGTGTGACTGGGACGATTTCTTCCCTACCCTCGAAGACATTGATTTTAACGGCAAACTGGTTGCATTGTTCGGCTGCGGCGACCAGGAAGATTACGCAGAATATTTCTGCGATGCGTTAGGCACAATTCGCGACATCATTGAGCCACGCGGCGCCACCATCGTCGGTCACTGGCCAACGGCGGGTTATCACTTTGAAGCGTCCAAAGGCCTGGCTGACGACGACCACTTTGTCGGTCTGGCTATCGATGAAGATCGCCAGCCGGAGCTGACCGCTGAACGCGTAGAAAAATGGGTTAAGCAGATCTCAGAAGAACTGCACCTCGACGAAATCATCAATGCCTGATTTCGCGCGGCGCAGATCCTCATCTGCGCCGCATCAATAGATAAAACCAATCAAAATAATTGCTACAAATTTGTAACTTTTCCGTCTGACCCTGTACAATGGCTGGATGCCAATCGGGTGTTGCACAGTGTGTTTGTCGGCGATACCACGTTTTGATTAACAATATATGCCAGAGACTTGCTGTTTTCATTTAACCATGGCAGTTCTATAATGATACGCAATTTCTCAAGTGCAATTTCTGTCACTTCTGTTAATGAAGTGAATCGTTTAGCTACAGGACAGATTCCGCATGACTGACAACAATACCGCATTAAAGAAGGCTGGCCTGAAAGTAACGCTTCCTCGTTTAAAAATTCTGGAAGTTCTTCAGGAACCGGATAACCATCACGTCAGTGCGGAAGACTTATACAAACGCCTGATCGATATGGGTGAAGAAATTGGTCTGGCGACCGTGTATCGTGTGCTGAACCAGTTTGATGATGCCGGTATCGTGACCCGCCACAATTTTGAAGGTGGTAAATCCGTCTTCGAACTGACTCAACAGCATCACCACGATCACCTCATTTGCCTCGATTGCGGCAAAGTGGTCGAGTTCAGCGATGATTCCATTGAAGCGCGTCAGCGTGAGATTGCGGCTAAACATGGTATTCGCTTAACCAACCATAGCCTCTATCTTTATGGCCACTGCGCCGAAGGCGATTGCCGCGAAGATGAGCATGCGCACGACGGCAAATAATGTGACGCTTTCTGAAAAGCCAACCATCCGGTTGGCTTTTTTTATGGGCCAAATTTGACCATCCCCCTCTTCCTTCTACGTCAATGTTGCTTTAATGTAAAAATCAATTGCCATTCGGAGAGTTGGAATGGAACTTCGTCAACTACGCTATTTTGTGCGTATTGTAGAAACCGGCAGCATGGGTAGCGCGGCGCTCGATCTCAATATCGGTGTTTCGGCACTCAGTCAGCAAATGACGCGCCTGGAAAGCGAACTTGCTATTCGTCTGCTTCAACGCACCTCGCGCGGTGTGACGCCCACCAGCGCCGGACTGGCTTTTTACTCCCAGGCGCAGCTGGCGCTCCGGCATGCAGACGATGCAATCCTCGCCGCGCGCGAGGCCCGACTTTCCGGACACGTCAGCGTCGGTATGGCCCCCAGTACCGCTTCCGTTCTCGGTATGCCATTTATTCACGCCATGCGGGAAAGCTATGCTGATGTTCGCCTGCATGTGGTGGAAAGTCTCTCTGGCAACCTGGAACGAATGATTAATACCCGCCAGATTGATCTGGCTGTCGTGTTTCAAAAAGAAAAGATCCTGCGCTGGAGCGCCAGACCGATTCTTGAAGAACGGCTGTTTTTGATTGGGACCCATGCCCTATTGGCTGATATTGTCGACGACAATATTGCTCCAGCCCAGTTGGCAAATATTCCATTGATCATGCCAAGCCCGGGACATGGTCTGCGCGGCAGGCTGGATGCCATCTGCCAGGAACACGCGCTAAATATTGAGATCGCTACTGAAATTGATGGTCTGGCGTTACTGATGCGCGCCGTACGCAGTGGCATTGGCGCCACTCTTCAGCCCGGTGCGGCGATCTCCCATCTCGATAAAGAAACTCTAAGAGTGATCGGCGTCTATAATCCGATACTTAGCCGCCCTAACTTTCTGGTCAGCCTCTCTGACGATGAACTTACCCCGGCAGGCCTTGCCGCCCGTGTGGTGCTGACGAAAGTTATGCATCAACTGGTGGAAGCAGGAAGCTGGCCTGGCGCTACTCTTTACAATAACTAAAGTACCGTTTAGCACCACATCATAGCGCCCGCACAAGCTGTGCGTATACATTTCAATTACAAATTTAACAAATAGTTAAATGGTAATGGAGTATACGATGGTTGATGTTCTGGTGATTGGTGGTGGTAATGCCGCGTTATGTGCTGCCTTGACCGCCCGGGAGCAAGGAGCTTCGGTACTCCTGCTCGAAGCGGCCCCCCGGGAATGGCGCGGAGGAAACTCCCAACACACGCGTAATTTACGTTGTATGCATGATGCGCCGCAGGATGTGCTGGTGGACAGCTATCCTGAAGAAGAATTCTGGCAAGATCTGTGGCGCGTCACGGAAGGGAATACCAACGAAGCGCTGGCGCGTCTGGTGATCCGTACCTCTTCACAATGCCGCGACTGGATGCGCCAGCACGGCGTTAACTTTCAACCTCCTCTCTCTGGCGCTTTACACGTGGCGCGAACCAACGCCTTTTTTATGGGCGGTGGAAAGGCCCTTGTGAATGCCTATTATCGCAGCGCAGAAAAGCTGGGAGTGCAGATCCGTTATAACACCCCGGTTCAGGCGCTTGAACTGCGTAATGGCGAGTTCGTGGCGGCGCTGGCAGGCAAAGAGCGCATCACCGCTAAATCCTGCGTGCTTGCCGCTGGCGGTTTTGAGTCTAACCGCGAATGGCTACGAGAAGCATGGGGAGAGAACGAGCGCGGTGAATGGCCAGCGGATAACTTCCTGATTCGCGGCACGCGCTTTAACCAGGGCGTACTGCTCAAATTTATGATGGATGCCGGAGCCGACATTATCGGCGATCCCTCCCAGTCACACTGCGTAGCCATTGATGCCAGAGCACCATTATATGACGGCGGGATTTGCACCCGCGTGGACTGCGTCTCGCTCGGTATAGTGGTGAACCGGGACGCTGAGCGCTTTTATGATGAAGGTGAAGATTTCTGGCCCAAACGCTACGCCATCTGGGGACGTCTGGTCGCTCAACAGCCAGGGCAGATTGGCTACTCCATCATCGACAGTAAAGCTATTGGCCACTTTATGCCGCCGGTCTTTCCCGGCGCGCAGGCCAATACGTTGGCAGAGCTGGCTCTTCAGTTAGGACTGGATGCCGAACGTTTTACCCACACCGTGACGCAATACAACAACGCCTGCCAGCCAGGTCAGTTCAACCACACTGTTCTGGATAACTGCGCCACCAAAGATTTGCTACCCGCGAAAACGCACTGGGCGCGACCACTGGACCAGCCGCCATTCTACGGCTATGCCCTGCGGCCAGGGATCACCTTCACTTATCTTGGGTTAAAAGTGAACGAACACGCCGCTGTGCATTTTGCCGGGCTTCCAAGCCGTAACCTGTTCGTCGCCGGAGAGATGATGGCGGGCAACGTGTTGGGCAAGGGCTACACCGCAGGCGTGGGGATGTCGATCGGCACCACCTTTGGCCGCATTGCCGGAAAAGAAGCCGCGCTGGCCGCACGTAAGGAGACACGTCATGAAGCAGCTTGAGAAACTGATCATCGAAGCGCAAATTATCACCGAACCGGAAGCTGAAGTTGAACGTGTGATGCAGGTGTGCAATGCCTGTCGCTATTGTGAAGGCTTTTGCGCCGTATTCCCGGCGATGACGCAACGTCTGGAATTCGGTAAAGCGGATATCAACTATCTGGCGAACTTGTGCCATAATTGCGGCGCTTGCCTGCACGCGTGTCAGTATGCCCCGCCTCATGAATTTGCCATCAACGTACCGAAGGCGATGGCGGAGGTCCGGCTCGAAACCTATCAGCATTATGCGCAACCCGCCGCCTTTGGCGCGCTTTATCGTCGCGCGGGCGTAACCGTGACGCTGGCGCTGGTTTTCGGTCTGATCCTGTTTTTACTCCTCGCTATAGGTTTGAAAGGTTCACTATTCCATCCTCCGCTGGCCGGGGATTTCTATCAAATTTTCCCGCATAACCTGCTGGCCTGGATGTTTGGTTCGGTCTTTATTCTGGCGATCGGTTTGCTGATGGCGGGCGTGATCCGCTTCTGGCGCGAGATCTCTCCGGGTATGCCGCGTTCCGCCGAGATTGCTGAAGCCTCACACGATGCGCTGACGCTGAAATATCTCGATGGTGGCCACGGCAAAGGTTGTAACGAAGCGGATGATGCTTTCACCCTGATGCGCCGCCGTTTCCACCACTTTACCTTCTACGGTTTTATGCTCTGCTTTGCCGCCACCGTGGTGGCAACAGGCTATCACTACTTTGCAGGCATAGAAGCGCCCTACCCGTTCTTCAGCGTTCCGGTGATGCTGGGCACGCTGGGCGGCATTGGTCTGGTTGTCGGCCCGGCTGGCTTACTATGGCTGAATCTTAAACGCTCACCGCTACACGGCGACGCACGGCAAAAACCGATGGATCGCGGTTTTATTTTGCTGCTGCTGCTGACCAGTCTGACCGGTCTGGCGCTGCTGGCGGGAAGAGACACCTCATGGATGGCTATTTTACTGGCCATTCATCTCGGCGTGGTCATGGCGCTTTTTCTGACCATTCCTTACGGAAAATTTGCCCACGGATTTTACCGCTGCGCAGCCTTACTCAAGTGGGCGATTGAGAAACGGCGCGGCAAACAAGCGGGGGTCACAGGCGACTAACCCGCAAACTCTTACCTCTATAAATATTATGATAAGACAGTGGAGCAAACCCAATGACACAACAACCATCGCGCGCCGGAACTTTCGGCGCAATACTGCGGGTAACCAGCGGTAATTTTCTCGAACAGTTCGACTTTTTTCTGTTCGGGTTTTACGCCACCTATATCGCAAAGACGTTCTTCCCCGCGGAGAGTGAATTTGCCGGGCTCATGTTGACCTTTGCGGTTTTCGGTTCGGGTTTTTTAATGCGGCCCGTTGGCGCAATCGTGCTAGGTGCTTACATCGACAGAATTGGTCGCCGTAAAGGACTGATGGTGACGCTGGCGATCATGGGCTGCGGTACCCTGCTGATTGCCCTGGTTCCCGGTTATCAAAGCATTGGCCTGCTAGCCCCTGTGCTGGTATTAGTCGGTCGATTATTGCAAGGCTTCTCTGCGGGCGTAGAGCTGGGAGGCGTTTCGGTTTATCTTTCTGAAATCGCCACGCCTGGCAATAAAGGTTTCTACACCAGTTGGCAGTCCGCCAGCCAACAGGTCGCCATTGTGGTGGCGGCGCTGATTGGCTACGCTCTGAATGCCACACTGGGGCACGATGAGATCTCTGAATGGGGCTGGCGCATTCCGTTCTTTATTGGTTGTATGATTATTCCGTTGATCTTCGTCCTGCGCCGTTCGCTTCAGGAAACAGACGCATTTTTACAACGTACGCACCATCCCGACACCAGGGAAATTTTCACCACTATCATCAAAAACTGGCGTCTGATCGCTGCGGGTACGCTGCTGGTAGCGATGACCACCACGACGTTTTACTTTATTACCGTCTACACCCCAACCTACGGCAGGGCCGTACTCCACCTGAGCGCGCGCGATAGCCTGGTAGTCACCATGCTGGTCGGTATTTCTAACTTTATTTGGCTGCCGATTGGCGGGGCGATATCTGACCGAATTGGTCGTCGTCCGGTATTGATGGGGATTACCGTACTGGCACTGCTTACCACCTGGCCGGTAATGCACTGGCTCACCGCCGCGCCAGACTTCATGCGCATGACGCTGGTACTGCTTTGGTTCTCGTTCTTTTTTGGCATGTACAACGGGGCAATGGTCGCGGCACTCACCGAGGTGATGCCTGTCTATGTCCGTACGGTGGGCTTTTCACTGGCATTCAGTCTTGCCACGGCGATTTTTGGCGGCCTTACACCAGTCATATCCACGGCGCTGGTCCAGCTAACCGGGGATAAAAGCTCACCTGGATGGTGGCTGATGTGCGCAGCACTTTGTGGACTCGCCGCCACGGCAATGCTGTTTGTCCGACTGAGTCGGGGCTATCAACCAGTGGAACATAAGCTCTGAAAAGCAAACGGGCGGAAAATTCTCCGCCCGTAGCATTTTTCGAATTACTGCGCAGCGTTCTTGCTACGAATTTCCTGCCAGACCTTGTCACAATCAGCATTAACGGACTGATCGTTACCCGTGCGCGTGGCCTGGATACACTGCTGATAATCCAGTACGCGTACGCTTTCTTCATTAGCAAACTGCTGGTGCTGCTTTTCTTTCTTCAACACATTCAGCACGCTTTGGCAGGCTTCAATTTTCTCCGGCGATCCTTGCGCGGTGTTAATACACGCGCTGTAGGCTTCTTTCAGGCGACTGTCTTCTTTCGGCGAAGGGGATTGCGCACAAGCCACCAGCCCTGATGCCATAATGGCGATGAGTATCAGTTTTTTCATAGCACTTTCCTCAACGGAGCGGCAGACGTCTGGTCTGCCGCTGTTGGCATTAGAAGATGGTGAACGGAGCAATAACGATGAACTTCACGTCGCGTTCATCCTGGAAGATGTTGCCATAACCACCGCCCCAGCTCGGAATGTCTGAATGGTTGTCGTACTGGGTGAAGTGCAGTTTAAACATGGTGCCCTTCGCACGACCGTCCTGCAGGGTATAGACCGCATCCAGGCTGTAAGAAGACTCTTCGATAGTCCGGTTTTTGTCGTAGTACGCATCCGGATTGAGCTGCCAGGTAGATGGCTTGGCATCCCAGGCGTAAACGTAGGACGCACCGACTGCCCAACCCGGCAGGTTCCAGTTCTTCAGGTCATACATTGCGCCGAAGAAGACGGCCTTTTCGCCGTTGGCGTTGAAGTCAGAGCGGTTGTCCCACCAGATATCCAGACGACCGTTTGATGAGGCGTAGGTCGGGGTCATACGCTGCAGGAAGTACCCCTGCTGCCCGTCCGCTTTAACCCAGGTCCCTTCCAGGCGCAGGTCAACCACTTCCGCCACTTTGTAGCCGAAGGTCAACGCCTGCAACCAGGCCGTGCCGTCATAAATATCGTTCACGGTGCGATCATCAACTTTGTCGCGCGCGCCGTAGAACTGATAACTGGTGGTAAACGGGTTACCGCCTAAATCGAATTTGTAGCTGGCTTTCGCGAAGTACTGATCGACGTAGCCTTCAGACTGACCAAATGCCGCTTCCAGCAACAGGTTATTTTTGAAGTCATATTTCGCGCCGATTGAGTGCAGGTAATCTACGCTGGTCTTTTTATCGGCCTGATAGAATTTATCGACTTCGGTGTGCCACGGCGCTTTATATTCATTGGCCCACATATAGGAGAAGCTCAGTGCGCCGGCATCACCATAGTCGAAGTTGGCACCGGCTTCGGCACCCTGATAAGTACCAGGCATAAAGCTCCAGTGCGGAGCCAATAGCGTCTGCCCGGTTGGTTGAATGTAACCGGCGCGCGCCCAGGTTGGGCCGTATTTAAATTTGGCTGCTGCTTTATACAGGCTAATTCCGCTCTTATCGCCGGAGTAATCTTCGTCGTAGCCTTTATTTTTTGAAGAGAATGCGATTTCGTTTGGATGGCCGCTTTCGCTACTTTCGTTCATTTCAATCGCGGTGAATGCTGCAATATCAATACCAAACATATCCGCCGCATAACCGGACTGGAAGTCGAGGTTGGCGTTCCATGTGGAGTGAGAAAGGTTGGTTTTGTATTTGTCATGATCGGTGACATCTTTACGGTCACGCTCACGCTGCCAGTAATAGATGCCGCCGGTTAAAGTGGAGTCATCAATGAAACCTTCGGCGTGAGCCTGGGGAGCGACAACGAAACCCGACATTGCTGTGATACCGGCGATAGCCAGCGCCAGCGTACTACGTTTGCCACTAAACGTACGCATATGTTAATCCTCTTTGACATAAAAATGCTGCCGATAAAAGCGGTCAGCGAAAAAACAAAAATTAAAAAAGTAGCGCTAAGAAAACCTCAGTGACTACAATGAATAGACTATTTTTCGCGACGCGAATTATCAATCTCTTTCTGTAACGAGTATGTAATAGTATGAGCAACCGCACATATTTCATTGCTTTCTGTTACATTTTCATCGGGAGATAAAAAAGCGTTGAAAAAAAGAAAAAACCGCTTGTTTTCCATGGGGATGAAATCGGTTTCAGCCGATTTCATATTGCGGTAAGTTATTTAAAGGTAAAAACATTCAGCCGATTCATTATTACAGGCATGTAATTAATTCGCTCCGCAAATGGAGCCTGAAAAACGTTTTGGCGTAAAAAAAACGCCGCATGAAGCGGCGTTTAGACAGGATGTGTTGCGGCTTATTCGCCCGCTTTAGCCCACGTATCGCGCAGACCAACGGTGCGGTTAAACACCAGCTTGTCAGCCGTAGCGTAGCGGCTGTCAAGGCAGAAGTAACCTTCACGTTCAAACTGGAACGCTTTGCCTGCGACCGCGGCCTGCAGCGATGGCTCGCCGTAGCCGTGTTTAATCACCAGGGATTCCGGGTTAATCACGGACAGGAAGTCCTCTGCCGCACCTGGGTTCGGTACGCTAAACAAACGATCGTACAGGCGGATTTCAATCGGTAACGCATGTGCCGCACTGACCCAGTGAATAACACCTTTTACTTTACGACCATCGGCCGGATCTTTGCTCAGAGTATCGGCATCGTAAGTGCAGAAAATGGTGGTAATATTCCCTTCCGCATCTTTCTCTACACGCTCGGCCTTGATCACGTAAGCATTACGCAGACGTACTTCTTTGCCCATCACCAGACGCTTGTACTGCTTGTTCGCTTCTTCGCGGAAGTCAGCGCGATCGATCCAGATTTCACCGCTGAACGGCACTTCACGGCTGCCCATTTCCGGTTTATTCGGATGATTAGGCATGGTCACCATTTCGCTCTCGCCCTGCGGGTAGTTTTCGATAACCAGTTTCACCGGATCGATAACCGCCATCGCGCGCGGCGCGTTTTCATTCAGATCTTCACGAATGCAGGATTCCAGAGAGGCGATCTCAATGGTGTTGTCCTGCTTGGTCACGCCAATGCGTTTGCAGAATTCACGGATAGCGGCCGCGGTATAACCGCGACGACGCAGGCCAGAGATGGTCGGCATGCGCGGATCGTCCCAGCCCTCAACGTGCTTGTCGGTCACCAGCAGGTTCAGCTTGCGCTTGGACATCACGGTGTATTCCAGATTCAGGCGCGAGAATTCATACTGACGCGGGTGAACCGGGATGGTGATGTTGTCCAGCACCCAGTCATACAGACGACGGTTATCCTGGAACTCCAGCGTACACAGCGAGTGGGTAATGCCTTCCAGCGCATCGCTGATGCAGTGGGTAAAATCGTACATCGGGTAGATGCACCACTTGTTGCCGGTCTGGTGGTGTTCAGCGAACTTAATACGGTACAGCACCGGATCGCGCATCACGATAAACGGCGACGCCATGTCGATTTTCGCGCGCAGGCAGGCTTTACCTTCTTCAAAGCCACCGGTACGCATTTTTTCGAACAGCGCGAGGTTCTCTTCGACGCTGCGATCGCGGAACGGGCTGTTTTTACCCGGCTGAGTCAGCGTACCGCGGTATTCGCGAATTTCGTCCGCTGACAGTTCGTCAACGTACGCCAGACCTTTATTAATAAGCTCTACCGCATAGGCATGAAGCTGATCGAAGTAATCCGACGAGTAGCGAATGTCGCCAGTCCAGTGGAAACCTAACCATTCAACGTCGTTTTTAATCGACTCAACGTACTCGATATCTTCTTTAACCGGGTTCGTATCATCAAAACGCAGGTTGCACTGGCCCTGGTAATCTTGCGCAATACCAAAGTTCAGACAAATGGATTTCGCGTGGCCAATGTGCAGATAGCCATTTGGCTCCGGCGGAAAACGGGTATGGATCGTGGTGTGCTTACCACTGGCCAGATCTTCATCGATGATCTGACGAATAAAGTTACTCGGGCGGGCTTCAGCCTCACTCATCGTGGATTCCTCAAAGCGTAAACAACGTATAACGGAATATGATCTTATAAGCCAGGCAGACTGACAACCTTTAGTTACGCAAAATATGTATCAATCGAAAATATTGGGGCCAATTGCTGCAAAAAAAAGCGGCGGAGGAATATCCCCCGCCGCTTAAGGCATTTAACTCACTTTACTCAGGAGCAGTTATTTACCTTTAATCTCATACAGTGGTGTCTGACCGGCAACCACATGACCTTCGGCTTTAATGACCAGAGCGCCGAAATCATCGCTGTTGCTGCACACAACCGGGCTAATCATGGAACGTGCATTGGCGTTCAGGAAATCCAGATCCATTTCCAGAATCGGTTGACCCGCCGTCACTTCCGCACCTTCTTCAACCAGGCGTTTAAAGCCTTTACCTTCCAGCGCGACGGTATCGATACCCATATGGACTACGATTTCCGCGCCTTTAACGGTTTCCAGACAGAACGCATGATTGGTGTTGAAGATTTTCACGATAGTGCCCGCAGCCGGAGCAACCACGATTTTATCTGTTGGTTTCACCGCAACGCCGTCGCCTACCGCTTTGCTGGCGAAGGCTTCATCAGGAACCTGCTCCAGCGCAACGACGTCACCGGTAATCGGAGAAACCAGCGCTTCAACGGTGACTGCGTTCGCTACAGCCTGCGGTTTTGCCACCGGGGCCGCTGCTGCTGGTGCACTTTCAGCAGACGCTGCCGCAACCGGGCCACGCGCCACAACTTTCTTCATTTCGTCGCCGATGGATTCCGCTTTCGCACCTACGATGACCTGGATAGTTTGTTTGTTCAGCTTAACGACACCCGATGCGCCTAAGCGTTTACACATCGCATCGTTTACGCGACCAGAATCGGCCACAGTCAGACGCAGACGGGTGATACAGGCATCAATCGCTTTCAGGTTATCGGTACCGCCAACCGCAGCAATGTAGCTGGTTGCCAGTTGAGCCAGACCTTCTTCAGTATTGCTGTTCGCTTCTTCTGTAACGATATCGTCTTCTTTATCTTCGCGGCCCGGCGTTTTCAGGTTAAACATACGAATAACCGCGCTGAACAACACAAAGTAGATGACGAAGAAGACCAGACCCATCACGACCAGCATCCAGACGTTCTTACTTGCTGCCGGCAGGTTGTACATCAACACGTAGTCGATAGCACCTGCGGAGAAGGAGAAGCCCGCGTGGATCCCCAGCATCGTCGCAACGAACAGGCTGATACCGGTTAACAGTGCGTGCAGGAGATACAGCAGTGGCGCCAGGAACATGAACAGGAATTCCAGCGGCTCGGTAACACCGGTCAGGAACGCGGTGATCGCAACGGACAGCAGCATGCCGCCAACCATCGGGCGACGCGCTTTTGGAGCAGCGAAGTACATCGCCAGCGCCGCACCCGGCAGACCAAACATCATGATCGGGAAGAAACCAGACATGAACATACCCGCAGTGCCGTCACCCGCATAGAAGCGGTTGATGTCACCGTGGAAAACGGTGCCAGCGGCGTTAGTAAACTCGCCAATCTGGAACCAGGCGATGGTATTCAGAACCTGATGCAGACCGGTTGGGATCAGCAGACGGTTGATGAAACCAAAGATACCGGAACCCAACGCGCCAGCGCCTACGATCCACTCACCACCCGCATGGATGGCGTTCTGCACCGGCGGCCACACGTAACCGAAGATAGCAGCCAGCACCAGACAGAAGAAGCCAGTGGCGATCGGCACGAAGCGTTTGCCGCCAAAGAAGCTCAGGAAGTCAGGCAGTTTGATACCAGACCAACGGTTATACACCGCACCGCCAACCAGACCGGTGATGATACCCGCCAGTACACCCATATTGATGGCCGGGTTAATGGTAACCATTGCTTTGGTCAATATGAAATAACCGACCGCACCTGCCAGCGCTGCCGCACCCGCGCTGTCTTTTGACCAGCTGGAAGCCACACCGATAGCGAAAATCAGCGCCAGGTTATCGAAGATAGCCCCACCCGCTTGCGCGATAAAAGGTACGTTTAGTAAATCTGGTTGGCCGAATCGCAGCAACAGTGCCGCGACTGGCAGCACAGCGATGGGGAGCTGTAACGCCCTACCCAGCCGCTGGAAAAAACCTAAAATATTCATTTTATTCCCCCTACGAGACCCCGATTAGGCTTCTTTGAAGCCATATTTTTATTGTGCGACCATTCCTGACAGCAAGATTCTGGATCAACGATATTAACCATTCATCTACATTCTGAGTGTGTGAAAATTTAATTCGTATCGCAAATTAAACGCGTGTTTTTTGTGATTCCAGTCACCAAATATCGTTATTAACCCTCCCTTTCACTGGCTAACTACGAAAACTTATTTTATCATTCAAAAAATCGAAACGGATTGATCCTTACCGATGCAAAACCAGGTTACGCTTAATACTGCACAGAGACTCAATCCGCCAATTGCTTACATTTACTTTTGAGGTGAAGAATGAGACTGATCCCCCTGAATACCGCTGAACAAGTCGGCAAATGGGCTGCTCGCCATATCGTTAACCGTATTAACGCGTTCAAACCAACGGCAGATCGCCCGTTCGTTCTGGGCCTGCCGACGGGCGGTACTCCGCTGACAGCTTATAAGGCATTGGTTGAAATGCATAAAGCGGGCCAGGTGAGCTTCAAGCATGTTGTTACTTTCAATATGGACGAATATGTTGGCCTGCCGAAAGAGCATCCGGAAAGCTATCACAGCTTCATGCATCGTAACTTCTTTGATCACGTTGATATTCCAGCAGAAAACATCAACCTCCTCAATGGTAACGCGCCGGATATTGATGCAGAATGCCGTCAGTATGAAGAAAAAATCCGTTCTTACGGTAAAATCCACCTGTTTATGGGCGGTGTAGGCAACGATGGTCACATCGCGTTCAACGAACCAGCCTCCTCTTTGGCTTCCCGTACCCGCATCAAAACGCTGACTCACGACACGCGTGTTGCTAACTCACGCTTCTTTGACGGCGACGTAAGCCAGGTGCCTAAATATGCCCTGACCGTGGGCGTGGGCACCCTGTTGGATGCTGAAGAGGTGATGATCCTGGTACTGGGTCACCAGAAAGCGCAGGCGCTGCAAGCCGCCGTTGAAGGCAACGTTAACCACATGTGGACCATCAGCTGTCTGCAGTTGCATCCAAAAGCCGTTGTGGTGTGCGATGAGCCTTCCACCATGGAACTGAAAGTGAAAACGCTGAAATACTTTAACGAGTTAGAAGCGGAAAATATTAAAGGTCTGTAATTGATGTCTCCGCCCTGTCGATAAGTTGCAGGGCGGCATTTTTTGAAATCGGGGGTCGGAATGTATGCTTTAACCCAGGGCCGGATCTTTACCGGTCACGAAATTCTTGATGACCATGCGATTGTTGTCGCCAATGGCCTGATTGACAGCGTTTGCCCACTGACTGAGTTACCGTCAGGAATTGAACAGCGCTCACTGAATGGGGCCATTATTTCCCCCGGTTTTATCGATGTACAGCTAAACGGCTGCGGTGGCGTACAGTTTAACGATACGGCAGAAGCCGTGACCGTCGAAACGCTGGAAATCATGCAGAAAGCCAATGAAAAATCAGGCTGCACCAACTATCTGCCTACGCTTATCACCACCAGCGATGACCTGATGAAACAAGGCGTTCGCGTCATGCGTGAATACCTGGCGAAACACCCGAATCAGGCATTAGGACTTCATCTGGAAGGTCCGTGGCTCAATCTGGTGAAAAAAGGCACCCATAATCCGGGATTTGTCCGTCAACCGGACGCTGCGTTGGTTGATTTCCTGTGCGATAATGCTGACGTGATAACCAAAGTGACGCTGGCGCCAGAAATGGTCCCGGTAGAGGTCATCACCAAACTGGTAAATGCAGGTATCGTGGTTTCCGCCGGTCACTCCAATGCGACGGTAAAAGAGGCCAAAATCGGCTTCCGCGCAGGGATTACCTTTGCAACGCATCTGTTTAACGCCATGCCTTATATAACGGGCCGCGAACCAGGCCTGGCGGGCGCTATTCTTGACGAAGCCGATATTTATTGCGGTATCATCGCTGATGGTCTGCATGTTGACTACGTTAACATCCGTAATGCCAAGCGCCTGAAAGGCGACAAGCTGTGCCTGGTCACCGACGCGACCGCGCCAGCAGGTGCCAATATTGAACAGTTCATTTTCGCTGGTAAAACAATATACTACCGGAATGGATTGTGCGTTGATGAGAACGGTACATTGAGCGGTTCATCATTAACCATGATTGAAGGCGTACGCAATCTGGTCGAACATGCGAATATCGCTCTCGACGAAGTGTTACGCATGGCAACGCTCTACCCTGCTCGCGCCATTGGCGTCGACAAACGACTCGGCAGCATCGCGCCAGGCAAAGTAGCCAACCTGACTGCGTTTACGCACGACTTTAAAATCATCAAGACCATCGTTAATGGCAACGAGGTCGTTACTGAGTAAGAGAAAGAATGACACCAGGCGGACAAGCTCAAATAGGTAATGTTGATCTCGTAAAACAGCTTAACAGCGCGGCGGTTTATCGCCTGATTGACCAGCATGGGCCAATCTCGCGTATTCAAATTGCCGAGCAAAGCCAGCTTGCCCCCGCCAGCGTAACCAAAATTACGCGTCAGTTGATCGAACGCGGGCTGATCAAAGAAGTCGATCAGCAGGCCTCCACCGGGGGCCGCCGCGCTATCTCTATCGTCACCGAAACCCGCAATTTCCACGCCATTGGCGTACGTCTGGGCCGTCACGACACGACGCTCACGCTCTATGATATGAGCAGTAAAGTGATCGCCGAAGAGCATTACCCTCTCCCGGAGCGCACCCAGGAAACGCTGGAGTATGCGCTGCTCAACACCATTGCCACTTTTATTGACAGCTGCCAGCGGAAAATCCGCGAGCTGATTGCGATTTCCGTCATCTTGCCCGGCCTGGTTGATCCTGAAAGCGGCGTCATTCGCTATATGCCGCACATTCAGGTCGAAAACTGGGGGCTGGTCGAGGCGCTCGAAAAACGCTTTAAGGTTACCTGCTTTGTCGGTCACGATATCCGCAGCCTGGCGCTGGCCGAGCACTATTTCGGGGCAAGCCAGGATTGCGAAGACTCCATTTTAGTGCGAGTTCACCGCGGAACCGGGGCGGGAATTATTTCCAATGGCCGAATTTTCATCGGTCGCAATGGCAACGTGGGCGAGATTGGTCACATTCAGGTTGAACCGCTGGGTGAGCGCTGTCACTGCGGTAACTTCGGCTGTCTGGAAACCATTGCCGCCAATGCGTCTATCGAGCACCGCGTGCAAAACTTACTGAAACAGGGTTATCCCAGCCGACTCACGCTGGATGATTGCAATATTAAAGCTATCTGTAAGGCGGCAAATAAGGGCGATAACCTGGCAGCAGAAGTGATTGAACACGTTGGTCGCCACTTGGGTAAAACCATCGCCATCGCTATCAACCTGTTTAACCCACAAAAAATCGTCATTGCAGGCGAAATTACTGAGGCAGATAAAGTGCTGCTGCCTGCAATAGAAAGCTGTATCAACACGCAGGCGTTGAAAGCGTTTCGCCACAATTTACCGGTGGTTCGTTCCACGCTGGATCACCGTTCCGCCATTGGCGCCTTTGCGCTGGTGAAGCGTGCGATGCTCAACGGGACATTGCTGCAACGTTTGCTGGAAAACTAATGCTCTCATATAGTAGTGGATTACTATAAGACTCATAACTAATTCCCTGGGTTGTTCATGACCATTAAGAATGTAATTTGTGATATCGACGGCGTGCTGATGCACGACAATGTCGCCGTACCGGGTGCGGCAGAATTTCTGACCGGGATCCTGGAAAAAGGCCTGCCGTTAGTTCTGCTGACTAACTATCCTTCACAGACCGGGCAAGATCTGGCAAACCGCTTCGCCACCGCGGGAGTGAATGTCCCCGATAGCGTCTTTTATACTTCCGCCATGGCTACCGCTGATTTTCTTCGTCGCCAGGAAGGCAAAAAAGCCTACGTGGTAGGTGAAGGCGCGTTAATTCATGAGCTGTATAAAGCCGGGTTTACCATTACCGACGTGAACCCCGATTTTGTGATTGTTGGCGAGACGCGCTCCTATAACTGGGACATGATGCATAAAGCGGCATATTTTGTCGCTAACGGCGCGCGTTTCATCGCCACAAACCCGGATACTCACGGCCGCGGCTTTTATCCCGCCTGCGGTGCACTGTGCGCCGGTATCGAGAAAATCTCTGGCCGTAAGCCGTTTTATGTCGGCAAACCCAGCCCGTGGATTATTCGCGCGGCGCTCAACAAAATGCAGGCGCACTCGGAAGAGACCGTTATCGTTGGCGATAACCTGCGTACCGATATTCTGGCGGGCTTCCAGGCCGGTCTGGAAACCATTCTGGTATTGTCTGGCGTCTCAACGCTTGACGACATCGACAGCATGCCGTTCAGACCGAGCTGGATTTATCCGTCCGTTGCTGAGATAGACGTCATTTAATCTCTTTGGCCGGATAACAATACCTGCAAGTTATCCGGCCTGAAAAACACGCCCATTCAATAAATTCATCCTTTCACTGCTGATTCATCAATAATAGCGCTCATTACATAATCTTTTTTCACCAATCAGCAATGACCATTGCGTTTTTTATTTTCCGTACCGTAATTCGCTTGCGCCCTCTCCCGCTTTGCGGCATTTTCTTTATCAAGCAAACATAAAAAGCATCACGCAACAGGTTAACGGAGAAGGTTATGTGTTCTATTTTTGGCGTATTCGATATTAAAACTGACGCAGTTGAACTGCGTAAAAAAGCCCTGGAATTATCTCGTCTGATGCGCCATCGCGGCCCGGACTGGTCAGGTATTTACGCCAGTGATAACGCCATTCTGGCGCACGAACGTCTGTCCATTGTCGACGTCAATGCCGGTGCTCAGCCGCTGTACAACGTGAAGAAAACGCATATCCTGGCGGTTAACGGTGAAATTTATAACCATCAGGCGCTGCGCGCGGAATACGGCGATCGCTATCAGTTCCAGACCGGTTCAGACTGCGAAGTTATCCTCGCGCTGTATCAGGAAAAAGGCCCGGAGTTCCTGGATGACCTACAAGGCATGTTTGCTTTTGCCCTGTACGACAGCGAACAGGACGCTTATCTGATTGGTCGCGATCACATCGGGATCATCCCACTGTATATGGGGTACGACGAACACGGTAACTTCTACGTCGCGTCTGAAATGAAAGCCCTGGTTCCGGTATGCCGCACAATCAAAGAATTCCCGGCCGGTAGCTATTTGTGGAGTAAGGACGGCGAAATTCGTCAGTATTATCAGCGTGATTGGTTTGATTACGATGCGGTCAAAGACAACGTGACCGATAAAAACGAGCTGCGTCAGGCGCTGGAAGATGCGGTGAAAAGCCATCTGATGTCAGATGTTCCTTATGGTGTACTGCTGTCCGGTGGTCTGGATTCCTCGGTCATTTCCGCGATTACGAAAAAATACGCGGCGCGCCGTGTTGAAGATCAGGAACGTAGCGAAGCCTGGTGGCCACAGTTGCACTCCTTCGCCGTCGGCCTGGAAGGCGCACCGGATCTGCAAGCCGCGCAAGAGGTCGCGAACCATCTGGGTACCGTGCACCATGAGATCCACTTCACCGTGCAGGAAGGTCTGGATGCTATCCGCGACGTGATTTATCACATCGAAACCTACGATGTCACAACGATCCGCGCCTCAACGCCGATGTACTTAATGTCGCGTAAAATTAAAGCGATGGGTATTAAAATGGTGCTGTCGGGTGAAGGCTCTGACGAAGTATTCGGCGGCTATCTCTATTTCCACAAAGCGCCAGACGCGAAAGAGCTACATGAAGAAACCGTGCGTAAGCTGCAGGCGCTGCATATGTTCGACTGCGCCCGCGCCAACAAAGCGATGTCTGCCTGGGGAGTGGAAGCTCGCGTGCCTTTCCTGGATAAGAAATTCCTTGATGTGGCGATGCGCATCAACCCGCAGGATAAAATGTGCGGCAACGGCAAAATGGAAAAACATGTGCTGCGCGAATGTTTTGAATCTTACCTGCCTGCCAGCGTCGCATGGCGTCAGAAGGAGCAGTTCTCTGATGGTGTCGGTTACAGCTGGATCGATACCTTGAAAGAGGTGGCTGCTGAGCAAGTTTCTGACCAACAACTGGAAACCGCCAGCTTCCGTTTCCCTTACAACACGCCATCGTCTAAAGAAGCGTATTTGTACCGTGAGATTTTTGAAGAATTGTTCCCGGTTGCCAGCGCGGCGGAATGCGTGCCTGGCGGACCATCAGTAGCCTGTTCTTCCGCCAAAGCGATTGAATGGGATGAAGCGTTTAAAACCATGAACGATCCCTCTGGTCGTGCGGTTGGCGTACATCAGTCCGCTTATAAATAAGTTAATCCTTAGAAAAGAGCCCTACGGGGCTCTTTTTTTATGTCTGTTTTCTGTGCAAAAAAACAATTAATAACTAATAATTGCCGAATATTGCGCCATGCTGTTCGCAACCTAACCAAACAGTCACATTCCAGCTATTTTCAATGAAAAAGGGGTTGACGCTTCAAGGCTCAATACGCATAATGCGCCCCGCAACGCCGATAAGGTTACGCGAAAAAAAGATGGCTACGTAGCTCAGCTGGTTAGAGCACATCACTCATAATGATGGGGTCACAGGTTCGAATCCCGTCGTAGCCACCATCTTTTTTGCGGGAGTGGCGAAATTGGTAGACGCACCAGATTTAGGTTCTGGCGCCGCAAGGTGTGCGAGTTCAAGTCTCGCCTCCCGCACCATTCACCCGTAAGCGTTGCACGGATGGGGTATCGCCAAGCGGTAAGGCACCGGTTTTTGATACCGGCATTCCCTGGTTCGAATCCAGGTACCCCAGCCATTTTTTCTTCGATACAGCGGTTCACCGCAACGGTCATTGGGGTATCGCCAAGCGGTAAGGCACCGGTTTTTGATACCGGCATTCCCTGGTTCGAATCCAGGTACCCCAGCCATCGAAGAATATAATAGTATCAGGCTACGTAGCTCAGCTGGTTAGAGCACATCACTCATAATGATGGGGTCACAGGTTCGAATCCCGTCGTAGCCACCATATTAAGGACGTATCGACTCGTTCGGTAAAGCCAAAATATTGTTGGGGTATCGCCAAGCGGTAAGGCACCGGATTCTGATTCCGGCATTCCGAGGTTCGAATCCTCGTACCCCAGCCAATTTCAAAAGTCGTCCACATTGTGGGTGCGCCCGTTGGGGTATCGCCAAGCGGTAAGGCTCTGGTTTCTGATACCAGCATTCCGAGGTTCGAATCCTCGTACCCCAGCCATATTAAAAAAGCTCGCTTCGGCGAGCTTTTTGCTTTTCTGCGTTTATCGCCAGATGGCGCTCCGCTTATCAGGCCTACGTATTTCCCCCGTAGGCCTGCCTGAATTACAATCCTAACGCATACTTCAAGGCCTGACGTTTCAGTACGCCTGCGCGCTCTGCGGCCATTAACCCGAGATTACGCATGATACGCAGCGGCTGCAGGTTGTTGCTGAATCCGGCGTAGAACAGATCCATCCCACTCTGCATAATGAAATTATCCGTCATACGACGATTCTGATAGCGCTTCAGCACCGGCTGACTGGCCCAGGATTCACCGTAGCTGCGCGCATTAACCAGCACGTCAATCAGCGCATCCACATCACGGAACCCCAGATTAACGCCCTGCCCCGCCAGCGGATGAATGGTATGCGCGGCATCGCCCACCAACGCCAGACCTGGCTGGACATATTGTAGCGCGTGACGACGCGTAAGCGGGAATGCCCCCGCCGCCACAGGCGTAACGTTGCCGAGTCGCGACGGGAAGTGTTTGGCGATCTCCACCTGCAGTTGCGACATGCTTAAACCCTGCAGTTGGCGGATACGCGCCGGTGAGTCATACCACACCAGCGAGGCCCAGTTATCAAACAACGGTAAAAATGCGCGCGGACCGTCAGGCGTGAATTGTTGCCAGGTGCTGTCGCCAGGTGCGTTCTCGCATTGTACGGTGATTAACATGCAGGACTGCGCGTACTGCCAGGCATGAATACCAATCCCGGCCATTTTCCGCACCTGAGAATTTGCGCCGTCCGCGCCGATCACCAGCTTCGCGCTGATTTTCTCACCGCCAGCCAGTTCAAGCTCGTGACGATCATCATGCTGATGCAGAGAGATCAATGACGCCGGTACGCGCAGCGTGACTTTCGGGTGGGCTTCCAGCGCCTGCCAGAGTGCCTGTTGCAGAACCGTGTTTTCCACCATATAACCCAGTAAAGGTAACTTAAGCTCGGCGGCATCAAACATTACATGGGCATTTTCCCATTCCCACGTTTCCAGACGACGGTAAGGATGACTGCGCATACCCTGAACCGTATCCCAGACCCCCAGCCCTTTCAGCAACGACACCGAGGCGGAGCTAATGGCGGAAATTCTGACATCGGGCTGTCCATCAGCCACAAACGGCGCGGGAACGGCATGTTCAATGACCGTTACCGTAAATCCATGCTGCGCCAGTCCAAGCGCCAGCGCGCCGCCGACCATCCCCCCGCCGACAATGGCAATTTCCGTTGGTTGATTTGTCATGTGGTCAATCATCCTGTTACATGTATTGTGTAAGTTTACAGGATTTTTTACCCCTTGAGGCTGACATCCGTCATACTGGTCACAACCGCGCCAAAGCAGTACACTATGCGCCCTGCATTTCAGCCACAATTTCGCAAGAGCAAGTCGATGACCAAAAAACTCCATATTAAAACCTGGGGCTGTCAGATGAACGAATACGATTCATCGAAGATGGCCGATCTGCTGGATGCCACTCATGGGTATCAACTGACCGACGTGGCGGAAGAAGCGGATGTGCTGCTGCTGAATACCTGCTCAATCCGTGAGAAGGCTCAGGAAAAAGTTTTCCATCAGTTGGGCCGCTGGAAGCTGTTAAAAGAGAAAAATCCCAATCTCATCATCGGTGTCGGTGGCTGTGTCGCATCTCAGGAAGGCGATCATATTCGCCAGCGCGCCCACTACGTCGATATTATTTTTGGGCCGCAGACTCTGCATCGTCTGCCGGAAATGATCAACAAAGTGCGTGGAAGCACTAGCCGTAGCCCGGTAGTTGATATCAGTTTCCCGGAGATCGAAAAGTTTGACCGCCTGCCGGAACCGCGTGCTGAAGGTCCAAGCGCGTTTGTGTCCATCATGGAAGGCTGTAATAAATATTGTACCTACTGCGTGGTGCCCTACACCCGCGGTGAAGAAGTCAGCCGCCCGGCGGATGACATCCTGTTTGAAATCGCTCAGCTTGCGGCGCAAGGCGTGCGTGAAGTGAACCTGCTGGGGCAAAACGTGAACGCCTGGCGCGGTGAGAACTATGATGGCACGACAGGATCGTTTGCTGACCTGCTGCGCCTGGTTGCGGCGATCGACGGCATTGACCGTATCCGCTTCACCACCAGCCATCCGATCGAGTTCACCGATGATATCATTGAAGTTTATCGCGATACGCCGGAGCTGGTGAGTTTCCTGCACCTGCCGGTACAGAGCGGTTCAGATCGCGTACTGAATCTGATGGGACGCACCCATACCGCGCTGGAATATAAAGCGATCATTCGCAAACTGCGCGCGGCGCGTCCGGACATTCAGATTAGCTCAGATTTCATCGTTGGCTTCCCTGGCGAAACCACACAGGATTTCGAGCAGACCATGAAGTTGATTGCTGACGTGAATTTTGACATGAGCTACAGCTTTATCTTCTCTGCGCGTCCTGGCACCCCGGCTGCCGATATGGTTGACGACGTACCGGAAGAAGAGAAAAAACAGCGTCTGTATATCCTGCAGGAGCGTATTAACCAGCAGGCCATGGCCTGGAGCCGCCGTATGGTCGGCACAACCCAGCGTATTCTGGTTGAAGGCACATCACGTAAGAGCATCATGGAGTTGTCAGGGCGTACCGAAAACAACCGCGTGGTGAACTTTGAAGGCACCCCGGAAATGGTCGGTAAGTTTGTGGATGTTGAAATTACCGATGTCTGGACGAACTCCCTGCGCGGTAAAGTGGTGCGCACCGAAGACGAAATGGGCCTGCGCATCGCAGAATCCCCTGAGTCGGTCATTGCGCGTACCCGCAAAGAAAACGATCTGGGCGTCGGTATTTACCAGCCTTAATCTTCTGGCCCGTCAGCTCTGACGGGCCTTGTATTTCCTCCCGCAATCCCCATATTTATTGCAATGCTTGCGCCTTTTCCCTATGGCGTGAATAATTTCCTTAGATGCCGGTAAATGTTCAGCGTCCGGCGAGACATGCTAAAGAGGAACAGTTTGAACATAGACACTCGCGAAATCACCCTTGAACCCGCAGACAACGCCCGTCTGTTGAGCCTTTGCGGTCCATTTGATGACAACATCAAACAGCTGGAACGTCGCCTCGGCATCGAAATTAACCGTCGGGATAACCACTTTAAGCTGACAGGTCGCCCAATTTGCGTCACCGCTGCGGCTGATATTTTACGCAGCCTGTATGTCGATACCGCCCCAATGCGCGGTCAGACGCAGGACATTGAACCTGAGCAAATTCATCTGGCGATTAAAGAAGCGCGTGTGCTTGAGCAAAGCGCGGACAGCGTGCCGGAATTTGGCAAAGCGGTGAATATCAAAACCAAGCGCGGAGTGATTAAACCGCGTACGCCGAACCAGGCGCAGTACATCGCTAACATCCTCGATCACGACATCACCTTCGGCGTTGGCCCTGCGGGTACGGGTAAAACGTATCTTGCGGTTGCCGCTGCGGTCGATGCGCTTGAGCGCCAGGAGATCCGTCGAATTCTGCTGACCCGTCCGGCAGTGGAAGCAGGTGAAAAACTGGGCTTCCTGCCAGGCGATCTGAGTCAGAAGGTCGATCCCTATTTACGTCCGCTGTATGACGCGCTGTTCGAAATGCTCGGTTTTGAGAAGGTCGAAAAGCTGATCGAGCGTAACGTCATTGAGGTGGCACCGTTGGCCTATATGCGCGGTCGTACCTTAAACGATGCGTTCATCATCCTTGATGAGAGCCAGAACACCACCATCGAACAGATGAAAATGTTCCTGACCCGTATCGGCTTTAACTCCAAAGCGGTCATCACCGGCGATATCACTCAGATTGACCTGCCGCGTAGCACCAAGTCCGGTCTGCGTCATGCCATTGAGGTGCTGGCCGAAGTCGACGAGATTAGTTTTAATTTCTTCCATAGCGAAGACGTGGTTCGCCACCCGGTAGTCGCCCGTATCGTCACGGCGTATGAAGCCTGGGAAGAAGCAGAACAGAAACGAAAAGCCGAGCTGGCAGCGGAACGCAAGCGCGAAGCTCAGGAGCAGGAGCAAAAATGAGTCAGGTTATTCTCGATTTACAGCTGGCATGTGAAGACGAATCTGGTTTACCCACAGAAAGTCAGTTTCAGGGCTGGCTGGATGCGGTAATCCCGCAGTTTCAGGAAGAGTCTGAAGTGACGATTCGCCTGGTTGATGACGCGGAAAGCCACGAGCTGAACCTGACCTATCGCGGGAAGGATAAATCAACCAACGTGCTCTCTTTCCCGTTTGAAGCCCCGCCGGGCATTGAGATGCCACTGCTGGGCGATCTGATCATCTGCCGCCAGGTGGTTGAGAAAGAAGCGCAGGAGCAAGGTAAACCGCTTGAGGCCCACTGGGCGCACATGGTGGTGCACGGTAGCCTGCATTTACTCGGCTACGACCATATCGAAGATGATGAAGCGGAAGAAATGGAATCCCTTGAAACAGAGATTATGCTTGCTCTGGGCTATGAGGATCCGTACATTGCCGAGAAGGAATAAGCCGTCGGGCATCTGCCCGGGCTTCCCATGAAGCCATGCGCTGAGTTTACGCGCATTGAGCGACCTATTAACTAACATGAGAACCCATACGACGCCATGAGCGACGACAATTCACACAGTAGTGACACGTTAACCAGCAAAAAGGGATTTTTTTCCCTGTTACTGAGCCAACTTTTCCACGGTGAACCCAAAAACCGCGACGAACTGTTGGAGCTGATCCGTGATTCCGGGCAGAACGACCTTATCGATGAAGATACGCGTGATATGCTCGAAGGGGTGATGGACATTGCGGACCAGCGCGTTCGCGACATCATGATCCCCCGCTCTCAAATGATTACCCTGAAACGCAACCAGACCCTGGATGAATGCCTCGATGTCATTATCGAGTCAGCCCACTCGCGTTTCCCGGTGATCAGCGAAGACAAAGATCACATTGAAGGGATTCTGATGGCCAAAGATCTGCTGCCGTTTATGCGCAGCGATGCCGAAGCCTTCAGCATGGAGAAAGTGTTACGCCAGGCGGTTGTCGTACCGGAAAGCAAGCGTGTTGACCGCATGCTGAAAGAGTTCCGCTCCCAGCGTTATCATATGGCTATCGTCATCGACGAGTTCGGCGGTGTCTCTGGTCTGGTGACCATTGAGGACATCCTTGAACTGATCGTTGGTGAAATCGAAGATGAGTACGACGAAGAAGACGATATTGATTTCCGTCAGCTCAGTCGCCACACCTGGACCATTCGCGCGCTGGCGCCAATTGAGGACTTCAACGAAGCCTTTGGCACCCACTTTAGCGACGAAGAAGTCGATACCATTGGCGGTCTGGTTATGCAGGCCTTTGGTCATCTTCCCGCTCGTGGGGAGACTATCGACATTGATGGTTACCAGTTCAAAGTGGCAATGGCCGACAGCCGTCGTATTATTCAGGTTCATGTCAGAATTCCGGACGACTCACCCCAGCCCAAACTGGACGAATAAACCCGAAACTGGATCTAAGACTACATGGCATTTGCCTCACTAATTGAACGCCAGCGCATTCGCCTGCTGCTGGCGTTATTATTCGGTGCCTGCGGGACGCTGGCTTTCTCTCCGTATGACATCTGGCCTGCGGCGATCGTATCGCTGATGGGCCTGCAGGCTCTCACCCTTAACCGCCGTCCACTTCAGTCAGCCGCTATCGGCTACTTCTGGGGCCTGGGATTGTTTGGCTCCGGCATTAACTGGGTCTACGTCAGCATCGCGCAGTTTGGCGGTATGCCAGGTCCGGTTAACGTTTTCCTTGTGGTACTGCTTGCCGCCTACCTTTCACTCTATACCGGTCTGTTTGCTGGCGTGTTGTCACGCCTGTGGCCGAAAACAACCTGGCTACGCGTCGCCATTGCCGCGCCGGTTGTCTGGCAGATAACCGAGTTCCTGCGCGGCTGGGTCCTGACCGGCTTTCCGTGGCTGCAGTTTGGTTATAGCCAGATTGATGGCCCGTTAAAAGGGCTGGCGCCGGTGATGGGCGTTGAAGCGATTAACTTCCTGCTGATGATGGTCAGCGGCCTGCTGGCGCTGGCGCTGGTGACGCGCAACTGGAAACCGCTGATTGCTGGCGTGGTGCTTTTCGCTCTGCCCTTCCCGCTGCGCTATATCCAGTGGTATACGCTTGAGCCGGAAAAAACAACTCAGGTTTCGATGGTACAAGGTGACATTCCACAGTCACTCAAATGGGATGAGGGTCAGCTACTTAATACGCTGAAAATTTATCTCGACGCCACCCAGCCTGAAATGGGCAAATCACAGCTGATCATCTGGCCGGAGTCCGCTATCCCGGACCTGGAAATTAACCAGCAGCGTTTTTTGAGCATGATGGATGACCTGCTGAAATCGAAAAACAGCACGTTGATTACCGGTATCGTAGACGCGCGGCTGAATAAGCAGAACCGTTACGACACCTACAACACCATCATCACGTTGGGTAAAGACAGTCCGTACAGCTACGACTCCAGCAACCGCTACAACAAAAACCATCTGGTACCGTTTGGCGAGTTTGTTCCGCTGGAATCGATCCTGCGCCCGTTAGCGCCGTTCTTTGACCTGCCTATGTCGTCGTTCAGCCGCGGGCCGTATGTGCAGCCACAGCTGCATGCGCACGGCTTTAAGCTGACCGCAGCTATCTGCTACGAAATCATTCTTGGCGAACAGGTTCGCGATAACTTCCGCCCGGATACGGACTATCTGCTCACCATCTCTAACGATGCGTGGTTTGGTAAGTCTATCGGCCCGTGGCAGCACTTCCAGATGGCGCGTATGCGTTCCCTGGAACTGGCGCGCCCGCTGCTGCGTAGCACCAACAACGGTATTACGGCGGTGATTGGTCCACAGGGTGAGATTCAGGCGATAATCCCGCAGTTTACCCGCCAGGTTCTGACCACCAGCGTAACGCCAACCACGGGCTTAACCCCGTATGCCCGTACCGGTAACTGGCCGCTATGGCTGCTTACCGCACTGTTTGGCTTTGGCGCGCTGGTAATGAGCCTGCGCCAGCGTCGTAAATAACCTTCCTTCCCCGGGCCGGATAACGATGTGTTTATCCGGCCGACAAACTCCCTACCTTGCCCATTCTGGCACGTCTATTGCTTTGTTATACAAGGCAAACGCAGTTTTGGCTGAATGTGCAACCTGGTCGCACCAAAGTTGATCTTTGGTAGCACCTGAAACGTGCAACAAGATATTTTTGCCCCCAAATGGTGCGGCGCACTTCGCAAAAATAAACAATAACACAGCAAATTCTTTACATTCATCCAAACTAAATGTTAACAAACATATACAAGACTGCACGTTTAAGTAGCAAACAATAACAACATCACAATGGGTATCAATGCGTCCCTGGCGCAGACGATAAAGGAGTTGGATATGCAATTACGTAAGCTCGCCACTGCCATGCTGGTCATGGGAATGTCCGCCGGTCTGGCGCACGCAGAAGATGCGGCACCAGCGGCAGGCAGCACGCTGGACAAGATCGCCAAAAATGGCGTTATCGTTGTCGGTCACCGTGAATCATCGGTACCGTTTTCTTACTACGATAATCAGCAAAAAGTGGTCGGTTATTCACAGGATTACTCCAACGCCATCGTTGAAGCCGTGAAGAAAAAACTCAACAAGCCTGACCTGCAGGTAAAACTGATCCCGATTACCTCCCAGAACCGTATCCCGCTGCTGCAAAACGGTACCTTCGACTTTGAATGTGGTTCCACCACCAACAACGTCGAGCGTCAAAAACAAGCGGCATTCTCTGACACCATTTTCGTTGTCGGCACCCGTCTGCTAGCGAAAAAAGGCGGCGATGTCAAAGATTTCGCTGACCTGAAAGGCAAAGCCGTGGTCGTGACTTCGGGTACCACCTCAGAAGTGCTGCTGCACAAGCTGAACGAAGAACAAAAAATGGACATGCGCATCATCAGCGCGAAAGACCACGGTGACTCTTTCCGTACTCTGGAAAGCGGTCGCGCCGTTGCCTTTATGATGGATGATGCCCTGCTGGCTGGTGAACGCGCGAAGGCGAAGAAACCAGACAACTGGGAGATCGTCGGCAAGCCGCAGTCTCAGGAAGCCTACGGCTGCATGTTGCGTAAAGATGACCCAGAGTTCAAAAAGCTGATGGACGACACGATCGCCAAGGCGCAGACCTCAGGCGAAGCAGAGAAATGGTTTGATAAGTGGTTTAAAAACCCAATTCCACCGAAGAACCTGAACATGAATTTCGAACTGTCAGATGAGATGAAAGCTCTGTTCAAAGAACCGAATGATAAAGCGCTCAACTAACTAAAATAAATGGGAGGCTTCCCCTCCCTCTCGATTGCTACTCGGCACGGACAGACTATAAGCCTGATGGTCGTTCCCCATCAGGCCTGAAAACCGCAAAACGCTGAATAACAATCTTCGAGGGTAGCGCTGCTACCCTTTTTTTTCTGGAGTAGATTTATGTCTATAGACTGGAACTGGGGCATTTTTTTACAACAAGCCCCGTTCGGCAACACCACCTATCTCGGCTGGCTCTGGAGTGGTTTCCAGGTCACGGTCGCGTTATCCATTACGGCCTGGATTATCGCTTTCCTCATCGGTTCTTTATTCGGCATTTTACGTACAGTTCCCAACCGCTTCCTTGCCGGGATCGGCACGCTGTACGTTGAGCTGTTTCGTAACGTTCCGCTCATTGTCCAATTTTTTACCTGGTATCTGGTCATTCCTGAACTGTTGCCGGAAAACATTGGTATGTGGTTCAAGTCGGAACTGGATCCCAATATTCAGTTCTTCCTTTCATCCATGCTTTGTCTGGGGCTGTTTACCGCCGCGCGCGTCTGCGAGCAGGTTCGCGCTGCTATTCAGTCTCTGCCTCGTGGACAGAAAAACGCTGCGCTGGCGATGGGGCTGACGTTGCCGCAGGCTTATCGTTATGTTCTGCTGCCAAACGCTTACCGCGTGATTGTTCCGCCAATGACCTCAGAGATGATGAACCTGGTGAAGAACTCCGCGATCGCTTCTACTATCGGCCTGGTCGATATGGCGGCGCAGGCGGGGAAACTGCTGGATTACTCCGCCCACGCCTGGGAATCGTTTACGGCCATTACTCTGGCCTACGTGCTGATTAACGCTGTCATCATGCTGGTGATGAATCTCGTCGAACGCAAGATCCGCCTGCCGGGCAATATGGGAGGCAAATAATGTACGAATTTGACTGGAGTTCTATTGTCCCTTCCCTGCCGTATCTGCTGGATGGGCTGATGATCACGCTGAAAATTACCGTCACGGCGGTCGTCATTGGTATCGTATGGGGAACTATCCTGGCCGTCATGCGTCTGTCCAGCTTCGCGCCGATTGCCTGGTTTGCAAAAGGCTACGTCAACGTATTCCGTTCCATTCCACTGGTGATGGTACTCCTGTGGTTCTACCTGATTGTGCCCGGCTTCCTGCAAAACGTATTGGGTTTGTCGCCAAAGACCGATATTCGCCTGATCTCGGCGATGGTCGCGTTTTCAATGTTTGAAGCCGCGTACTACTCAGAGATTATCCGGGCAGGGATCCAGAGTATTTCTCGCGGGCAGTCCAGCGCCGCGCTGGCGCTGGGGATGACCCACTGGCAGTCGATGAAGCTCATTATTCTGCCGCAGGCCTTCCGCGCGATGGTGCCGCTGCTGCTTACCCAGGGTATCGTACTCTTCCAGGATACCTCGCTGGTCTATGTATTAAGTCTGGCAGACTTCTTCCGTACCGCCTCCACCATTGGCGAGCGTGACGGCACGCAGGTTGAAATGATCCTGTTTGCTGGCGCCGTTTATTTTGTATTCAGTCTGAGCGCATCGTTGTTGGTCAGCTATTTGAAGAAAAGGACAGTTTAATGATTACCCTGAAAAATGTTTCTAAATGGTATGGTCACTTTCAGGTGCTGACCGACTGCTCTACGGAAGTGAAAAAAGGTGAAGTGGTCGTGGTCTGCGGTCCTTCAGGTTCCGGTAAATCCACGCTTATCAAAACCGTGAACGGTCTGGAGCCGGTACAACAGGGCGTCATCACGGTTGATGGCACCGTGGTGAACGACAAAAAAACCGATCTGGCCAAACTGCGCTCCCGTGTGGGCATGGTGTTCCAGCACTTTGAACTGTTTCCACATCTGTCGATCATTGAAAACCTGACGCTGGCGCAGGTAAAAGTGCTTAAACGCGACAAAGCGCCAGCCCGCGCAAAAGCGCAGAAGCTGCTGGAGCGTGTCGGTCTGGCGGCCCATGCCGAAAAGTTTCCGGCTCAGCTCTCCGGGGGACAGCAACAGCGTGTCGCCATCGCCCGGGCGCTGTGCATGGATCCTATCGCTATGCTGTTTGACGAACCGACGTCGGCGCTTGACCCTGAAATGATCAACGAAGTGCTGGACGTTATGGTTGAACTGGCCAATGAAGGGATGACCATGATGGTGGTTACCCACGAAATGGGCTTTGCGCGGAAAGTGGCGAACCGGGTGATCTTCATGGATGAAGGGAAAATTGTTGAAGACTCACCGAAAGAAGAGTTCTTCGCCAATCCGAAATCGGACCGCGCCAAAGACTTCCTCGCGAAAATCCTGCACTAATCTTGCTGGCGCGCACCGCTATGTGCGCGCCACCTCACGCTTTATCTCTTCACTCCTCGAAACAGGTACAGCCCAGCGTTAACCTTGTCACAAAGTCCCACTTACAAGGAGCAACAATGGCACTTCCTATCCTGTTTGATTGCGATCCAGGTCATGACGACGCTATCGCAATTGTTCTCGCCCTCGCCTCACCTGAACTGGATGTGAAAGCAATCACCTCTTCTGCCGGCAACCAGACGCCCGACAAAACGCTGCGTAACGTATTACGCATGTTAACGTTACTCAACCGTACGGATATCCCTGTAGCCGGCGGAGCCGTAAAACCGCTGATGCGCGATCTGATTATTGCCGATAACGTCCACGGTGAGAGTGGTCTGGATGGTCCGGCATTGCCGGAACCCGCTTTCGCTCCTCTGGACTGTACCGCCGTGGAACTGATGGCGAGAACCCTGCGCGAAAGCCCGGAACCGGTCACGATTGTCTCCACCGGGCCGCAAACTAACGTGGCATTGCTTCTGAACAGCCATCCTGAGCTGCACGCAAAAATCGCCCGTATCGTGATTATGGGCGGTGCGATGGGCCTCGGGAACTGGACGCCCGCGGCGGAATTCAATATCTATGTCGATCCTGAAGCCGCTGAGATCGTATTCCAGTCGGGTATCCCAGTGGTGATGGCAGGTCTGGACGTCACGCATAAAGCGCAAATACATCGTGAAGATACCGAGCGATTCCGCGCTATCGGCAACCCTGTTTCGACGATCGTGGCTGAACTACTCGACTTTTTCTTTGAATATCATAAAGACGAAAAATGGGGATTCATCGGCGCGCCGCTGCACGACCCGTGTACCATTGCCTGGCTGCTGAAACCTGAACTGTTTACTACCGTTGAGCGTTGGGTTGGCGTGGAAACGCAGGGCAAATATACCCAGGGGATGACGGTGGTGGACTACTATTTCCTGAGCGGCAATAAACCTAACGCAACCGTGATGGTGGACGTTGATCGCCAGGGGTTTGTCGATTTGCTGGCAGAACGGCTGAAGTTTTACGCCTAATACACGCCGGATGGCGCTAACGCTTATCCGGCCTACAAAATCGTGCAGTTTGTAGGCCGGATAAGACGCTTCGCGTCGCCATCCGGCAATAAGCGATCACGGCTCAAACGGTCTACGCTGAAACTGGTCATGGCCGCATTTCGGGCACAGCGGCAGTACATCCGGGGTGTATACCGCTAAATGGAAGTGGCACTTCTCGCAGACCAGATTGCCCAGGCCGACCACCTCGCCGCTGTGATAAACCCCATGATGGCTAAGATCCTGGAACACTTCGCGCCATTCGAGCTGCGTTTTATCAGTAATATCGGCCAGTTCCTGCCAGATGCTCTCTTTGATAACCCGCATAAAGACGCTGTCAGTCTCTTCATCGAGACTCTCTTCATAACTCAACGCAAACTCTTCCAGGTCGCGTCTGACGGCCCGGGTGACCTCTTCCACCTCGGTTCGCGTTAACTCCCCGGTCTGCATAACTCGCTGACGCGCCTGCTCCACCAGCGCATCAATATCGCGTTCGCCGTTACGCAGGCGTTCGCTCAGTGAAGCCACCAGTTCACGGTAATATTGAGCAACCTTGTTCATCACTTCACCTCCTGGGTCGTTAACTGTCTATAATAATAGACGTTATTTACGCTACGCTTTGCAAGACTGTCCACAGAGTGTGTAAATTCGTGCAAGAATTATCCTTGCGGGAATTCAACGCTGAATGCGCGAAAGGCTGTTTTGGCGCGGGCGTTTGGGCTATGCTATGCGGATCTGAAACACCACATCTAGAGCTACGTTTGTAGCTGTATTGAAAACAGGACCACTGGCTGCCATGCAAGAGCAATACCGCCCGGAAGAGATAGAATCCAAAGTACAGCTTCACTGGGATGAGAAGCGCACATTTGAAGTGACCGAAGACGAGAGCAAAGAGAAGTATTACTGCCTGTCTATGCTTCCCTATCCTTCTGGTCGACTACACATGGGCCACGTACGTAACTACACCATCGGTGACGTAATCGCCCGCTACCAGCGTATGCTGGGCAAAAACGTACTGCAGCCCATTGGCTGGGATGCGTTCGGTCTGCCTGCGGAAGGCGCTGCGGTTAAAAACAACACCGCTCCGGCACCGTGGACGTACGACAACATCGCCTACATGAAAAACCAGCTCAAAATGCTGGGCTTTGGTTATGACTGGAGCCGCGAGCTGGCGACCTGCACCCCGGAATACTACCGTTGGGAACAGAAGTTCTTCACCGAGCTGTATAAAAAAGGCCTGGTATATAAGAAAACCTCTGCAGTCAACTGGTGCCCGAACGATCAGACCGTTCTTGCCAACGAGCAGGTTATCGACGGCTGCTGCTGGCGTTGCGATACCAAAGTTGAGCGTAAAGAGATCCCGCAGTGGTTCATTAAAATCACCGCTTACGCTGACGAACTGCTGCGCGATCTGGATAACCTGGATCACTGGCCGGACACCGTTAAGACCATGCAGCGCAACTGGATCGGTCGTTCTGAAGGCGTGGAAATCACCTTCGACGTGAACGGTTACGACAACACGCTGACCGTCTATACCACCCGTCCGGACACCTTTATGGGTGCGACCTACCTGGCCGTTGCCGCAGGTCATCCGCTGGCGCAGAAAGCCGCCGCGAACAACCCTGAACTGGCCGCCTTCATTGACGAATGCCGCAACACCAAGGTTGCTGAAGCCGAAATGGCGACCATGGAGAAGAAAGGCGTCGACACTGGCTTTAAAGCCGTTCACCCGCTGACTGGCGAAGAGATCCCGGTTTGGGCGGCAAACTTTGTCCTGATGGAATACGGCACTGGCGCAGTGATGGCCGTTCCGGGTCACGATCAGCGCGACTACGAATTTGCCACCAAATATGGCCTGACCATCAAGCCGGTCATTCTGACCGCCGAAGGCGCAGAGCCGGATCTGTCGGAACAAGCTCTGACCGAAAAAGGCGTGCTGTTTAACTCCGGTGAGTTCGATGGCCTCGACTTCGAAGCTGCCTTCAACGCCGTTGCTGACAAGCTGGTCGCAAAAGGCGTGGGTGAGCGTAAAGTTAACTATCGTCTGCGCGACTGGGGCGTTTCCCGTCAGCGTTACTGGGGCGCGCCGATTCCGATGGTGACGCTGGAAGACGGTACCGTGCTGCCGACACCAGAAGATCAACTGCCGGTTATTCTGCCGGAAGACGTGGTCATGGACGGCATCACCAGCCCGATCAAAGCCGATCCTGAGTGGGCGAAAACCACCATTAACGGCATGCCTGCGCTGCGTGAGACCGACACCTTCGATACCTTTATGGAGTCCTCCTGGTACTACGCGCGTTATACCTGCCCGCAGTACAACGAAGGCATGCTGGATCCAGAGGCCGCTAACTACTGGCTGCCAGTTGATATCTACATTGGCGGTATCGAACACGCCATCATGCACCTGCTCTACTTCCGCTTCTTCCATAAGCTGATGCGCGACGCGGGCATGGTGAACTCTGACGAACCGGCTAAACAACTGCTGTGTCAGGGCATGGTGCTGGCTGATGCGTTCTATTACGTCGGCGCTAACGGCGAGCGTAACTGGGTTTCTCCGGTTGATGCCATCGTTGAACGCGACGAAAAAGGTCGTATCGTGAAGGCGAAGGACGCCGAAGGTCATGAACTGGTGTATACCGGCATGAGCAAGATGTCCAAGTCCAAAAACAACGGCATCGACCCGCAGGTGATGGTTGAGCGTTACGGCGCGGACACCGTGCGTCTGTTTATGATGTTCGCCTCTCCGGCTGACATGACCCTGGAGTGGCAGGAATCCGGCGTTGAAGGGGCTAACCGCTTCCTGAAACGTGTCTGGAAACTGGTTTACGAGCATACTTCTAAAGGTGATGTTGCTGCCCTGAACGTTGCTGCTCTGAGCGAAGATCAAAAAGCGCTGCGTCGCGACGTACACAAAACTATCGCTAAAGTCACCGATGATATCGGTCGTCGTCAGACCTTTAACACCGCAATTGCGGCGATTATGGAACTGATGAACAAGCTGGCGAAAGCGCCGCAGGAAGACGAGCAGGACCGCGCCCTGATGCAGGAAGCGTTGCTGGCCGTTGTGCGTATGCTTAACCCGTTCACCCCACACGTTTGCTTCACCCTGTGGCAGGCGCTGAAAGGCGAAGGTGATATCGATAACGCACCGTGGCCAGTAGCTGACGAAAGCGCTATGGTTGAAGACTCAACGCTGGTTGTCGTTCAGGTTAACGGTAAAGTACGTGGCAAAATCACCGTTCCGGTAAACGCCACCGAAGAACAGGTTCGTGAACGTGCTGGCCAGGAACACCTGGTGGCAAAATATCTTGATGGCGTTACCGTGCGTAAAGTGATTTACGTACCGGGTAAACTCCTCAATCTGGTCGTTGGCTAAGCGCGGGAGGAAGCGTGCGACTTCTGACAACATTGTTGTTATCTCTGGCGGTGCTGGTCACCGCCGGGTGTGGTTGGCATCTGCGTAGTACTACGCAGGTTCCACCCTCAATGAAAACCATGATCCTGAACTCTGGCGATCCGAATGGTCCATTAAGCCGCGCTGTGCGTAATCAGCTGCGTCTGAACGGCGTTACGCTGCTTGAAGACGGTACCATGCGCAAAGATGTGACGTCCTTACGCCTTGGCGCGGTCAGCATTTCGCAGGATACGGCGTCGGTATTCCAGAATGGTCAAACGGCTGAATACCAGATGGTGATGTCCGTAAGCGCTACCGTACTGATTCCGGGACATGATATTTACCCCATCAGCGCCAAAGTTTATCGTTCGTTCTTTGACAACCCACAGGCTGCACTGGCGAAGGATAACGAGCAGGACATGATCATCAAAGAGATGTACGACAAAGCGGCAGAACAGTTGATTCGTAAGCTGCCAAGTGTACATTTGGCCGATACTCAGTCATCCAGTGTGGATGCTGAGCCAGCAGCGACGAAACCTGCAGCGCCTGCGTCATCTCCGGCGCGTGTTTCCACCACGCTGGGTAACTGATGCTCAAGCTGTACCCTGAACAACTCCGCGCACAGCTCAATGAAGGGCTGCGCGCGGCGTATTTACTACTGGGCAACGATCCCCTTTTATTGCAGGAAAGCCAGGATGCCATCCGTCTGGCTGCCGCAACGCAAGGATTCGAAGAACACCACGCTTTTACTCTGGACACCAGCACCGACTGGGGAGAAATATTTTCACTCTGCCAGGCGATGAGCCTGTTTGCCAGCCGTCAAACGCTACTCCTGCAGTTGCCTGAAAATGGCCCCAATGCCGCCATTAACGAACAACTCGCTTCGCTCATCACTCTGCTTCATGACGATCTGCTGCTGATTGTTCGCGGCAACAAACTGACTAAGGCGCAGGAAAACGGCGCATGGTATACCGGGTTGGCGAATAACGCGGTTCAGGTTAGCTGCCAGACGCCGGAACAAGCACAGCTCCCACGCTGGGTTGCCGCGAGAGCGAAACTTAACAACCTGCAACTGGATGACGCAGCCAATCAGCTATTATGCTATTGCTATGAAGGTAACCTGTTAGCACTGGCGCAAGCACTTGAGCGGTTAGCGTTGCTGTGGCCTGATGGCAAACTCACGCTGCCTCGCGTAGAGAAAGCCGTTAACGATGCCGCGCACTTTACCCCATTCCACTGGGTGGATGCGCTGCTGATGGGCAAAAGCAAGCGCGCGCTGCACATCCTGCAACAGTTACGCCTTGAGGGCAGCGAGCCGGTTATTTTACTGCGTACGATACAGCGCGAATTGCTGTTGCTGGTCAACCTGAAACGGCAGTCGGCCCATACGCCCTTACGCACGTTGTTTGATAAACATCGTGTGTGGCAAAATCGCCGTGGCATGATGGGAGACGCGCTTAACCGGCTAAATCCGGCACAGCTGCGTCAGGCCGTGACGCTGTTAACGCGTACGGAAATTACGCTTAAACAAGACTATGGTCAGTCAGTGTGGGCGGAACTTGAGGGACTTTCCCTTTTGCTCTGCCATAAATCGCTGGCCGATGTTTTTATTGATGGTTGATATGAAATCATTGCAGGCTCTGTTCGGCGGCACCTTTGATCCGGTGCATTATGGTCATCTTAAACCGGTTGAAATTCTGGCTAATCTGATTGGCCTTTCCCGGGTCATCATCATGCCCAATAACGTGCCGCCACATCGCGCGCAACCCGAAGCGTCCGGCGAGCAACGTAAGCGCATGGTTGAACTGGCCATTGCTGATAAGCCGCTGTTTTCTCTGGATGAACGCGAACTCAAACGCGATACCGCCTCCTACACCGCGCAAACGCTACAAGAGTGGCGTGAAGAACAAGGTCCGGACGTGCCGTTAGCGTTTATTATTGGTCAGGACTCGCTACTTACCTTTCCGTCCTGGCATGACTACGACACGATTTTGGGTAACACGCATCTTATTGTGTGCCGACGCCCGGGCTACCCACTCGAGATGGCGCAGGAAAAGCACCAGCAGTGGCTGGAGGATCATCTGACCCATTCGCCGGAAGACCTGCACAACCTGCCCTGCGGGAAAATTTACCTGGCCGAAACGCCGTGGTTTAACATCTCCGCCACGCTGATCCGCGAGCGCCTGGAAAAAGGCGAGCCGTGCGACGACTTACTGCCAGGCGCTGTGCTTGACTATATCAATCAACAAGGGTTGTACCGCTAAGCGCCTTGCGTAATGCCGCCAGCAGTCGGTTATTCTCTTCCATGCTGCGAACGGCTACGCGATAATAGCGCGTATCCAGCCCCGGATAGTTAGCGCAACTGCGGATCAAAACATGTTGTTCGAGCATGGCGCGTTGCAGATCAACATCCGCCCGATCGCAGCGTAATAAACGATAATTTGCCCGGCCGGGATACACCGTCAGGCCGGACAGTTCTTGCAACTGTTGATCAAACCGCGCGCCCTCTTGCTCCAGCCATTTCCACGTCGCCTGCTGATAGGCGCTATCGCGTAAAATAATCTCGCCTGCAAGGGCAGCAAACGCATTAATTGACCACGGCATTTGTTGGCTACGCATCCGTGCAACGGCGTGCTGGTTACTGTTGACCAGATACCCCAAACGCAATCCCGGTATCGCATAGAATTTAGTCAACGAGCGCAGCACCCAAATATGTGGATTCCCGTGCAGCAGCGGGATAAATCCCGGCTCACCGGCAATAAAATCAATAAACGCTTCATCAAGGATCAGATTGATCCCAAGCCGCTCACAACGGGTGGCAATCTCACGTAGCAGGTGGTTATCTGGCAGTAAACCGGTAGGATTGTTAGGCGTACAGAGAAACAGGCAGTCCAGCTCAGAGGTTAACTCATCAAGAATCGCCTCGGTAAGTTGCCAGCCATCCTCTTCACGCAGCGCAAATTCATGAATCGCACACTCCCCCCATTGCAACGCCCGACGATATTCCGCAAATCCGGGCGTAACGATCATCGCATGACGTGGCTTAAGGCCATGCACCAGGGTAAAAATAGACTCGGTCTCACCGTTTCCGGCCAGGATCCACGAGGCCGGGATCTGATGATGATCCGCCAGCGCCGCATGCAATTGAGCGTAATCGACATCCGGGTAACGCTCCGCGCAGTCCAGATTGTCGATAATCGCGCGTTTTAAACTTGCCGGCATACCCAACGGGTTAATATTCGCGCTAAAATCCAGCAATTGTTCAGGCGAGATACCCAACAATTCGGCGGCTTCTCGGGTATTACCACCATGCGCGCTCTTCAATAAAGACATCGTGCCGCTCCACATAAAAAAGGGTATTTTAGTGAAAAAACTCTGCGCAATCAGGGCAAACATCATATTTTGTGCGAATAGCTTCACGAGGAAAACATGAGACTCTGGTTAGTACGGCATGGCGAAACCGACGCCAATGTCGCCGGATTATACAGCGGCCACGCCCCCACCTCGCTAACGGAGCGAGGGATCGCACAGGCGCAAACAGTGGGCAAGCTGTTACGCAATCTTCCTGTCGACAATGTTCTTTGCAGCGAACTCGAACGCGCCCGCCATACAACCCGGTTGATCTTAGGCGATCGCGACCTCCCTGTGCGCATTATGCCTGAACTGAATGAGATGTTTTTTGGTGACTGGGAAGTGCGCCACCATCGCGATTTAGCGCGCGAAGACGCTGAAAATTACGCCTTATGGTGTAACGACTGGCAGAACGCAACGCCAACGAATGGCGAAGGCTTTCAGGCATTTTCTCAGCGGGTTGAACGCTTCATTGCCCAACTTGCCGATTATAAAGCGTGTCAAAACCTGCTGGTGGTGAGTCATCAGGGCGTGCTGAGCGTGTTGATCGCCCGCATGCTGTCCATGCCGGCTGCGGCAATGTGGCATTTCCGCGTCGAACAAGGCTGCTGGAGCGCAATAGATTTATGTGACGATTTCGCGGTTCTGAAAGTGCTTAACAGCCGGGCCGCATGGGACGACGGGGAGTGAATGCGCGGTTTTTTCTGCCGAAGGGCCTCTCTCCCATTGACACCCCCTGACAGGCTGTTATCCTCCGCAACCTGACTTTTCCCGCCCTTCAGAGCTTTGCAGAAATTGTTTTACAAAAATGGCGATGCATTCTGTGGCGTGGGGTGGGATGATAGCGCACTTCAAAAGCGCTTTCGGAGACATTTGTCCCGATATCGCCTCTGGTTCAGGTATACTAACAGACGTTTTTAACTCTTTTCACCCAGGGGGAACACTTGCAGGGTAAAGCACTCCAGGATTTTGTAATCGACAAAATTGATGACCTGAAAGGTCAAGACATCATCGCCTTAGACGTTCAGGGTAAATCCAGTATCACTGATTGCATGATTATCTGCACCGGTACATCCAGCCGTCACGTTATGTCTATCGCAGATCACGTTGTTCAGGAGTCCCGCACTGCCGGCCTGCTGCCGCTCGGCGTGGAAGGCGAGAACGTCGCTGACTGGATCGTCGTTGACCTCGGCGATGTGATTGTCCACGTGATGCAGGAAGAAAGCCGTCGCCTGTATGAACTGGAAAAACTCTGGAGTTAATGCGTGAAGCTGCAACTTGTCGCTGTGGGTACGAAAATGCCTGACTGGGTACAAACCGGATTTACCGAATATCTGCGTCGGTTTCCGAAAGATATGCCCTTTGAGCTGATCGAAATCCCGGCAGGAAAACGCGGCAAGAACGCGGACATTAAACGCATTCTCGACAAAGAGGGTGAGCAGATGCTGGCCGCCGCAGGCAAAAACCGCATCGTCACCCTTGATATTCCGGGCAAACCCTGGGACACGCCGCAACTGGCGACCGAACTGGAGCGCTGGAAACTGGACGGTCGTGACGTCAGTCTGCTGATCGGCGGGCCGGAAGGTCTTTCTCCCGCCTGTAAAGCCGCGGCGGAACAAAGCTGGTCACTCTCTGCATTAACCCTACCTCACCCTCTTGTTCGGGTTCTGGTCGCAGAGAGTCTGTACAGGGCGTGGAGCATTACCACCAACCATCCTTATCACCGTGAGTGATCATTGATTCTTGAGTAGATTAAGCAGCGGATGAAACTACAGAATTCTTTTCGCGACTATTCGGCTGAGTCCGCGCTGTTTGTGCGCCGGGCGCTGGTCGCTTTTTTGGGGATTTTGCTGCTGACCGGCGTGCTGATCGCCAACCTGTATAATCTGCAAATCGTTCGCTTTACTGATTATCAGACCCGTTCGAACGAAAACCGCATTAAACTGGTACCCATTCCTCCCAGTCGCGGCATTATTTATGACCGCAACGGAATTCCGCTTGCCCTTAACCGCACCATTTATCAGATTGAAATGATGCCGGAGAAGGTAGACAACATTCAGGATACGCTCGACGCGCTGCGCAACGTCGTAGACCTGACGGATGACGATATTGCCGCGTTTAAAAAAGAGCGCGCCCGTTCACACCGCTTCACCTCTATTCCGGTAAAAACCAACCTGACGGAAGTTCAGGTCGCACGGTTTGCCGTAAATCAATATCGCTTTCCTGGCGTTGAAGTTAAAGGCTATAAACGCCGCTACTACCCTTACGGTTCCGCCCTGACCCACGTGATTGGCTACGTATCGAAGATCAACGATAAAGACGTGGACCGCCTGGACAAAGACGGCAAACTGGCTAACTACGCTGCGACGCATGATATTGGTAAGCTCGGTATTGAACGTTACTATGAAGACGTACTGCATGGGCAGACCGGCTATGAAGAAGTTGAAGTCAACAACCGCGGTCGTGTCATTCGTCAGTTGAAAGAGGTCGCGCCGCAGGCCGGGCATGATATTTACCTCACGTTGGATTTGAAGCTCCAGCAGTATATTGAAACGCTGCTGGCGGGTAGCCGCGCCGCCGTGGTGGTCACCGACCCGCGTACCGGTGGCGTTCTGGCGCTGGTTTCCATGCCAAGCTACGACCCGAACCTGTTTGTGGATGGCATCTCCAGTAAAGATTACTCCGGGTTGCTCAATGATCCGAATACCCCATTAGTTAACCGCGCCACGCAAGGCGTTTATCCTCCGGCGTCGACGGTTAAGCCTTACGTGGCGGTTTCTGCGTTAAGCGCGGGCGTCATCACCCGCAATACCGGTCTGTTCGATCCGGGCTGGTGGCAGTTACCCGGCTCTGAGAAACGTTACCGCGACTGGAAAAAATGGGGTCACGGCCACCTGAACATTACCCGCTCCCTGGAAGAGTCCGCGGATACGTTTTTCTATCAGATCGCCTATGATATGGGGATAGACCGGCTTTCCGAGTGGATGAGCAAGTTTGGCTATGGCCAATATACGGGTATCGATCTTGCCGAAGAACGTTCCGGGAACATGCCAACCCGTGAATGGAAGCAAAAACGGTTTAAAAAACCATGGTACCAGGGTGATACCATTCCGGTCGGCATCGGTCAGGGTTACTGGACGGCAACCCCTATCCAGATGAGTAAAGCGCTGATGATCCTTATCAACGACGGTTTGGTAAAAGTCCCGCATCTGCTGATGAGCACGGCAGAAAATGGCAAGCAAGTGCCATGGGTTCAGCCGCACGAACCGCCCGTGGGCGATATTCATTCCGGTTACTGGGAAATCGCCAAAGACGGTATGTACGGTGTCGCTAACCGCCCTAACGGGACTGCACATAAATATTTCGCTGGCGCGCCTTACAAAATTGCGGCGAAATCCGGTACCGCACAGGTCTTTGGCCTGAAAGCGAATGAAACCTATAACGCGCATAAGATCGCCGAACGTTTACGTGACCACAAGTTAATGACGGCCTTCGCACCCTATGATAAACCCCAGGTCGCTGTCGCCATGATCCTTGAAAACGGCGGCGCGGGTCCGGCTGTGGGGACGATTATGCGCCAGATCCTTGACCACATTATGTTGGGCGACAACAACACCAATCTGCCTGCGGAAAACCCAGCGGTTGCAGCAGCTGAGGACCAATAATCGTGACGGATAATCCGAACAAAAAAACATTTTGGGACAAAATCCACATCGATCCCACAATGTTGCTTATTTTGCTGGCTCTGCTGGTCTACAGCTCGCTGGTCATCTGGAGCGCCAGCGGCCAGGATATTGGCATGATGGAGCGTAAGGTCGGCCAGATCGCGATGGGTCTGGTCATCATGGTGGTGATGGCGCAAATTCCGCCCAGGGTTTATGAAGGTTGGGCGCCCTATCTCTATATCTTCTGTATCATTCTGTTGGTGGCGGTTGACGCCTTCGGCGCTATTTCCAAAGGCGCTCAGCGCTGGCTGGATTTGGGTATCGTGCGCTTTCAGCCTTCTGAAATCGCCAAGATTGCCGTGCCGCTGATGGTCGCGCGCTTCATCAACCGCGACGTCTGCCCGCCATCGCTAAAAAATACCGCGATTGCGCTGGTGCTGATTTTTATGCCCACGCTGCTGGTTGCCGCTCAGCCTGACCTCGGCACCTCAATTCTGGTTGCCCTTTCTGGTCTGTTTGTCCTGTTCCTTTCCGGTTTAAGCTGGCGTTTAATCGGTGTGGCAGTAGTTTTGGTCGCCGCGTTTATTCCGATACTGTGGTTCTTCCTGATGCATGACTACCAGCGTCAGCGCGTCATGATGTTACTTGATCCAGAAACCGATCCGCTGGGCGCGGGCTATCACATTATTCAGTCTAAAATTGCTATTGGTTCCGGCGGATTACGCGGTAAAGGCTGGCTGCACGGTACGCAGTCGCAGCTCGAGTTTTTACCCGAACGCCACACTGACTTTATCTTCGCCGTCTTAGCGGAAGAGCTGGGCCTGGTGGGGATCTTGATTTTGCTGACGCTGTACATTTTGCTGATTATGCGCGGGTTGTGGATCGCTGCTCGCGCACAAACCACCTTTGGTCGCGTCATGGCGGGTGGTTTAATGTTGATATTATTCGTTTATGTCTTCGTAAATATTGGTATGGTGAGCGGTATTCTACCTGTGGTTGGGGTTCCACTCCCATTGGTCAGTTACGGAGGCTCGGCACTGATCGTGCTGATGGCCGGGTTCGGGATTGTTATGTCGATCCACACCCATAGAAAAATGTTGTCGAAAAGCGTGTAAGGGGTACGCAATGCGTAAGCAGTGGCTTGGTATCTGCATCGCAGCAGGAATGCTCGCGGCGTGTTCGAATGATGATGGTCAGCAACAGGTTGCTGTCGCGCCGCAGCCTGCGGTGTGTAATGGTCCGATTGTTGAAATCAGCGGGGCCGATCCGCGCTTTGAACCCCTGAACCCAACGGCGAATCAGGACTACCAGCGTGATGGTAAGAGCTACAAAATAGTCCAGGATCCCTCCCGCTTTAGCCAGGCCGGGCTTGCCGCTATTTATGATGCGGAGCCTGGAAGCAATTTAACCGCGTCTGGTGAAGCGTTTGACCCAATGCAGTTAACCGCTGCGCACCCGACGCTGCCGATCCCAAGCTATGCCAGAATCACCAACCTGGCAAACGGCAGGATGATCGTCGTACGCATTAACGATCGCGGCCCTTATGGCAACGATCGCGTCATTTCACTTTCACGTGCCGCCGCAGATCGACTGAACACGTCTAACAACACCAAAGTGCGTATCGACCCTATCATCGTCGCGCAGGATGGTTCATTATCCGGCCCGGGAATGGCCTGCACAACTGTGGCGAAACAAACCTATGCCCTGCCGGCTCGTCCTGATTTAAGCGGTGGCGGCGCGATGTCTTCCGCACCGGATGCGGGTCAGCCGCAAAACGATATCCGCCCTATCAGTAATTCCACGCTGAAAAGCGAGGATACGAGCGGTGCGCCGGTCAACAGCAGTGGTTTCCTCGGCGCACCGACAACGCTTGCTGCCGGTGTACTTGAAGGCAGCGAACCCACGCCTGCGCCACAGCCTGTAACCGCCGCTCCCGCAGCATCAACTGCCACGGTAACCGCGCCAGCGACCGTTGCCGCGCCAGCTGCTGCGACCAACGGACGCTATGTCGTTCAGGTCGGTGCCGTTAGCGATCAAACCCGTGCGCAGCAGTATCAAAAGCGCTTAAGCCAGCAGTTTGGCGTCCCTGGACGGGTAGTGCAAAACGGCGCGGTATGGCGTATTCAGATGGGGCCATTCGCCAGTAAAACTGAAGCCTCCTCATTGCAGCAGCGTCTTCAATCCGAGGCGCAATTACAGTCCTTCATCACCGGCATGTAATAACGTAAACCGGGTATCTGAATTGTCAATTTCCGTAAATGACATTAACAAAGTCACGCGGAAAGTCAGATGCCTGCCCGTTATGCATTTGCTATAGTAGGGCACTTTTTTTAATTTCATCACGGACGTCGTAGTTCAGACCATGAAGACCACTTTTTCCGCTCGTTTCGTGCAGCGTATGGCGCTCACCGCGGCTCTCTGCGCAGCTACTCTCTCTGCTGCCCATGCCGATGACCTGAATATTAAAACCATGATCCCCGGCGTTCCGCAGATCGATGCGGAGTCGTATATCCTGATTGATTACAACTCAGGTAAAGTTCTGGCAGAACAGAATGCTGACACTCGCCGCGACCCCGCCAGCCTGACCAAGATGATGACCAGCTACGTCATCGGCCAGGCGATGAAAGCCGGGAAGTTCAAAGAAACCGATCTGGTCACCGTCGGCAATGACGCATGGGCTACGGGTAACCCGGTCTTTAAAGGTTCATCGCTGATGTTCCTCAAGCCTGGCATGCAGGTTCCTGTCTCTCAGTTGATCCGTGGTATTAACCTGCAGTCCGGGAACGACGCATGTGTGGCGATGGCTGACTTCGCTGCCGGCAGCCAGGATGCTTTCGTCGGCCTGATGAACAGCTATGTGAACGCGCTGGGTCTGAAAAACACCCACTTCCAGACCGTTCATGGTCTTGATGCTGACGGCCAGTACAGCTCAGCCCGCGATATGGCGATGATTGGTCAGGCGCTGATTCGCGATGTGCCTAATGAATACTCTATCTATAAAGAAAAAGAGTTCACCTTTAACGGCATTCGTCAGTTAAACCGTAACGGTCTGCTGTGGGATAACAGCCTGAATGTCGACGGTATCAAAACCGGTCACACCGATAAAGCTGGCTATAACCTTGTTGCATCCGCAACCGAAGGCCAGATGCGTCTGATCTCCGCCGTAATGGGTGGCCGCACCTATAAAGGTCGCGAAACCGAAAGCAAAAAACTGCTGACCTGGGGCTTCCGTTTCTTCGAAACCGTCAACCCGCTGAAAGTGGGTAAAGAATTTGCCTCAGAACCCGCCTGGTTTGGTAACACCGATCGCGCATCGTTAGGTGTCGATAAGGATGTCTACCTGACTATTCCGCGCGGCCGTATGAAAGATCTGAAAGCAAGTTATGTGCTGAACACCACTGAACTGCACGCGCCGCTGCAGAAAAACCAGGTTGTCGGCACCATCAACTTCCAGCTTGATGGCAAAACCATCGAGCAGCGCCCACTGGTCGTGCTGCAGGAAATCCCGGAAGGCAACTTCTTTGGGAAAATCATTGATTACATTAAATTAATGTTCCATCACTGGTTTGGCTAAAAATCGAACACTTGAAAGTGTGATTTACGTCCCCATATACTAGGTATCCAGATAACTCCCACGCGCTGTGGGAGTTATTATTTTTTGATGTAACGCCGGAGCTGACATGAAAACCAAACTTAACGAACTGCTTGAATTCCCTACTCCATTTACTTACAAAGTAATGGGGCAGGCGTTGCCTGAGCTGGTTGATCAGGTGGTTGAAGTGGTACAGCGCCATGCGCCAGGTGATTACTCTCCGACGGTAAAACCGAGCAGCAAAGGCAACTACCACTCGGTCTCTATCACCATCACTGCTACACACATTGAGCAGGTTGAAACACTGTACGAAGAATTAGGCAATATTGATATCGTACGCATGGTGCTGTAAAAACCTGTCGGTTACCCGCTGCATCCCCGCTCGGGTAACCCCTTCCTCCTGTGATATACTTTTCCCCTCTTTAACATTCTCTACTCTGTGTGAGTATCTACGGAGATGCCGTTTTGTATCAGGATAAAATTCTGGTCCGCCAGCTCGGTCTTCAACCTTACGAGCCAGTCTCTCTGGCCATGCACGAATTTACCGATACCCGCGATGAAAACAGTCATGATGAAATCTGGCTGGTAGAGCATTATCCTGTCTTTACCCAGGGTCAGGCCGGTAAAGCCGAGCATGTACTGATGCCGGGAGATATTCCGGTGATTCAGAGCGATCGCGGCGGTCAGGTGACCTACCACGGTCCAGGTCAACAGGTCATGTATGTGCTGTTGAACCTGAAACGCCGCAAACTGGGCGTTCGCGAACTGGTTACGCTGCTGGAGCAAACTGTCGTCAATACCCTTGCGGAAATTGGCATCGACGCCCACCCGCGAGCCGATGCGCCAGGCGTTTATGTCGGTGAGAAGAAAATCTGCTCATTAGGGTTACGTATTCGTAAGGGATGTTCATTTCACGGCTTAGCGCTCAACGTGGATATGGACCTGTCGCCTTTCCTGCGTATCAACCCTTGCGGTTATGCCGGAATGGAGATGGCAAAAGTATCGCAATGGGATAACGCTGCCACGACTGAGAGCATTCGCCCACGCCTGCTGGCCAACATTCTGGCGCTGTTGGGTAACCCACCGCACGAGTACGTTGTGGACTAAAAAGGCAGTTATACTTTGCCACGGCATATGTTGTGGCAAATGGCACAAAACAACAACTATTTTACATTTTGCCAGCCTGTCAGGCTGCTTTCTGGCCCGTTTCAATGATATACTGCGTATCACTAATTCAAAAATAGTTGATAAATGCAACATTCCCTTGAATTGAAACGCTTTCCTTCGTAATTCGCAACTGGAACACGCAAGCTATGAGTAAACCCATTGTGATGGAACGCGGTGTTAAATACCGCGATGCCGATAAGATGGCTCTTATCCCGGTTAAAAATGTGGCAACAGAGCGTGAAGCCCTGCTGCGTAAACCGGAATGGATGAAAATAAAACTGCCAGCGGACTCCACCCGCATCCAGGGCATCAAAGCGGCAATGCGCAAAAACGGCCTGCACTCTGTCTGCGAAGAAGCTTCCTGCCCTAACCTGGCTGAATGTTTCAATCACGGAACCGCAACCTTTATGATCCTCGGCGCAATCTGTACTCGCCGTTGCCCATTCTGTGACGTTGCCCATGGTCGTCCGGTTGCGCCTGATGCTAACGAGCCGTTGAAACTGGCTCAGACCATTGCGGACATGGCGCTGCGCTATGTCGTCATTACCTCCGTTGACCGTGACGATCTGCGTGACGGCGGTGCTCAGCACTTTGCTGACTGCATCACCGCTATCCGCGAGAAAAGCCCATCGATTAAAATCGAAACGCTGGTGCCTGACTTCCGTGGTCGTATGGATCGCGCGTTGGATATCCTCACGGCCACGCCGCCGGACGTATTTAACCACAACCTCGAAAACGTACCGCGTATTTACCGCAATGTCCGTCCGGGAGCGGACTACAACTGGTCGCTGAAGCTTCTGGAGCGTTTCAAGGAAGCGCACCCGGAGATCCCGACTAAATCGGGTCTGATGGTAGGTCTGGGTGAAACCAATGCCGAAATTATTGAAGTCATGCGCGATCTGCGCAGTCATGGCGTGACCATGCTGACGCTGGGGCAGTATTTGCAGCCGAGCCGCCATCACCTGCCGGTGCAACGCTATGTCAGCCCGGATGAGTTCGACGAGATGAAAGCCGAAGCCATGGCGATGGGCTTTACCCATGCAGCCTGCGGCCCGTTTGTTCGTTCTTCATACCACGCTGATATGCAGGCCAAAGGGCTGGAAGTGAAGTAATCGTGTAATACTCACTTACATATCAGCAATAAAAAAACCGGCAATTTGCCGGTTTTTTTCATACAGAGCATACAGTATGAGCATCATGCTCCTGATATTACTCTTTATGAGAGAGCTTTTCCGCCTGAACGCTACCATCAGCCTCTTTCCTGGCATCGGTATTATCGTCGTTCATCGCTTTCTTAAAGCCCTTAATTGCCGTTCCCAGGTCTCCACCCAGTGTACGTAACTTCTTGGTACCAAACAGCAGAACGACCAGTGCGGCAACCACCAGCAGTTTGGTAATACTAATCTCACCCATAGATACCTTCTTAACTTAAACCAGGCTACATTATGCGCCATATTAACCTGAGAATATTAACGGCCTTTCGACGCGCGCACACAATAGCAATCTGTAACAAGGTGAATCAAGTCTTGTTTAAAAAAACGTCATAATAATTGCGGTGGCGCAAAGCGTCGGTTAATTAACACCGGAAGTTGCGCCCTGACCTGCTTCACCCGCTCTGCAGAAACCTCGGCCATAATCAGCGCCGGCGTTTCTGCCGCTGCGGCAATGGTCACCCCAAAGGGATCGATGACCCGGCTTTGCCCAATATTCTTATTACCACATTCTCCAGCGGCAATAACATAGCAAGTAGCATCAAGAGCCCTTGCCGCCAACAATGTTGCCCAGTGATGCTCTTTTAGCGCTCCCCGCACCCAGGCGGCAGGTAAAGCGAGAATGTCGGCCCCCTGGAGAGCGTGCGCTAATGCCAGCTCAGGGAAACGCAGGTCATAGCAGGTCATCAACCCTACCTTTAATCCGTCTACGTCCAGCAGCGGCGCTATGGCGTCTCCTGCATCGACATTCCGCGACTCCTGAATCGCAAACGCGTCGTAAAGATGCAATTTTGCATAATGGGCAACAACCCGACCTCCCCGCAACGCCACCAGCATATTAAAAGCCCGACCTGGCACAGAAGGAACATGAATCGTCAGAATTGTCGTCATCACATTTTGCGCGCTTTCTCGGAGTAAACGCGTCAGAAACCCACCCTCCAGCAATTGCGCTGACTTCACTGACAGGTCAGGGTCAATATCGTTACGGGCCAGCAACGCCTCCGGTAGTACCAACAACGATACTCCCTCTCCTGCGGCCTGAGACATTAATGAAGCGCAGGTTTCTGCATTCTTTTCCCACGAAGGTCCCACGGCAAACTGCCCTGCTGCAACGAACATATTCCCTCCAGAAAAGTTTGTCAGGCTCGCCAACAGTGATTATTCAGCGTTAAACTCATCCTATATACAATCAAATAGCAGGATTTAGCAGTGTTACAACTTCTTTTAGCGGTTTTTATCGGTGGTGGTACAGGTAGCGTAGCAAGATGGATGTTGAGCATGCGCTTCAACCCACTGCATCAGGCTATCCCATTCGGTACGCTGGCGGCAAACTTACTTGGCGCGTTTATCATTGGTATGGGTCTGGCGTGGTTTAATCGCATGACAAACATCGATCCAATGTGGAAAGTACTGATTACTACCGGCTTTTGCGGCGGGTTGACAACGTTCTCCACCTTCTCGGCAGAGGTCGTGTTTTTACTTCAGGAAGGACGCTTTGGCTGGGCTATGGTGAATGTGCTGGTTAATCTGCTGGGATCATTTGCGATGACCGCCCTGGCATTCTGGCTGGTTTCTGCCTCTCCCGCACATTAGAGCGAAAAAAACCCGCAATTAAGCGGGTTTTGAATGCTTGCTGTCGTATGCTTACAGAGCGATTACGTTTGCAGCAGAAGGGCCTTTGGCACCGTTAGTGATTTCGAACTCTACGCGCTGACCTTCAGCCAGAGTTTTAAAACCATTGGTCTGGATTGCAGAGAAGTGTACGAACACGTCTTTGCTGCCATCTTCCGGAGTAATGAAACCGAATCCTTTGGACTCATTAAACCACTTAACGTTACCTTTAATCTTAGACATCAAAATTACCTTTACATGAAAAATAGACACAAATGCTGTGTCGGGTATCAGTACAACAATTGTGATGCGCTTTGTCCAGTCGAACTTTATCAAAAAGTGATAAATGTCGCGTTATTTTTCAGTAACCGTTTCCATCCATATGTTTTTAATGGTTTTTTTAAAACCTGACTGACAATACAGGCAGTCCATCAAAACTGGAAGCGTAACCACGCAAAGTAGACGTTACCATTGTTATAGGTTCCTGGAATGTAGGTCATCTGGAACGTTGCCGGACCATAACCGATTGACGCCAGCGGTAACAGCACCGGTACGGGAATGTAGTTCCAGTTATCGCGTGCGGTAAAACCAGCGGTAAAGCCAAGGCCGGTATGGAAGTTTTCATCAGGCAGCGGTCGCCAGGTTTTCTCCCAGCCGTAGCCGCCAATCGGTTCCCATTTATTGTAGGAATCCTTAAAGGCCATAATATAAAGCCCGTGCCAGTTACCTTTATCATCCCAACGGGACTGGCCAAATCCGGCCCCCCATGGGCGTTCATTGTAGCGATCGGTTTTTTCTTTATCGTAGGCAAAACGGGCATGCCAGGTAATAGCCGGTACATACAGGTCATAATGCTCCGGTTGCTGCCAGGTTTCACTGACATTATCTTTAAACGTGGCAAACCAGCCTTTATCTTCAGCAGCCCCTTGGGGAATGAAAGCTAACTGAATAAAAAGAAATGAAAAAATGAGAAAATATCGTTTAGCGACAATCACAACTTAATTACCATCCTGGAAGTTATTAGCAATTGTAGCAAACTCAACCTTAATGTTAACTTAACAAAAATGCGCAGGTAAAAAATCAGAATATTCTTCGGGCAATACTTATAAGATGATTCCCCCTCTATTTACTGGGCTTTATTACAGGAATAATTTTCTCTTGATTGCTAATAAATTGTTCTTTTCAAACGTGATGGACAAATAAAGAAACAATAATTTAACACTCTCATATCAAAATACACACAACAGCAATGCTGTTTCACAGTTTTTGCCGGGGATATTCTTTTTTAAACCACGATGTTGAAAAAACAGTCAGGCCATCGGTTGAATCCGTATTTTTATTGATTTCAATCAGCAATAGTTATCGGTTTATTAGGCACATTCTGTCACCACTTTTTACTTTTTTTAGTTTTTTTACTTTCCGGGCAGCAATGCGACAGGGGAAACAATGTTGACATTTATTGAACTCCTTATTGGGGTTGTGGTTATTGTGGGTGTGGCGCGCTACATCATCAAAGGTTATTCCGCCACCGGCGTACTGTTTGTTGGCGGTCTGGTTTTGCTGATTATCAGTGCGGTGATGGGACATAAAGTTCTGCCTTCCAGCGCAGCAACGACGGGCTATACTGCTACAGACATTGTTGAATACATTAAAATTTTGCTGATGAGCCGCGGTGGCGATCTCGGCATGATGATTATGATGCTGTGCGGTTTTGCCGCCTACATGACGCATATTGGCGCGAACGATATGGTCGTTAAGCTGGCCTCCAAACCGCTGCAATATATCAACTCACCTTATCTGTTGATGATTGCCGCCTATTTTGTCGCCTGTCTGATGTCGCTGGCAGTCTCGTCAGCTACCGGCCTGGGCGTATTGCTGATGGCAACGCTTTTCCCGGTTATGGTTAACGTTGGGATCAGCCGTGGCGCCGCGGCGGCCATATGCGCTTCCCCTGCCGCAATCATTCTTTCACCGACATCCGGTGATGTGGTGCTGGCGGCAAAAGCCGCAGAAATGCCGTTGATTGATTTCGCGTTTAAAACCACGCTGCCAATTTCCATTGCCGCCATCATTGCTATGGCGATCGCACACTTTTTCTGGCAGCGCTACCTGGATAAAAAAGAGAACATTTCTCACGAAATGTTAGACGTAGCAGAAATCACCACTACCGCGCCGTCGTTTTACGCCATCCTGCCGTTTACACCGATCGTAGGCGTTCTGATTTTTGATGGTAAATGGGGTCCGCAGCTGCACATTATTACTATCCTGGTACTATGCATGCTCATCGCCGCCGTTCTGGAATTTGTTCGCGGATTCAATACTCAGAAGGTGTTTTCAGGTCTGGAAGTCGCTTACCGGGGCATGGCGGACGCCTTTGCTAACGTAGTGATGCTGCTCGTCGCTGCGGGTGTTTTTGCCCAGGGCTTGAGTACCATCGGCTTTATTCAAAGCCTGATTTCTATCGCCACCTCGTTTGGCTCAGCGAGTATTATTCTGATGCTGGTACTGGTGATCCTGACCATGCTGGCGGCCATGACCACGGGTTCCGGTAACGCGCCGTTCTATGCTTTCGTTGAGATGATCCCGAAACTGGCACACTCTTCCGGCATTAACCCGGCTTACCTCGCTATCCCGATGCTTCAGGCCTCCAACCTCGGGCGTACCATTTCCCCAGTCTCCGGCGTCGTTGTGGCTGTGGCTGGGATGGCGAAGATTTCTCCGTTCGAAGTTGTGAAACGTACCTCGGTTCCGGTGCTGGTCGGACTGCTGGTGGTGATTATCGCCACCGAAGTGATGGTACCGGCAACGTCTGCCCTGATTGGCGGTTAACGATACCTGTCAATACCTGACCTTAATACACAAAATCATTTATGCTGCATCGCGGCGGCAAGTAAAGAAATCCCCAGGAGCATAGATAACTATGTGACTGGGGTTTCTGCACGCAGCCAACAAAGAGGCAGCTTAAAGGATGACGTGTATTAGCCGCCGTGATAAATACGCTGCGGTCTACCCACCTTCCCGTGAATAATCTCCGCGATAATCAAATGGCGGCTGGCGCAGTACTCCAGATAACGTCTGGAGGTCGTACGACTGATGGTGAGCGCCTGGGCGATCGTTTCCGCAGTATGATGTACCGTCGGATCGGCAAATAGCTTCAGCACCGCATTCAGCGTTAACGCATCAATCCCGGTCGGCAAATCGCCTTTCGGCTCGCCGCGCGCGTAGGCGTTAAACATTTCATCAATCTGCTTTTGACTGGCGCTGTCATTGCCTGCCAGCATGCGTCTGCGCTGTTGATACCGCGTCAGCGTCTGCCCCAACCGCTCGTAAGCGATAGGTTTGACCAGATAATCAAACGCGCCGCTGCGCACGGCTTCGGAGACCGTTTCCATATCGCTGGCCGCCGTGGTAAAGACCACACCGCCCGGATAACGCGCCTGGGTCAGCTCATGCAACAAAGTAATACCCTTACCGTCCGGCAAGTAGTTATCAAGAAGAATCAAACCGGGCTTAAAACGCTCAATCATCATTCTTGCCTGCGCAAGATTACCCGCCAGCCATATCTGGCTGAAGCCGGGTATATGGCGGATATATTCAGCATGCATTTCCGCCAGTAGCGTTTCATCCTCAACGATCAGTAGCGTTAATGGTTCCGTCATTATTTTTTTTCACTTTCGGAAGAAATAAAGAAAATAAGGTGCCGCAAGGGGAGTTATCTTCGAGCGTAATCACCCCGTTACAGCGCCTCACATAACTTGCAATCAGATACAAACCGATGCCATGTTCGCCTGGTTCATCGGTACGGGTGCTTACACCCTGTTCAAATATTTTTTCACGCAATGCTTCCGGCACACCGCATCCCTGATCGGCAACTTCGATGACCACATCATCCCCTTCGTCGCTCAAATAAAGTTCGACGACTTTGTTGCCTTGCTGGGTGCGTAAACTCGCTTCAAATGCATTATCAAGCAGATTGCCAACAATTGCTGCAAACTCTGTGCTATCCAGCCCTTCAGGCAGTTGGCGCAGTTGGCTGCCAGGAACAATGGTCATCGTAAGACCCAGTTCCCGCGCACGTTGCACCTTACCAAATAACAGACCCGCCACCTGACGATCGGCAAAGGCGCCGCGCAGGCTGTCAATCAGTTGTTGCTGTGCCTGTGACTCGCCCTGAACCATAGCCAGCACCCGGTCATACTCTTTCATTTGCAGCAGGCCATTGATAGTCGACATCCAGTTCAGGTGCTCATGACGCAGCGTTCTCAGGCTCTCAACATACTGTTTGATTTGCGTTAATTGCGCATTAAGGGTAGCAATTTCATCTTTACTACGAAAACTGATAATGGCGCCGAGCAGTTCGTCACCGGAGCGAATCGCCTCACGGTTGGCGATAACGCTCAACCCATTAAAATTAACCATCGCATCCTGGCGTTGTTCCGCAATCTGCTGGGTGAAAAAGTCCGCTGGCTGAACGACTTCATTTACCGGTTTGCCCAGCCACTTTCTGCCCGGCGATGACAGCCCCAGCATTTTCCTCGCACTGCGGTTTATCGCAGTGATATATCCGTCAGGATCCACGGCAATCAACCCTTCATACACCGAGCTGAACAGCGCTTCCTGCTGACGCACCACCCGCGCGATTTGTTTAGGCTCCATCCCCAACATCTGCCGACGAATATGGGCAGCAAAAAACCAGGAGAGCAGCATAAGTACCAACAACAGCAGGATAAATACCCCAGCCATTGGCAGTAAGAAATCCGATCGCCAGCTATCAATTTTACTGATCAGATAGCCAATTGAGACCACGCCAATGATTTTGCCATCGTCATCAAAGATAGGGGTTTTGGCGCGCATTGCCATCCCAATAGATCCTTTGCCGGTAATAAAGTAGCTCTCACCTTTTTCCAGCGCGCCAGGCTTGGTGAACTGCATCGGGTAACCAATTTTTTCCGGGTTCGGATGATAAAGACGAATAGAATGGGTATCTCCAATCACCACATAATCGAAATCAGTCCCGCTCTGTAGTTTGTCGGCAATAGTCGCCAGACGCTTGTAATCACGATGCTTCACCGCCGTGATGATGCTGTCATTAGAGGCGATGATTTTGGCCTGGTTCATTGCCATATCGCGGACATGTGTCGTCAGATAATCTTCAAAACTGGCGGTAAAGTATTGTGCTAACGCTGCGATAATAAGAACAGAAACGACCAGAATGAGCAGAAAAATGCGTAACGGAAACGCCAGACTGCGAAAAAAAGGAAACCGTGTTTTATTTTTCTGTTCTGCCATAAATTTTCCTCACCGACGTTACCGAAACTTATTTTCTATTGTAGTTGTAATAAAAATGTTTTATTTAAAAGTGACGATATAAAACAGGATCGTTGCAGATTCCCCACCTTAAATCAATTAAACAAATTAAAACCACGCGCTATTTCCGGGTTAAATTAATTAAAAAACTTAAAACCATAAAACACATTAAAACCTTCTAACTTATTGTGAAATAAATCAAAAATTACCTCCAAAATACTCCTTACGATGTATGCAGCAGGGAAAAAAAGAAATACTCCGTAATAAAAAACCATTCCCTTCAATTGCAAACAAAACGTTATCAGGTTGCTAATCAGAGCAACAAAAACAGAAACCCAGTAACAAATATAGCATCGGGGCTCTATTTACTATGTTCGGTAATAATATATTCACGCAAGTTAAACGCTCAGAAAATAAAAAGATGGCGGCTATCGCGCAATTTCTGAAAGAGAACGATCTGAGCGTTGATACCACCGTCGAAGTATTTATCACCGTCACCCGTGACGATCGCCTGATTGCCTGTGGCGGTATCGCCGGAAATATCATTAAGTGCGTCGCGATTTGTGAGTCCGTGCGCGGTGAAGGCCTGGCGCTGACGCTGGCGACAGAACTCATCAACCTCGCCTATGAGCGCCACTGTACGCACCTCTTCATCTATACCAAAACCGAGTACGAATCGCTGTTTAAACAGTGCGGCTTTTCCACACTCACCAGCGTGCCCGGCATTATGGTGTTGATGGAAAACAGCACCACGCGGCTGAAACGCTACGCCGAATCGCTGGCAAAACAGCGTCATGAAGGGAAAAAAATTGGCTGTATCGTCATGAACGCCAACCCCTTCACCAACGGTCATCGTTTTCTGATCCAACAGGCGGCCGCGCAATGTGACTGGCTGCATCTGTTTTTGGTGAAAGAAGATACCTCGCGTTTTCCGTATGAAGACCGACTGGATCTGGTACTTAAAGGGACAAAAGACATTCCGCGTTTAACCGTGCATCGCGGTTCGGAATACATCATTTCCCGCGCCACGTTCCCGTGCTACTTCATCAAAGAGCAGAGCGTTATTAACCACTGCTACACCGAAATAGACCTGAAAATCTTCCGCCAGTACCTGGCCCCGGCTCTCGGCGTTACGCACCGTTTCGTGGGTACCGAGCCGTATTGCACCGTCACCTCCCAGTACAACAACGATATGCGTTACTGGCTGGAGACCCCAACGCTTCCCGCCCCACCGATTGAACTGGTGGAAATTGAGCGGCTGTGCTTCCAGGAGATGCCGATTTCCGCCTCCTGGGTGCGCAAGCTGCTGGTTAAAAAAGATCTCACGGCTATCGCATCCCTGGTTCCTGACGCCACGCTGCGCTATCTGCAAAGCATGGTTGAACGAGCCTCATCGGGTGCGGCAGTCCGCCAAAATACCCCCGCATTAGCAACAGGTGAAAAATGAAAATAAACCAGGCAGCCGTCGCAGGCACACTCGAGTCCGGTGATGTGATGATTCGCATCGCCCCACTCGATTCGCAGGATATTGACCTGCAGGTTAACAGTAGCGTCGAAAAGCAGTTCGGTGATGCCATTCGGGCCACCATTCTGGACGTACTGTCCCGCTACAACGTACGCGGCGTGCAATTAAATGTTGATGATAAAGGCGCACTGGACTGCATTTTACGTGCGCGACTGGAAGCACTACTGGCCCGCGCTGGCGGTATTCCGGCACTGCCATGGGAGGATTGCCAGTGATTGCCGAATCTTTACAACAACGTAAAACCCGTACCCGCCGTAGCATGTTGTTCGTACCGGGCGCCAATGCCGCCATGGTCAGCAACTCGTTTATCTACCCGGCTGATGCGCTGATGTTCGACCTGGAAGACTCCGTCGCGCTGCGTGAAAAAGATACCGCCCGCCGCATGGTGTACCACGCGCTGCAACATCCGCTGTATCACGACGTAGAAACCATCGTGCGCGTAAACGCCCTCGACTCCGAATGGGGCATCAACGACCTCGAAGCCGTTGTGCGCGGCGGCGCCGACATCGTGCGTTTACCGAAAACCGATACCGCACAGGATGTCATCGACATCGAAAACGAAATCCTGCGCATCGAAAACGCCTGTGGTCGCGAACCCGGCAGCACCGGTCTGTTAGCCGCTATCGAATCGCCGTTAGGCATTACCCGCGCGGTAGAAATCGCCCACGCTTCCGAGCGCCTGATTGGTATTGCACTGGGTGCTGAAGATTATGTGCGTAACCTGCGCACTGAACGTTCCCCGGAAGGGACTGAACTGCTGTTTGCCCGCTGCTCTATTTTGCAGGCTGCGCGCTCTGCCGGTATTCAGGCATTCGATACCGTCTATTCCGATGCCAACAACGAAGCAGGTTTCCTGCACGAAGCCTCACACATCAAGCAACTGGGTTTTGACGGCAAATCGCTGATCAACCCTCGCCAGATTGAACTTCTGCATAACCTCTATGCCCCGACGCGCAAAGAGCTGGCTCATGCCCGTCTGGTGGTGGAAGCCGCTGAAGCTGCAGCCCGCGAAGGTCGTGGCGTGGTTTCCCTGAACGGCAAGATGGTCGACAGCCCGGTTATCGAGCGCGCCCTTCTGGTTATCTCCCGTGCAGAACTTTCCGGCATTCGCGAAGAATAAGGCAAAAAAATGACGCAGAAAATCGAACAGTCTCAACGCCAGGATCGCGTGGCGACCTGGAGCCGTCATGCAGAAAGCGAGCTTTCCGCTTATCAGAGCACCGCAAAAGTAGAATTGCAGGCGCAAAAACCGCGCGACAAAAAGCTGTGCGCTAATCTGGAAGACGCCATTCGTCGTTCAGGTTTACAGGATGGTATGACTATCTCTTTCCACCACGCATTTCGCGGTGGCGATCTGACGATTAACCTGGTGATGGACGCCATCGCCAACATGGGCTTTAAAAATCTGACGCTGGCCTCAAGCTCCCTGAGCGACTGCCACGCGCCGCTGGTTGAGCACATCCGTCAGGGCGTGGTCAGCCGAATTTATACCTCCGGGCTGCGTGGCCCGCTGGCAGAAGAGATCTCTCGTGGTCTGCTGGCTGAGCCGGTGCAAATCCACTCCCACGGTGGTCGTGTACACCTGGTGCAAAGTGGCGAACTCAACATTGATGTCGCATTCCTCGGCGTACCGGCGTGCGACCAGTTTGGTAATGCTAACGGTTATACCGGCAAAGCGTGCTGCGGCTCACTGGGCTATGCCCGCGTCGATGCCGAGAACGCCAGGCAGGTTGTTCTGCTGACAGAACAACTGCTGAGCTATCCGCACAACCCGGCCAGCATTACCCAGGATCAAGTGGATCTGATCGTGCAGATCGACCAGGTCGGCGATGCGGACAAAATTGGTGCTGACGCGACCCGTATGACTACCAATCCGCGTGAATTGTTGATCGCCCGCAGCGCGGCAGACGTCATTGCTAACTCCGGTTACTTCAATGAAGGCTTCTCATTGCAGACAGGAACCGGCGGCGCGTCTCTGGCCGTTACCCGTTTCCTGGAAGACAAAATGCGTAGCCGTGACATCCATGCCGATTTCGCGCTGGGCGGCATCACCGCCACCATCGTTGATCTGCATGAAAAAGGCTTAATCCGCAAACTGCTGGATGTACAAAGCTTCGACAGTACCGCCGCGAAATCTCTGGCCCGCAATCCAAACCACATTGAGATCAGCGCTAACCAGTACGCTAACTGGGGCTCGAAAGGCGCATCCGTTGACCGCCTGGACGTTGTGGTACTGAGCGCATTAGAAGTAGACACCAGCTTCAACGTTAACGTACTGACCGGCTCCGACGGCGTACTGCGTGGCGCTTCCGGTGGTCACTGCGATACGGCTGTGGCCGCAGCGCTTTCTATCATCGTCGCACCGCTGGTTCGTGGACGCATCCCGACATTGGTAGATAACGTGCTGACCTGCGTAACTCCAGGTTCCAGCGTTGACATTCTGGTTACCGACCACGGTATCGCCGTCAACCCTGCTCGCCCTGAACTGGCGGAACGCCTGCAAGAAGCTGGCATGAAAGTGGTGTCGATTGAATGGCTGCGCGAACGTGCACAGCAGCTAACCGGTCAACCGCGCGCCATCGAATTTACCGATCGCGTAATTGCCGTTGTGCGCTACCGCGATGGTTCGGTAATTGACGTTGTGCATCAGGTGAAGGAATAAACCATGCACCTGCTCCCTGAACACGCCACCTGCCACGCGGTTTCCATCCCTGAGCTGCTCGCCAGCCGAGATGAGAGACAAGCAAGGCAGCATGCCTGGCTCACGCGTCATCACGCGCCACTGGTCTCGTTTACCGTGGTCGCGCCAGGTCCGATTAAAGACAGCGAATTAACCCGTCGCATCTTTAATCACGGCGTCACCGCCCTGCTCGCGCTGGCGGAAAAATCCGCCTGGATTGTCAGGGAGCAAACTGCGCTGGTCTCTGCCAGCGGACCGGAAGGCCTGCTGGCCATTGAGGCTCCGGCCCTGGACCTCAAGCTCGCCACTATCGGACTTGAGCATTCACATCCGCTGGGACGGTTATGGGACATCGACGTCCTGAACCCTGAAGGGGAAATTCTGTCCCGGCGTCATTTCGCGCTCCCTGCCCGCCGCTGTCTGCTGTGCGAGCAAAGCGCTGCCGAATGCGCGCGAGGTAAAACTCACGCGCTTTCCGACTTACTCACTCAGATGGAGGCACTGCTGCATGATGCCGATTCCCGCAACATCAACTCATAACGCAGTTCTTCCTCTGGATCTGCCTGACGCTTACGCCACGCTGGCGTGGCGCGCCATGCTGACGGAAGTCAACCTGTCGCCTAAACCGGGTCTGGTGGATCGTATTAATAACGGCGCGCATAAAGATATGGCGCTGGAAGATTTTTATCGCAGTGCTGAAGCGATTCAGACATGGCTGCCGCGTTTTATCGAATACGGCGCCTTTAGCGCACAGCAGTCGCCGGAAGATGTCCTGCCAGGACTACGTCCGCTGGGCATGGCCTGCGAAGCCGATATGTTTCGCGCTACTGCCGGAGTGAACACCCATAAAGGCAGCATCTTCTCGCTGGGATTACTGTGCGCCGCCATTGGCCGCCTGCTCCAGCTCCGCCTGAGCGTTACCGCTGAAACCCTTTGCTCTACGGCAGCAACATTTTGCCGTGGCCTGACCGAGCGCGAACTGCGCCAGAACAACCAACAACTCACGGCTGGCCAACGTCTTTATCAGCAACTGGGATTAACCGGCGCACGCGGCGAAGCCGAAGCAGGATATCCCCTCGTCATTCAGCATGCTCTGCCGCACTACCGTGCACTGCTGGCTGAGGGCCGCGATCCTGAACTGGCGTTACTCGATACGTTACTGCTGCTGATGTCTATCAACGGCGACACCAACGTGGCTTCCCGTGGTGGCGCAGAAGGTTTGCGCTGGCTACAGCAGCAGGCCTCCACGTTGTTACAACAAGGCGGGATTCGTACCCCTGCCGATCTCGAATACCTACGCCAGTTCGACCAACAGTGCATTGAACGCAACCTCAGTCCTGGAGGCTGCGCCGATCTGCTGATCGTCACATGGTTCTTAGCTCAGATTTCACAAGTTCATCATTATCACAATTAAAGATCCTTTCCGGAGAATCACACACATGTCTTTAGCAAAAGATAAAATTTGGAAGTTACTGGCCCCATTGGTAGTCATGGGCGTCATGTTTCTTATCCCCGTCCCTGATGGCATGCCCCCACAGGCATGGCACTATTTTGCCGTGTTCGTGGCCATGATTGTCGGGATGATTCTGGAGCCCATTCCGGCAACGGCAATCAGCTTTATCGCCGTGACGATCTGCGTTATCGGCAGTAACTATCTGCTGTTTGACGCATCCGAGTTGGCCGACCCGGCATTCAAAGCGGGTAAGCAAGCGCTGAAATGGGGTCTGGCGGGCTTCTCCAGCACCACCGTGTGGCTGGTGTTTGGCGCGTTTATTTTCGCACTGGGTTATGAAGTTACCGGCCTGGGTCGTCGTATCGCGCTGTTCATGGTGAAATTCATGGGTAAACGTACCCTGACGCTGGGCTATGCGATTGTTATTATCGACATCCTGCTGGCGCCGTTTACACCGTCCAACACCGCGCGTACCGGTGGTACCGTATTCCCGGTTATCAAAAACCTGCCGCCGCTGTTTAAATCATTCCCGAACGATCCTTCCGCGCGCCGTATCGGCGGATATCTGATGTGGATGATGGTCATCAGTACCAGCCTGAGCTCCTCTATGTTCGTGACCGGCGCGGCGCCGAACGTACTGGGTCTGGAATTCGTCAACAAAATTGCTGGCATTCAAATCAGTTGGCTGCAATGGTTCCTCAGCTTCCTGCCGGTCGGTATTATTTTGCTGATCGTTGCGCCGTGGCTGTCCTATGTTCTGTACAAACCAGAAGTCACTCACAGTGCTGAAGTTGCCGCATGGGCCGGTGAAGAACTGAAAACCATGGGTAAACTGACGCGTAAAGAGCTGACCCTGATCGGTCTGGTTCTGCTCAGCCTGGGTCTGTGGGTCTTCGGGGGTAAACTGATTGATGCCACCGCGGTGGGTCTGCTGGCGGTTTCCCTGATGCTGGCGCTACACGTTGTACCGTGGAAAGATATTACCCGCTATAACAGCGCATGGAACACTCTGGTAAACCTCGCCACGCTGGTTGTTATGGCAAATGGTTTGACCCGTTCAGGCTTCATTGACTGGTTCGCTAACACCATGAGCACGCACCTGGAAGGCTTCTCACCTAACGCGACCGTGATCGTGCTGGTGCTGGTGTTCTACTTTGCTCACTACCTGTTCGCCAGCCTTTCCGCACACACCGCCACCATGCTGCCGGTTATTCTGGCGGTCGGTAAAGGTATCCCGGGCGTTCCAATGGAACATCTGTGTATCCTGCTGGTGCTGTCCATCGGTATCATGGGCTGCCTGACGCCGTATGCAACCGGCCCTGGCGTTATCATCTACGGTTGTGGTTATGTGAAGTCTAAAGACTACTGGCGTCTGGGAGCTATCTTCGGCGTTATCTACATCGCTATGCTTCTGCTGGTCGGCTGGCCGATTCTGGCAATGTGGAGCTAATCATTCCGGCTCACGCCTGATGAAAATGATGCCAGTCAGCTAAACCTGACTGGCATTTTTTATGATTAAATAGATGATATTCAGAATTTATATAAGTATCCGAAATCATCATGACATCAACGTGGCGTTATTCTTCTTTACTGGCAGCGCTTCTGCTGCCAGTTTCTGTGGCTCAGGCCGATGAACTTCAGGCAAAACAGTACGCTGATTTTGACCGCTACGTGCTGGCCCTCTCCTGGCAAACCGGTTTCTGTCAAAGCCAACACGAGCGTAATCGTCAGGAACCCGACGAATGTCGTCTGCAAAAAGAGATTGCAGACAAAGCGGATTTTCTGACCGTTCACGGCCTGTGGCCCAGCCTGCCAAAATCAATCGCCGCTCGCGGGGTAGACAACCGCCGCTGGATGCGTTTTGGCTGCGCAACGCGTCCTGTCCCTAACCTGCCTGAAGCGCGTGCCAGCCGTAAATGCGCAGCGCCTGAAACCGGCCTGTCACTGGAGAGTGCGGCGAAACTGAGCGCGGTGATGCCAGGCGCTGGCGGAACATCCTGCCTGGAACGCTACGAGTATGCCAAACACGGCGCCTGTTTTGGTTTTGATCCCGACGTGTACTTTGGCACGATGGTGCGGCTGAATAATGAATTCAAAAACAGTGAAGCGGGCAAGTTCCTGGCGGATAACTACGGCAAAACCGTCAGCCGCAACGCATTTGACGCCGCTATCGCCAAAAGCTGGGGCAAAGAGAACGTCAAAGCCGTGAAGCTAAGCTGCCACGGCAATCCGGCTTATCTCACAGAGATCCAGCTATCCCTGAAAGCCGACACCATCAATCAACCGCTATCTGCGCAGTCATTCTTACCGCAGCCGCATCCGGGTAACTGCGGTAAACAGTTTATTATCGACAAGGCTGGATACTGAAAATCATGACCGACGCGCAAACCGGGCGTCGGTCTGCATGCTTAGCGTTGCAAACGGGCGTCCGGGCGAACCAGATCAAAACGGTGTGTTTCACTGATTGAATAGTACGCCGTGGGTCCACCCGCACGCAGTACCGGCTTCGCTTTCGCCGTCTGGTAGATGCCTTCTTCCAGTAGCGTTTCATCTATATGGATGCCCACCACTTCTCCCAGCACCAGCCAGGTTTCTACAGGCGCGCCGTCAGCAGTGGTCAGTTGCAGAGTTTGCGATAAACGACACTCAAAATTAACCGGGCTTTGCGCCACGCGCGGCACGCTGACAATCCGGCTGTCGGCTTTATTCAGCCCAGCGGCAAAAAACTCGTCCTCGCCGTGCGGCAAGCTGGCAGACGTTTCATTCATCGCGCCAGCCAGTTCAAGGGTGGTCAGGTTCCAGACAAACTCACCGGTTTCGACAATATTCCGCACGCTGTCTTTCCAGCCGCTGCTGGCAAAACCAATAATCGGCGGATGGTAGTTAAAGCAATTAAAGAAACTGTATGGCGCCAGATTATGTCGCCCGTTACTGTCGCGCGACGCAATCCAGCCAATGGGGCGCGGTCCAATGATGGCATTTAGCGGGTCGTGCGGTAAGCCGTGTCCCTGTGATGGTTGATAGAAATACATAGCCTTCTCTGGTGTCATTAACGGTAGCGCAGCACGAATTATGCTTCGCTCATCTCCCTGGAAAAAGAAGATCAGCGTAGAACAATCCGTTAAAGATTACGACTGAATAAAGTTGAGCAGATCGCCATTGATCTGCTGTTTATGGGTGGTGCAAATACCGTGAGAACCACCGGCATATACCTTCAACTGCGCATCCGGCAATATTTCTGCCGCGACCTTGCCGCAGGTTTCAAACGGGACAATCTGATCGTCATCGCCGTGGATCACCAGCGTCGGGATGGTCATTTTTTCGAGATCGCCACGCAGGTCTGTTTCTGAAAACGCATGAATGCAGTCGTACAACGCTTTGATGGACCCTTGTAAGCCCTGTTCAACAAAACTTTCCCGGACGGCTTTCGACTCTTTTGCGCCCGGACGGTTATAACCATAGAATGCCGCGGTCAGTTCATAGAAGAAGGCGGCGCGATCGTTCACTACCCCTTCCCGGATGCCATCAAACACCTCTTTCGGCACGCCATTCGGGTTAAAGTCGGTCTTGATCATGATGGGCGTCACCGCGCCAATTAACACCGCTTTTGCCACCCGCTGCGTCCCATGGCGGCCAATATAACGCGCCACTTCCCCACCGCCGGTAGAGTGCCCAACATGCACGGCATCTTTAAGATTGAGATGCGCGGTAAGTTCAGCCAGATCGTCAGCATACTGATCCATATTGTGGCCATCCCACGGTTGGGCCGAGCGGCCATGTCCGCGCCTGTCATGGGCGATCACACGAAATCCTTTCGACCCAAGAAACAGCATCTGATCCTCAAACGCATCTGCCGTCAGCGGCCAACCATGACTGAACACGATGGGCTGTCCACTTCCCCAGTCTTTAAAATGCAAATAGCTGCCGTCTTTTAAGGTAAGTTTGTCGTACTGGCTCATGAGATCTCCTGTAGCGGAACACTGAGTTGTATTGACGCACCCGCAACGAGCGCTTAAAAAGCATAATGCAAATTGGAGAACGATCACGTTTTTCGGCTAAAATCACACCATATGCGACAATATTGATGATTTACCTGAATGTGAACTAAATCACTTCAAACATGGGGTAAGTCTCAGTATCATCATACAAGCTAAACCCTTGCCGCCTGACGGTGAGGGTTTTCTTTTGGGATTATTTACCTGCGCACCCGCAGTATCGACGACATGGAGTAATAAATGTCCAGACCAACTATCATCATTAACGACCTCGATGCGGAACGCATTGACCGCCTGTTGGAGCAACCTGCGTTTGCTGGTTTACCCATTGCCGACGCCCTGAACGCCGAGCTGGATCGCGCGCAAATGTGTTCTCCAGAAACCATGCCGCACGATGTCGTGACCATGAACAGCCGCGTGAAATTCCGCAATCTGAGTGATGGCGAAGTCCGTGTGCGTACCCTGGTGTATCCGGCTAATATGACTGACAGCAGCACACAGCTTTCCGTCATGGCGCCTGTTGGCGCGGCACTGCTGGGCCTGCGCGTTGGCGACACCATTCACTGGGAACTGCCGGGCGGTACATCAACACACCTCGAAGTCATCGAGCTTGAGTACCAACCAGAAGCTGCGGGCGACTACCTGCGCTAACTCTGTCTTATCAAAGCTATTCGCTTTATCTTGCAGGGGATGCATCTGCATCCTCTTTCCGGTTACTCCTCATCTCCCCGCTCCTCACGTTATTTCCTGTTCGCAAAACATAAATCTGTGCCGTGACTGACAGAATCATTTTTAATACTATGCTGTTATGTGTTCATGTAATGACAAGGAGAATGTTTATGTACAACACAATCATAATGCCTGTTGATGTATTCGAAATGGAACTGAGTGACAAGGCTATTCGCCATGCAGAATTCCTGGCACAGGAAAACGGCGTTATCCATCTGCTGCATGTGCTGCCAGGCTCAGCAAGCTTAAGCCTGCACCGCTTTGCGGCAGACGTTCGTCGTTTTGAAGAGCATCTGCAACACGAAGCGGAAACGCGTCTGCAAACAATGGTCGGTCACTTCAGCATCGATCCCTCCCGCATTAAACAACACGTGCGCTTTGGTAGCGTCCGTGACGTGGTCAACGAGTTGGGTGAAGAGTTGAATGCGGATGTGGTGGTCATTGGGTCACGTAACCCGTCCATCAGTACCCACCTGCTCGGCTCAAACGCCTCCAGCGTTGTCCGCCACGCCACTCTGCCGGTACTGGTTGTCCGTTAACTGCGTCTGATTTACTGTAACAACCCCACCCGTCTTACGGGTGGGGGTTATTGCGTGATGCACTCTTTCTCATCGGCAGCGCCCATAACCTGGCATACCTCCCCTGTAGATATTTTTTGTAAGGCCAACTCCCTGTACTGTCCTGGGCTGACACCCGTATGTTTATGGAAAAAACGCGTAAAGTAGGCTTCATCATTGAATCCTAAAAAAGCCGCAAGCTGTTTTATCGTCTTAGAGGTGTAGACCAGCTCCTGTTGGGCTTCCTGCAGTACGCGCATATTAATCACATCCAGGCTGGACATGCCTAATGTTATCCGACATAAGCGCGACAGATGCCCCGGGGACATACCCATCTCTTCAGAATAATCATTAACGGTCAGCCGCTGGCGAAAGCGCTGATCCACCAGCAGGAGGAATTTGTTTATTTGTGAGGCCTTACGCGAGCAGATATCAAATTTCTGCTGTTCTTCTGTCAGGGTACTGATACGCGTGAGGTGAACCAGGATGGAAATAAAAATCGAAATGCACATTGCCTTATGATTAACCCTCGGTTTCTGCATCTCTTTTTGTAAAGACTGATAAAAACCCTGAATAATTTTCCCGTCTTCTGGGGAGCCATCGAGAGGGATTACGCAGGGCTTATGCATCAGAGTAAGAACGTTGGGCGCCAATAATCCCATTACCGACTCCATTGGCCCTTGTGAGGCAGTGATCGTCATCCCTTCCGTACCGGGTCGGTAATCAAAACCATGAACGGTCTGCGCAGGTACAAGGATGAGACCCGGCCCCTTCAACTTCATCCGGGTGTAATTCATTAAAACATCAACCTCGCCACTCTGAATAAAGAGGGTCTGAATCAATGAGTCATGAATATGCGGGCTGGCTTTCCAGTTCAGGGGTTTTGAACGCAATGAGATCATTTCTACATTAAAGAAATTTTCCCAGCCTGGTTCCGACTGCTCGCCATATAACGCATAAGTAGGAATGGTCGTTGTCATCAATGCTTCCCCACCCAATCAAATGGACCCGCCAGGCGGCAACGGTGTCATCCCCTGGCGGGCTAAGGTTATGCGGGCATAATGACCGCGCCGTCAGCATTCAAACGCGCTATCTCCTCGACAGAATATCCGTATTCCAAAAGAATTTGCTGCGAATCATGCCCTAAACTGCGGGATGGACGAATTTGTGCAGGCCCCATACTGCCAATGTTCACAGGAGGGGTCACCAGCACGCGTCGGTTACCAGTGATATATTCAACATTTCGCAGACAGTCCGTCGCCCACGCCTGCTCATCATCAAGGATTTCATCAGGCGTGAAGCCTTTCTCATGAGCAAAGTCGTTTTGTTTTAACATCTGCATCATTTCATCAAGCGAGCGTTTAGCGACCTGCTCACTGATGATCCTGATAATATCCCGGTTACGTCCATGCAGATTGACATCGGCAATACGACAAAACTCGGGACTGTCGACCAAATCTTCGCGACCAAGTAGCGTCATGAACTTATTGAAAAAGCGATCGTACTCTGGGATACAAATTACCATCCAGCGACCATCACGGGTTTTATAGGTATTGTTGAACGGGTTCGCGACTTCACAACGGGATTTAGGATATACGTTGCCGTATTGCGCCGATGTGACGGCAATACTCATCATAAACAACGCGGTATGATGCAGACTCACAGTGACCTTATCCCCCTGTCCGGAGAGCGTACGACCATATAACGCCGCGCAGACACCCGAAACAAGACACATGGAGGCCTGGAAATCGCCAAACCCATTAACTGAGTTAATCGGCGTTTCCCCCCGTTCGTTTGTCGACCCCAGGATCCCTCCCCGGCAAACATAGGCCGTCGCATCAAACCCTGCGGTATCTTTTTCTGGTCCTTGCTCACCGTACCCCAGAATCTGAGCAAAAATTAAACGAGGGAAACGCAGGTGCAACTCTTCCCATGAGAACCCTAGCCGCTCCAGCGCTTTCGTCCGATAGCTGGTCACTACCACATCAGCGGTGGAAAGAATACGCCAGGCAATTTCTTTCGCTCGCTCCTGTTTCAAATTCAGGCACAGAAAACGCTTATTGGCATTGGAAATATCAAATGCCGGATTCTCATCATCTTCATACGGCATATTAAAAACTGACGCCTGCGTACGACCAGGATCGCCGATGGGCGGTTCGATTTTGATCACATCCGCCCCCCAATCACCTAAAATACGCGCTACCGTTGGCGCAGCCAGAAATGATGTCAGATCAACGACCTTAACGCCCTCTAATGGTCTCATACGTCATATTCCCTCAATAATGAGTAGCCTGTTTAACCGGCAAATCCTTTACGGCCACCGGCGCTTACGCGTGCTGATTTATTTTCTATTGGCCGAATGCGCGCAATTAACATAAAGAAGGCTCCGACAATCGCCACGCCCGCGCCCAGATACAGTGCGTACTCGTACTGACCACCGGAGACATCAATCACCCAGCCAGCGAGTACAGGCGAGAGAATACCCGCCAACGTCCCGAACACTCCGTTCAGCCCGACCAACATACCGGTGTCTTTTTGCGAGAAAATAATAGGAATTGAAAAGTGTGCAGCCATCGTGAAGCACAGGAAGAAGTTCGACGCAGAGATAAGCGTGGCGGCACTCCACAAGCTGTTTGCCTGAGTGCCGAGGATCAAAAATACCCCAGCTAATAATAACCCCAGTACCGGAGAAATCTTACGTCCGACGTTTTGTCCAAATCGACGACATGCGGCATCAGTAACTACGCCCCCCAGCGGATAGGCAAAGATTGCCACCAGATACGGCAGCATAGAAAAAATCGCGCTTTGTTTGAGATCGATTCCACGCCCCATAGCAAAGTAGGTTGGCAGCCAGGTCATGAAGAGAAAAAAGAGGTAATTGGTACAAAAGTAACATAAGGCGCATGCCCAGACTGAAGGGGTTGCCAGAATATCGCCTTTACTTAGCGGCTCATTTTGTGTGGCCGGAGAGATTTCAGTAGAGACTTGCCCAGCCAGAATATAGTCTCGTTCACCCTGGGTGATAAATGTATCCTGTTGCGGACGGTTGCTGCCGAGCTTCCACCACAGCAGACACCACAGTACGCCGGGTACCGATACAACGTAAAACACGGCCTGCCAGTCCCAGCGTTGGACTATCCATGCAGCCAGAACCATGGCAACGGCGATACCAGTAGGGCAACCTATCTGCAATAATCCTGTCGCCATTCCGGCTTCATGCTTAGGTACCCATTTTGCCGCCAGTGAAAAGTTAGCCGGCACAAGCAACCCTTGGCCAATCCCGACCAGAATACGCAGCAACATCATGATGCCCAGCGTTGATCCTAACGGCGTTAGAAATGTGAAAACTGCCCACCATAATGTTCCGGTCACCAAAACGACCCCGCCGCCAAACCTGTCCGCCAGTAAACCCGCGGGTAACATTGTGACGGCATAGCCAATGAAAAACGCCGTGGATACCCAGCCAAACTGCATAGCGCTCCAGCCATATTCCTGCATTAATGCAGGCCCACACATCGACATCCCACTTCGCGCCACAAACATGACGAAATAATCAATAATGAGCAGGACAATAATGCCCCAGCGTCTGTTCCCTGGTGATGTACTCATAGGTCACTCTCGCAAAAAAGCAAAAATGGCCGTAGCCACAGGATAAACAGCGACGTACGACCAAAAATGAGGTTAGTGTCCCGTAAAATCGGCTAACCTCTGACACGGTGCAAACGCCCCCGGACTAGCGAATCTCACCACCTGCGGCAATCAATGGGCGTGCGATAGTCAGTCGCTGCACGGTACGTGGGCCTTCTTCAAACCACAGGGCACGAGCATCGCGGTACATCCTTTCTACCGGGCCATACGGGTTATCTTCGAAATAGCCAATACCACCAAAGATTTCGAGACAGCTATCCGATACCGTACGCACGGTATCAATGCCGTGCAGTTTGCACATGGCTGAAACCATCTCAATATCTTCGCCACGATCGAATTTTTGCGCACAGTCGCGCAGCATGACGCGCAGCGCATGTACCTGCGTGCCCATATCCGCCAGCGTTTGTTGAATCGCCTGGCGAGAAACGAGAGCCTTACCAAAAGTCACACGATCTTTTGCTCTGGCAATCGCCAGCTCCAGGAAGCGCTGTGACATGCCAAGGCAGGTTACGGCAATCATGGCGCGTGAATGCGCCAGCGCATTCATGAAAATATCCAGGCCATCGCCCTCTTTCCCCATAATGTTATGAGCAGGGACTTCGCAGTTTTCAAAACGCAGATAAGCATGACCCGCACCACGGCACCCCATCATATGCGGCATAGGATCAATGTAATAACCGGGGGTATTCGTTTCGATAAAGAATGCTGTTAAGCCACCCTTTTTACGCTTATTCTCATCCGTAACCGCAATAACATAGCTCCCATCGGATATATCCGTATGAGATATCAACGTCTTAGTTCCGTTAAGAATATATTTATCCCCTTTTTTAACCGCGGTAGTACGAATATCTGCACCCGAACCGCAATCCGCCTCAGTTAATGCAAAGTTAATATACGCATCTTTATTTGCCAGCAGCGGTAACCATTTAGCGCGCAAATCTTCTGCGCCATGATCGTACATAATTCGCCAGTTCAATCCGTTGGCGTGGTGCAGGTTCATACGCATCCCACCAGGCCCGCGGCAAAACTCTTCCATCACCGAAAAGAACTGTTCGCAGTTGAGTCCCATACCGCCAAATTCTTCAGGCATTGCCAGACGAAACAGATCGTTTTTACGGCAAACGTCGTAATAAGAGTCAGGAAAGACATTCGTCCGCTCAACTTCCAGTTGAATTTCTTCCAGCTCAGTTTCGGTAACCTTTCTGACTTTTTTCTTCAATGCTTCCAGTTGCTGCTGAGATAAAATGGACATATACCAACCCCACTCCACGTTGAATACTCAGGTAAGAATGCAGGCCATAAGAATATGAATATATAAAAGATAAGATATTCTAACCAACCTGTTTCCATGAATTAACGTGATGGATTATAAAAATAAAATTCGTCCTCCTGACATTGACAGATTTAACCAAAAACAGGACAAATCGAACATCACCAAAACCCAGCGCTTATTTCTGAACCCGCATCACAAAAACATACTAAATGCTCATTTTGTCCAGGACGTTGTTAAATATGTCTATGCATCATTAATGCCCGCTGAATTTATTCTCCTCATACCAATTATTCTGCAAGTCGGCGTCCAGGCACGATCAGAATATAAAGAAATGAACATCGTCCGAAACATCAATTCTTATCAGGAGACATCATGGACTTTAGCCTGACCGAAGAGCAGGAACTGCTTTTAGCCAGTATCCGCGAACTGATAACACGAGATTTTCCCGAAGAATATTTCAAGACCTGTGATGAAAATGGCGCCTTCCCCAGCAAGTTCTTTCAGGCATTGGCCGAAAGCGGCGTGGGGCTGTTAGGCATTCCAGAAGAACTCGGCGGCATCCCCGCCGATATGATGACGCAAGTGCTGGTTCTGGAGGAAATCGCGCGCATGGGGGCTCCCGCCTACATTATGACGGAAGGCCAATGCATCCATAATATGCAGCGCTTTGGCAATGCAGAACAGTTGGCGAAAACGGCTGAAGTCGGGCTGACCGGGATCCCTGCCTATTCACTCGCCTTCACCGAGCCGCAGGCGGGATCGGATAATAACCGCGTCGCTACAACCTATACCCGAAGAAATGGCAAAGTTTATCTGAACGGGCAAAAAACGTTCATCACGGGCGCCAAAGATTACCCATACATGCTGGTGCTGGCACGCAATCCCGAACCGGAAGATCCGAAGCGTTGCTTCACCCTGTGGTGGGTGGATCCAAACATGCCGGGCGTTAAGCGCAATAGCCTGCACAAAATCGGCTGGCACATGGTCAGCAACTGTGAGGTTTTTCTCGATAACGTTGAACTGGAAGAAAGCGCGATGGTGGGCCGCGAAGGTTACGGCTTCATTCACATGATGGAAAACTTCGATATTGAACGTCTCGTCATCGCCGCACACTCGCTGGGTGTGGCGGAATGCGCTTTTGAAGATGCCGCCCGCTACGCCAACCAACGTATTCAGTTCGATAAAAATATCGGCCAGTTCCAGATGATTCAGCTCAAGCTGACCCAAATGGCGATAAAAATCCAAAACATGAAAAACATGGTCTATCGCACGGCATGGGAATGTGACAACGATTTACCCATGCGCCTGTCCGCGCCGATGTGCAAATTGTATTGCGCACAGTCAGCCTGTGAAGTCATTGACGATGCGATGCAGATTTTAGGTGGCCTTGGTTACACCAATGACAGCCGGGTATCTCGCTTCTGGCGAGATACCCGTGTTAACCGCATCGGTGGCGGTACTGACGAGATCATGGTGTATATCTCAGCCCGCCAGATCCTGAAACAGTATGAAAAATAATAGGATACGTCATGAAATTACTTGCCTGTTATAAATTGGTCGCGGAAGAACAAGACATCAGTATCACCGCCGACAGAACACTGGACACAACGCGTGCTGGAGAAAAAATCAGCCCATTCGACCTCAATGCTATTGAAGAGGCCGTCCTGCTGGCCGGTGAAAACGATGAAGTCATAGCCCTGTGCGTTGGCGGTCAGGCGCTGGATAACCCCAAACTGCGAAAAGATTTGCTCTCCCGAGGTCCTCATGGACTCTACCTGGTGCGCGACGAGCGGCTGTCAACTGCGCTTGCACACGAAACCTCCCGGGTCATTGCCGCAGCAGCGAAGAAAATCGGTTTTGATCTGCTGCTGTGTGGCGAAGGCTCTGGCGATCTCTATGCACAGCAAACCGGGCTGCGTGTCGGGGAAATGCTTCATCTGCCCACCGTCAATACCGTCAGCCACATTGAAATCCATGACGGCTACGTTACGGTCGAACGCACACTGGAAAATGAAATAGAGATTATTGATGTGCCGCTTCCTGCCGTCTTGTGCGTCACGTCAGATATTAATGAACCGCGTATTCCTTCCATGAAAGCGATTCTCGGCGCAGGGAAAAAGCCCGTTACCCAATGGACGGCCGATGACATCGGCTGGTCGCCGGTATCTCCCGAGGCCGAAATGGTCAATATTTATGCCCCGCAGCAGGCAGAACGTAAACACATCATCATTGAAGGCGACGGCGCAGAAGATATCGCTCGCCTGGCAGAGCATCTCAATAAAGTGCTGAACTGAAGACAACGGAGAAGCTGGAATGAGCAAAATCAATCAGGTATGGGTAGTGAGTGACAGCGCCGACCGTTACGCGGATCTCCTTGCAGGAGCAAAGCAGTTCGGTGAACACGTGAGTGCGGTCATCTGGGATGAGAGCGAGGCTTTGCAGGTACAACATGCCGACGCGGTGTACGTCCTGAGCGGAAAGTCAGAACAGCAACGGTTAGAAAACTATGCAGAAACCCTCGCTGCCCTGATACAAAATACCGAAAAAGACGACAGTGCGCTCAGGACGGGAACATTAATCCTGCTGGCGGCAACCCGACGAGGAAAAAGCCTGGCGGCCAGACTTAGCATCCTGCTGCAATCAGCGCTGATTAATGATGCCACCAGCCTGGCGCTGGAGAATGGCGAACTGTATGCCGAACATCGAATGTATGGCGGTCTGGCGTTTGGTCGGGAAAAAATTAACACACCTATGGCTATCGTGACCGTTTCGAGTGGCGTATTCGAGCCGCTGGAAGCAAATGCGCCGCATCAGCTTGCTCCCATACCCGTCAGCTATATCCCACCGCAACATGAGCTTTTATGCAAAGCGCGCCGGGCAAAATCGGTCAGCAGCATCGATCTCAGTAAAGCCCGTCGTGTCGTCGGTATTGGGCGTGGCTTAGCGGCCAAAGACGATCTGCATATGATCTGGGATTTAGCCGCTGCGCTGAATGCGGAAGTCGGCTGCTCTCGCCCCATTGCTGAAGGTGAGCACTGGATGGATCGTGAACGTTACATTGGCGTTTCTGGCGTACTGCTTAAAACCGATGTGTATCTGGCGCTGGGCATCTCAGGGCAGATACAGCATATGGTCGGCGGTAATGGCGCCAAAATCATTGTCGCCATTAATAAAGATAAGAATGCGCCAATCTTTCAGTACGCCGACTACGGGCTGGTAGGCGATATATATAAAGTCGTCCCGGCATTAACGGAACTGCTACAGCATTAACATTTAACGCCGCCATCCCGAATGGCGGCAACAGGAGCAAAAGCGATGTCGGACGAAAAATTTGACGCCATTGTTGTCGGCGCAGGCATCTCAGGCTGCATCGCCGCTTATGTAATGGCAAAAGCAGGACTGGATGTGCTGGTCATTGAGCGTGGTGATACTGCGGGCAGTAAAAATATGACCGGAGGACGACTCTACACGCACAGCCTGGAAGAAATTATGCCGGGTTTTACCCATATAGCCCCCGTTGAAAGAAAAGTAGTCAGGGAGCGAATTTCCTTTCTTACAACAGAAAGCGCTGTCACGCTGGACTATCTCGCGAGCCTCCCCCAACAGGCCCCGGTCGCAGAATCATGGACGGTGCTTCGCCGCACATTTGACAGTTGGCTCATGGCACAAGCAGAAGCCGTTGGCGCTCAGTTCATCACCGGCATCAGAGTAGATTCACTGATCCGTCAAAATGGACGAGTGACGGGAGTTCAGGCCGGAGACGATACCCTGGGGGCAAATGTGGTTCTCCTCGCCGACGGTGTAAATTCTCTACTGGGCCGCGCTATCGGTATGGTGCCAGAATCATCGCCGCACCATTATGCCGTTGGTGTGAAGGAGGTGATTTCACTGCCATCCGCACAAATTCAGCAGCGCTTCGGGCTAACAGGTAACGAAGGCGCCGCCTGGCTGTTTGCCGGTTCACCGTCAGACGGATTAATGGGTGGCGGTTTCTTGTATACCAATCGCGATACGCTTTCACTGGGTCTGGTATGCGGCCTCGACGGTATCGAGCATGCCCGTAAAACCGTGCCGCAAATGCTGGAAGACTTCAAACAGCATCCTGCTATCCGTCCGCTAATCGAAGGCGGTACGCTACAGGAATATTCCGCGCATCTGGTGCCGGAAGGCGGGATAGATATGGTTCCAACGTTAGTCGAGAACGGAGTGATGATTGTCGGTGATGCGGCCGGAATGTGTCTGAATCTGGGCTATACCGTGCGGGGCATGGATCTCGCCATCACAGCAGCCAATGTGGCGGCGCAAACGGTCATTGCCGCGAAAAATGCCAATGATTTCAGTAAAGGAAAACTCCAGGCTTATCCCAACGCACTGGAGAAAAGCGCGGTGTTACGCGATATGCGCCACTACCGCCGCCTCCCCGCAATGATGGAGAACCCGCGAATTTTTCAACAATATCCGCAAATGGCAACCGATCTCATGGCGTCTCTGTTTACCGTCAACGGCAAGGCCCCTGCTTCACTGTGCTCGACAGTATTAGCGCACGGCAAAAAAATCGGATTAATTAATCTCTTAAAAGACGGCATTAAAGGAGTTCGCGCATTATGAATACCGTGAACGTCGATGTGAAATTGGGCACGAATAAATTCAGGGTCGATGAAAGCCATCCCCATATTGTCCTGGTGGAAAACCCCGATCCAGAGCAGTTCCGTAAACTGATCCTCGCCTGCCCCGCCGGATTATACCGGCAGGATGACGCTGGCAATATTCACTTTGATTATGCTGGCTGCCTCGAATGCGGCACATGCCGGGTGCTGTGTTCACACACCATTCTACAAAAATGGGAATATCCACAAGGAACGTTTGGCGTTGAATTTCGCTTCGGCTAACCCCCTGCAAAACAGCATATCGCCGTATCAGGAGATACCTCGTGTTCGCGGTTCAGGGAGAAGACCATGTCAGTACAGAATCAAATTGATATCAGTACGATTTTAGACAAACACCCCATCAGCAAACGGCAATGGTTTATTGTCTTTCTCGGTTTTTTTGTTCTGGGTATTGATGGTTTCGATGTCACGGCAATTGGCTACATTGCTCCGGCATTAATAGATCACTGGCAACTATCCAAACAAGATCTGGGCCCGGTCATGATGAGTGGATTATTGGGGCTGGCGGCAGGCTCTTTAATTTCTGGCCCGCTAGCTGACCGCTATGGACGTAAAAAGTTAATTATTGGGTCAGTTGTCTTTTTTGGTCTCAGCAGCCTGCTTTCTGCCGGGGCCTGGAATTTATCCAGCCTGACTTTTTTTCGTTTTATTACCGGACTCGGGTTAGGCGCAGCCATGCCCAACATCACGACGCTGGTTGCAGAGTACGCCCCCCACCGTTATCGCTCTCGCCTGTCAACGGTGATCCATTGCGGCTTTAATTCTGGTGCAGCGCTGGGAGGCATACTTAGCCAACAGTTGCTCGGAACGTTTGGCTGGCGCGCCGTGCTTATCGCAGGCGGCATTTTGCCATTATTGCTGGCACTAGTTTTACTGCGTTGTTTACCTGAATCGATGTTGTATCTGGTGCAGCACGCCGGTAACGATGCACGCCTGGTTCGCCTGCTAAATCTGTTTATTCCCGGAATTGCAGACAAAGATACGCGTTTTTACACCACCGAGCCGCAAAAAGCCCGCGCCAGCACGGCAAAGTCACTGCTGCATCCCCCTTACACGCTGGGAACGGTGGCGCTGTGGTTGACGCTTTTTGTCGGACTCTTCAGCGTTTACCTTTTATCCAGTTGGTTACCCCTGATGATAAAAGATGCCGGACTTACGCTCTCTCAAGCCGTCATTATGGGGTCTGTCTTTCAGATAGGCGGCATGATAGGCAATTTTTGCATTGGTATTGAAATGGATCGTTGGGGCAAACACGAGGCTATTATTCTGACGCTGTCAGGCAGCATATGCGGCGCATTAGTTCTGGGGCTGTTCACCCCTTCGCTTTTCCTGCTCTATGCCCTGGTTCTTATTCTTGGCTTCACTCTCAACGGGATCAACCCCGGTTGCTATGCACTGGCTGCGCACTTTTACCCGACTTCAATACGGGCAACCGGCGTTGGTTGGGCGACGGGCATTGGTCGGCTGGGCGCGATTACCAGCGCAGGCGTGGGTTCGCTCATGCTCGCAGCAGGCTGGACATTCAGTGACGTCTTTCTGTTTTTGCCTCTGCCGCTACTGGCTGGCGCACTGGCGATGTATTGCAAAAAAAGAACTCAGTCTGAGACATAACCAATGACAACGAACCTAAAAATCAATGCCGAGCGTAAAGCGCAATACCGGCAACAGGGCCACTGGGGAGATGCGACATTAGCCGATTACTGGTCCCTGTCGGCCAAAGCGTATGCAGACAAAGTGGCGGTCACCGATAATCGGGGGGATAACTATACTTATAAAGCGCTGGATATTGCCGCAGGACGGCTGGCGTCCTGGCTCATTGACGCTGGTATCCGCCCGGGCGATCGCGTGGCGCTCCAGTTGCCCGGCTGGTGTGAATTCACGATAATTTATCTGGCCTGTCTGAAAAGCGGAGCCGTGATCGTCCCGCTCCTGCCTGCTTTCAGGGAGTGTGAACTGACCTGGATACTCAATAAATCCCGGGCCCGGATACTGTTTACACCAACGAGTTTTAAAAACGACAACCCGGCAGATAGGATCGCCGCACTCCGTTCCGATCTGCCCTGGCTTGAGAAGGTGGTGGCGGTTGATAAGCTGGCGCCTGCGCCCACAGGCCCCGTTCTGAGCCAGATCCTCAATGATTCTCAGCCAATAGCGCATCACGTCCTAACGCATAGCGACGATCTGGCGGCAGTTCTTTTTACTTCCGGTACGGAAGGTCATCCCAAAGGCGTGATGCTGACGCACAATACCATCATCGCCAGTGAACGAACCTTCTGCGCGGCGCTCAATATTAACTGGACGGATTCGATTCTCATGCCCGCTCCGCTAGCCCATGCAACAGGATTTCTGCATGGCGTGACCGCCCCTTTTTTAACGGGCGCCAGCAGCGTGTTGATGGACATATTTTCTCCGCAAGAGTGCCTGGCATTACTGGCGCAAGAGCGCTGCACCTGCATCATGGGAGCAACACCGTTCGTGTGCGATCTGCTGTATGCTTCCAAAGCACAGCGCAGCAGTCTCTCTTCTCTTCGCTTCTTTCTGTGCGGGGGAACCACAATCCCAGGAAAACTTCTGCAGGAATGTCACCAGGCAGGGATTCAACTCCTTGGCGTATACGGAAGTACAGAAAGTGCTCCCCATGCGATAGTGCGACCGCATGACTCTCTGACTCATCAAATGAACACGGATGGCAGAGCCGCTGCAGGCGTTGAAATCAGAGTGGTCGACCAGAAGAAGATGACTCTGGCGGAAAATAATGAGGGCGAAGAAGCCTCTCGCGGCCCCAATGTTTTTGTCGGCTATCTTGATGAACCGGAACTGACCGACCAGGTGCTTGACGACGACGGGTGGTATTACAGCGGCGACTATTGCCGGATGGATAAAGACGGCTATATCAAAATTACTGGCCGAAAAAAGGACGTTATTGTTCGTGGCGGTGAAAACATCAGTAGTCGCGAAATAGAAGATATTCTGCTGCTTCATCCGGATATCCACGATGCCGCTGTGGTGGGCATGCCGGATAAACGCCTGGGTGAACGTTCTTGCGCTTATGTCGTACTGAGTCATTCACAAAAAACACTTCAGTTGGCTGATATCATCGCGTTTTTCGCTCAACGGCGTATCGCAAAATATAAATACCCGGAATATCTGGTTGTTATAGACAAATTACCGCGTACGGCCTCAGGCAAAATTCAAAAATACATTCTCCGACAGGATATTCTCCAGCGTCTGGCATCCCTCTCGCAAGAAACGACTGGTCTAACAACCTCGGCGTAAGAAGGAGCGCGTTATGTCTCTCACTCATACTGTTCCCGAACATTCCCGCAACGTACGCAGGGTATCAAACCGGATTAAAAACAGTACCAAACCCACTTTTATCCGCCCTAACCCGAACTTCTACCGTTGTCCTCAGTGCGGGGCGTTCCTTGTCACCATGGCTATACGTGACGCAACATCCCCGATAACCTGCTGTGGAAAAACACTCGTCGCGTTACGGGTTAATGATGCCACTACTACCGATGCGCTCGCCCAACAGCATCAACCACTGATGACCATTTCCGGGGGATTTGAATCAAATACGCTTTCCGTAACGGTAGGTAATCCGGCGCATCCAATGACGGCAGATCACTATCTGGAGTGGATCTTTATTTACACCTTTCAGGGGGGGCAATTTAAATATCTGCCGCCAGGCGCGCCGCCGGAAGCCACTTTTGCACTCGCGGGCAATGATGCTTATGTTTATTGCGATCGCCCAATCTGTAAAGGGAAACAGTGTAAATTCAACTGCAAACGAGGGTTTTCAGCCTATACCTGGTGCAACCAGCATGGGTTGTGGCGGTACACATTTTGACGGATCACATTGCAGGTCAGCATGTTGTGCGCACTTTAGCGAAATAAAAAACCGCCAGCGGATGACTGGCGGTTTTGGCATTGCAGGTGAGTCTTACTTTTTTATGCTACTGTGGTGCGAATCAGATAATCAAAGGAGCTTAACGAGGCTTTCGCGCCTTCGCCTGTCGCGATGATGATCTGCTTATAGGGTACGGTTGTGCAGTCACCTGCAGCGAAAACACCTTTCACGCTGGTTTCGCACTTCGCATCAATGATAATTTCACCCATGCGGTTACGTTCAACGGCGCCTTCCAGCCAGTTGGTGTTCGGCAGCAGACCAATCTGAACAAAAATACCTGCCAGTTCTACACTGTGAACATCGCCGCTCACGCGGTCACGATACTCGAGCCCAGTGACTTTGCTGCCATCGCCTTTTACTTCTGTCGTTTGCGCATTCAAAATGATGTCGACGTTTTTCAGACTACGCAGTTTATTCTGCAGCACCTGATCGGCCTTCATTTCAGGAGCAAACTCCAGCAGCGTCACATGTTCCACGATGCCCGCCAGATCGATAGCGGCTTCAACACCGGAGTTACCACCGCCAATCACCGCCACACGCTTGCCTTTAAACAGTGGGCCATCACAGTGCGGACAGTAAGTTACGCCTTTGGTGCGATATTGATCTTCGCCCGGAACATTCATGTTGCGCCATTTCGCACCGGTCGCGATGATAATGCTGCGCGCTTTCAGCACCGCGCCGGATGCCGTTTCAATCTGATGCAGCCCACCTTCCTGCGCCGCAGGAACCAGTTTGCTGGCGCTTTGGCTGTCGATCACATCAACATCATAGTCATCAACGTGTGCTTTCAGCGCGCCAGCCAGTTTCTGGCCTTCGGTTTTCGGTACCGAGATATAGTTTTCAATATCAACGGTATCCAGAACCTGACCGCCAAAACGTTCGCCCATCAGACCGGTGCGGATACCTTTACGTGCAGAGTACACCGCCGCAGCCGCTCCCGCAGGGCCGGAACCAACAATCAGTACGTCATAAGCATCACGCTTGTTCAACTCTTCAGCCGCACGTTTCTCTGCGCCGGTGTCCACCTTCGCCACGATCTCAGTCAGCGTCATGCGACCCTGGCCGAACTCTTTACCGTTCATAAATACCGCCGGAACGCCCATCACGTTACGATCGGTAATTTCATTCTGGAACGTACCGCCGTCAATCGCCGTATGTTTAATGCGTGGGTTCAGTACCGACATCAGGTTCAGTGCTTGCACCACGTCCGGACAGTTATGGCAGGAGAGTGAATAATAGGTTTCAAATTCAAAATCACCGTCGAGATCGCGGATCTGCTCCAGCAACGCCTGCGCCTCTTTTGACGGATGACCACCGGTCCACAACAGCGCGAGCACCAGCGAGGTAAATTCATGGCCCAGCGGAGAACCCGCAAAGCGCGGCCCCTGGTGAGAGCCAGGATTGGTAATCAGGAACGATGGCTTACGCACTGCCAGAGTATTGTCTTCTGTGAAGGTGACTTTTTCTGACAGTTCAGCAATTTCAGTCAGCAGTTCCTTGATTTCTGCCGATTTAGCGCTGTCATCCAGCGTAGCAATCAGCTCAACAGGTTTGGTCAGTTTCTCAAGGTAAGCCCTGAGTTGGGTTTTCATATTTGTGTCGAGCATTCTTCTTCCCTCTCTGAAAACATCATCATGCAAGCCGACTTCGCGGGACTGCATTAATGCAACTTGCGTCATGGTGCTGGAATGAAACAGGCGCAAATTTGCGCCTGTGGAATGCCGGATGCACTATGTTTATCCGGCCTACAAATTAGCTTAGATTTTACCAACCAGGTCTAAAGATGGAGCCAGTGTCGCTTCACCTTCTTTCCATTTAGCCGGGCAAACTTCACCAGGGTGGGATGCAACATACTGTGCGGCTTTAATTTTGCGCAGCAGGTCGGACGCATCACGGCCGATACCTTCAGCGGTAACTTCGATTGCCTGGATGATACCCTGCGGGTCAACAACGAAGGTTGCGCGGTCAGCCAGACCTTCATCTTCACGCATGTTGTCGAAGTTACGGGTCAGGGCGCCAGTCGGGTCGCCGATCATTGCATATTTGATTTTTGCGATGGTGTCAGAGCTGCTGTGCCATGCTTTGTGCGTAAAGTGGGTATCGGTAGAAACAGAGTAAACGTCTACGCCCAGTTTCTGCAGTTCTTCATAATGGTCTGCAACGTCGCCCAGTTCGGTCGGGCATACGAAGGTGAAGTCAGCCGGATAGAAGAAGAAGACGCTCCAGCGACCTTCGGTATCTTTCTCGGTTACTTCGATGAACTCACCGTTTTTGAACGCCTGGTTTTTGAAAGGTTTAATTTTGGTATTAATCAAAGACATCTGTACTTCCTCCGTGTTTTCGTTGAGAGATAAGTTAACGAAAATCTCTTCCAAGGGCTAATGCGTTTCCTTTATCAAATCAATAAGCGTTAACTAACAACTTCCTCAATCGAACCTAAAAGACAAAAGTAAAAAAGGCCCCCTTTGCAGGGAGCCTCATTACCCGAGCTACCCGCAGGTAACTTCAGTACCAGCAGAACTGGCTATGTGTTGCGCTCTACATTACCTTAACAAAGGTCGTAACAGCGATTGGGATTACATCACCCAACTAAAGAAAGGGCAATCGACAGACTGTCGATCTTACCTATGGCTGTGATAGGTTTTGCAATTCAGTCCCCTTTCCTTCTGATTTTATAAGGAAAATCAATGTTCAAGCGTACCTTACTCTTATCCTTACTTCCCGCTATCGTTCATGCCGAAGAGCTACCTGCCCCTGTTAAAGCCATTGAGAAACAGGGCATTACTATTCTGAAACCTTTCGATGCCCCTGGCGGAATGAAAGGTTATCTGGGTAAATATCAGGATATGGGCGTCACTATCTACGTCACGCCCGACGGCAAACATGCTATCTCAGGCTACATGTACAATGAGAAAGGTGAAAACCTCAGTAATGCACTGATAGAAAAAGAGATCTATGCCCCAGCAGGGCGCGAGATGTGGCAGCGAATGGAAAAAGCCTCATGGATTCTGGATGGTAAGAAAGAGGCCCCGGTGATTGTCTACGTGTTCGCCGATCCCTTCTGCCCTTATTGCAAACAGTTTTGGCAGCAGGCGCGTCCGTGGGTCGATTCCGGTAAAGTTCAGTTGCGTACGCTACTGGTGGGCGTAATCAAACCTGAAAGCCCGGCAACAGCTGCCGCAATCTTGTCGACAAAAGATCCGGCCAAAACCTGGCATGACTATGAAGCCTCCGGCGGCAAAATGAAGCTGGAAATTCCTGCCTCTCTCCCGCCCGAGCAGATGAAGATACTCAATATCAATCAAAAGTTGATGGATGATTTGGGTGCTAACGTGACGCCAGCCATCTACTACATGAGTAAAGACAATACGCTGCAACAGGAAGTCGGGTTACCCGATCAGGAGAAATTAAACATTATCATGGGAAATAAATAAAGGTAATAAAATGAGTGATTGTTATCGTTCTCATTTCAATCACTCACCACACTTCTTTTTTTTCTCGTGAAAATAAAGTGTTTTGTGCTATGTTAGTTTAAATTAATCGTTCATTAAGCACTGAAACATAAAGTCTGTAAATAAGTACATTTCAAACTATTTCATAATTTAATTATTTCAAATTTTACCGTCAGAGGAAAGTATACATGGCTAATCTTTACGATCTTAAAAAATTCGATCTAAACCTACTTGTTATTTTTGAATGTATCTATCAGCACCTGAGCATCAGCAAGGCTGCAGAAACACTTTTTATTACACCTTCGGCCGTGAGCCAGTCATTGCAACGACTTCGTACTCAGTTTAACGATCCATTGTTCATTCGCTCGGGAAAAGGCATCACGCCTACAGTAACTGGCATCAATCTTCATCATCATCTGGAACAAAACCTCAACTCACTGGAGCAAACAATTAACATCATGCATAACTCCAGTTTAAAGAAAAAATTTATTATTTATAGCCCGCAAATGGCAACCAATTTAAATTTATACGAGATGGTTCATTCTCTCAGAGAAGGTTCTGATATTGATATTGAGATTGAACATCACGACATTCTAATGAGCGCAGAAACTGCTGAAAATATTCTATCTTACCGCAAAGCGGATCTGGTATTCACAATCGTACCAGTACATAACCGCTCCATTGTATGCACGCCGGTCAAAACGCTCGAAGGGGTGTTAGTCCGTAACAGTAACCATCCCAGAATTAATGATTCAAGTACCGTAGAACAATTATTAAAGGAAAAATTTACATTACTCCTCACTGAGGAACAGGGGATGAAAGAGTATCAGTCACAAACGAATCAACTTTTAGCCAATCGTGATATTGGTTTCAGTAGCGACTCTTTGATTTCAATCGTTAACGTTATATCAAACACTGATATCATTGGTATTATACCCAGAATTATGTACGAATTCTTCTCCCCTGTCTTTAATCTCAAAGAGATTAGCATCGGTATAAAATTGCCGTCAGCAAAACTGTATTTGATGTATAACCGCGCTTCGCTTTCTAACGATTCCTTTGCCTCATATATAAAAAGAATCACACCAGATAGCGAATAAACGCCTGTTAATTATTTTCCCAGTGAGCGTAATTAATTCATGTTAATAATTCATAAAAGCCATTTATTGAAATGGTGAATTATTTATGAGAATTACGACACATATAGATTAGCATTTCTTATGCTGACCATTTACCATAGCGGGGAATAACAGCTCCTCACTATGGATTTGATATGTCTGTTTATAAAATACCTCTAACTCAACATGTACTTGAAGCCGCACAGGAGCGCATTACATGGACGCTCAACACGCTGCCGCGCATTTGTGTTTCATTATCGGGAGGAAAAGATTCCGGTCTTATGCTCCATCTTACGGCCACCCTTGCCCGCCAGTTACAGAAAAAAATTAGCGTCTTATTTATTGACTGGGAAGCTCAGTTTTCCTGCACTATCGATTATGTCCAGGCGCTACGCGAGAGTTATTCCGATGTTATCGAAGAATTTTATTGGGTCGCATTACCTCTGACCACACAAAACGCGCTTTCACAATATCAACCCGAATGGCAGTGCTGGGAGCCGAATATACAGTGGGTGCGTCAGCCACCGGCCGATGCCATTACCGACCCCAATTTCTTTTCTTTCTATCAGCCCGGTATGACCTTTGAGCTCTTCGTTCGCGAGTTCGCAGATTGGTTTTCACAAAAGCGTCCCGCAGCGATGATGGTCGGCATTCGCGCGGACGAGTCCTATAACCGCTTTGTGGCCATCGCCAACTCGCGTAAGCAACGTTTTGCCGATGACAAGCCGTGGACGACGGCAGCGCCAGGTGGCCACACCTGGTATATTTATCCGTTATATGACTGGAAAACAGCCGATATCTGGACATGGTTTGCGAAGACAAAAATGCCGTGCAATCCCTTGTATAATCTGATGTATCAGGCCGGGGTCCCAACACGATATATGCGTATTTGCGAGCCCTTTGGACCGGAACAACGCCAGGGATTGTGGCTGTACCATGTCATTGAGCCACAGCGATGGGCGGCTATGTGCGCCCGCGTCAGCGGCGTTAAAAGTGGCGGGATTTACGCCGGTCATGACAACCATTTTTACGGTCATCGGAAAATACTCAAACCAGAGCATTTAAGTTGGCAGCAATACGCCATGCTGCTATTACACAGCATGCCAGAACAGACCGCAGAACATTACCGCAACAAAATCGCTGTCTATATACAGTGGTATAAGAAAAAAGGCATGGACAATATCCCGGAAAGTCAGGAAGGCGATATTGGTTCCAGGGATATCCCCTCATGGAGAAGGATCTGCAAAGTACTCCTGAATAATGATTACTGGTGTCGGGCACTTTCGTTCAGCCCCACAAAGACGAAAAACTACCAGCGATATACTGAACGCATGAAAACCAAACGTCAGGAATGGGGGTTGTTATGCAACAACGATTAACACAGGAACTCCTCGGCTTTCTTTCTGGTTTGCCAGAAAAAGATAGAATTGAAGCCATTAATGAATTCAGAATGGCAATCCACAGCGTCAGTCCATTTCGTGAAGAACCAGTAGATTGCGTGTTATGGATTAAAAGCGATCACATTTCGCCCAATGATTACAATCCTAATAACGTTGCGCCGCCGGAGAAAAAGCTGCTGTTGAAATCCATCGAAGCGGATGGCTTCACCCAGCCGATTGTCGTGGTTCACTCAACGGAAGAAGAGTATGAAATCATCGATGGCTTTCACCGCCATGAATTAGGAAAAAACAAAGCATCGCTAAAACCACGATTAAAAGGCTATCTGCCCGTCGCCTGCCTGGAACGCGATCGCCATGAACGTATGGCGGCGACAATCCGCCATAATCGCGCCCGCGGACGCCACCAAATCCACGCCATGTCGGAAATCGTGCGTGAATTATCGCAACTGGGCTGGAGTGAAGAAAAAATCGCTAAAGAACTGGGCATGGATAATGATGAAGTGTTGCGACTGAAACAAATCAACGGCCTGCAGGAGTTATTTGCCGACCGTCGGTTTTCCAAAGCCTGGACAGTAAAATAATTACAGCGAAGCCAGACGCTCTGCGGCTGCTAACAGCGTCGATTCTTGCTTGGCAAAACATAGGCGGATCAGCTTATGCGGGAAAGGATCGGCGCAGAACACCGACAGCGGTATCGCCGCAACCCCCACTTCTTTAGTTAACCACTGACAAAACTCAACGTCAGTAAGCGTTGAGACCGCACTGTAATCGACCAGCAGAAAATAGGTCCCCTCACACGGCAGAATTTCCAGTCGGCTGTCGCGTAACGCATTCACCAGCACATCACGCTTTCTCTGATAAAACGCGGGCAGCTCGCGGTAGTGTATTGGGCTCTCCCGCAGCATATCCGCCAGCGCCAGCTGAGCCGGTGTGTTGACTGAGAACGTCAGGTACTGATGGACTTTGCGTAGCTCGGCGCTAATGGCGTCGGGTGCAACGCAATAGCCGACTTTCCAGCCGGTCATATGATACGTTTTACCGAAAGATGAAACGGCAACAGCGCGTTCCCGTAGCTGCGGATGAGCCAGCACGCTCGCATGTCCATGAGCGGCAAAGCAGATATGCTCATACACTTCGTCGCTAATAACAAAAATCTCGCGCTCTTTAATCGCCTGCCATAACGCATCAAAATCAGCGCGCTGCCAGACGGTAGCAGATGGGTTATGCGGTGTATTGAGGATCACTAACCGGGTGCGCTCGCTGAGTAGCGTGGCAAATTCCTGCCAGTTCACACGAAATGACGGCGGTTGCAACGCAATACGTTTCACCACGCCGCCGGATAACGCCACCGCAGGCGCATAGCTATCGTAGCTCGGATCAAAACAGATCACTTCGTCACCAGGCCGCACCAGCGCCGTAATGGCTGCATACAATGCTTCTGTAGCCCCTGCCGTGACGGTGACTTCACTTGTCGCATCGGGCTTATAACCGTACAACTCCGCGGTTTTATCGGCAATGGCTTCGCGCAGCGGCTGCACGCCCGTCATCGGCGCATACTGGTTAGCGCCATGCGCGACATGATATGCCAGACGTTCCTGCAAGAAATGTGGACCGTCAAAATCAGGAAATCCCTGCGAGAGGTTAATAGCCTGATGCTGCTGTGCCAGCGCGCTCATTTGCGTAAATATTGTGGTCCCCAGATTTGGGAGTTTGCTTTGCACAATCAGTGGGTTATTGCTCATTATTGTTATCCCGACGTGTGATGTTGTTGTTGAAGCCACTATAGCACGATGTTAGTATTTGGCAATCAAGACGTTCAGACGTCTATATAAAAATAACCTGCCAGATCAGGACAGCACAAGGACAACACAACATGAGTAATACCGAGATTCGCGTCGTCACCGGCCCGGCTAACTACTTTTCCCACACCGGTAGCCTCTCCAGACTGCACGACTTTTTCACCCCGGATCAACTCTCACACGCCGTCTGGGTCTACGGTGAGCGAGCTATCGCCGCGGCGCGTCCTTATCTGCCAGAAGCTTTTCATCTTGCCGAAGCTAAGCGCCTGTTGTTTACGGGACATTGCAGCGAAACCGATGTTGCTCAACTGGCAAAAGAATCGGGAGATGATCGCAGCATCGTGATTGGCGTGGGTGGCGGTACACTGCTCGATACGGCTAAAGCGCTGGCTCGCCGCCTTGATTTACCTTTCGTGGCGATCCCAACCATCGCCGCCACCTGCGCGGCCTGGACGCCGCTTTCCGTCTGGTACAACGATGCCGGTCAGGCGCTGCATTTCGAAATATTCGACGATGCCAATTTTTTGGTGCTGGTTGAGCCACGAATCATACTTAACGCGCCTGAAGAGTATTTACTGGCCGGTATTGGCGATACGCTGGCGAAATGGTATGAGGCAGTGGTGCTGGCTCCGCAGCCAGAAACGCTACCTCTGACCGTACGTCTGGGCATCAACGGCGCGCTGGCCATCCGCGACGTCCTGCTGGAAAGCAGCGAGCAGGCACTGGCAGATAAGCAGCGTGGTGAACTAACCCAGGCGTTTTGCGACGTGGTGGATGCGATTATAGCCGGCGGCGGTATGGTTGGTGGTCTGGGCGAGCGCTACACCCGTGTGGCGGCGGCACATTCGGTCCATAACGGTCTGACCGTCCTCCCGCAAACGGAGAAGTTTCTCCATGGCACCAAAGTGGCGTATGGCATTCTGGTGCAGAGCGCATTACTTGGGCAAGATGATGTGCTGGCGCAACTTGTCACCGCTTATCAGCGGTTCAATCTCCCCACCAGGCTGGCCCAGTTAGACGTGGATATCGCAAATCGCGCTGAGATCGATAAGGTGATTGCGCATACCCTGCGCCCGGTGGAATCTATTCATGCGCTGCCGGTAACGTTAACGCCAGATACCCTGCGCGCAGCGTTTGAGAAGGTAGAACGTTGACGGTGTGACTATGGTGCAGGTTGCCTGATGGCGGCTTCGCCTTATTAGGCCTACGGCCAAAGCATTGTTGTAGGCCGGATAAGCGTCAGCGCATCCGGCAAAAAATCAACAGCACTTCGCGCCGCCTTTGCCCCCATAGCGCGCATCCTGCCGCTCGCGGAAAAACTCTTCGTAGGTCATTGGCGTCTGATCCGGATGCGTGACGCGCATATGCTCAACATAGTTGTCATAATCCGGCACACCGATCATCAAGCGGGCGGTTTGCCCTAAATACTTCCCAGCTTTGGAGAGCGTTTCAAACATAGTGATTCCCTGTCGTACAAACGCCCTCCCCGTACCGGAGAGGGCTTGTTGGTTAAGAGAATATTAGTGCGCGCCTTTCGCCTGCGCCACGATCTCTTCGACATTCTCAGGCATTGGTTCGTACGGCGTTTCTTTCGAAGTTGGTTTGTCCTCTTTCAGCGCTGCCAGCGCAGTTTTAATCGAGAACAGCCCCAGCACCACGACGACCACCATGAAGAAAATAGTGAGCCCCGCGTCCAGACGGTTGTTAAACACCAGTTGCGTCAGCTGCGACTGGGTGTACTGCGCCGGAATATTACCGCTGTCGATCATCGCCTGGAACTTGTTGGCGATAGCCAGGAAGCCAATTTTCGCATCCGGGCTAAACGCTTTCTGCCAGCCCGCAGTCAGAGTACAAATCAGCAGCCAGGCCGTTGGCACCAGCGCCACCCATGCGTAGCGCTGACGTTTCATCTTGAACAGCACCACCGCACAGAGCATCAATGCCATACCGGCCAGCATCTGGTTGGCGATACCAAACAGCGGCCACAGGGTGTTGATACCGCCCAGTGGATCCACCACGCCCTGGTGTAAGAAGTAACCCCAGGCCAGTACGCACAGCGCTGTAGCCAGCAGGTTCGCAGGCAGTGAATCGGTACGTTTCAGGCTCGGTGATACCACGCCCAACAGATCCTGCAGCATAAAGCGTGCGGCGCGGGTACCGGCGTCAACCGCCGTCAGAATAAACAGGGCTTCAAACAGAATGGCGAAGTGATACCAGAACGCCACATCCATCATGCCGCCCAGCGCACCATGCAGAATATACGCCATCCCAACGGCCAGCGTCGGCGCACCGCCTGCGCGGGAAATGATGGATTGTTCGCCGACTTCATTGGCGATTTGATGCAAGGTGTCCGGGGTAATAGCAAAGCCCCAACTGCTGACCACCTGCGCTGCAGAAGCCACGACATCCGCCGTACCCGCCGGAGCCAACACCGCCATCGGGCTGTTCATCGCAAAGTACACGCCCGGATCGATGATGCACGCGGAAACCAGCGCCATAATGGCGACAAAGGATTCCATTAACATTCCGCCATAGCCGATAAAACAGGCCTGCCCTTCGTTCGCCAGCATCTTCGGCGTGGTACCGGATGAGATCAGCGCGTGGAAGCCAGATACCGCACCACAGGCAATGGTAATAAACAGGAACGGGAACAGGTTACCGGTCCAGACCGGGCCAGTACCGTCAACAAACTTGGTCAGCGCAGGCATGGTCAGCGTCGGACGCATGATCAAAATCCCTACCGCCAGGCCAACAATGGTGCCGATTTTCAGGAAAGTAGAGAGATAATCACGTGGGGCCAGCAACAGCCATACCGGCAGCACGGCAGCGACAAAGCCGTAGCCCACCAGCATCCACGTCAGTTGTACGCCGGTAAAGTCAAAATACGGTGCCCAGGTCGGACTTTCGGCCACCCAACCGCCGGAAATAATGGCAAACACCAGGAATACCAGACCGATGACCGACACTTCGCCAATGCGGCCCGGACGCAGATAACGCAGGTAGATCCCCATAAAGATCGCCAGCGGAATGGTAAACGCGACGGTGTAGGTTCCCCACGGGCTGTGGGTCAGCGCTTTCACGACGATCATCGCCAGTACCGCGAGGATAATCACCATGATCATAAAACAGGCTACCAGCGCAATAACGCCCGCCGTTGGGCCCATCTCTTCTTTCACCAGTTCGCCAAGGGAACGACCATCGCGACGGGTAGAAACAAACAGCACCATGAAGTCCTGCACAGCCCCCGCGAGTACCACCCCTGCAAGCAGCCAGATCATACCCGGCAGATAACCCATTTGTGCCGCCAGTACCGGTCCGACTAACGGACCCGCCCCGGCAATCGCCGCAAAATGGTGACCGAACAGCACTTTTTTATCGGTAGGAACATAATCCAGACCGTCGTTATGGCGCACGGCTGGCGTCATACGCGTCGGGTCCAGCGCCAGCACATTTTTCGCAATGTACAAGCCATAGAAACGGTAAGCGATAAGGTAGACACAGACCGACGCCACGACTATCCACAACGCGTTGATCTGTTCACCACGGTTTAATGCGATATAGCCGAGGGCAAATGCTCCCATCACAGAGAGCACTGTCCAGACGAGGTACTTCCCTGATTTATTCATATTGATTATCCGTTGTCCAGGTCAGAGAGATGTTACATTTTGTTTCTATAACATCTTTTCTGAATTTAACAACATGACAACCATACAAACCCGAAGTATCACTGAGTTTTTACATTGCAGTGTTAACTAGATCACTTCATTTACCTGTTAACCCTGCAATTTCATTTTACTTTGTCGGGCGACTTCACCCCATCACCGCAGTACCTAATCGGCAGGTACAACAGCGTCGTCCTTGCTCATCAAAGATGACGATTTCCCAGCTTTGATTCTGCCGTCCAAGATGCAGCGGCTGACAAACGCCGCGCACTTTGCCCTGCGAAACCGCCCGATGGTGCGTGGCGTTCAGTTCTGTACCGACTACACACTGCCCGTCGCGGGTCATCAGATAACCCGCCATTGAACCCAATGTTTCGGCCAGTGCCGCCGACGCGCCGCCGTGCAGCAAACCAAACGGCTGATGCGTGCGGGTATCAACTGGCATTTCGGCCTCCAGCACATCATCGCCCAGTCGGGTATAAAGGATGCCTAAGTGCGCGACCATGGTGTTGTGGCTGGTGGCATTCAATTCATCCAGCGTGAGATGGCGTTTCCAGATCATCATCATGCTCCCAGCGTTGAGCCGCCATCCACCACGATATCCTGTAGCGTAATGTGGCTGGCAAGGTCGGAGGCGAGGAATAAAATGGTGTTGGCGATCTCCTGCGGTCGGGCGATTTTCCCCAACGGGATACCGAGTTTAAACTGTTCGCCAAACCCGCGAATACGCTGCTCCTCCGCGTCATCACTGACCCATAACGTGCGCTGCATGTCAGTATCGGTCGAGCCTGGCGAAACCACATTACAGCGCACACCGCTGCCCGCCAGTTCCAGTCCGACGGTGAGCGCCAGGCTTTTTAGCGCGGCTTTTGACGCCCCATAAGCACTCATGCCGATACGCGGTGTGTGTGCCGCATCTGAGGCGACGGTCACGATCGCCCCGCCCTGCTGGCGACGAAACTGCGCCATCGTCTGCTGAAACAGATTGAACGCGCCGCCAACGTTAACGGCAAACGTCTGCTGCCACTCTTCAACGCTCAGTGCGTCAGTGGCCCCCATGCGCAGAATACCGGCGGCATTGACCAACACATCCAGCCGCTCGCATGCTTTAAGGACTCGCTGGCACACCTCAGCCACCTGCCCGGCATCGGCCACATTCAGCACTTCGGTCGCAAACGGGTAGTTATCCTGAGGAAATTCGCGATCGAAGCCAGTCACCTGCGCGCCGGCTTTCACAAATGCCAGTGCCGTAGTGTAGCCAATGCCTTTACCCGCGCCGGTCACCCAGATGGTTTTCCCGGTAAAATCAAATCCGGCCATCAGTTCACCTCGCGGGAGAGTAGCTTCCACCAGGCGTCTATGGTCGGGTTTTTCGCCAGCATCACGAAATCAATATCGCCATGAACTTTACGCCAGCGTGCCGCCAGCGCCATCATGCGCACGGAATCCAGCCCGTAGTCGATCAGGTTTTCGTCATCCATTGGCTCCTCGGACTCATCCAACAGCGGCAGAATCACGCTGCGCAGCGCCTCTTTACTCGCCGGAACCGGCGTTGGCAAAAGTTCCTGGGTCATCACCACCCGACCGGAACGTCCCGCCACGTATTTCAGCGACATCAGGTGTTCATCACGGCTGAAGTCCGCCAACGCATCGGCGACCATAAACGGCTTGATATCGCGCATGAACGCGTCAGTCGCAGTGGTCATGCAGCCAATATGGGCATACACACCGGTAATAATCAGTTGATTTCGGCCAGTGTCTTTAAGCATCTGCTCCAGCGGAGAGCGATGAAATGCGCTGTAACGCCATTTCACCAGGATGGTATCCGCCTCATCGGGAGCCAGCGCATCAACGATTTTTTGCTGTTCCGGCGAACGCGTCAGGCCCGGTCCCCACATATCATTCAGCAGGGCGCGGTCTTCATCGCTCTGTTCTTTGGGTTGCGCGGTGTAATACACCGGAATGTTATGCTCTTTGCAGTACTGACGCAGTGCGGCAATGTTAGCCACCACTTGCGCCATCATCGGGCAGTTATCCCCCCAAAAGCCGATAAAATAGTCCTGCATGTCGTGGATCAGCAGCGCGGCGCGTTCAGGTTCAAACGTCCAGTCGACTTTATTGGCTGGAACATCAAGCGCCGTAGGCAGTGCATAAGCCTGCAGTTTAGGAATTGCCATCTCTTTTTCTCCTTCAGGCCAGTGAACGTGACGCCAGCCACTGACGTAATTGTTTTTTATCCACTTTACCGACCGGGGTTAGCGGGAGTGACTCAACGCACTCCACACGGTCAGGTAATTTGAATTCCGCCACGCCCTGGTCACGCAGGAAACGGCGTGCCTGCACCGCGCGCAGCGGCTCTTTCACCACCAGCCATGCGCAGCTTTTCTCGCCCATCAGTTCGTCATCCATACTGACCAGAGCGGCATGGATCACCAATGGGTGGCGTAACAGCAGGTTTTCAATTTCTTCTGCTGCGATCTTCTCGCCACCCCGGTTGATCTGATCCTTCTCACGCCCTTGTACGGTGATATAGCCATCCTGATCGATAGCGATCAGATCGCCGGAGCAGTAAAAACCGTTAGCGTCAAAGGCGTTGGCATTGTGCTCCGGGCTGTTGAAGTAACCCCGGAAGGTGTACGGACCTCGCGTCATCAGGCGGCCCGTTTCGCCCTGCGCCAGGGGATTACCATCAGCATCGGCGACCCAGACTTCATCATCCGGGCACATCGGTCGTCCCTGGGTATTGATGATGCGCTCAGGGCTGTCGTCCAGACGGGTGTAGTTCACCAGCCCTTCCGCCATGCCAAAAACCTGCTGCAACTGGCAGCCAATCTCCGCCGGAATACGCGCCGCAAGCGAGGCGGAAAGCCGTGCCCCACCGACCTGCAACAGCGTCAGCGAAGCCAATTGCGCATTGCTCCCCCACTCCGCAATCGCCTGCAGCCACAGGCTCACCGCCGGCGGCACCAGCGCCGTGACGTTAACCTGATGCTGTTCAATCAGCGGGAAGCACAGGGTTGCGCTCGGGTCAGCCGCCAGAACCACGGTGCCGCCAGCCAGGAACACGCCAAGCGAACCAGGCGAACTCATGGCGTAGTTATGCGCCGCCGGGATCGCGCACAGATAGCGCGTTTCCCTAGTGAAGCGGCAGATCTCATTACTGCGACGCACGCTGTAGTAGTAATCGTTATGGGTACGAGGAATAAGCTTCGGCGTCCCGGTGGTACCGCCAGAAAGCTGGAAGTACGCCACTTCATCAGCAGGCGATGGCGTCGCGGTAAAATCAGCCGCAGGCTGGTCGATCGCCATTTGCAGGTTATGTTCGCCTTCATCATTGCGCAGTTGTACCACGCGCACTGAATTGTGTTCAGCCACAAAGGTATTGAGAAAATCTTCCCCGCTAAACAGCGCATGCTGGCGATCGGCGATCAGTAACGCGGGTGCGATCTGTTTAGCATAAGCATTGAGTTCGTTACGCTGATGGCTAAACAGCGCCAGCACCGGAGCGACGCCCAGCTTGAGCAGCGCAAAGAAGGTGATGTACAGCTCCGCCACATTGCCCAACTGCACCAGCGCGGTTTCGCCAGGTTTGATTCCCTGACGACGCAGGCTGCAGGCGAGATTGTCAGTCGCCTGATTCAACTGGCGATAGCTCAGATGGCGTGCACCATCAATGACCGCCGTATGATCGCTCTCGGCGTGACGGGTCAGAATGTCGGTCAGCGGCAAATCCTGCCAGTAGCCTTTTTCACGGTAACGGCGGGCAAACTCCTCCGGCCAACGGGTGAAAGGAATACTCATCATGACTCCTTAATGCAGTCCAAAAACATTCAACATGGTGGCAAGCTTGGCTCCCGTTTCACGCCATTCCGCAACCGGAGAAGACGCAGGCACAATACCGGCGCCGGCAAAGAAACGAACCTGATTACGCAGCAGCTTCGCGCAGCGGATCGTCACCACCCATTCGCCATTACCTTCAGCATCACACCAGCCGACGATGCCGCCGAACAAGTCGCGATCGAACGGCTCCAGCTCGGCGATAATGTTGCGCGCAACCTGATGCGGGAAACCGCTCAGCGCAGGCGTCGGATGCAACAGGCACGCCAGCGTCAGCGCGTTTTCCTCTGCGTTGGCTTTTCCTTCAAACGGCGTGCCGAGGTGCCAGAGCGTAGGCGTAGTGACCAGTTGCGGAGAGGAAGGGAGTTGCAATTCACTGCTGCGATCGCGCAACACGGCTTTCATCGCCTGCGTCACCAGGTCGTGCTCATGGCGATCCTTCTCAGACGCCAACAGGCGGATCCCCGCTTCCCTGTCCAGCACATCATCAGGCTGACGGCGCGCCGAACCGGCCAGCGGCAGCGAGCTAAAACGATCGCCTTCTTTGCGCAACAGCAGTTCCGGGCTGGCGCCAAGCAATACGCCACCGTCTTCAATGGGGACATGGAAGTTGTAACTCGCCGGATTTTGCGCCACCAGACGCTCCAGCAGCGCACCGCTGTCAATGTTGGCATCGGTGGTGATATCGATCAGACGTGACAACACCACTTTGTCGACTTCCGGCGTGGCCGTCAGCGCAGCCGCCCGGGCAACCATCTCTTCAAAAAAGTCCTGTTCCGGAATCGATTTACGCTCAACGACGTTTAATGACTGATGCCGGGTAAAGTAACGTGATGATTGCTGCTTTGCCGTGCGAGAGAAGCTCTGCCACGATTGGGGAATAAACAGCGATGATGGCTGGCGGGTATCGAAAGGAATTGCCCCGACCATAATGGGGTTAGCGATGCCCTGCGATTTGGCATCAGCAAACAGTGCGTGCATTTTGTGTTGGAAAGGGCTGTCTGGCGAATCGCCATCAATTGCCGGTTCCGCATAGCGGGCGAAGCATCCTGACGTCGTAAAACTACGATACGGCGACATAAAGAAAAAACTGTCGGGAGCGAGCGTCGGCATAGTCTGCGTTTTTTCCTCGGCCAGTGACATATCCATATCATCCTCCAAAAATGATAAAGGCTCTAATAATGATTATCATTTATATTTTCGGTCGCTAACCTAAAAGCAAAGCGGCTGTATGTCAACTCTTGTGGCAGCACAATGTGCGACTTTGGCTTGCATCCTCGCCCGCTAACAATGAAAATGAGAAGCATTAACCATACTGATAACAGGAAGCTGATTCGTGAGTCTCCCCTCTTTTCGTCGCACCGTGCTTTTACTGACTGGTTTGTTTATTTCAGGAATTTCTTTAGGTCACGCCGCCGACTGGCCGCGTCAGATCACCGACAGCCGTGGCACGCATACGCTGGAGCATAAGCCGCAGCGCATTGTCTCCACCAGCGTCACCCTTACCGGCTCGCTGCTGGCGATTGATGCCCCGGTCATCGCCAGCGGCGCCACCACGCCGAACAACCGCATTGGCGATGCGCAGGGCTTTTTACGTCAATGGAGCGACGTGGCCAGGGAACGCAAACTCAGCCGTCTGTACATCGGCGAACCAAGTGCGGAAGCCGTCGCGGCACAAATGCCGGATCTGATTCTGGTAAGCGCCACCGGCGGCGACTCCGCCCTCGCGCTATACGATCAGTTGTCCACCATTGCGCCCACGCTTATCATCAACTACGACGACAAAAGCTGGCAGACGTTGCTGACGCAACTGGGTGAAATTACCGGTCAGGAGCCGCAGGCAGCCGCGCGAATTGCCGAATTTGATAAGCAACTGCAAGCGGTTAAGCAACGGATCACCCTACCGCCACAGCCGGTCAACGCGCTGGTCTATACCGCGGCGGCGCACAGCGCCAATCTTTGGACGCCTGAGTCGGCACAGGGCAAGCTGATGGAACAGTTAGGCTTCACACTGGCGCCGCTACCTGCCGGTTTGCACACCAGCCAGAGCCAGGGCAAACGCCACGATATCATCCAGCTTGGCGGTGAAAATCTGGCGGCTGGCCTGAACGGCGAAGCGCTGTTCCTGTTTGCTGGCGACAGCAAAGATGCCGACGCCATTTATGCCAATCCGCTTCTGGCGCATCTGCCAGCCGTGCAAAATAAACGTGTTTACGCCCTGGGCACGGAAACCTTCCGTCTCGACTACTACAGCGCGACGCTGCTGTTGCAACGTCTGTCAGCTCTCTTTTAATCGCCAGCGCCGGATGCGGCTAACGCCCTATCCGGCCCGTCAGGTATTCACAGGCATTTGCCGGAATCGACGTAATTCCCCCAGCAACAACAGCAGTAGCAGACCGACAATCACCAGCCCAAATCCACTTACGCTTGCCGAGGCGACCGGCGTCATCATCGCACCCAAACCACCTAACAACGCCGCGCCAATCGCGTCCCCGGTGACGTTCTGCGCCGTCCACAAACCGTTAATTCGCCCGAGCATCGCTTCTGGCGTCTGCGTCTGTAACAGGGTGTACTGCAACAAAGAGCTAACCGCACTTAACCAACCGAACAACGCCAGGCAGACAACCCCAAGCTCCCAGACCGGCATCAAGCCAAACAGACCGATAGCCAGGAATGAAGCCACGGTAGAACCCAGCATGATCAATCCCGGACGAACGCTGTGCGCCAGCTGTCCGCTGGTCAAAGCGCCCACCGCCGCGCCAAGAGGAATGGCCGCATACAACAAACCAATTTGCGCGCTCGACATCTGCCAGTTAATCGCCAGCGCCGGATACAGCACCCGCACGGCGCTCGCCATGGTCAACAGGCCGCCGAGCAGCGCAATGCCGCCAATCAGCGGACTGGCGAGCAAAAAGCGAAATGCTGCCAGCAGCGATTTCAGCGGATGCTCGCGCGGCTGCGGCGGTGGAGGTAACGCGGGAAGGCTCAGCAGCGGCAGTAAGGTTATGAACGTGCCTGCCGCCGCCAGGCCGTAGTTCCAGGCCACGCCACCGGTCGCCAGCAGTACCCCACCAAGCATCGGCGAAATGACCGAACCCAAACGCACCGTCAGCATGGTAATCGCCCCGGCCTGCATCAAATTCTCCCTCCCGACCAACGCCGGCGTTGCTGCCAGCAAAGCCGTCACGCCCAGCGAGGCAAAGAAACCGTCCCATAAGCCAAGCAGATAAATCGCCAGTAACGACGGTTCGGGCAGCAGCGCATTCAGACACAAACCAATAAAGCCGACGCCACAGGTTCCACGCGCCAACAGGATCACTTTTTTACGCTCATAGCGGTCGGCCAGTACGCCGCCAACCATCAGGCCAATAAACATTGCGCTACCGGTCAACGTCACCGATAAACCCACTTGCCAGGTCGACTGGGTCATCATCTGGATCTGTACCGGAACCGCCACACCGAGTAGCCCCAAAGAGACAATGGAAATAAAACGAGCGAGGAAGACGGCGCGAAATGCAGGGTGGGTCTTTAACAGGCTGAGGTTAAGCAGCCAGGATTGTCGATTCATTACAGAGCCTTACCAGGTACTTTTTCAATATCCATTCGATGGCTGCACATGCTAACATATCCAAATAAGATCGATAACGATAATTACTATCATTATCAGGGAAGTTGATATGTCATGCTCTGTTTCCGCGACACGCGCTTTCGCCGTGCCCGGACTATTGTTATTACTTGTTCTCACCACGGTATTAAGTCTGGTTATTGGCGCAAAATCGCTACCTGCATCCGTGGTGCTGGATGCACTCACCGGCAGTTGCCAAAGCGCGGATTGCACCATCGTGCTGGACGCGCGACTGCCACGCACGCTGGCAGGACTGCTCGCCGGCGGCGCGCTGGGTCTGGCGGGCGCCTTAATGCAAACGCTCACGCGTAACCCGCTCGCCGATCCGGGGATCCTTGGGGTTAATTCTGGCGCCAGCTTCGCCATCGTGCTGGGCGCGTCGCTGTTCGGTTTCTCTTCCCCACAGGAACAATTGCTGATGGCTTTTTCCGGGGCGCTGATCGCCTCGCTGATTGTAGCGTTTACCGGTAGCCAGGGCGGCGGGCAGCTCAGTCCGGTACGACTGACGCTGGCGGGCGTTGCGCTGGGTGCAGTGCTCGAGGGGCTATCCAACGGCATCGCCCTACTCAACCCGGACGTCTACGATCAGTTGCGATTCTGGCAGGCCGGTTCTCTGGATATCCGCAGTCTGCAAACGCTGAAGGTGGTGCTGGTGCCGATATTGATTGCCACGGCTGCCGCATTGTTTCTCAGCCGCGCCCTGAATAGCCTGAGTCTTGGTAGCGACACTGCTACCGCGCTGGGCAGTAAAGTCGCCCGCACGCAGTTTATCGGCCTGCTGGCGATCACCGTACTGTGCGGCAGCGCGACCGCAATTGTCGGTCCTATCGCCTTTATCGGCCTGATGATGCCGCATATGGCGCGCTGGCTGGTGGGGGCGGATCACCGCTGGTCATTGCCCGTCACCCTGCTGGCAACCCCCTCTCTGCTGTTAATTGCCGATATTATCGGGCGTGTGATTGTCCCCGGCGAACTGCGTGTTTCGGTGGTCAGCGCATTTATCGGCGCGCCGGTGCTCATCTTTCTGGTTCGCCGTAAATCGCGCGGGGGTGGCGCATGATGCACCTCTCCCGTCGTCTGATTATCAGCAGTCTGCTGCTGGTTGTAGGCTGTCTCGCCGTTGGCTTGTGGAGCCTGCGTAGCGGCGTCGTTACGCTGGAAACCCAGCAAATTATTGCCGCCCTGTTCGGCGATGCGCCGCGCAGTATCACGCTGGTGGTCACCGAATGGCGTTTGCCGCGCGTGCTCATGGCGTTATTGATTGGCGCGGCGCTCGGCGTGAGCGGCGCAATATTTCAGTCGCTGATGCGCAACCCGCTGGGCAGCCCGGATGTGATGGGTTTCAATACCGGTGCCTGGAGCGGTGTACTGGTGGCAATGGTGCTGTTTGGACAGCATCTCACCGCTATCGCGCTGGCGGCTATGCTGGGTGGGATCCTGACTTCACTGGTGGTCTGGGCGCTCGCCTGGCGCAACGGCATCGACACCTTCCGGCTGATTATTATCGGTATCGGCATACGCGCTATGCTGGTGGCGTTCAACACCTGGCTGCTGCTGAAAGCGTCATTAGAAACCGCATTAACGGCCGGACTGTGGAACGCCGGATCGCTCAATGGTCTGACCTGGGCCAAGACCTGGCCTTCTGCCCCGCTGATTATTGTGATGCTGATGTGCGCCACGCTGCTGGTGCGCCGGATGCGTTTACTGGAAATGGGTGACGACAGCGCCTGCGCGCTAGGCGTCAGCGTTGAGCGTTCGCGTCTGATGATGATGCTGGTCGCCGTGGTACTGACCGCCGCCGCCACCGCGCTGGCAGGTCCAATTTCCTTTATTGCTCTCGTCGCCCCCCATATTGCGCGTCGACTTAGCGGCACATCCCGCTGGGGATTAACCCTGTCAGCGCTATGCGGCGCGCTACTGCTGCTGATGGCAGATTTATGCGCCCAACAGCTGTTTATGCCTTATCAGCTTCCGGTGGGCGTTGTCACCGTAAGCCTCGGCGGTATTTATCTTATCGTCTTGTTAATTCAGGAGTCCCGCAAAAAATGATCGAATCAGTTGCCCGTTTGCGCGGCGACCAGTTAACGCTGGGTTATGGCAAGTTTACCGTCGCGGAAAATCTCAATGTGTCGATTCCCGACGGTCACTTTACCGCGATTATTGGGCCAAACGGCTGCGGGAAATCAACGCTACTGCGCACACTGAGTCGTCTGATGACGCCCGCCCACGGCAAGGTTTGGCTCGACGGTGAGCATATTCAGCACTATGCCAGCAAAGAGGTTGCACGCAGAATAGGTTTGCTGGCGCAAAACGCCACCACGCCGGGTGATATTACCGTACAGGAGCTGGTTGCTCGCGGGCGTTACCCACATCAGCCGCTGTTTACTCGCTGGCGGCAAGAAGATGAAATCGCGGTAAACACAGCGATGCAGGCCACAGGGATCACCCATCTGGCGGCGCAAAGTGTAGATACGCTTTCCGGCGGACAACGCCAGCGCGCATGGATTGCAATGGTGCTGGCGCAGGAAACATCGATTATGTTGCTCGATGAACCCACCACCTGGCTGGATATCAGTCATCAGATTGATCTGCTGGAGCTGCTCAGTGAGCTAAACCGGGAGAAGGGTTATACGCTGGCCGCCGTTCTGCACGACCTCAATCAGGCCTGTCGCTATGCAACGAACCTGATTGCGCTGCGTGACGGAAAAATTATTGCCGAGGGGGCGCCGAAGGAGATAGTTACGGCGGAGCTTATCGAAAAAATCTATGGATTACGCTGTATGATTATCGACGATCCGGTTGCCGGCACGCCGTTAGTCGTACCGCTAGGGCGCAACAAATAGCGAGAGTTAACGTATGGCGGCTGCCTGCCGCCATACGGCAATTAATCACACCAGTTGCTGATCGATAAACGCCATTTTTTGCTTACGCGACACCATGGCGTAGTTCAGCAGAACGCCACCACAGGCCACCATACCACCCAGTAACGCAGCCAGAATAACGATCCTCGATTTAGCCGGACCATCTTTATGCACTGGCAGTGAAGGTGAAAGCTGATATTTAAACGGCGTAAATTTTACGTCACTCACGTTCATGGCTAACAGCTGATCAACGTGATATTGGCGGTTACGTAATTCTCCGTTAATTTCCGCAACATCTGTTACTGATTTTTCAATTTCTAATTTACGCGAGATACCGTCCGCGCCCAGTGAAATAGAGAAATCAGGATCATCTTTCACCGCCTGGCCATTACTGTAGACCGGCTTTTTAATCCCGGCGGCATTCGCAATCTCCAGGGAGTAGTTGAGCCGCTGAATATTTGCTTCCATCTGGTTTTTGAGCCTGACGCGATCCATCGCCAGTCTTTCTTTTTCATAACTGGTTTTGATGAACAGTTTATTGCGAATATCTTCCAGCGTTTCTTTCTCAACAATAGAAGAAATATAATGGATATAACCCTGTAGCACAGACTGGGCTTCTTCAGCCTGAGGAGCGGTAAAGCTCAGCGTCCATGAGGTATACAGCGAGGTCTCACTCTTTTTTCCCGCATTGCTGTCAACCGCGGTCATTTTTTCACCGAGCCTGACGATTGCCCGATGCAGGTCCATTTCGTCAATATCAGCGCCCTTCAATTGCTCCATCACATAGGGTGAAGAACGCAGATAATCTTCTAACAATGAGGGCGACTGAAATTTTTTGATAAACAGGTTAAACACATCACTGCGGCTGACGTTAATATCCATATCCAGCACGCGCAATTTGGTCAACGTATTCTCGAGATCCTGCCACTGAACGGGTTCTGCCGGCGTCACGATGGCCTGACTGGTCCATTTTTGCGGCAGCAGGAAAGAGACCAGAATACCCACGCAGGCAAAAGCGAAAACGGTAGCCACAATTTTCGTCCTGGCGCGCCATAAGATTTCGACCAGGTTAATTAAATCAATTTCGTTGGCGTTTACCGTAGGCTGAGGATAAGCAGTAAATTCCGAAACGTTGTCTTGCTTAATATTCAATGATGACATGTTGCGTGACCTGAAAACTTTCCCAAAAGAAAAACACTCCCGTGGGAGAAGTCTACCAGCTAGTCAGAATTATCTGAAACTTTCTTTACGCATCCGCCCCTACCAAAAATTATCTTCGGAATTTATTCACTCCCTTCGCCACCCCATTCCACACCAAAGCAACAACTCCACAACATGACATTGCATTATGGAGTTGTTCGATTGCCGTAATAGCAAAAGTGACTTTGTTACGCAGATTGATTAATCAACGCATTGATTACAGGCCCTATCGTCACAAACGCGATGGGAGAAATGATGTCGACATGCGCGCAGTCGTGACGATAAACCTCCAGACTGGATATCCATGGTGACCAACTACGTTCAGGGCTAACGCCCTGCGGTAATGTGCGTTCAGCCACGAACAACGTAGCGTGACCCGCAAAAGGTACGCTGTGGGCTGTGGTTAACAGGCGAACCGCATCCGCATAATTGCCTTCGATAGCGTTGAATAACGCGTCAGACGCATTCCCCTGCTGTGCGGCCAGAAACGCTTCACGTTCACGCTCGATCTCCGCCAGTACGGCAGGATCCAAGCCATTGGCCTCTTTTTCCTGCCAATTTTGCGTTTCAGGCGGCCAGGTATCCAGCAGCCCCAGGAAGGCAACATCCTCCCCCCGGGCGTGTAAACGCGCGGCAATCCCCTGCGCCAGCGTCCCCCCCAGCGAGTAACCTAATAAATAGTATGGACCGTGAGGCTGCTGGTTAAGCAGCGTTGCCAGATGATGGTCACATACCGCATCGAGGTTTTCCGCCGTTTGCATGGGTCCATCCGGTCGCGGCGACTGAATGCCTGTAATCGACCACTGCGGGCTGAGGTAACGCGACAGCACGCTAAACTGCCAGGCAAAACCCGACGCGGGATGGAAGCAAAACAGCGTTGGGCCGTGACTTTCACGCAGCGGCAGCAGCGTCTCAAACCCCAGATGCTGCGACTGTTCATCATCATCACTCTCCAGCAATGCGCTGAGTTGTTCAACGGTAGAAGCCACCATAATCTGACCTGGCGTCACCTGTCGTTCAAACATACGACTCAATTGCGCCGCCAGCTTCATCGCCAGCAGAGAATGTCCGCCCAGCGCGAAGAAATCTGCCTCCACATCATTGACCTCACAATCCAGCAAGGCCGCAAAAGAGTGCGCAATGGTGGTTTCGATCCCAGGGCGCGGCGCACGTCCCGTTGTGCGTGACGTTAGCTGAGGCATCGGTAATGCTTTACGATCCAATTTACCGTTCGCGCTGAGCGGCAGCTCCGCCAGTTGCAACAATACCGTCGGCACCATATGCGCTGGCAGTTTTTCGCGCAGACTCTCCCTCAATGCAGAGGTGTCCAGCGGTAAACCCGATTGCGACACCAGATACCCCACCAGTTGACGCGCATCGCCGCCGGTCGCCGCAGCCTGATTAAATACGCAGGCATGGGCAACAGCATGCTCGACGTCGGGCAGTTGCTGCATCACCCGATCAATTTCCCCCAGTTCAATACGCTGTCCGCGAATTTTAAGCTGGTCATCGCTGCGCCCCAGGTATTCCACCGCACCATTTTCCAGCCAGCGGGCCACATCCCCGGTACGGTACATGCGTTCACCGGCATTAAACGGATCGGCGATAAAGCGGCTTGCCGTCAGATCCGCTCGTCCCAGATAGCCCTGCGCCAGTTGGATCCCCGTCAGGTATAGATCACCCGCTACGCCGAAGGGCACCGGACGCATCATGGCATCGAGGATCCGCAAACCGGTGTTCCATACCGGATAACCAATCGGCACGCTGTTGCCGGTTACGGCGGCGAGCGCTTCCCCCCAGGCCGGATACCAGCTCACATCAACCGCCGCTTCAGTTGGTCCGTACAAATTGTGCAACGGCGCATGGGTCAACTGTTCCCACTCACGACATAAATCTGCAGGCAAGGCTTCGCCGCTGCAGAATACCTGCTTCAGCGAAGCACAACTTTTCTGCGCAGTTTTCGGCGTCAATGACGCAATAAAAGCAGCCAGCATGGAAGGAACAAAGTGAGTGGTCGTCACCCCGTATTGGGCGAAGAATTGCTGCATCGCCAGCGGATCGCGGTGCGCCTCGGGCTCCGCCATCACCAATTTTGCGCCGGCAATAAACGGCCAGAAAAATTCCCACACCGAGACATCAAAACTGCATGGCGTTTTTTGCGCCACCACATCCTCTGCCGTCAGCGGATAGTGATTTTGCATCCATAACAGGCGATTGACGATCGCCGTTTGCCCGACCATCACCCCTTTGGGTCTGCCGGTAGAACCGGAAGTAAAAATGATATAGGCCGTTTGATACGGTTGAGAGAGGGCCAACAGCGCGGTATCTCCCGCTGGCAGCGGCGCGTTGTAGCACAGACTTTCCAGCCCCGGGATATCGCCAAAGCGCGCCAGTTGATCTTCAGTTGCGATCACTAATTTTGGCTTTGCGTCTTCGAGCATCATCCGCAGGCGATCGTCCGGGTATCCGGTATCCAATGGCAGCCAGGCGGCTCCGGCTTCAACAATACCGTGCAGCGCCAGCGTCAGGAATACTGAACGCGGTAATGCCACGGCAACGCTGTCACCTGGCTGTACGGCCCGCGCGCGCAGTAGCTGCGCCAGCGCCACAACCTGCTGGCGCATTTCACGATAACTAAACTGATAACGAGCATCGGCCAGCGCCGGGGCATCCGGTGTTTTATCGGCCTGCTGTGCCACTAGCGCGCTCAGCGTCGTGGCCGGGATCTCCACGGTCGTGTCGTTAATCTTCGCCAGTTGCTCATACTCCGCTGGCAACAGCATCCCGGCCTCACCACAGCATAGCGCCGGATTGTCGGCAAACTGTTCGATAAGCGCGGTTAAACGCGATGCGTGTTGCGCCAGTGTCGCGGCATCATAACGCTGTTTATTGGCGAGGATTTCAATACTCAGCCCACCGTTTTCATCCGGGAATAGCGCCAGCTCAAGATCGTTGACCGGGCCTGTCGCCAGGGTATGGGTCTGCGCCTGAACGCCGGGAATATTTAGCTGATAATCGAATATTTTCACGTTCAGCACCGGACCAAACAGCGGCTCGGTACCGGCTGCACGCCCGCTGTCGCGCACAATTTGTTCAGCGTCATAACGCTGATGTCGGCGCATTTTCTTCAACTGCCCTGCCAACCGCTGTGCCAGCGCAGGCAAGCTTTCTGCCGCATCCAGCCTCACGCCAAAGGGCAAAACGTTTAAAACCGGTCCGGTGGACGTGAGTGCCGCCGATCCCATACGCCGCATAAAGATAAATCCGGCGGCATAATCCATTCGGCTGCATAAACGTCCCAGCCACAACGCTACCAGCGCGAGGGCCAGATCCGCACGCTGCACATCAGGCATACGTGCTGCAAGCTGGCGGAACGCGCCTTCAGGCGCGGTGAGCTTCAGACGAATAATATCGGCACTGGCCGAGCGCCCCGGCAACGGTTTGTTCGACAACGACGCCGGGGGCGGTAACTGTTTACGCTGCTCGGTCCAGAAAGTAGCATCACGTTGCCAGGCATCGCTTTGACGATACTGTTGATACTCTTCCACGACCTCGGCAAACGGCGTAAAAGGAGAATCCGGCGTGGGTTCGCCACTCTGCCATGCGCAGTAAATGGCGGCTATCTGGCGGGTAATGGCCGGAAAGCTGAAGCCATCAACCAGCAGATGATGGTAACGCTGATACCAGTACCAGCGGTTATCACCTACCTGAATGAGCTGATGGAAAACCAACGGTTTATGACCATCAGCGCGTAAGTCCTGTTGCAGATCGGCCTGCATCAGTGCGCGGGCTGCTTCATGTGGGTGAGATTTTTCGCGCAGGTCGATAATTTCAGGTTCCGCGAAGGTGAGCGCAGGATCAACCCATTGCCAGACCTCGCCGTTATCTTCGCTAAACCGCATCCGCAGAGTATCAGCCTGCTCCATACCGGCAACGATTGCCTTTGCCAGCAACGGCGCGTTCAGTTCGCCGGTTAATTCTACATAGTGCGCCACGCTCCACGCCGAGGGCAAGGTGGAGAGTTTTTCCGCCATCCAGATCCCCGGCTGAGCCGCGACTAACGGTAAACGCTGAGTCATGGAGCCTCCTGCACATCAACGTAGTTTGCTGGCGTCAGCGTGGTCCAGTTTGCATCCAGCCATTGCTGGCAGGCTTCCTGCGATTGCGGTTCGCACGCGACTTGCCAGCCAGCAGGAAGTGAGCACTGCTGCGGCCAGAGGCTAAACTGACGCTGTGGGTTTTGCAGAATGTAAAACTGGCCCTGCGGATTATCGAAGGGGTTACTGAACTCCATACTCAACTCCTGTCGTGGAACATCGTCCGGTTAAATCGTCTCGGAAAGCGGTTGCCAGAGCGTCATTAGCCCTTGCATCAGGCCACCGCGCCAGCAAAGCGCATCGTGTCCGCCATCAACCTGACGCCAGAAAATAGATTGTGGTGCAGAGGGTAATTGGGCATATAGCGCCTGATTGGCACGAAAAATTATCGGCTCGCGGATCCCGGCCTCCAGAACGATACGCAGCCCCTGAACGCTGACCTTGCCGCTCTTCAGTTGTTCAACAATCGCCCCATCCTGATGACCGCCGCGATGCGGCCACCAGAAAGAACCGGACTGGCTGAGCACACAGCCAAAGCGCGCGGGCCAGTTCAGCCCGGCATACAGCGCAGACAACCCGCCAAAACTTTGTCCGGCAACCACCGTGCGCTGCGGATCGTCACTGAACGCAGTGGTCGTCTTCACCAGCGGCAAAAGCTCCTGCTGTACCGCCAACCAAAAATCGGCGTTACACGGCAGTTCGCGGCTACGATGAGATGTGTCGATAGCGTCAATCAGGAGATATACGGCGGGAGGGAGATCTCCGCGGTGCGTGAGCGAAGCCAGCGCAGGCCACACCGGCATACTTTGCGCCCAAAACTGACCGTCCAGCAGGATAGCCAGCGGACGTGCTTCTGGTTGGTCGTCACCGGTGGTAAATACCCATACGCGACGCGTATTGCAAAGCCTGGCGCTGTGCCATTGCAGGCAAACTGCGGGGCAATCGGGAGCCGCAGGCTGATCCCAGCCGGGCTGTACGGGAGCGTCTGGCATTTCGAGCGCTGACACCGCATGGCCACGACCTCCCCGCCAGCTCTGCGGATTGAGAGGATCGGCAATCGCCTGCGGTAACAATTGTCGCCAGCCTTCACGCAGCACGTTTCGGTCAGGCGTTTCGTCCACCGCCAGCGCGGCAAAAATGTCATCCCGCGCGGTGGGAATGAAGCAGTAGCTACCGCGCCAGTTGGCGCTGAGGGAAACACTCCAGCACCAAACATTTGTACCGTTAATGCGTTGCATCGACTGAGGGGGGACATTTTGATGATGGTCGGTGACGCCGGTGATATAGACCCACACACGACGAATGGCGGACTCTTTTTCCGTTCCCTGCGGGTCACGCCACCAGAAGGTTACCCGATAATTTCCGTTCTCTTCACGCTCCCACTCCGGGCCTTTTTTCGACTGCCACCACGCTTCGCTTCCCGTCTTTAACGTCGTCACCGCCATAACCCCATGTTTACTGTGAATTTTTATGATCTAGTGTGAAATATATTGATAATATTATTGATAACTATTTGCATTTGCAATAGCGTATTGTCGCGCTGTGGGAAGCGCGCACAGTTTTTCACCACTTATAAACCGACCTGGCGCTGCGTACTTTTTCTGGAACGGAGGGTTTACGCGGATGCGGGCGACATCAGACCAAATGCCGCACCACGGCACATGGGTACTCGTGGCTAAAAGAACAGCAGGACATACAATGAACAACAAGATTCATTCACTGGCCTTATTGGTCAATTTAGGGATTTACGGGGTAGCACTGCCAGCAATGGCAGAAGATCAAACTGATAACGCCGCTGTCTCTCATGAAGACACCATCGTCGTTACCGCCGCGCAGCAAAACCTGCAGGCGCCGGGTGTTTCAACCATCACCGCGGATGAAATCCGTAAAAATCCTCCCGCGCGCGATGTTGCGGAAATCATCCGTACCATGCCTGGCGTTAACCTGACCGGCAACTCAACCAGCGGCCAGCGCGGTAACAACCGTCAGATTGATATTCGTGGTATGGGTCCAGAAAACACCCTGATTCTGATCGACGGTAAGCCGGTGACCAGCCGTAACTCCGTGCGTCAGGGCTGGCGCGGCGAGCGTGATACCCGTGGCGATACCGCCTGGGTGCCACCGGAAATGATCGAGCGTATTGAAGTGCTGCGTGGTCCTGCCGCAGCACGTTACGGCAACGGAGCTGCGGGCGGCGTGGTGAATATCATCACCAAAAAAGGCAGCAATGAATGGCACGGTTCGTGGGATACCTATTTCAATGCCCCGGAACACAAAGACGAAGGCTCGACCAAACGTACCAACTTTAGCCTGAACGGCCCAATGGGCGGGGATTTCAGCTTCCGTCTGTACGGTAATCTGGATAAAACGCAGGCCGATGCCTGGGATATCAACCAGGGTCATCAGTCAGAACGTACTGGCACCTACGCCAATACCTTACCGGCCGGTCGTGAAGGCGTTATCAATAAAGACATTAACGGCGTAGTTCGCTGGGATTTCGCCCCGCTCCAGTCGCTGGAACTGGCAGCGGGTTATAGCCGCCAGGGCAACCTGTACGCGGGCGATACCCAAAACACCAACACCAACCAACTGGTGAAAGATAACTACGGGAAAGAGACCAACCGCCTTTATCGTCAGAACTACTCTCTGACCTGGAACGGCGGCTGGGATAATGGCGTTACCACCAGCAATTGGGTGCAATATGAACATACGCGTAACTCCCGTACGCCGGAAGGTCTGGCGGGAGGAACCGAGGGGATCTTTGACCCGAATGCGTCACAAAAATATGTCGATGCCGACCTGAATGACGTCATGCTGCACAGTGAAATCAGCATTCCACTGGACCTGCTGGTCAACCAAAACCTGACGCTCGGTACCGAGTGGAATCAGCAGCGCATGAAGGATATGCTCTCCAATTCGCAGACCTTTATGGGCGGTGATATCCCAGGTTACAGCAGCACCAACCGCAGCCCGTACTCCGATGCGGAAATTTTCTCTCTGTTTGCTGAAAACAACATGGAACTGACCGACAGCACCATGCTGACGCCGGGTCTGCGTTTCGATCACCACAGTATCGTCGGCGATAACTGGAGCCCATCTCTGAACCTGTCACAAGGTCTGGGCGATGACTTCACCCTGAAGATGGGGATTGCGCGCGCCTATAAAGCGCCAAGCCTGTATCAGCTCAACCCGAATTATATTCTCTACAGTAAAGGCCAGGGTTGCTACGCCACTGGCTCCGCCACCGGCATCGGTTGCTACATGATGGGCAACGACGATCTGAAGGCCGAAACCAGTATCAACAAAGAGATTGGTCTTGAGTTTAAGCGTGACGGCTGGCTGGCCGGGGTAACCTGGTTCCGCAACGATTACCGCAACAAGATTGAAGCGGGGACGGTACCGTTCGACAGAACGTCCATCACCAGCAAAGGGAAGACGACTTACACCGATATCTATCAGTGGGAAAACATTCCTAAAGCGGTGGTTGAGGGTCTGGAAGGTACGCTGAACGTGCCGGTTAGCGAAACCGTTACCTGGACCAACAACATCACTTACATGCTGCAAAGTAAGAATAAAGAGACCGGCGAACGCCTGTCGATTATTCCTGAGTACACGCTGAACTCGACCCTGAGCTGGCAGGCACGCGAAGATTTGTCGCTGCAATCCACCTTCACCTGGTACGGTAAACAGCAGCCGAAAAAATATGATTACCAGGGCAAACCGGTAACCGGCAGTTCGGCGAGTGAAGTCAGCCCGTACAGCATCGTCGGCCTGAGCGCGACCTGGGATGTGACGAAAAACGTCAGCCTGACCGGCGGCGTGGATAACGTCTTTGACAAGCGTTTATGGCGTGAAGGTAATGCCCAGACCACGGGCGATATTGTGACCGGAAACTATATGGCGGGCGCGGGCGCGAACACCTATAACGAACCAGGCCGGACGTGGTTCATGAGCGTTAACACACACTTCTGATAACGTTTCCCCCTCTCCTCCCTGCGGGGAGAGGGAAAGCATAACCATGATGCACACCACGCACACACCGCTCACTTTCGCAGACCACACGCTGCACATTGTCGAGTTCGATCCCGCCAGCTTCCATGAGCAGGACCTGCTCTGGCTGCCCCACCACGCTCAGCTCCTGTCCAGTGGACGTAAGCGTAAAGCAGAGCACTTAGCAGGACGTATTGCCGCAGTACATGCATTACGTGAATATGGTATCAAAACTGTGCCTGGCATCGGCGCGCAACGCCAACCATTGTGGCCGCAAAAGATGTTTGGCAGCATCAGCCATAGCGCATCGAGAGCGCTGGCGGTGGTATCAAGACAGCCGGTGGGTATTGACATAGAAGCCATTTTTACGCCGAAAACGGCAGCCGAACTGGCAAGTAGCATTGTCACTCATGCTGAGAAAGAATTGTTGGCAAACGGCTGCTTGTCTATTGAACAGGCGCTCACCCTGGCGTTTTCCGCCAAAGAGAGCGCTTTTAAAGCAACCCAGGCATCAAGACAAGCAGACGCCGGGTTTACGCAATATCAAATCGTGGTGTTACAGCATAACCAGATGATCCTCCGCGCACACCACCAAACGTATCGTGTGCAATGGCGTTTTTCGGACAACGCTGTAATCACACTGGCAACAGTATAGAATTCAAAGCAGTTCACGGGCCAGAGCAGCGATGGCTGCGGCGTCAAAGCCATGGTACTGGCGTAACCAGCCACGATCAGCCGCCGCCGCGAACTCCCCATCCTGGATGCCTAAACGCTTCAAAATTGCCCCCATTCCGGCCTCTGCCAGCACTTCGGCCACCAGGCTTCCCAACCCGCCATTAATATTATGCTCTTCCACGGTAATCACCGCTTTACAGCCTTGTAACGCAGATAACAGGGCTTTGGTATCGCAGGGGCGAATTGAAGGCACACTGACCACCTTCGCCTGAATTCCCACGTCAGCCAACAGCGCGGCGGCATCGACAATTTCATGAACTGTAGAACCGGTCGCCATCAGCGCCACAGCCCCCCCTTCACGCAGCGTCAACACCGCTCCTGGGACAAAACGGTAATTCTCGTCATGAAGCTCCGGCAGCGCTTTTCCGTCAAGACGGATATAAACTGGTCCCTGATAGCCAAGCGCGTAATCGATAATCTGGCGGCACTCCCGCGGCGAAGACGGGGCGAAAATCTGGATGTTGCCGAAGCCTCGCATAATGGCAATATCATCGATCGAATGGTGAGTGCTCGCTAGCGGGCCATAGCTGGCACCGGCATTGAGACCGAATAACTTCACGTTGGTATTGTTGTAGCAAACATCGACTTTAATTTGCTCATTGGCGCGGGAGATAAGGAATGGCGCGGCGTTACAGGTGACAGCCACTTTACCGCCGAGGGCTAGTCCTGCCGCCGTTCCAACCATGCTTTGTTCGGCGATACCTACGTTGACCAACCGACCTGGAAACTGCTTTATAAAAGGCGCAATTTTCGCGGTTGATGTTGAGTCCGCGACAACAGGCACCAGATCAACACCATTTTCTACTGCATCGATAAACGCCTGAACCATGACGTTCGCGAGGTGTTCTGTATTACTCATCTTTCAATTCCTCCAGTGCCAGTTCGATCTCTTCACCTTTGGGCACACGATGGTGCCATTCAGGACGCCCCTGGATAAACGATATACCCGCGCCTTTCGTGGTATTGGCAATGATGACGTTAGGTTTACCTTCCTGCTTCAGTCCTTCCAGGGTAGCGACAACCGACGCCATATCATTCCCCTGGCATTCAGTCACCGTCATACCAAACGCTTGCCATTTCGCGGCGAGCGGATCGGTATTCATGATTTCGCGAGTCGGTCCGGCTAATTGAAGGTTGTTCTTGTCATTAATAATGACCAGGTTGTCGAGACCATAATGCGCCGCAGCCAGCGCCGCCTCCCAGTTACTCCCTTCGGCAAGTTCGCCATCGCCGGTAATTAAAAAGATGCGGCGGGAACTGTTGTTTTTTTTCGCAGCCAGCGCCAGCCCCACCGCAACAGGCAAACCGTGACCCAGCGCACCGGTATTCAATTCGATACCCGGCGTTTTCTGGCGAACCGGATGTCCAGGAAGATGGGAATTGGCATGCTGGTAGGTTTCCAGCCACTCCACGGGGAAAAAGCCCGCTTCCGCCAGAACACAGTAATAACAGCCCACCGCATGGCCTTTGGATTGAATGTAGATGTCCCGATTCTCATCCGTGATGCGATCAGGCCCCACATTTAATATTCGAAAATAGAGCGCGGTTAGCACCTCAACCTGGGAGAGATCTGCGCCAGTGTGCCCGCCCGCAGGGCTGTTGGCATTTAATCTGACGATGTGACGGCGCACGGCTCGCGCTTTACGCTCAAGAGTCTGGATATCATAGTTCCAGGGATTCATTTAACACCTCTGAATTTATTTTCAATATGGAATATTTATTCCGGCTGGGACTAAAAAAACCAGACATCCCCATGTTTAGCATCATTAGGCTTACGCCGCTGCATCATACTCAGGAACATTCTGCCTCCTTACCACGACCACGCTGGCGCTGATAATAATCAGTTGACCGGCAATCATCTTGAATATATATTCAAGAATGACTCTTTATTCAATTATGTAACCAGATTTTCGTATTTGTCCATAGCTGTTTTTGAGGATTGGTTAAAGTTAGAGCTTTATCACACTTACCTGTCTTCATTTTTCGCGTATGATAAAACGCTCTAAGATATGGCGATACGTAAATGATTTTCGAGGAAATATATGGCTAAGCAGGACGAACAACGGCTATTGGTTAAAATCGCTACCCTTTACTACCTTGAAGGACGCAAACAGTCCGATATCGCTCAACTTCTCTCGCTTTCTCAGTCGTTTATCTCCCGCGCTATCACCCGCTGTCAGAAAGAAGGGGTAGTGAAAATCAGCGTCGTTCAGCCCTCGAATATCTTCCTGAATCTTGAAAAAGGCATCGAGGAACGTTACGGAATTAAGCAGGCCATTGTGGTTGATACCGAAGAGGATGCCAGCGACCATACCATCAAACGCGCCATTGGCTCTGCTGCAGCCCACTATCTGGAAACCCGATTGCGCCCTAAAGATCTTGTGGGGGTTTCCTCATGGAGCTCAACAATCCGGGCGATGGTGGATGAAGTCCATACGCAAAACCTGAAAGCCGGCGGGGTGATTCAATTGTTGGGCGGCGTGGGTCCCAACGGCAACGTGCAGGCAACAATTCTGACGCAGACGCTGGCGCAACATCTGAACTGCGAGGCCTGGCTGCTTCCCTCGCAGAGTATTGAAGGCTCGGTTGAAGAGAAAAACCGTCTGGTTGCCAGCAAAGATGTCGCCGATGTCATTTCACGCTTTGATAATGTCGATATCGCCATTGTTGGCGTCGGGATCCTCGAACCATCGCAGTTGCTGAAAACCTCGGGCAACTACTACCACGAAGATATGTTGCAGGTCCTGGCCGATCGCGGCGCAGTCGGTGACATTTGCCTGCATTACTACGATAACAAGGGCCAGCCGGTCTTACAGGATGACGAAGATCCAGTGATTGGTATGGCCCTCGACAAGGTAAAAAAATGCCCCAATGTCGTGGCGCTGGCGGGTGGTACAGACAAAGTTGCCGCCATTAAAGGGGCGCTAAATGGGGGCTATATCGACGTACTAATTACTGACTACCCTACCGCCCGGATGCTGGTCACAGGCTAATTCCGCAACCTCTTATAGCCTTTGCACGAAAGAAACCGGAGGCAAAGGCTACTCAAAAAACATATATATTTCAATAAACTGAAAGGTTTCACCTCCTCTTACTTTCGTATCCTTTTTGTTACTGTCCCACCTGTGTAAGTGTGATTCTCAGCACAATTGATGATTTTTTCGGTAGCCCAACGGAAATATTCTGGCTAAGGTATTAAATAAATAATCAATACCGAATATATATTCAATAATTAAAAGGATGACGTCACAGCAGGCCTGATGAAGTAATGACGCGACAATGAGGGATACCTTATCCTCTAAGCCGGGACGCAATGTGACTCAGGAGATAATCTATGTGTGCAGCGAAAAAAGAGTTCATTATTGCGCTGGATGAAGGCACGACCAACGCCAAAGCGGTCGCACTTGATGCACAGGGCAATGTGGTCGCAAAGTTTTCTCAGCCGCTGGCGATTCAGACGCCGCGTGAAGGCTGGGTTGAACAATCTGGCGAGGTGTTGATTGAGGCATCCATTGACGTCATTGCCAAAGCTGTAAATCACGTTGGCGCTAACAACGTGGCGGCGCTGGCCATCAGTAATCAACGTGAAACCGCCATTGGCTGGTATCGCCAGACAGGTAAGCCGTTGAATTCCGCAATTACCTGGCAATGCACGCGCAGCGCGGCTTACTGCGAGGAACTGCGGCATGAGAATAAAGAGCAACTGATCAAATCTACCACCGGCCTGCCAATCGCACCGCTTTTCTCGGCGTCTAAAATGCGCTGGCTACTGGAATCAGTGACCGATGGCCCACAGCTCGCTGCCCAGGGACAAATTTGCTTGGGTACCATCGACAGCTGGTTACTGTGGAATTTAACCGCCGGTGAGGCTTTCTGCTGCGACTATTCCAACGCCGCCCGCACACAGTTGTTGAATCTGCATACCGGAGAGTGGGATGACGCCATGCTGGCGCTTTTCCACATTCCGCGCGCCGCCTTACCGGAAATCAAACCTTCCAGCGGCTTGTTTGGTCATACCCGTGGCCTGAATGGCATTCCAGATGGGATCCCGGTGATGTCAGTGGTGGGTGACTCGCATGCCGCCCTGTTTGGTCATGCTCTCGGCGAAATGGGATGCGTTAAAGCGACATACGGCACCGGGTCATCGGTGATGGCGCCGGTCAAATCAGCCCAATGCGATATTGGCGCGCTGGCCACGACCATCGCCTGGCACGATGGCGATAGCATCATTTATGGCCTGGAAGGCAATATCCCGCACACCGGGGATGCGGTGGCATGGATGGCAGATAGCACCGGTCTGAGCGAGCTTCCGGATGACGAACTGACGCATGAACTCAATACCCTACCCGCCTCCGTTGATTCAACCCTCGGCGTTTATTTTGTTCCGGCGTTGACCGGACTTGGCGCGCCATGGTGGGATGACAGCGCCCGTGGCGTCATCTGCGGACTCAGCCGGGGAGTAAAACGTGCACACCTTATTCGCGCTGCGCTTGAGTCGATTACCTACCAAATCGCCGATGTTATGATTGCCATGCAGCAGCACAATGAATTCAAGTTATCCGCACTAATGGTTGATGGCGGCCCCACTAAAAATGACTGGCTAATGCAATATCAGGCAGACCTGTTGGGTTACCCGGTAATGCGCAGCGATGTAGCGGAACTTTCCGCCATCGGCGCGGCATTATTGGCGCGTAAAGCCCTTTATCCAGGTTCGCTAACTGATTTAAAAGCTTTTCTAACCGTACACAGTACATTTCAACCCGACATGGCGCGCCATCAGCGACTGCAAAAAAGATGGCAGGAATGGCGCCATGCGGTGAACAGAACATTATGGAAACCGGCCCCGTCCGCCTGACGCCTCACCAGGGAAAACGCGTGACGATTTTTACCACCTATAAAGGAGAACTCCGGACCATAAAAGAATTCAGGCTTTACGTTGTTTCACCGTACCCGACAATAACAACACAGAGAGAACATTGTCATGAAATTACGTTTAACGCTGTTAACTGCTGCAACCCTGACCGCTTTATCTTTTACCGCTCATGCCGCGGAAAAAGGGACAATTATGATTATGGTTAATTCACTGGATAACCCTTATTACGCTTCTGAAGCCAAAGGCGCCAGTGAAAAAGCCCAGGAGTTAGGCTACAAAACCACAATTTTGTCGCACAGCGAAGATGTCAAAAAACAGAATGAATTAATTGATACGGCAATCGGTAAAAAAGTCCAGGGTATCGTGCTGGATAATGCCGATTCAACGGCCAGCGTCGCTGCAATTGAAAAAGCGAAAAAGGCTGGAATTCCTGTAATATTGATCAACCGTGAAATTCCAGTCGATGATGTTGCGCTGGTGCAAATCACACATAATAACTTCCAGGCAGGTTCTGAAGTTGCCAACGTTTTTGTCGAAAAAATGGGTGAAAAAGGCAAATATGCGGAGCTGACCTGTAATCTCGCCGATAATAACTGCGTCACGCGTTCCAAATCCTTCCACCAGGTTATTGACCAGTTCCCGGACATGGTCAGTGTCGCCAAACAGGATGCCAAAGGTACGCTTATCGACGGCAAACGTATTATGGACAGCATCCTGCAGGCTCACCCGGATGTGAAGGGTATTATCTGCGGTAATGGGCCTGTAGCACTGGGCGCTATTGCGGCATTAAAAGCGGCAAACCGCAGCGACGTGGTCGTGGTTGGTATCGACGGCAGCAACGATGAGCGCGATGCGGTGAAAGCCGGCACTCTACAGGCAACCGTCATGCTCCAGGCACAGGCTATCGCCGCGCAAGGGGTTACCGATCTGGATAACTACCTGCAAAAAGGCATAAAGCCTGAAAAACAACGCGTCATGTTCCGCGGCATTCTCATCACTAAAGATAACGCAGATAAAGTACAGGATTTCAATATCAAGTCCTGATCTCGAGTTGTTGCGCCTCTCAGGAGGCGCAGAGGAGAATATTATGTCTAAAAAAGCCTGGCTGGCGCTGGCCGTGCTGACCGTGGGCGGATGCCGTATCGTCTCTCAGCAGGAGCTAGCGGACCTCAAGTCACCACCGAATCCACATATGGCCAATATAGACCAAACGTGGCAAAACCAAATTGTCCCGCAAATTGTTGGGCAGGCTCGCCCGGCCGCAGAGTTAATGGCGGCGTTACACTCTGAGAAAGATTTCGATAGCGCCTGTAAAAACCTCGGCTACCGCTCTCAGGAAGAGAATCCCTGCATCTTTTACATCCATGTGGAGGGAACAATTAGCAAACTCGACACCGCCTCTCGCAGTGGGAAAATGACCATCGCAGATAAAAGCGGGAACAACATCATTGTGCAGATAGGCCCCACGCTGCGCGGTACGCAATTACGCGATGCCTTTAAAGGCGCGAGTTATGGTGATTTCAATGACCAGGTATTGTTTGGCGAATATGGTCGGGCGATTAACGAACAAGCAATAAAGATGATCCAGTCAGCACAGCTTAAAACCGGAGAAGCAGTGCACGTTTATGGCGTTTTTTCTGGGTGGGATATACCACAATCTATTCCAGATATTACACCAGCAAAAATAGAATCTGCGGGAGGACATTAACATGCAGCAGCAAGATATCGTCGCTCCTCAATCCGTCGAATCTGAAGTTATTATCGAAACCCACGATTTATCACGTATCTATCCTGGCGTAGTAGCATTAGATAACGTCAACTACCGGGTTTATCGGAATAAAGTAAACGTACTGATCGGAGAAAATGGTGCGGGTAAGTCCACCATGATGAAAATGCTTGCTGGTGTCGAAAGCCCCTCTTCCGGAAAAATTATTCTGGATGGTACGCCAGTCGTATTAAATTCGACTCATCAGGCCGAAAAACTGGGTATCAGCATTATTTTTCAGGAGTTGAATTTATTCCCAAATATGAATGTCATGGATAACATTTTCATGGCTAACGAATTCTTTCAGAAAGGGAAAATCAACGAAAAATATCAATACGCACTGGCGAAATCTTTGCTGGAAAGGCTGGAGCTGGACGTTGATCCGTATACACCGTTGGAAGAGCTTGGGATCGGCCATCAGCAACTGGTCGAGATTGCCCGCGCACTTTCCAAAGATACCCGCGTTTTGATTATGGATGAACCCACTTCCGCGCTTAGTCAGTCCGAAGTCAAGGTGCTGTTTAACGTAATAGAGCAACTCAAACGGCGCGGCGTCACCATCATCTATATATCTCACCGTCTGGAAGAGCTGATGGAAATTGGTGATTACATTACGATTTTCCGCGATGGCCGTTTTATCAGTGAACGCCCGGTGAATGATGCCAGTATTCCGTGGATCATTGAACAGATGGTAGGTGACAAGAAAAAACATTTTGATTATCAACCCGCCCCACAAGGTGAAACGGTGCTAGCCGTACAGGGACTTACCGCGCTTCACCCAAGCGGCGGTTATAAGCTAAATGATGTGACGTTTAGTCTCAGCAAAGGTGAAGTCATCGGGATTTATGGCCTGCTGGGAGCAGGACGGACGGAATTGTTCAAAGGTCTGGTCGGACTCATGCCCTGTCAGAGCGGCAGCGTACAGCTCAATGGCGAATGCATTGATAAAGCCCATTTTCAGTCACGCCTCAAAAAAGGGCTGGCGCTGGTGCCGGAAGACAGACAGGGCGAAGGCGTTGTGCAGATGATGTCGATTCAGTCCAACATGACGCTGTCTGATTTCAGCCTGCAAGGCTTTCGTCGGGCCTGGAAATGGCTAAACCCGCATAAAGAGCAGGCCAGTGTGAAGGCGATGATCCAGCAACTGGCCATCAAAGTGAGCGATCCCGAATTGCCTATCACCTCCTTAAGCGGTGGTAATCAGCAAAAAGTGGTGCTGGGTAAAGCATTAATGACGCAACCGCAGGTGGTCTTCCTGAATGAACCCACCCGAGGCATTGATGTAGGAGCCAAAACCGATGTGTATCACCTTATCGGCAAAATGGCGCAGCAAGGATTGGCTGTGATGTTCTCTTCATCAGAGCTGGACGAAGTGATGGCGCTGGCGGACCGCATTCTGGTAATGGCCGATGGCCGAATCACCGCCGATGTTCCCCGCCATGCAGTCACCCGCGAGACGTTAATCGCGGCTTCTACACCTCAAGATTAATCAGGCTGGAATCCATCATGAACCAGAAATATATGATTTATATGTACCTGCTGAAGGCCAGAACGTTTATCGCGCTGCTGCTGGTGATCGCATTCTTCAGCGTGATGGTACCGAATTTCCTGACCACATCTAACCTGCTGATCATGACTCAACACGTCGCCATAACGGGGTTACTGGCAATTGGTATGACGCTGGTGATACTGACGGGCGGCATCGATCTATCCGTCGGCGCGGTGGCGGGTATCTGCGGTATGGTTGCGGGCGCCTTGCTCACCAATGGTCTGCCCATCTGGGGCGGGAACATCATCTTCTTCAACGTGCCAGAGGTGATTCTCTGTGTCGCCGTCTTCGGGATTATCGTTGGTTTCATTAACGGCGCCGTCATCACGCGTTTCGGAGTGGCGCCGTTTATCTGTACGCTCGGCATGATGTACGTTGCCAGGGGATCTGCTCTTCTGTTTAACGACGGCAGCACTTATCCAAATCTCAACGGCATGGATGCTCTCGGCAATACCGGTTTTGCCACGTTGGGTTCAGGCACGCTATTGGGGATTTATCTGCCCATCTGGTTGATGATCGCTTTCCTGTTGCTGGGCTACTGGGTAACTACCAAAACGCCGCTTGGCCGCTATATCTACGCGATTGGAGGCAACGAATCCGCCGCACGCCTGGCCGGGGTGCCTATCGTAAAAGCGAAAATCTTTGTGTACGCCTTTTCCGGGCTGTGTGCCGCCTTTGTTGGGCTGATTGTCGCCTCGCAACTGCAAACCGCCCACCCGATGACCGGCAATATGTTTGAGATGGATGCCATCGGCGCAACCGTGCTGGGCGGAACCGCGCTGGCAGGCGGGCGCGGACGCGTCTCCGGCTCCATTATCGGTGCTTTCGTCATTGTCTTCCTCGCTGATGGCATGGTGATGATGGGCGTCAGCGACTTCTGGCAAATGGTCATCAAAGGAGTAGTTATCGTCACCGCGGTGATCGTCGATCAGTTCCAGCAAAAGCTGCAGAACAAAGTCATTCTGATGCGTCGCCATGAAGAAAAGTTGGCGGCAGCACCCTCAGTAAATACCGTATCCAGTTAAGCAGCAACATTCCGCCGGGCATGCTTTGTCCGGCCTATACAGGGGATAAAAATATGCAACGTGATTTTCATGGTAAGACGATTGTTATCACCGGTGCTTGTCGTGGGATTGGCGCAGGTATCGCCGAACGTTTCGCCCGCGACGGCGCAAATCTGGTGATGGTGTCTAATGCCGAGCGCGTCCACGAAACGGCGGAGCAACTTCGTCAGCGCTATCAGGCAGATATTTTGTCATTACAGGTGGATGTGACCGATGAGCTAAAGGTGCAATCTCTGTACGAGCAGGCCGCAGCACGCTTTGGCACCATTGATGTTTCCGTTCAGAATGCGGGCGTCATCACTATCGACTATTTCGACCGTATGCCGAAAGCTGATTTCGAAAAAGTCCTCGCTGTAAATACCACCGGCGTGTGGCTCTGCTGCCGGGAAGCGGCGAAATATATGGTTAAACAACAACATGGCTGTCTGATTAATACCTCCTCGGGTCAGGGTCGCCAGGGTTTCATCTATACCCCACATTACGCCGCCAGCAAGATGGGCGTAATTGGTATCACGCAAAGCCTGGCGCATGAGCTGGCTCCATGGAATATCACCGTCAACGCCTTCTGCCCGGGGATTATCGAAAGCGAAATGTGGGATTACAACGACCGCGTATGGGGTGAGATCCTCAGCACTGAGGATAAACGCTATGGCAAGGGTGAGCTGATGGCTGAATGGGTTAAAGGCATCCCAATGAAACGCGCGGGTAAACCTGAGGATGTCGCCGGGCTGGTCGCTTTCCTTGCATCTGACGATGCGCGTTACCTTACCGGACAAACCATCAACATCGATGGCGGCCTGATTATGTCATAACACCCGCAGGGTGTTCGCGAAGAGAGTCATCACTATGATCGCAAAAGATTTTGCTCAGCAACTGTTTAACCTTGAGGGACGTGTCGCTTTTGTCACTGGTGCGGGCAGCGGCATTGGACAGACCATCGCATACGCGCTTGCCAGCGCTGGCGCGCGCGTGGTGTGCTTTGATCTGCGCGAAGACGGTGGTCTAAAAGAGACCGTTAATAATATCGCGACGATCGGCGGCCTGGCGGCACTCTATACGGGTGATGTCCGTCAGCTTAGCGACTTGCGCGCCGCCGTAGCCCTGGCGAAGGAACGTTTTGGTCGCCTGGATATCGCGGTGAACGCCGCAGGCATTGCCAACGCCAACCCGGCGCTGGAAATGGAAAGCGAGCAGTGGCAACGCGTTATCGATATTAACCTCACCGGCGTGTGGAACTCCTGTAAAGCTGAGGCGGAGCTGATGCTGGAGTCCGGCGGCGGCTCGATTATTAACATCGCCTCCATGTCCGGGATTATTGTCAACCGTGGCCTCGAACAGGCTCATTACAATAGCGCTAAAGCGGGGGTGATTCATCTTTCAAAAAGTCTGGCGATGGAGTGGATTGAAAAAGGGATCCGCGTGAACTCCATCAGCCCGGGATATACTGCCACACCGATGAACACTCGCCCGGAGATGGTTCATCAGACGCGAGAGTTTGAAAGCCAGACGCCGATTCAGCGCATGGCGAAAGTAGAAGAGATGGCCGGTCCGGCACTATTTCTTGCCAGCGATGCGGCCTCATTTTGCACTGGTGTAGACCTGGTTGTCGACGGTGGATTCATCTGCTGGTAAACAGTCAGTCGCCCGCAGCGTTTTTAACTGCGGGCGTTTATTTACTCGCCACGACATGCCGCCAATGTTTTTCGTTGCCGCCCATGTTCATCAAAGTTGTCGGCAGCCAGCCAACGCTGCAATGCGGCATCGCGCTGCGGCCATTCGCTGTCAATCATTGATAACCAGTCGCTGTCGCGGTTGCGCCCCTTACGCACGATCTTCTGGCGAAAACGCCCTTCGAAGATAAACCCCAGACGCTCTGCCGCCCGTCGCGACGCCGTGTTCAACGAATCGCATTTCCACTCCACGCGCCGATAGCCTGACGCAAACGCCTGACGCAGCAGCAGCCAGACGCTTTCGGTGCCGAGTACCGTATTTTTCATGCGCGGCGACCAGGTCACATGACCAATTTCGACCGAGCCATGCTCCCGTTCGATCGCCATAAAGCACACCAGGCCAACGGCACGCCCGGAACGCTGTTCAATTACCGCATAGGGAACCAGGGAGGCGTCAGTGGATTTTGCCGCGATCCAGCAAGCCGCGGCTTCAACGCTCGTTGGGCGGGAGCTTGCAAGCCAGGTCCAGTCGCGATCGTCGGGTGCCTGCGCATAGGCATCAAACAGGTCGGCGGCATGGCTGTCGGCATCCAGAGGAACCAAACGGCAATACTGTCCAACAAGCTCTTCCCGTGGCAGCACGGCGGCCCCCTTCCAGTCCGGCACAACATCGCCGACGGTCTGACCATAAAGATTTATTTCCGGCACGGATTCAACCCCTGTTGCGAAGCAAAAAATAGTTATAGCACCTGCCATTTCACCTTCAAAGCGTCACCCGGTGATTTCTTACGCAAAACAGAAAACCAGCAGTCCTTCTATACTTAATTAAAATCAACGCTGAAGAGAACCCTATGTCACTACCCGATTTTCATGTTTCCGACCCTTTTACGCTAGGCATTGAACTGGAAATGCAGGTGGTTAATCCCCCAGGTTACGACCTGAGCCAGGATTCTTCCCGGCTGATTGACGCCATTAAGCCACAGCTTACCGCCGGGGAAGTGAAGCACGATATCACCGAAAGTATGCTGGAGATGGCAACCGGGGTTTGTCGCAATATCGACCAGGCTGATGCTGAATTGTCGGCCATGCAGCAGATAATCATGCGAGTTGCGGCAGAGCATCACCTCGCCATCTGCGGCGGTGGTACGCACCCATTTCAAAAATGGCAACGTCAGGAAGTCTGCGATGACGAACGCTATCGACGTAACCTGGAAAATTTTGGTTATCTTATTCAGCAGGCGACCGTTTTCGGTCAGCACGTCCATGTTGGCTGCGCCAACGGTGATGATGCAATTTACCTCCTGCACGGGCTGTCGCGATTTGTTCCTCATTTTATTGCGCTCTCTGCCGCCTCGCCTTACATGCAGACATCCGACACGCAATTTGCCTGCGCGCGCCTGAATATATTCTCCGGCTTTCCCGATAACGGTCCGATGCCATGGGTGAATAACTGGCAGGAATTTACGGGACTATTTCGCCGGCTGGCTTACACCAGCATGATTGATAGCATTAAAGATTTGCACTGGGATATCCGCCCCAGCCCGCACTTCGGTACGGTTGAGGTTCGGGTAATGGACACTCCGTTGACCCTTAAACACGCGGTCAATATGGCGGGACTGATTCAGTCCACCGCCCACTGGCTACTCACCAAACGTCCCTTCAAACACCAGGAGCGTGATTATTTACTGTATAAATTCAACCGTTTTCAGGCCTGCCGTTTTGGTATGGCGGGGATTGTCACCGACGTGAATACGGGCGATGGGCATCGCCTGGCGGATGACACGCTACGACTGCTGGAGAATATCGCCGCCTCTGCGGACAAAGTGGGGGCGACCAGCGCGATTGAAGCCTTACGCCTGCAGGTTAAACATGGTCATGATGAAGCACAGAATATGCGTGATTTCGTGGCGGAAGGCGGATCGTTGAGTGGTCTGGTGAAAAAACACTGTGAGATTTGGGCAGGGCTTTAGGCGTGGGGTTTGCGTTGCCCGCTGAGATCCCGGACAATGGTATTTTAACTCAAGTTTAACAATACCATGAAACACCCGCTTGAATCGCTGATGACCGCCGCTGGGATCCTGCTGCTGGCTTTTCTGTCCTGCCTGCTCTTACCTGCCCCTTCACTTGGCCTGGTGCTGGCGCAAAAACTCGTTGCCACTTTTCATCTGATGGATCTCAACCAGTTTTACACGTTGCTGTTTTGCCTGTGGTTTTTACTACTGGGGGTGATTGAGTATTTTGTGCTGCGCTACATTTGGCGGCGCTGGTTCTCGCTGGCGGATTAAACCCGCGAGAACCCGGTACCGTTAATGCGTTCGGCTATGATTTTCTTTGCGATAAGCGCCCGGCGGTTGACTAAACGTACGGGTGAAAATACGCGTAAAAGTCTGCTGTGAATCGAATCCGTACTTCAAACAGATGTCGTACACTTTCTGATCGGTATCGCGCAGATCGCGCGCCGCCAGCAGCAGTTTACGCTCACGGATGTAACGCCCCAGGCTCTCGCCTTTGTACTGCATAAAAAGACGCTGTAGGTGCCATTTTGAATAACCCGCATGGCGGGCAATATCATCAATGCGCAATGGTTGATTCAAATTATCATCAATCCATTCAACAATCGTATCAATTACCTGAGCAGAAATCGTCATCATGCTCTCCCCTGTGTTCATGATTCGCCTGCTGCCACCAGGCCGTAAACGTTTGGTCCGGTTCGGACAGTATGACCGGTTCACCCAGCATCGGCGTCAGCAGTCGGTAATCTTGTTGGCGGCTGGCAAGCGCCAGTCGTTTGTACGGATCATCCCAGGTATGTTTCGCCAGAACAAAACGACCTGCGTGACCGGGCAAAACGGCTTTCGCATGCAGATCCGCCGCGGCCTGAGCCGTCTCTTCCGGCATCATGTGAATAAACTTCCAGTCCTGGTCATACTGACCGTTCTCCATAATCGCCAAATCAACCGCGCCAAACTGCTCGCCAATGGCTTTAAAATGCGGCCCGTAGCCGGAATCCCCGCTGTAATAAACGTTCTGCCCCGGCATTTCAAACATAAAGCTGGCCCACAGCGTCTGATTACGCTTAATGCCTCGCCCCGAAAAATGGCGGGCTGGCAGAACATGAACAATCAGTGAATCCGTCACTCTGACGGACTGATTCCAGTCACGTTCGTCGATTATCTCGCTGCGCATTCCCCAATAACGCAGATGCGACCCCACACCCAGCGGCGTAATCACCCGTTTAATCTTCGGCATTAACGCCTTGATGGTGGCGAGATCCAGATGGTCATAATGATCGTGCGAGATGATGAGCAGATCGATCTCCGGCATCGTCTGCGCGGTCCATGGATAATCCCCGGCAAAGGCTTTGTTCAGAAATGAAAACGGCGCGGCATAGTTGCTGAACACCGGATCAATCAGGATGCGTTGACCCGCCAGTTGCAAATACCATGAGGAGTGGCCCAGCCAGACCAGAGTATCCTGCTGCGGCGGTAACCCGGCGAGATCGCTCGCCACCAGGGGTAACGGCTGCGCTGGCCGCGCATTTTCACGCTTAGCGACCAGAAACTCCCACCAGGCCGCCAGCATACCTTTGTTACCGGTATAGCCCGGTGTTGGCACCTGGTTATGAAACTGTCCATCACGATAGTGTGGCGACTGTTCAACCTGACTCAGTTGTGCCCCTTGCGGCGCCTGGCCAAATCCGGCATTGAGTACAAACGGTAAACTTGTAGCAGCGGCAATAAGCATAATAACAACCACACAAACTGTGAGACGCTTCATATCCTGACCTTAAACGCGCCTCCTTTCCGCTGGTTTGCGCGACTGACTCTTGATTATGAGTGAGTAAGCACTCATTATAGAAATCGAAAGTTCGCCGTCAAGATGATTTTCAATCTTTGACATTCTCCGTTGCGGTGCTGCAAAGGCCGTGATTCAATCATGTTTTTTACAGACTTAAGGGTAAAGTGTAGTGGCTCGTCCGAAGAGTGAAGACAAAAAACTGGCATTACTGGAAGCTGCAACCACAGCATTTGCACAATCAGGTATTGCGGCCTCAACCGCCGTAATCGCGCGCAATGCAGGGGTTGCGGAGGGAACGTTGTTTCGCTATTTCGCGACCAAAGATGATCTGATCAACGAGCTTTACCTCTTTTTAAAACACGATCTCTGCCAGTCGATGATGGCTAATCTGGACCGTTCAGTGACCGATGCCAAAACCATGACTCACTACATCTGGAACAGCTACATTAGCTGGGGTCTGAATCATACCTGCGGACATCGCACCATTCGTCAGTTGGCCGTCAGCGAGAAAATCAGCAAAGAAACTGAACAGCAGGCTGACGATATGTTTCCGGAACTGCGCGATCTTTGTCATCGCTCCGTGCGCCCTGAATTTATGTCGGACGAGTATCGCGCCTTCGGCGACGGGCTTTTTTTGACACTTGCAGAAACAACCATGGAATTCGCTGCCCGCAACCCTGCCCGCGCGACTGAATACATTTCGTTGGGGTTTGAAGCCATGTGGCGCGCCCTGACCCGCGAGGAAAAATAATGGATGGAAAGACACTGCATGTCTGCGCGAAGCGCCTTGCGCTTGAACTGCCTTTTACTGAGCACTGCTGGCCTTTTGGCCCGGAATACGACGTGTTCAAGGTCGGCGGCAAGATTTTCATGCTGGTCTTTGAACATCACGGACGCCCGTTGGTTAACCTGAAATCCGATCCGCAAAAATCACTGTTAAATCAGCAGATCTACCCCAGTATTGAACCCGGTTATCACATGAATAAAAAGCACTGGATCTCAGTCTATCCAGGCGACGACATTACCGAGTCATTGCTGACGGACCTGGTGAGCGACTCATGGCACCGGGTGGTGGATGGTTTGCCTAAGCGCGATCAGCAACGCCTGCGGCCAGGCTGATTTATCGTTAGCGTCGATAAGTGTTTTTGCATTTTTCGCTCTTATCATTTTCTCGCTAACCCTGTACCCTGCTGAAACTAAACGCACCCGCAGGGTAGGAAAACCACCAGGAGTAGTTATGGATATTGTTTCTGTCGCCTTAAAACGTTACTCCACTAAGGCATTCGATCCGAATAAAAAACTGACCGCTGAGCAGGCCGAAAAATTAAAAACGCTGCTGCAGTTTAGCCCGTCCAGCACCAACTCTCAGCCGTGGCACTTTATCGTTGCCAGCACTGACGAAGGTAAAGCGCGCGTGGCGAAATCCGCAGCCGGCGGCTTTGTATTCAACGAGCGTAAAATGCTGGATGCATCCCACGTTGTGGTGTTCTGCGCCAAAACGGCGATGGACGATGCATGGCTGGAGCGCGTCGTCGATCAAGAAGAGCGCGATGGCCGTTTCGCTACCCCGGAAGCCAAAGCCGCTAACCACAAAGGCCGTACTTTCTTTGCCGACCTGCACCGCAAAGATCTCAAAGATGACAACCACTGGATGGCGAAACACGTGTACCTGAACGTCGGTAACTTCCTGCTGGGCGTTGCGGCGATGGGGCTGGACGCGGTGCCAATCGAAGGCTTTGATGCTGCCGTTCTCGACGCAGAGTTTGGCCTGAAAGAAAAAGGTTTCACCAGCGTAGTCGTGGTCCCGGTAGGTCATCACAGCGTAGAGGATTTCAACGCCGCGCTGCCGAAATCTCGTCTGCCGTTGGAAACAACGCTGACTGAAGTCTGATTTTTGCCGTTATGCCCGATGCGTGTCGCCGTCATCGGGCGTATCACTACTGATTCAGCCACGCCAGAGCCTGCTCCCCCGCTTCATCCATCGGTAAATAAACCAGCAGCCGCGAACCGTTACGCGGGGCGGAATACCAGTACATTTGCTGCAAGCTAAAACGCCCTAACTGCGGATGAACAAAGTTTTTGACCTGATTTTCCACACCGCGAACGTCATAACGCTGATGCCATAATGCTTCAAACTCAGACGATGCGGCAAAAAAGCGCGCCAGTTTATTTTCCCAAACAGGATCGCTGCGATGTTCCGCCATTGCCGCACGGAAATAAGAAACAAACGTCGGTAATACATCGCAGTTTTCTATCCGGCTACGCCAGGTTTCATTCGTGAGATAGAGGTAAATACAGTTGCGGTCTTCGCTCGGGAGCGTGGAGAAATCAACGCCCATCAACCGGCAAAAACTGTCGTTCCAGGCCACGATGTCAAAACTGGGTTTCTGAATACTGGCGGGCTGCGGCATCAGGCTGTCGAGCATCTTTCGGGTGCCTGGCGCAATCCCTTCACACACCATCACTGGCGTGGATTCCGGTGGCGTCAATCCGGCCAGTACAAACAGGTGGCGGGTTTCCAGCGGACTGCATTGCAGCGCGCTCGCCACATTCAGCAAGACCGCTTGCGACGGATTGACCTCTCGCCCCTGCTCCAGCCAGGTATACCAGGTGACGCCAACGTTAGCCAACATCGCGACTTCTTCGCGGCGCAGACCGGGCGTTCTTCGCCGCCCAATGCGCGGCAGACCCAGACGCTGCGGATCGAGGCTTTCCCGTCGCGCACGTAAAAACGCGCCAAGCTGCTTGCGGCTGTCATCAGGGAGAATAACCGCGGATTCCTGTTGCGCTATTACCAACATGGACTCTCCAGCATAGTAGTACCAATACCAGTATAACCAGGAACTGGTACCCGTTTAATTTTTCAGTGATGCTACGTCCATCTGCAAAATGATGCAATGGAGTTACTATGAGTACATCAACTGTTTCACCCGGCCGCATAGGGTTGCTCCTGTTATTGACAGGCCAAATGCTCCCGCTCATTGATACATCAATTACCAATGTCGCTCTGGATTCCATTACCCAGTCGCTTCAGGCCACCACCACACAGCTGGAGCTGATTGTCGCTTTGTACGGGGTGACTTTCGCCGTTTGTCTGGCGCTGGGCAGCAAACTCGGTGATAACTATGGTCGCCGCCGCCTGTTTATGACAGGCGTCGTGCTGTTTGGCATCGCCTCTCTTTTATGCGGGATGGCGAATTCCATTCATATGTTACTGGCTGCCCGCGTTCTACAAGGTGCGGGCGCGGCGCTAATCGTGCCGCAGATCCTTGCCACCCTGCACGTCACGCTGAAAGGTCCTGCACATGCGCGGGCCATCAGTTTGTATGGAGGAATTGGCGGCATCGCGTTTATTGTCGGCCAGATGGGCGGAGGCTGGCTGGTTTCGGCAGATATTGCAGGGCTGGGCTGGCGCAACGCCTTTTTTATTAATGTCCCGATCTGTCTGTTAGTTCTGATGTTCAGCCAACGCTATGTCCCGGAAACCACACGAGAAACCCGAACCCGCATCGACTGGCTGGGCACCAGCAGTCTGGCTGCGATTCTCTGCTGCTTGTTGTTTCCCATGGCATTAGGCCCGGAAACCGGCTGGCCGTGGCAGACTCAGCTTGCTCTGGTCGCCATCCTGCCTTTGGGATGGTGGATGCGCAGCAATGCGTTACGACAAGAACAGACCGGGCAACATCCTCTCTTACCGCCACGCCTGTTAAAACTCAGCAGCATCCGGTTCGGCGTGCTGATCGCATTACTGTTTTTTAGCGCCTGGTCAGGATTTATGTTCTGTATGGCGCTGACGCTACAGGCCGGTCTGGGGATGGCGCCTTGGGAATCCGGCAATAGCTTTATTGCGCTTGGCGCAGCCTATTTTATCTCCGCCTGTTACGCACCGCGACTCATTGCCCGCTATAGCACGGGACGTATTCTGCTCACCGGGTTGATTATTCAGATCGCTGGCTTGATGGGCTTAATGATGACCTTCTGGTATTCAGGTATGCATACCTCGGCCATTTCGCTCGTTCCGGCGACAGCGTTTATCGGCTATGGTCAGGCGCTGATTGTGAACAGTTTTTATCGCATCGGTATGCGCGATATCGCCACGCACGATGCGGGCGCCGGAACCACCATCCTGAGTACGTTGCAGCAGGCAACATTAGGACTCGGTCCCGCCGTGTTGGGGGCGCTGTTCCTGCATCTGCAGCAACATTACCATGGTGATTACACGCGCTCGGTTATCGGCTTTTTAGCCGTCGAAGCCACAATGATGACCGTACTGTTACTGACTACCTTTTTATTTCGCCGCACGCTGAATATCAATCCGGTGTGCGCCAGCATCACCGCAAAATCGTAGGCAAGACGAGCGTAATTTGCATAAGCTCCCCACAGCGGTCATCATAGGCCGCTGTTTATTAAGGAGACATTATGCAGGAATTGATATCTCAGGTAGAAGAACTCGGCATTGAAATAAACCACACCACCTCGCTGGTGATGATTTTTGGCATTATTTTTCTCACCGCCATTATTGTTCACGTTATTTTGCACTGGGTGGTGCTGCGCGCATTTGAAAAGCGTGCGAACGCCAGTTCCCGTCTGTGGCTACAAATCATCACGCAGAACAAGTTATTTCACCGGCTGGCATTCACCCTGCAGGGTATCATTGTCAACATTCAGGCCGCGCTGTGGTTACAAAAAGGCAGCGAAGCCGCAGAGATATTAGTGACCTGCGCTCAGCTGTGGATCATGATGTACGCCCTGCTGTCCCTGTTCTCCCTGCTGGACGTTATTCTCAATCTGTCGCAAAAACTCCCAGCCGCATCTCAGCTACCGTTGAAAGGTATATTCCAGGGAATCAAACTGATCGGCGCAATTATCGTTGGGATTTTGATGATTTCCCTGCTGATTGGTCAGTCCCCGGCAATACTGATAAGCGGCCTGGGCGCGATGGCCGCCGTCTTAATGCTGGTGTTTAAAGATCCCATCCTCGGCCTGGTGGCCGGCATACAGCTTTCAGCCAACGATATGTTGAAGTTGGGCGACTGGCTGGAAATGCCGAAATACGGCGCAGACGGCGCGGTTATCGATATTGGTTTGACCACGGTGAAAGTGCGCAACTGGGATAACACCATCACCACTATCCCCACCTGGTCACTGGTATCGGACTCTTTTAAAAACTGGAGCGGGATGTCTGCTTCCGGGGGGCGACGCATTAAACGCAGCATCAGCATTGATGCCACCAGCATTCATTTTCTTGACGAAGATGAACGCCAGCGACTGCATAAAGCACACCTGCTAAAGCCGTATTTAACCACGCGTCATCAGGAAATTGACGAGTGGAATCAGCTATTGGATGCGCCTGAATCCGTATTGAATCACCGCCGGATGACCAATATTGGCACTTTCCGCGCCTATCTGAACGAATATTTACGTCACCATCCGCGGATTCGCAAAGATATGACGTTAATGGTACGCCAGCTTGCGCCAGACGATCATGGTTTGCCGATCGAGATTTATGCTTTTACCAATACGGTAGTCTGGCTGGAATATGAAAGTATTCAGGCTGATATCTTCGACCATATATTCGCAGTGATCGAAGAGTTTGGCTTACGCATTCATCAGTCGCCTACCGGAAATGATATTCGCGCATTGTCAGGGGCTTTTCAGCGTTAATCGGCAATGAGAAGTGGTAACCGATCTCATCGCCAGGATGAGATCGGTTAGATATTAGCGGGATTTACGGCGCAGCAGTTTGAAGGCAACAAACAGGAACAGGATCCATATCGGCAGCAGAATAGCGGACAAGCGCATATCATCCATGGTGCACATCAGCACCAGAATCATGCCGAGGAAGGCAATGCACAGATAGTTTCCGGCCGGATACAGCAGCGCTTTAAACTGGGTATCACGTCCTTTGCGGCGCATCGCCGCGCGGAATCGCAAATGCGCCAGACAAATCATAATCCAGTTTAGTAGCAGCGTCGCGACAACCAGCGCCATCAACAGACTGAACGCTTTTTGCGGCAGCACATAGTTGATCAACACCACCAGTGACGTAATCGCGCCGGACAGAATCAATGAGTTCACCGGAACGCCACGACGACTGACGCGGGTTAAAAACTTCGGCGCATTTCCCTGCACGGACAAGCCAAACAGCATGCGGCTGTTCGAGTAAACACCGCTGTTATAGACCGACAGCGAAGCCACCAGAATGACAAAGTTCAGTGCAGAAGCCACCACGTTACTGTCAAGATTATGGAAAATCATAACGAACGGGCTACTGTTTGATTTCACTTCCACCCACGGGTACAAGGCCAACAGCACCACCAGAGAACCGATGTAAAACAGCAAAATACGGTACACCACCTGATTTACCGCTTTCGGGATACTTTTCTGCGGATCCTGCGCTTCCGCGGCAGTGATCCCTATCAATTCCAGCCCGCCAAACGAGAACATAATCACCGCCAGCGAGAGGATCAATCCGTTCCAGCCGGTGGCAAAAAAGCCGTTGTAACGCCAGAGATTATCGATGCTCGCATGTTCCCCGCCGTTACCGGAAAACAGCATCCAGATGCCAAAACCAATCATGCCGATAATGGCCAGCACTTTAATCAGCGCAAACCAGAATTCCGTTTCGCCATACAGACGTACGTTAACCAGATTGACGGCGTTGATGATCACAAAAAACGCGGCGGCCCAAATCCAGGTGGGGACATCGGGCAGCCAGTACTGCATGTAGATTCCGGCCGCTGTCAGCTCCGCCATGCCAACCAGCACAAACATCACCCAGTAGTTCCAACCGGACAAAAAGCCAGCAAACGGTCCCCAGTATTTATAGGCAAAATGGGCAAACGATCCGGAAACGGGTTCTTCCACCACCATTTCGCCCAGTTGACGCATAATCAAAAAAGCGATGATTCCGGCTACGCCGTAACCCAGTAACACCGCAGGCCCCGCCATCTGAATGGCCGGACCAATGCCCAAAAACAGGCCGGTTCCAATTGCGCCGCCCAGCGCAATTAACTGAATATGGCGGTTTTGCAACCCCCGCTGAAGCGTCGGCTCATTCGTCGACGCGGCATCAGACACGCTGGTGTCAGATGCAGTTGACGCGTTTTTCACGCCCTTCCCCTGTGTCGTTTTTATTGAAGGGGCTTCTTTTAACATTTCAACCTGGTTGCCGCAAGGCGCAATCGTTTAACACCATGGTCATCAGCGATGCCTGAGCCGTTGTTATTTTTCATGGGGCTGCACCTTACCAGAGCTCACGCTTTTCATAATTACAGTGAATTATTCTGGACGAAAAGGCATTCCAGGCCACAGAATGCGCTTTACTGTTTTTCTAACATTTTCAAATGGGTGAGCCTGTTGTATTTCAGTCACTCGTTTTTAAGCCAAGCCAGGCAACGACTGTCATGAATAAGATCATCAAACGACTGGAAATCGTCAAAAGCGCTATTGAACTGGAAGATGAGGAGATTATTTTCCAACAGGTGGCGCATCTGAAAAATGAGCCTTTGTCAGTCGTGCCAGGCACCATCGTGCAGGCGATCGAAGCCCGGCGCTTTAGCGATGCTCTGCGTGAAATCACCGCCTGGCTGCAATCTCAGCGGGCAGTCTCTACGTGGCAGGATCCTGCGATTGCGGCGAGTAAACTCGAACTGAAAGCGCTGGAAACACAATTGCGTGACCTGATTGATAAGCGCAACACGCGCATTCAAATCCTCGATGATTTCAACGATCTATACCATCTTCGTCTTGGGCCGTTGATGAGCCGCATCCTTGAGCTGCGTAAGCAACTGGCCGCCAGCGCGCAACGTAAGCAGGAAGCGGAGCGAAAACGCCGGGAAAAAGACTATCAATCCTGTCAGCACTATATTTCCCAGGCCGTTGAGCAGTTGGCCAGACTCAAGCAGCAATGGATGAACCAGCACTCAGATTCGCGCGAATCTGTCGAAACCCGGCAACGCATTCAGCAACAAACGGAGCTGATCACCGCCCTGCTGGCGGAGATTCGTGAACTGGAAAACGACTTTTCTCGCCAGGACGACAGCGCGACTCGCCAGGCACAAGAAGAGGCCAGTCATGAATATGATGAATATCAGGAGCAGCAGCAGGACGCACAGCATCGTTTTACCCGCGATCAACGACTTTCTCCCGATGAGCGTAGCGAGCTAAAGCGCCTGTGGCGGCAGGCCAGTCGTCTTTGCCACCCGGACGTAGTGGCGGATGATCTGAAAGAGAAAGCGCATCAGATGATGGTACAGCTTAACCAGGCGCGCCAAAATGCCGACCTTGCCGCCGTACGGGCGTTACTGACCCAGTTACAAACTGGTCTCGAACCGATGATGGCGAGTGACCGATTGAACGATCTGCAGCATTTACGCAGCAAAATACAGCAGCTCAGAGAACAAATTAACGCACTGCTGAAAGAGATTACCGAACTAGAGGCGGAAAACGCCTGGCGCCTTGCTTCCTCCGTGACCGATAAAGAGGCTTACTTCTCTGACCAGCAACGGGCGCTGACGGAAATCCGCAACTCGCTGGAACAACAGGTGCAACAGGTCGAGCAGGAGCTGTTAGCGGGCTGAGCGCTAGCAGCGAAGTAAGCAGATAAAATGACAACGGCAAGCAACATGCTCAAATAAAGCACAAAAAGACCAACTCAGAATAAAAAACCATGAATCTTTGTTTAATTGGCTAAATAGTCTTAAATTAAAACATTTTTAGATGCTTAATGTAAATTTGGCGATATTTCCATCTTCACTGTTCCCACCCGCCCCTTCTTCCTAATCTTAATTAAGAATTCTCCTACCCATCAACCAGTCCATCATCACAAGCTGGCATTCCTTTGAAATATAATCATTTTTAAAAAAATCGCCGTCAATAAGCCCAGGAATATCCTGCCTTTATGGAAAAGGTGGGCCCATTCTTGTGGTGATCCATAAGCGAAATCTATCAATCATCTGCTCAGAGGTGATATAAACGATTTATCTTAAATTTTAACAAAGTGTAATATCTACTTTCAGAATAGTTAATGCTTCAAATAAATACAGAAAATATCTGTTGAATCGGCAATAAATAAGGATACGTTCAAACCAAAGAACGTTATACGAGATTTAATTAACATTCCGCGCGTCGCAAGAAACTCTTTTTTCAGCCAGAAAAAAGAGGCGACTGCTTGCATTAAAATTTCAAGGAGATCGTAATGTCTAAGGCTATTTTTTTGGGTGATTCACTTTATCCCTGGCTAGGCATGCGAGAAATTCTACGTGGTTCATCATTATATATTGATATCACATACCACTCCTCTCAGACGTTTTCAGCAGTCAAGTTCCTGCCAGATGGCACGGATTACATCATTATTAATCCTGACAAATCAGATTTTTTAAAATATGCCCGGATTATCCGCAGCATGGCTATCCGCCCTGCCACAAAAATTATTGTTTTGGCAGATGAAGCCACCTTTTCTCTTTTTCAAACCGTTTGCGGGAAGAACATGCAATTACTCGATCAAGATGCCAGTCTCGATCGGCTACTGCATGCCGTTACACGTATCATACAGAATAAAAAACAAAATAATATCAATGCACTACATACTAAAATTACCGCAAACGAATTCAATGTCATGATGATGCTTGCCCGGGGTTGGTCATTGGCACAAATCGCCGGGGCGTCACAAAAAAGTGAAAAAACCATCGGGGCGTACAAAAGCAACATTGCCAGAAAGCTCGGCAAAAATAACACCCGGCTCAAGTACACCATTTCCCACTATAGCCAGCCGTAACTGACTTATTTAAGGACAATTATCACGGTTATTATTTAAATCTTTCCTTTCGGCTCATTTTTAATTCCGCAACGCTCGGAAGGGAGCCCTATTCCCAAAAATCAATATGCCGGGTAGCGCATCCGCGGGCCAATCATAGCCAACAACTCAACGTATTAACACATACATAACAGGAATGTAGACGAGGGTTATATATGAACAAAGTTTACAGCATTATTTGGAACGCGGCGCTCGGCATCTGGGTGGTCGTTTCTGAATTAACTAAAGGCAAGAAAAAAAGTAGTTCACGTAAAACTGTCGCCGTCCTCGCTGCTGGCGCATTAAGCGGAGCGTCGATGATGGCCTCGGCTGATCCGATTATTGATATCGGCGATCATAATATTTCTACTGACTACCAGCGAGGAATTTCCGCTGGCGTTTATGAGGGAATTCATAACTACGGCTTCTTATATGAAGATAATACCACTGGTCAGGCGCTCAATATCAGCGGCGCGATCCCGACGATTACCCCAGGCCAAAGCGGCGTTGTTGAGTCAACGACTATCCGGGAGCTGCTGCAAACCGGCAAAATCACGCTTAAGGCTACCAGCCCTGACCAGAGCGTAAAAACAATCTCTACGGTGGAAGAACTGGCAGAATACCTGATTCATACCCAGTCAGCGAAGCCTTCGCAAAGCACGAACTTTGATATTTTTGATCCGGCGCTCCCAGGAGAGCCAGAAACCATTAAAGTTTTTGATACCAGCGCGTTAGCCGGGTTTATCACTGAGTCACAAATCGGCGATGCTGTTTTAAATACGTATGATGCGCAACAAACGCAAATCTATAAGCAATTTGGCATCGCGTTGGCGACCAATGGCGCCACGGCCAATCTGAATATTGGCAACGATACGCTTCATGTACGTGACAAAGCCAATACCATCGAATTACTGGCTAAAGATTCCTCGCTGCTGGAAGCGCAAGGCGCCAACAGCCAGGTGAACTGGCAATCCGATAACTACATCAAATTTAACGCCGCCCCCGTTATTCCGACCAAAACGTTTAACGGTTCCAGGACGACCTCCGTATTTGGCGGCGATGTAACGCTGATGACATATGGCTATAACGACGCTGGCGAGGTTATCGAAACGGGGGAAAAAACGTTCTCAATTACCACGGCTGCGGAACTGGCTGAGTTCAATAGCTGGTTGTTAGGCGAAAGCGATGATGCCGCGCAAAAACCGGATGGACAAAAAGTCAGTCAGATCCAGTTGTGGCTGGATGTTGAAGACAGTCAAATCACAACCGTCTCCGCCGCGCAAGCGAAGTATGCTGAGCTGATAGATGACTTACTGACTTCAGGTAAGTCATCTGATGTTATCTCCTGGGATTACGACGTCTGGACCGATGGCGAGTCGCATAGCAATAACACGACCGCCGAACGCGGTGAGCTACACGCTATCTATGCCAACGGCGCGGGTACCGCCGGTACGTTGAATAAAGATGCGATGATCGCCGTAGACGGCAGTATTAATGGCGTGATGAAAGCCATTGACGGCGGGGTTATCACTAACCTGGGCGAACTGAACGCATTGCGTACCTCTACCGGCCAGAGCCTGGCAATTGGCATGCTGGCGAAAGATGCGACGGCAACCAACCACGGAACGATTAACGCCGGGCTGTTTATTGATAAGGACGGTAACCAAAACGTCAACAGCTACGGTGCATTTGGCATGCAGGGGCAAGGCACCAGCGTAATTACCAACGAAGGCACAATCAACCAGGCGATTACTACCGATAACTTCGGTACCGCTTCTGCTGCCGATCCCTGGAGTAAAGACGATCCCGAGACTTCGTTGACGCTGGCCATTGGTATGCAGTTGTCCAACGACGCGCAAGGCACTAATAACGGCGATATCAATATCGTCAACGGACACAAAAACAATAACCCCTTTGGTAACGGCACCGCCTTTGGCGTAGAAGTCGCGGACAACGCCACATTTACCAACACCCAGAATGCCTCTATTTACCTTGGCCGCGATGCTAATAATTCCTCCCAGGATGCCATACTGCCAGGCGGTTCCAGCCCAAGCGCCGGTATCATGACCAAAAGCGCCAAAGAGGTGATTAACAACGGTCTCATCACCCTTGGCGTCGGCATACGTAACGCCGCCGGGATCCTGATCGGCAATGCAACAGGTAATGTGCTGAATACCGGCACTATCGCAATCAATGGCGATGGCCGTGGAGGCACCAGCAAGAACTACGGCATTACTGTGCGTGACAGTGGCGCAGAGAATGGTCAGATCATTAGAAATGACGGCAAAATTAACGTTAATGGCAACAATAACGTCGGGATCCACGTCAGCGCCAATAAGAAAAATGCCGAAGTCACCACCAGCGCTTCTGGTTCTATCGTAGTAGACGGTGACGGCGGCGTCGGTAACCGAAACTATGCTATTTGGGCAGAAGGCGGCGCCAACGGTCAGGCAACGGTCAATGTCTATTCTGATATCACCCTGAATCAGACAGGTAACATCGGCGTACACGTGCGTGATAACGCCATCGCTAACGTCGATAGTCTGAGTAGCCCGGCGTTCAACAACACCGATCAGATTGGTTATTACCTGTATGGTAAAGGCGCGACCGCCAATATTGGGCAGGCGGTGATGAATGACAACGGCCAGGATCGCACCACTATTTTCCGTATCGCCAATGGCGCATTGTTGGCCGGTAATACGACTAACCCGAAAGATCAGTCCACTTCTGACCTGAATCTGACGCTCAGCGGCAACAATTCTGTTGGCGTGCTCGCCACCGGCGCAGGCAGTAGCGTAGATACCGGGGAAGCGACGTTTACCGTTAAGGGCACCAACTCCGCAGCGCTGGTCATCGAAGGCGGCGCCAACGGTACCATCAGCGATAAAACCACCATCAATTTAACCGGTGAAAGCACCGTTGCCGGGGTGGTGGATGGTCAGGCGCATCAATTGAATGGCAACACGCAGGGGAATGCCACGAGCACCACCCTCACCTCAAACGCGAAGATTACCTCTGAAGCCAGCGGCAACAAGGTTATTGCCTATGTGGCGAGAAATCTGGGCAACCTGCTCCTCGATACCAAATCGATCATCGATCTGGCCAGCGTCGACAGCATCGGCGTTGATGTGCAACAAGGCGGGAACTTAACCAATAACTCCTCCAGCGCCCTGCATGTCAGCAACGGCATCGGCGTACGCGCCTCAGGCTCTAACGCGCAGATTAGTAAGCTGGGCAAAATTCAGGTTGATGATGGTACTGCTGGCGTTCTGCTGACCCAGGGGGCCAGTCTGCTGATCAACGGTAAAACTGGCGACAGCATTACCACTAATGGATCTGCTGACGGTATTCGTCTGGCCGAGGGTGCAGGCGCGCTGGCCGCGCAAAGCGTGATGATTCGCGCTGAGGGGACTGGTGCCGGTATTCAAAACGATGCCAACAACACCAATATCACACTGCGTGATGTCACTATCGATTCCAACGATGGTCCAGGGATCCGCACCAGCGTCGCGCTGACCATGAACGATGGACTGAACAACATCCTCAACGTCAACGGGAAAGGTACCGGTTTCGCCTTTGAGCAGCGCAATGGCGACGCGGTGACGGGCGATCTGACCATCGGCAAAGGCTATACCGTTGAGGTGCGAAACAGCGAAGGTAGCGGTATCCGCGCCAACACGGATGGCCAGGTCACGACCAGTGCCGACATCAACGTACATAACAGCGCAGGCGGTTCTGCGATCATCGCGAAAAACGTCAGCGCATTAACCAACAGCGGGAAGATTATTTCTGCCAGCACGACCTCACCGGTGATTGACGCCAGCGGCGACAGCAAGAAAAAAATCACCAATACCGGTACCCTTCAGGCCATCAACGACACGGCAGTGGCTATTCAGTCTGGTAAAGGCAATGACACCATTGATATCAGCGGCGGTATCACCAGCGGCGTAATCAATACCGGCGAAGGCAGAGATACCTTCAACTGGCGCAGCGGTTCCTATGCGGGCGAAGTGAATTTCGCTGGCACTGGCGGCAACAATAAAGCCAACATCGGCAATGTAATACTGGATAAAACGCGCCACATCATTACCGCTGCGGGTACGGGCAATGCCCTCACCTTCACCAATACGAAAGATGCGAAGATTGGCACGCTTGCCAGCGACAACCTGAATACCGGCACCAACATTGGCACCGGCTGGGATTCCCTGACCATCAGCGGATCAAACGCGGATGTACGCATCGTTGAAAACCTGAGTCTGGCGAGCAAAACCCTTGCCGTAAACAATGGCGCAACGCTGCGCACCGGCGATCACGTTGAGCCGACCAGTACTGCCGCCAGCATTGGCGATTACGATGTGACGACCCAGGGCGCAGGCAGCAGGGTTATCTTCGATACCCTGGGAGATGCGTCAGCGGCGCAGATCTATCGTGGCATCATCAGCGGCGACGGGAAATTTGAACGTGCGGCGGGCGGCACCACGGTGTTTACCGCCAACAACAGCTACACCGGCTCTACCACCATCGCGCAAACCGGTACGTTGCAGTTGGGTGACGGCGGCAATGAGGGCGAAGTCAGCGCCGTATCTGACATCATCGACAACGGTGTGCTGGCGATCAACCGCGCCAACAACGTCCTGCTCAACGGGGTGATCTCCGGCATCGGCGCGCTGCAACAAATCGGCGGCGGCATTACCCGTCTGAACGGCAATAACACCTATACCGGCGACACCACCGTCACCAACGGTACGCTGCTGGTGAATGGCGATCAAAGCGCGGCGCGCGGCGCTACGACCGTCAGCGGCACATCCACACTTGGCGGGAATGGCATTATCGGCGGCAATGTATTGATGAACGATGCCACCACCCTCAGCGCGGGTGATGGCGGTGCAGGTACGCTCACCATTAACGGTAACTTGCAGCTTGGCAGCAAAACGACCTCCGCTTTCGAACTGGGCAACGCTTATACGCCAGGCGGTGCGCTAAACGATCTGGTCAACGTCGCAGGCGATCTGCAGCTTGACGGAACCCTGGATGTTACCACTTCACAGGGTGGTAACTTCGGAGCGGGCGTATATCGTATCTATAACTATGGCGGCAGGCTGGATAACCAGACGCTGGAGCTCGGCGCAATACCAGACAGCCAGGATAAAAGTAATATTTTTGTCCAGACCTCTATCGACAAACAGGTCAACCTGGTGAATGCCAACGGCGTTACCCTGCAGTTCTGGGACGGCGCAACCGTCAATCAGAGCCATGGCGCATCGGGCATTGAAGGCAACAGCAAAATTGACGGCGGCGATGGCAAATGGATGGCGATCGGCAGCCAGGGAGACAACAACTGGACTACGGCAACCGGTGAAGGTAACGCCCCCTGGGCGCAGAAATCCTTTGCCGTCTTCACCACCAAAGGCGGAACCGTTACCGTGGATAACGCCGCGGGAGAAGTTAACTTCTCCGGGGCACAGTTTGACGCCGATGGCTATATCGTTAAAGGTGATGCGCTTAACGCGTATGCCACCACAGAAAACGCGACCCATGCAGGCCAGACACCAGGCACCGGTGAACTGCTGCTGCGCGTTGGCGCCGGTGGCGCGGGTCAAAACTATACCGCGGCCATTGAGTCGGTGATCCGCGAAGCCAGCACGACTGACAAACTGACGCTGGTGAAAACCGACCTTGGTCGTCTGATCCTCAGCGGTGATAACGAGTATCGCGGCGGCACGCGCATTGATGGCGGTACGTTGCAGATTTCCTCTGACAGCAACCTCGGCCAAAGCGGAACCGATCTGGTTATTAACAACGGCTCCACCCTGCAGATGGGTGCGGACCTGACCAGCAATCGCACTATCGAGCTGGGAGCGAGTGATAACGCGGCGGTGTTTGACCTCAATTCACGCCACTTCACGCCAGCCGGTGAGATTACCGGCGACGGTAAACTGAAAGTCACCAGCAGCTCAAGCGATGCGGGCAGCACCTTGTCGCTCGATCGCGCCAACAGCTACAAAGGCGATACCGAAATCGCCGGTACGGGTAATGCCAACAATGTCACGGTCAACGTCAGCAAAACCGGGGCCTTTGGTAGCAATGAAAGCAGCACCGTGAACGTCAATAAGGGGGCGACGCTCAATGTCAGCGGGACAGAGACCAGTCTGAAATCCCTGACCATGAACATCGCCGACAGCCTGTTAACGCTGGCGGATAATGTCACCGCCGCAAGCGCCAAACTCAACCTGACTGGCGCTGCAAAAGCGCTGTTAACCGACAACGCCACCGCAGGCAACGCGACGGTTAACGTGGCAAAAGACAGTACGCTGGCTCTGGAAGAGAATGCCAGCGGCGGCAATGCCAGCGTGAATAACAGCGGACTGATGACCTTTGCCGACCTGGCGATGGCGGAAAATACCGTCGTTAAAAACCTGGTGGGCGGTAAGGTCGATATCAGCGCGGTCGACAGCGCAACCTCTATCGGCTCGTTGTCCGGCGCGGGGAATGTCGAATTGGGCAATAAAGCATTGTCGCTGGGGAATCTGCAACTTGATGACACCATCAGCGGCATTATCAGCGGTAACGACGGTAGTCTGGTGAAAATCGGTGACGGCACCTTAACGCTGACAGGCGATAACACTTACACCGGCACCACGGACGTCAATGAGGGCGTGCTGCTGGTCAACGGCAACCAGTCTGCCGCGACCGGTCAGGTAACGGTTAAATCCGGCGCGACGCTCGGCGGGAACGGTATTATCGGCGGCGCGGTTGACGTGCTGGACGACGGTCATATTACAGCTGGCGCCGCCATCAACAGCGTGGGTAAACTGACCACCGGTTCACTGACGCTGAGTGATAACGCCCAACTGGATTATCAGTTTGGTCAGGCTTATACCCCAGGCGGTGCCTTCAACGACCTGATTGATGTGAATGGCGACCTGACGCTCGACGGTAAGCTCAATATCGAGACCTCTCCGGGCGGCAGCTTTGACGTGGGCGTTTACCGCGTCATCAACTACACCGGCACCTTGACCAACAATGTGATGGACATTGCCAACGCGCCGGAAGCCGCAGACAGCCTGTACGTGCAAACCTCGGTTAACAACCAGGTTAACCTGGTCAACCATGCCGGACTGACGCTGCGCTTCTGGGACGGTACCGGCGGTGAGAATGGCGAGCTTAAAAACAACGGCGTCATCAACGGCGGCGACGGTATCTGGCAATCCAGCCAGGGTAACGACAACTGGACCACGGATGAATCCACGCCAGAAGGCGCGCTGAATGCACCGTTTACCGATGCCGCCTTCGCCGTCTTCCAGGGTGAAGCGGGCAACGTCACCGTCGATAACAGCAAAGGCGACGTTATCATCAGCGGCGCACAGTTCGCCACCGATGGCTATCGCGTGGGGGGTGAGGCCATTACCACCGACACAGCGAACACGCTGATTCGCGTCGGCGATGGCACGGTAGACGGCGCAAACTACACCGCAACTATCGACAGCGTGATCCGCGGTACCGGCGGCCTGAATAAAGGCGATCTCGGGACGCTGATACTTACTGGCGACAACACCTACAGCGGTGGAACCACCATCACCTCAGGTACGTTGCAGGTGGCGGGTGATACCAACCTTGGCGCGCCAGAGACGGGGATTACCTTCAACGGCGGTACGCTGAAGTATGGCGAAGCATTTGATACCGCCCGTCAGGTGACGCTGGAATCCGGCGGCGGGACATTCGATACCAACGGACATAACGTTTCCCTGCTGACGGAAGTCGAAGGTAATGGTCATCTGACCAAAACCGGTAAAGGCTCCCTCACCCTGACGCTGGATAATACCTACACCGGGGGCACTACCATCGAACAAGGCGTTTTACAGTTGGGTAATGGCGGTAACATCGGCAGCATTCAGGGAGATATCGTTGATAACGGCGTACTCAAGGTTGATCGCGCGGATACCCTGGCGTTAACGAGCAATATCAGCGGTAAAGGCCAGTTGCACCAGACCGGCAGCGGTATTACGGAACTGCAAGGTGAAAACAGCTACAGCGGCGCAACGTTGATTGCCAACGGCGTACTGCAGGCGGGTAATGCCAACACCCTGAGTAGCGCGTCACACCACTACGTTGTCGCTGACACCATGTTGAACACGCAGGGATACAACCAGACCGTCGCAGGCCTGAGCAACGGCGGTGATGTCTCGCTCATCGGCCAGCAGACTGGCACAACGTTAACCGTCAAAGGGGATTACGTCGGCGAAAAAGGGATCATCAACATGGCGGCCATTCAGAATGGTAGCGGTGCAGGTATTGCCGACCGTCTGATTATTGATGGCGGTAAAGCCAGCGGGAGTACGCTGCTGGACGTTGATGGTTCTGGCCTCGGCGCACCGACCGTCGGGGATGGTATCGAGGTGGTCACGGCCCTCAATGGCGCCACCACCACCGCGCAAACGTCGCGCGACGCCTTCCACCTGGCCGCCGATCGTATGGCAGCAGGCGCGTTTGAGTACCAACTGCATGCGGGCAATGCTCAGGGTCAGGGGGAAAACTGGTATCTGAGAAGCGAATATCGTCCGGAAACCATGCTGTATTCAGGCCTTGCCAGCGTCGTGCGTCAGGGTGACATTAGTCTGCTGGGTAACATGCACCAACGTATGGGCGACGAGGTTAAACCGGGCATTGATGAAGATAATCGCGCCTGGGCGAGAATGCTTGGTTACTCCGGTAAAACCAAACTGGACGATGCGGCCGGGACGCAAACCAGCTCCCATACTATGGGTATCCAGGTCGGCGTCGATATGTATGCTAACGAAAGCTGGAAAGCCGGGATGTATACCAGCATCCTTGACATCGACAGCAATGTGAAAGGCACGAAGACGGGTAGCGACGGCAAAGGCGGAAACATCGATGACAATGCGTTTTACGTCGGCGGTTACGCCACCTGGTTCTCGGGCGACGGGATGTATGTTGATAACGTCCTGCAGTACGGTAACCATAAATCTCGCCTGGCGGCGACCGGGAACAACGGTTCTTATACCGTCAAAGGCAACACGCTGACGGCGTCAACGGAGGTGGGTAAATCGTTCCGTCTGGGTTCAAGCGCCTGGAGTCTGGAACCTCAGGCTCAGTTAATCTACCAATACAGCGATTTTGATAATGGTCGGCTTGATGGTGTGACCCAAACGAAAGTGAAAATGGATACCGCTGATTCCTTTACCGCCCGTCTGGGCGTACGTCTGGTTGCTGACTATGACACCAACCATGGCAAATTCCAGCCGTACGGCAGGGTAAACGTCTGGCAGGGTCTGGGTTCAAAAGACAAAACGCACTTTAGCAATGCGGTCGCCACCACCACGCTCGAATCCTCACAGCAGTACTCCAGCACCGAAGTTGCGGCCGGTCTGTCCTGGTCAATCGACAGAAACGTGCAGGTCTACGGTGAACTGGGTACGCAATTCAGCAACGGTGGCAGTAAGTCGCAAGTTGAAGCACCGATCAATGCTTCCATTGGCTTTAAGAAATCGTTCTAAGCAGTCATAAACTCACCAGCCCTCTGTTCTGCAGGGGGCTTTTTTTTGCCTTTCAGGGCTGCCAGATGCGCTACGCTTATCAGTCCTACGAACTTAACGACAACGCAGAACAATCAAGGGCTTGGGAAACGTAAAAAGGTGGGATTAATGATTATACTGCGTCAGGAGTAACGGGATTTCTTCTGCTAACACCGGCGGAGAAATGAAAAAGCCCTGAATTTTGTCACAACCAATCTGCGTTAAACGGTCCAGTTGGGACTGGGTTTCCACCCCTTCAGCAAGAACTTCAATGCCAAAATTGTGCGCCAGTGAAATAATGCCCTCAACAATCTTTGTCGATCGGGTATCGGGCTCAATGCCAGCAACAAATTCCTTATCAATTTTTAGGGTATCAAAAGGATACTTCAGCAGATAATTAAGATTTGCGTGACCGGTACCAAAATCATCAAGAGCGAGTTTAACCCCGATCTCCTTTAGCTCCAGCATATTGTTAACCGCTATCTGGCTGTCGCGCAGTGGTGACGTTTCCGTAACCTCAATTTGGCATCGATAAGGCGGTAGTCCACAGAGGGTGAGATTACGTCTGACGCGTTGCGGTAAGAGAGGGTCACAAAATTCAAGTGCGGAAATATTGATTGATAATACAAGAGGATCGGGCCAGGACGTCGCCACATCCCAGGGGGTATGGGTAACCATGTCTTCAATTGAAATGATATTGCCGCTGTCTTCCAATAACGTAATAAAAATATCGGGAGAGATCATCCCCATCTGAGGGCTGTTCCAACGCATTAATGCTTCAAATCCGCTAATTTGCTGAGTGTGCAAATTAAAAATGGGCTGATAAACCATATAAAACTGAATGGTATTCAATGCCTGTTCAAGCGCGGTGAGCACCTCGTTGGAATTAAACATTCCCTCTACCTCTACAAATCATAAAATTTAAAACCAGTCAGCATCGCTCCCGAATTATATCTACTATGATATGTTTTACATCAGAAAAGAATCACCAGACTAGGGTAAAAAAGACATCCGATGGGTGAATCTGACAATTAATTTATTTAAATCAGAAGTATTGTTCAGTCCCAACTTGGCGACGACGCGCATTTTATGAGCCTGAATGGTTTTATAGTTAAGGCTCACTAACTCAGAAATTTCTTTAGCGGTATAGCCACTTACCAGCAAACTCAGGATCTGCTGTTCCCTTTCGGTTAACCTTTTCTGCGAACGATACAGCCGGGGATTCCATTTCCCGACTGACAACGTCGCCAATTGACCGAAATCTCGCAGTGAAGATTTCTCAGTCAACACTATTGCTTTCTCAATATATAATAACTCCACGCATAATTTCGCCACCAAACTGTCAGCTACAATGACTACGACGTTATTATAGAACTTGAATCGATTTTTATTCAGAAACTGTACGACGTCTGAACACGGTTGTTCATTATTAATGATATTAAAAATCATGGTTTAATGCTGACATAATGATGACTGATGCAACATATCCTCAAACTGGAATGTTTGTACGGGTACATGTTTGCTGGTCAGGTAGGCGAACATACCGTTGCCCACAAAATTATCATTGCCACACATCAACATCCTGTTTACCGCTCCTTATAAGCTTCTGATCTTGTTACTCATTAAAAATTTGATAATAATTTTCTCGACTTCAGCCTCTTCACGACGATTTTTAAAATCGAACTCACACGAGATCTGATGACAGGAGTACAACTGATTATCCTCATCAAACTCATTGATCGTGACGACATCGATCACTTTTAAATCCAGCTGTAAACTGCCAAACGTATCAAACTCCAGTGAGGCATTTTTAATCACCGCATCTTTATAAACAAAGCGGGTATTTACATCTTTAACAATTAACGCACAGCCACCCTGAGAGATGTTTTTAATCCTGAAAGAGTAGTTTTCTCCGTTTTTGTAACGACCAAAACAGAAAAAGTCATAACCCTTCAGGAAGGAAAAACGCTGATTTTGTCGCTGCTGGGCAAAGAAAATCATATCCGGGATGAGGTAGGATAATCCTGCCTCCGCACCTGCGGGTGGGGTTTGTTCAAATCTGGCACTAAATTTTACAATCCCGCTTTCGCTGTGCAGGATAAAGTATTGGACCTTTTCAGGCACAATCTCTTCATGGCCGGAGATGACAAACCGTTCGAAATCGACCTTCTCTAGCTGTGTGATAACGCTACTGTTTTCGCATAAGACTTCCAGTTTCGTTTTCTTGTGCAGCTCTTCACGAAGGATAGCGATGATTTCAAACTTGTTGTCCTTTGCTAATCCAAAGCTCATTCTAAAACCCTTATTTCCATATTTAAGATATGTCCCGCTTTTGGTTACCCAAAAACGCGAGATCAGCATCCGCCCTGGTGCTTAATTACCATAGTGGATTCCATGTCAGACAGTTGGTTAAAAATTAAGTTTTTAACTATCTTTAGCCAATTATTGATACGTAAAAACATTTAATCAGGATAATTCTAGCTTAAGCCGCGCTTAAAACCACGCGAACTTATGGATTAACTATAACAAAAATGAATAATAATTTTATTTAAGATGCTGTTTTGAGATAACAAATAGCAAGAATTGCACAGAAAAAAACAAAGAAAAATGAAGGTGTTGGGATGGTTGGGCAATGCGCAGGTTGTCGCGCTTTTGTCGTCAGTGCGTATGATGCTTACATCTTCATATCATTAACTGCTAATACAGCCTGACGCGTGATTGTTATAAAGTGAATAATTACATTTTATATATTAAATAAATTTCCCTTAAGTCAGAAAAAAGCCAGCATCCTGCTGGCCCGGCAAATACCGAATAGAACTAGAGTGGCTTGCTACATTACAGAGGGTACAACGTTAAAAATTCAATACCTCTGCTTAATTATTGATCGAGATGAGTCTGCGATGATCATCACTGCTCCCGCCAGCATTAGCGTGTCTTTCAATACCAGACGCCCGGCCCCGGACAAGTACGGAAAACCATGATGTAAATCGCCCAACGGCATTACCCATGCCTCTGGTGTGGTAATCAAAAAGGATAAGGTAACAATCGGCGTGGCAAATGCCAGTATGCCGCCAATTAATCCCAACCAACGGCTAACAGGATTTGCCAGCACCAATAAAGCGATAAGAACTTCGACTACGCCCAGACCATTGGAGAATGTATAGGTATTATTCGCCGCCTGCCATTCACGCTCCTGTGGCTTAAACTCACCTTCGTGGGTTAAATGCTGCTTATACTCTTCTGGATGTTCATAAAAAAATGACATTACCGGGCTATTAGCAACAAATGGCGTAATACTGTCAGCTTCGTAAGGTACAAATTTTAATAACCCAATCCAGATAAAAACAATTGCAATGCTCAGGCGAATTAAGGTCAATCCAATTTTATCGCCCTTACTGAATAAACGCAGATACTTTTCCATGCAGGCTCTCCTCACTTGTATAAAATTGCCGTTGCGTGAGTGCTGCCATCAATGCGCATTGAGGTGATCTTCCAGGACGTTGCATTATTTTCCTGCGCCAGTTTCGCAATAGCATCCTCTATCTCGGAAGGCGCACCAGATATGGCAGACACGCTAACACGGACAACTTCGGTTTGCGCCAATGCGGAAAATGTCACCGGTGCAGTCAGTAACGCGGTCATTAGTAACGTAGTTTTAAACATGTTCATTCCTATTTCCATTAAACAGTGATTTCAGTGGCAATATAATAAAACATGCCAATTTATTTTATTTCATCCAGGACGCCAGAATAACTGTCAATGAGTATCCAGCCGTTAAAAAGACAAAAAAAGCCCCACACGGGTGGGGCAAACATGCAGACTACGCTTTTATTATTTAACGAGAGAAAAGAGATCGTTTAATGATTCACTCATACTCGGATGGGTAAATATTTGATCGCGTAAGGTTGTATAGGGTAATCCTGCATCCATAACCGTCTTGATGATATTAATCATCTCATGTGAATCCATACATAATAGCGAAACACCTAATATCTGTTTCGTTTCACTATCCACCACCGCTTTAAGTACGCCGCGTGTGTCATCCATCACTCGCGCACGCGGAATCGCCGCGACCGGCAGCGTGACAACCTGCACAGAAGCACCGCTGGCGCGAGCCTGTTCTTCGGTCATCCCCACGCGGGAAAGCGGCGGCGTCATAAAGACGGAATACGGTACATTTTGACGATCGCCGGTGTGACGTCTCCCCTCGCCTGACAGGTTGTCACGCACAATGCGGAAGTCATCCAGTGAGATGTACGTGAACTGCAACCCCCCGGTAACATCGCCCATTGCCCAAATATTATCTGCCGAGGTACGCAAATATTTATTCACAATAATTGCACCGCGGTCGTTTACATCCACACCCGCTTTCTGCAACTGCAGGTTTTCGGTCGCCGGTTTGCGGCCCGATGCCACCAGCAGCGCATCCACGGTCTGGACGCCTCCCGGCATTTTCACCTGTACCGCGCCGTCCCCGGACGAAACCGCCTGTACGTTGGCATTAAGGATAATCTCAACGCCTTTGTCGCGTAAAATCCTGGCGATAGCTTCGGCAATATCCCGATCTTCACGGGCTAAAAACAGCGGAGCGGCTTCATAAAGGGTAACTTTGCTGCCGAAGTTAGCAAACATTGATGCGAACTCCACACCAATGTAACCGCCACCCAAAATTCCCAGACGTTCAGGCCGTTGCGTCAAATTCAACAGCCCGGTGCTGTCAAACACCCCCGGTGTGGTGGTTAACCCTTCCACGTCTGGAACCGTTGACTGCGCGCCGGTATTAATAAAGATCTTCTCGCCGCTTAGCTCAATCGCGCCTGTTGACTGCACAACTCGCACAGTATGGTTATCGACAAACTCAGCACGACCGTCGATCACATCGACATTTTCCAGGTCGGCCAGATTATGGAAGTTTTTATCGCGCAGGAAACTGACAACGGCAGCCTTGCGCTGCATCGCCGCAGCAAAATCATGTTGAAGTTCAGCGTCATGTACCAGGGTTTTGGTTGGAATACAGCCGATGTTGATGCATGTCCCGCCATACATGGTGTTCGACTGTTCAACAATCGCCACCCGCCAGCCCGTTTTTGCCAGGGTAGCTGCCAGCGTTTTACCCGCTTTGCCAAATCCAATAATAATCGCCTGATACTGATTCATGCTCTCTCTCCGCCTGGTCACTGTTCATTTGTTGAACTGAAGTATAGGGGTAACCAGACAAGGGAAATGTATCCAGAACGCGCTTATTACTGTTAAATCGTCTAAATCACTTTTAACCTCTTTTCATGAAATACATAAGCATAATAAATTAACACCTTGAAGGTATTACTTTAATTTAAACTTGACGAGATAATTCCGCCAAACCAATAGTGATTAAAACTGCCCAGGAGTCTTCATGGATGCCCTTAGTCGATTACTCATGCTTAACGATCCGCAAGGCTCGATCGATCAAAACTGTTTGTTGAGCAGAAACTGGCAACTGCCGCATGCGGCGGGCGAGCTATCCGTTATCCGCTGGCATACAGTCACTCAGGGAGCAGCCCAACTTGACATGCCTGACGGGACATCTTTCACCCTGCGGCCAGGGACTCTTGTTATCCTGCCGCAGAACTCCGCCCATCGACTTTGCCAGTCAGGGGATGAACAAACGCATATCGTTTGCGGTAGCCTGCGACTGCACGCCACCTCACGCTATTTTTTAACCGCGCTACCGGAAGCACTGATTCTGGCGCCTGAAGAAAAGAGTCCCGTCAGCCATTGGCTCAAGGCCGTGATTGCGCTATTGCAACAGGAATCCATTAGTGGGCTGCCGGGTTCCAGCGCTGTATGCAGCCAACAATGCGCCACGCTGTTCGCCTTAGCCGTTCGTGAGTGGTTAACCAGAGCATCGCCCGCACAAAACGTGTTGAATTTACTGCTGCACCCCAAACTCGGATCTGTGGTGTTTTTGATGCTCGAATCACCGTCCTTTGCATGGAGCGTCGAAGAGCTGGCGAAGCGCGTACACATGTCGCGGGCCAGCTTTGCGCAATTATTCCGTGAAGTGTCAAACTCCACACCGATGGCGGTGTTAACCACTTTGCGCCTGCAATTCGCCGCTCAGATGTTGTCACGCGGATCGCAACCATTGATTGTGGTAGCTGAATCGGTGGGCTACGCCAGCGAGTCATCGTTTTATAAAGTCTTTCTACGCGAATTCGGCTGTACGCCGGGCGAGTACCGCAAACGCGTGAAAGCGCTGGAAGCATAGAGCTACGCCTGCTTCGGGGTACAAACCGAAGACAGGCGTATGATTGAGAAGGTTACTTTTGCTTGCGATGTCTGTGCAGCCACATCAGCTTATACGCAGCCGGAATGATGAATAGCGACAACAGCGGCGCGGTGATCATGCCGCCAATCATCGGCGCGGCGATGCGGCTCATCACTTCTGACCCGGCTCCCGTCCCCCACAAGATGGGCAACAGACCGGCGATAATCACCGCCACGGTCATCGCTTTCGGGCGCACGCGCAGTACAGCGCCGTGATATAACGCTTCATCCAGTTTATCCGCCGTAAAGGTTTGCGGGTTTTCCAGCGCAGGCTCTGCTTCAATGGCGTGACGCAGATACATCAGCATCACCACGCCAAACTCTGCGGCCACGCCGGCCAACGCAATAAACCCGGTTCCGGTCGCGACCGACATATGGAACCCCATCCAGTAAAGGAACCAGATGCCCCCTACCAGGGCAAAGGGGACGCTGGTGATAATCAACAGCGCTTCGCCAAAGCGACGGAAAGCCAGATAAAGCAGGACGAAGATAATCATCAGCGTCATCGGCACCATCAATTTGAGCTTATGGCTGGCGCGTTCAAGCAGTTCGAACTGCCCGGAGAACGCCACGCTGGTCCCCGGCTTTAACTGCACCTTTTCCGCGATCGCTTTTTGCAGATCGTTCACCACCGAAACCATGTCACGATCGCGGGCATCGATGTAAATCCAACTGGTGGGTCGCGCATCTTCTGTTTTTAACATTGACGGCCCAGAAACGACCGTGACATCCGCCACATCAGCCAGCGTGATTTGCTGTTTCATGGGGGTCAGAATGGGCAGATTACGCAGCGCTTGCGGGCTGTCGCGATAGCTCTGCGCATAGCGAAGGTTGATAGGATAACGCGCGATCCCTTCTACCGTTTCGCCCACCATCGCGCCCCCCACAGCGGAGGTCACAAACAACTGTACATCACCAACGGTCATGCCATAACGAGCCGCTTTCTCACGATTAATATCCACGTTGAGATAGCGCCCCCCTACCAGACGCTCAGCTAACGCAGAGGCGACGCCTGGCACGGTTCTGGCCACCTCTTCAATTTGTTCCGCCGTCGCATCGATATCAGCCAGCACGTTACCTGACACTTTAATCCCGATAGGGCTTTTTATCCCGGTAGAGAGCATGTCGATACGGTTACGAATTGGTGGCACCCACAGATTCGCCAGCCCCGGCAAGCGCACGGTTTTGTCCAGCTCGGCGATGATTTTGTCCATCGTCATACCCGGACGCCACTGATCCTGCGGCTTCAGTTGGATCGTCGTTTCAACCATTTCCAGCGGCGCGGAATCAGTTGCGGTTTCCGCTTTACCGGTTTTACCAAATACGCGCGCCACTTCAGGAACGGTCATGATCAGCTTATCGGTTTTTTGCAGCATGTCCGCCGCCTGCGCCGCCGAGATCCCCGGTAGTGTCGAAGGCATATACAGCAAATCGCCTTCGTTAATCTGCGGCAGGAATTCACCACCGACTTTATTCAGCGGGTAGATAACCGTCAGTATTGACAGCACCGCGACCAGGAGGGTGGTTTTGGGCCAGTGCAGCACCTTCAGCAATAGCGGATGGTAAATACGGATCAGAAAGCGGTTAAGCGGGTTACTGCTTTCCGCCGGTATTTTTCCGCGGATCCAGAATCCCATCAGGATCGGAATAACCACAATAGCCAGAAATGCCGCGCCCGCCATAGCATAGGTTTTGGTGAACGCCAGCGGACCAAACAGCCGCCCTTCCTGCCCTTCAAGGGTGAAAATAGGGATAAACGACAACGTAATTATCAGCAGGCTGATGAACAATGCCGGGCCGACTTCCACCGAGGCGTCAGTAATGACCTTCCAGCGCGTGGCGTTATCCAGCTTTTTACCCGGATGCTGATGCCCCCACTCTTCCAGTCGCTTATGGGCGTTCTCAATCATCACGATTGCCGCATCAACCATCGCCCCAACGGCAATAGCAATTCCCCCGAGCGACATAATATTGGCGTTCAGCCCTTGGAAATGCATCACGATAAACGCGATACACAGCCCCAACGGCAGGGAAATAATCGCCACCAATGCCGAACGCAGATGCCACAGAAACAGCGCGCACACCAGCGCAACGACAATAAACTCCTCCAGTAGCTTGTAGCTCAGGTTATCAATGGCGCGATCGATAAGCTGACTGCGATCGTATGTTGTAACTACCTCAACGCCTTCCGGCAGGCTGCTTTTCAGGGTGTCGAGTTTGGCTTTAACGGCGGAGATCACCTCACGCGCATTTTTACCGGAGCGCAGGATAACCACCCCGCCCGCCACTTCGCCTTCGCCGTTCAGCTCGGCGATCCCGCGGCGCATTTCCGGTCCAATCTGAACGCGTGCCACATCGCGCAGATAAACCGGTACACCGTCGGCCCCGGTTTTCAGGACGATATTATTGAAATCATCAAGCGTTTGCAGATAGCCACTGGCGCGCACCATATATTCGGCTTCAGCCATCTCCACCGACGAGCCGCCCGCTTCCTGATTTGACGTATCCAGCGCAGATTTCACCTCCGCCAGGCTGATGCCATATTGCGTCAGCTTCATCGGGTCGATAACCACCTGGTACTGTTTAACCACGCCGCCCACCGAGGCCACTTCCGCCACGTTAGGAATCGTTTTTAACTCATATTTTAAAAACCAGTCCTGAAGAGAACGTAATTCCGCGAGGTCATGTTTTCCGCTGCGATCCACCAGCGCATATTCAAAGATCCAGCCGACGCCCGTGGCGTCCGGTCCCATTTCGGCACTAACGCCTGCCGGCAATTTTCCCTGCACCTGGTTGAGATATTCCAGTACGCGCGAGCGTGCCCAGTAAGGATCGGTGCCATCCTCGAAAATGACGTACACATAGGAATCGCCAAACTGCGAGAAGCCGCGCACCGTCTTCGCGCCCGGTACCGACAGCATGGTGGTGGTCAGGGGGTAAGTGACCTGATTCTCGACGATTTGCGGCGCCTGTCCGGGGTAGCTGGTTTTGACAATCACCTGGACATCAGAGAGATCGGGCAGCGCATCAACCGGGGTGTTAATGATGATCCAGGTTCCCCAGATGCTGAGAAACAGCGCCCCCATCATCACCAGGAAGCGGTTTGCCACTGAACGGCGGATAATCCATTCAATCATTTATCATGTCCTCAATGTGAATGGGTCGCCTGGGCTGGCATCGCGCCTGCGTCTTGCGCACCACTGTGCTGGGCGCGCATACGGTCAAGGGCGCCAGAAATATTCGCCTCGGAGTCAATCAGGAACAGGCCGCTGGACACCACTTTTTCACCTTCGGTCAGACCTGAGCGAATAGCCGTCAGCCCCTGAGATTCATGGAATACAGCAACCTGCTTCGGCACAAATCGACCTTCATGATCAACGGTAATCACCCGCTGTTCGGTACCCGTATCAATTAACGCTTTAGACGGGATCAGCAGCATCGGCTCGCTTTGCGTTTTCAATTGCAGGTATGCATTCATTCCAGGCTTGAGCGCTTCGTCGGGATTATCAACCTGCAAACGCAACTGGAGGGTACGCGTGGTAGCATCAACGCTTGGCAAAATACTCCACTTACTGATGGTGAATGGCTTATCCGGCCAGGCAGGAACAGTGATGCGAAATTGCGAGGCGTCTTTAATCAGCCAGGCAATAGATTCCGGGACCGACGCGCTGACCCATACCGGATCCATTCCCTGAATTTTCGCGACCACATTGTCTTTAGAAATATTCATGCCGGTACGCAAATCGAATGCGGTGATCACCCCATCAATGGGGGCTTTCAGGGTAAAGCGGGTCTGAATTTTACGCGTCGACTTTAAACGCTGGATATCCGCTTCCGGCATACCGGCAAGGCGTAATCGCTCCAGAATCCCTTCCACCTGCGTCGCGCTGCCGCCGGTCTCGCGCAGCAGCAAATATTCGCTCTGCGCCTCAACCCAGTCAGGAATCGTCAGGTCAATGAGCGGAGAACCCTTCTTGATTTTGTCACCCACAGTGAGCGGGTAAACCTTCTCGATAAAGCCAGCGGAGCGTGCCTGGACAATAACAAACTGGTATTCGTTATAGCTCACGTTAGCCGGGAAAGTTTGCGCATAGTGCAGTGGTCCCCGACGCACGGGTTCCGTTTTTAGCCCCAGATTCTGGGTCTGAGTGGGATCGATGCGCACGCCAGGTGCTGACGCGCTTGCGGTCTCTTCATCTGCATATTTCGGGATTAAATCCATATCCATGAACGGCGATTTGCCCGGCTTGTCAAAACGCGTATTCGGATACATGGGGTCATACCAGAACAGAACTTTTCTGGCTTCTTTTGGCGAAGCCGGTCCGGTTTCGCTCGATACTTTTGCGGATGAATAATAAGTATAAACACCGACAGAAATAATCCCACCTGCAATCATGCCAGCGAGAATAAGCGCGGTATTTTTAATATTTAAAGACGCCATAATGATTTCCATTGCGCGATAATCTCACCCGCGCTCGCAAGAACCCGGGCAAGAATTAAAGAGACCAGCGAGAACGTTATTTACTGATGTGAATATCGCGTAACACAGAGAGATTTCCCTGCTGAACAAACGTAAACGCGACCTTATCGCCCGGTTTAATATCGTCAGCCCTGGTGTCGGCCACCAGCGTAAAACGCATCGTCATCGCCGGCCAGTTCACCGCCGGAATAGGATCATGTTTAATCGTGACTTTTTTACTTTCCATATCAACAGCTTCAATCACTCCAGTCGCGCTAATGCGTTGTTCCTGTTGAGCCGCCGGCTGCATACTCATCATCTCGCCATGTTGATGCTCATTGGCCTGAGCGTTAAATATGACCACAGAGAAAAGGCTTAACAGCACGGCTTTGGCGGTAGTATTCATAGTTGATGCTCCTGAAAAGTTAATATTAAGGTTTACTCCACCCAACCGCCGCCTAAGGCAGCAAACAGCTTAATTTCATTAACCTGCTGGGCGTAATTAAGATCGAGCAGCGATTGCTGCGTGGCAAATAAAGAACGTTCGGCGTCCAGAACTTCGATATAGCTAACCGCGCCATTCTGATACAGCGCTCTGGCACGTTGTAGGGTGATTTGCAATGACGCCAGATAACGCTGCTGGCCGCTAATTTGATCGGCAATGCTTTGGCGCAACGCCAGCGCATCGGCCACCTCTTTAAATGCACCCTGAATTTTTTGTTCGTAATTCACCACCGACTGCTGTTGGCGAATTTCAGCCAGATCAAGATTGGACTGATTACGTCCGGCGTTAAAAATTGGAATATCTATTTTGGGGACAAAATTCCACATGCCGCTGGCAGCATTAAACAAGCTGGAGAGATCGCTGCTGCTACTGGACACGGAGCTGGTCAGGGTAATCGACGGGAAAAATGCCGCCCGCGCGGCGCCGATATTGGCATTCGCCGCCATTAATCCGTGCTCAGCTTCCATAATATCCGGACGCTGTAACAGTATTTGCGACGAGAGTGATGGCGGCAGCGTAACCGGTTTAATATCTCCGCGACTGCGCGCCCTATCATCGGGTAATTTTCCGTAGGTACCCAGCAACAGTTGCAGCGCGTTGTTGGCCTGCGCCAGTTCACCTTTACGCTTCGCGATTTCGCTGCGCGTACTTTCAATCACGCCCCGCGCCTGTTCCAGCGCCAGTACATTAGTGCTACCAGTGACCAGTTGTTTTTCAACAAAGGCGTAGGAACGTTGATAGTTTTGCAGCGTTTCTTCGGCAATTTGCAGTTGTGCATAAGCCAGACGCTGATTGAAATAACTTTGCGACACGTTAGAGATTAATGAGATATGTACCGCCCGACGCGCCTCTTCGCTGGCAAAGAAATTCTGTCGATCGGCTTCACTCATATTTTTCAGCCGCCCAAAAAAATCCAAATCGAAACTGAGATTCAGTCCGGCCTCGAATTGGCGATCGGTGCTGCTGTCGCCTTTTAATTTACCGCTGTAGGTACCGCTGGATCCTGCCGTAATTTGCGGATAGCGGTCAGCGTCCGTGACGCCATATTGCGCTCGCGCCTCCTGAACCTTCAGCACAGCCATACGCAAATCGCGGTTATTGGCCAGCGCCTCACCAATCAGCACCTTAACCTGGTCGTCAACGAAGAAGGTCCGCCAACCGGTGTCCTGATAATTCCCAGAGGCTGACACCAGCGCATTCTGGCTTAAGGAGAATTGCTGTGGCACCGGCAAAGCCGGGCGCTGATAGTCCGGCGCTAATGAACAACCGGCGAGAACGAATATAGCGCTGAGGGTAAGAAGCTTAAATTTGCTCATAGTTCTTCACGTCCTGACCGGACTGATGACCCTAAAATATGTAGGAATTTATAGGGTTGTACTTTAACGAAGTGACTCTGTTTAACCGGTGACAGGAAAATGACAAAACTGTCATTTTCCCAATAACCGATTGCTATCCGATCCCGCTTCCCTAGAATTGAAAGTCCGCACAAGCAGTGCGAGAAGGAGAATGCGATGAAGATTTTGATAGTCGAAGATGAGAAAAAAACCGGTGAATACCTGACGAAAGGCCTGACGGAAGCAGGTTTTGTCGTGGATTTGGCGGATAACGGCCTGAACGGGTACCACCTGGCGATGACCGGCGATTACGATCTGCTCATCCTCGACATCATGCTGCCGGATGTAAACGGCTGGGATATCGTACGCATGCTACGTAGCGCCAATAAAGGCATGCCCATTCTTCTCCTCACTGCGCTGGGTACCATTGAACATCGGGTTAAAGGTCTGGAATTAGGCGCTGACGATTACCTGGTCAAACCGTTTGCCTTTGCCGAACTGTTGGCGCGGGTCAGAACGCTATTACGCCGGGGTGCGGCGGTAATTGTTGAAAGCCAGTTTCAGGTCGCAGATTTAATGGTTGATCTGGTGAGTAGAAAAGTCACCCGCAGCGGGGCGCGCATCACCCTGACCAGCAAAGAGTTTACGCTGCTTGAGTTTTTCCTGCGCCACCAGGGAGAAGTTTTACCCCGCTCGCTGATTGCCTCTCAGGTCTGGGATATGAATTTTGACAGCGATACCAACGCCATCGATGTCGCCGTTAAGCGTCTGCGCGCCAAAATCGATAATGACTTTGAGCCGAAACTGATTCAGACCGTGCGCGGCGTGGGATATATGCTTGAGGTTCCTGATGGCCAGTAAACGATGGCAACGCCCTTTTTCCCTGGCGACACGACTGACCTTTTTCATCAGTCTGGCGACTATCGCTTCATTTTTCGCCTTCGCATGGATAATGATCCACTCAGTGAAAGTGCATTTCGCCGAGCAGGACATCAATGATTTACAAGAGATCAGCGCCACGCTGGAGCGTATTCTTAATCAACCGAACGAACCTGAACCACGCCGACTGGAAACGCTAAAAAACGTCGTGGCAGGTTACTCGAACGTCATTATTTCTCTGGAAGATAGCAATCAGAAGGCTATTTTTCATTCACCTGACGCCCCGGATCTTCGGCAATTTATCGCCAGTGCAAGGCCGGATAAAAATGCCCAAGCCCGCGATGTCTTTATTATATCCGGCCCCATGCTGCAAACGCCCAAACATACGCACGGTCAGATGACATCATCAAACTGGCGCATGATTCGTTTGCCTGTAGGCCAGCTTGCCGATGGAAAACCGGCATATACGCTGTACCTGGCATTATCGATCGATTTTCATCTGCACTATATTAATGACCTGAAAAACAAGCTGATTATGACGGCATCACTGATTAGCATGATGATTGTTTTTATCGTGCTGTTCGCCGTTTATAAAGGTCATGAACCGATCCGTAATGTCAGTCGCCGCATCCAAAATATCACCTCGAAAGATCTCGACGTACGCCTTGATCCGCAAACCGTGCCTATTGAACTGGAACAGTTGGTCAGTTCGTTTAATCACATGATCGAACGCATCGAGGATGTTTTTAAACGTCAATCGAATTTCTCAGCGGATATTGCCCATGAGATCCGCACCCCAATTACCAACCTGGTCACGCAAACGGAAATTGCGCTAAGCCAGATCCGCAGCCAAAAAGAGCTGGAGGACGTGCTGTATTCCAATCTCGAAGAATTTGGCCGGATGTCGAAGATGGTGAGTGACATGCTGTTTCTGGCGCAAGCGGATAATAATCAACTGATCCCGGAAAAGACCGCGCTCAATCTGGCTGATGAGGTCAGTAAAGTGTTCGACTTTTTCGAAGCCTGGGCAGAAGAGCGTGAGGTTGGTTTACGCTTTGAGGGGCGCGAATGTTGGGTATCGGGCGATCCGTTAATGTTACGCCGGGCAATGAGTAATCTGCTTTCAAATGCCATGCGTTACACGCCAAAAGGCGAGTCAGTGACCGTGCGGGTGAAAGAGGCCGATGAACAGGTGCAGATAGTCGTTGAAAACCCCGGCCCGCCAATTCCTCCACAACATCTTCCGCGACTCTTTGACCGCTTCTATCGGGTAGATCCTTCCCGGCAACGTAAGGGAGAAGGCAGCGGCATTGGCCTTGCGATCGTGAAATCGATAGTCATTGCCCATCAGGGAAAAGTTGCAGTGACATCTGATTCACATGCCACCCGCTTTATTCTGACGCTGCCCCGGCATGCAATTTAATCTCTGCTGATGACGGTTAAGTGTTTCCTGTTCTCTGACACAACCGTCATATTCCTGTCACGTCACTGACAGCCCTCGCTAATTATAATTTCTTCCGTAAACCCACACAGGAGAAATATGATGAATAAGATGTCCTCTTTTTTAGCTATCGCATTTTTTATCTCAGCAGGCGTTAATGCAGCCGAAACGTCACCCCATGCACAATCATTTTCGCAAATGAATGAACATGAAAAAGCGATGGTAGTACATCAGTCGACAAATAATGCTCATTCCTATGCCCATGAGCAGCAGGCGGAAAAACACCGTGCGCAGGCAAACTCTGCACAATAACGGATAACGCCAAAGGGCGCTGCGATCACAGCGCTCTCAAAAGCTGTGCGTTACAGTATGCCGTTTTAATACTGGAGTCAGGCATGGCTTTAACCCTCACGGTGTTGCTTGAAAACCGGCGCGCTGCTGGCGCAGATAAATCATTACGGGCAAAACCCGGATTAAGTCTGTTAATTCAGGATGAAACCAACACCATACTGTTTGATACCGGGCCGGATGACAGCTTCATTCTAAACGCCGCGCAAATGGGGATCGACCTGACACAATTAACCGCCGTGGTGCTGTCACATGGTCATTACGATCATTGTGGCGGCGTCCCCTGGCTTGCCGATAACAGTCGTATTATTTGCCATCCTCAAATAGCCTGTGAGCGTTACGCGTCGATAACGCTTGCGGGAAAGCCGCGACAAATTAAAAAACTCTCCCGCGATAACGACTACTCTCGCCTGAATATGGAATACACCCGCGAACCGTTGGCGATTAGCGATCGTTTTTTGTGGTCCGGGGAAATTAGCGTATCCACACCGCAGGCCTACGGTGTTATTCACGAGAAAACACCTCAGCCGGATTACATCAGCGATGAAGGCGTATTGATCTATAAATCTGACCGTGGGCTGGTGATCATTACCGGTTGCGGGCACCGGGGAATAGAAAATATCGTCCGCCATTGCCAGAACATCACCGGCATTCGCAAAATTCACGCCCTCATCGGTGGGTTCCATTTACGCGCCGCCTCTCCCGCTAAGCTGTGGCGGACGCGGCAATTTATTAAGCAGCAGCAACCGGAAAAACTGCTCGGCTGTCATTGTACCGGTTCGTGGGGACGGTTGTGGCTACCGGGAACAAAAGCCCCGGCAACGGGGGATGTCATCGTGCTGGCGAACTAAAGGCGGTAAAACGTGCCCCACATCTGCATTAGAAAACGGGAACTTACGTTCCCCGTTTATCATTGACGACAATTATGCACGCAACCTTGATCTGGTCACTTATTATACAGAGACAACCTTGGGTACACTCAGGATAGAGGTAAACAAACAGGAGGTAGTGAATATGTATCGCTCAATTCTGGTGCCCATTGATATCTCTGAAGCCGATTTAACCCGCCATGTTGTGCCGCAGGTTCAGGCGCATGCCAAAACCGCCAAGGTCCATTTTCTGGCCGTTATTCCTACCGTTCCGTTCTATGCCTCGCTGGGGCTGGCCTACTCAAGCGAATTCCCGGACCGCAGTGGTCTGCAGGCCAAGGCCAGCGAAAAACTCGAAGAGATTGTTAAGCAATTCAACATTCCTGCAGGCAGGAGTCAAATCCACGTCGTTTACGGCCCGCCGAAGGATCAGATCCTCAAACTGGCGGAGGCGGTTGACGCCGAACTTATCGTCATCGCCTCGCATAAGCCTGGTTTTAGCACCTACCTGCTGGGTTCAACGGCTTCTGCCGTAGTCCGCCATGCGAAATGTCCGGTGCTGGTTGTACGGTGACACTGGCTAACACAATAAACACGGGCGTAAATTTACGCCCGTTTTTTTCCGACTAAGGTCAGCACTCAGTGCTGATTATCCAGCCTGACCAATGCCAGCAACAGCTGGCTCAGCGCACCATAAAACCCAAAATCATCATAGCGACAGCATTTAGCGGTGAATTCCGGTAACCAGCGTAACAACCCCGCCAGCGTTTCTCTGCGCAGCGCGTCAATTTGCTGATGACGCAAGCCAGCTTCAGCCAGTGAAAAATGCAGATGACTCAGCAGCTCGACGAAAATCGCCAGGTGATCGGCTGACTCGCTAAACGTATTGCTGACCTGCATCCCCGCATCAGATAACAGTTGTTTAATGACGCCGTAGTTCGATCCCCCTTCGTGATGAGCCGACGCATAGGGTAACGCCGCGTGTTTGTCCGACATCAGAAACAGACTGCAAAAATCAGCTGCCAGTTCCAGAGTGACGTCTTCACGCATCTTAAGCGCCGCAATTTTTTCCTCCAGCAGAAGTACTTCCGCCTCAAGCGATGGCTCACTTTTTAGCAACGCAAACCACCCCGCCATTTCGCTGGACTGCAACTGTTCCAGGCTTTCGTCATCGCGCTCACGGGAAAACAACTGCGCCAGCCACGCGTAAACGCAGGCCACCTGCTCTGGTGTCAGAGAAGAGTCTTTCATTATGACCTCCCCTGCTCTGCCGGAACATATTCGCACTGTGCTACCATTTTTATCGGGCCGCTGAATGCCGTCACATTCGCCAGCTTGCCGGTATATTTCTCGATTTCCACCAGCGCAGTATGGGCACTGGTGGCTTGTGCCAATTGAGACGTGCCGATATCTATCGTTAACACGTTCGGGTTGCCGTATTTGCACAGTGCCCCGATTTCTCCGCCGTTCTCCGGATCGTACCAGGCGCCTTCATGAATACGCACGACGCCTGGCGAGTAGAGATCGGAGACAACTGCCCCGGCGAGTACTTGTCCACGCGCATTAAATACACGGACGATATCACCATTGCGAATCCCTCTTGCACTGGCATCCTGCGGGTTGATAAACACCGGTTCTTTGCCACTCACCGCATAATGCTTACGTAGCGCTTCAGATTCACAAAGCTGCGAATGCAGACGGAAGTCCGGGTGGACGGATTGCAGATGCAGCGGCCAACGCTGCGACCCCGGCCCGCCGTGTGATCGTTCGATTTTCTCAAACCACATCGGATGCCCCTGGCAGTCGTCATACTGCATATCGGCAATAGTTTTCGAGAAAATTTCGATCAAACCGCTTGGTGTCCCCAGCGGCTCAAGATCGGGATCTTCGCGGAATGCCTGATGTCGAACAAACATCTGCGGATGCTCGAACTCGACGTACTCCTGCTGATTCCAGAAGACGTCAAATGCCGGGAGATGAACGCCGCGCCCTTTCCCCTGCTGGCTTCCTTCCTGCCAGATCCGCTTCAACCACCCCATCTCATCCAATCCTTCGGTGAAGGCCTCTTCACGATTAAAGCGGCGGCATAGATCGCGGAAAATATCGAAATCATTACGCGCTTCAAATTGCGGCTGTACCAGCTGTTTCATGGCGATAATGCCGCGGTTGGAGTGGTTGCCATACTGGTCGAGATCGTTACGTTCAAATTGCGTCGTCGCAGGCAATACAATGTCGGCGAAGCGACAGGTCGAGGTCCACTGATTATCAATAGCGATAACGGTTTCCAGCTTCCGCCAGCCCTCAATAATGCGGTTGATCTGCTGGTGGCGATGAAAAGGATTGGTCCCGGCGAAAACGCACATCTTCAACGGCGGCAATTTCACCGTTTTACCGTTCCAGTTAATTTGCTTGCCCGGCTCCAGTATCGCATCAATAAAACGTGCAATAGGGATGGTGCTGCTATAGCCCTTATAATCGGTGCTGTCATGTATCGGAGGAACGGTGGTGGAGCCAGAAAAACCACTCAGAATTACACCCTTACGGCCTGGCGTACCCGCGCCGTTATAGTGCCAGCCAAAACCAAAGCCCCCGCCGGGTAAACCGATTTGTCCGAGCATTGAAGCCAGCACCACAATCATCCACGCCCATTGCTCCCCATGCTGCATGCGCTGGACGCACCAGCCGGCAATAATTTGCGTTCTCCCCCCTGCCATCTGCCGTGCCAGTTCACGAATCGTGTCGGCATCGATCCCACATATCTTTTCCGCCCACAGGGCATCTTTAGGCTGTCCGTCACTTTCTCCCAGCAGATAAGGCAGAAACTGTTCAAACCCCACGCAGTAGTTATCGAGAAAATGCGGGTCATAGAGCTTCTCGGTATAGAGCGTGTGCGCCAACGCCAACTGTAGCGGCACATCAGCCTGCGGATTTACGGCAATGTGTTTAACTTTATCACGACCCAGATAGTCATGAGTCGAGGTGACGACCGGGTCAATACTGATGACAGAGATCTCGCCACGCGCCACTTTTTCCTTCAACTGCTCGTAGTATTCATAGACATCATGATCCGGACACCACCAGTTCGCCTGCTGGTTTTTGATCAGATCGGAGCCCCACAGCACAATGGTTTTGCTGTTCTTCAACACCAATGGCCAGGAGGTTTGTTGCTCATACACCTCCATTGAACCCACCACCCGCGGCAGGATCACTTGAGCGGCGCCGGTGGAATAGTCTCCCCCGGTACCCACGCTGTTGCCATGCAGCGCAATGGCGCGCGCCAGCATACCGGAAGCGTTATGGAACATGCCGGTTGATTGCCAGCCGCTGGCCGTAAGCAGCGCGCTTGGACCATAGGTCTTCTGAATGCGCTCCAGCTCCTGATAGAAGAAGTCCAGCGCTTCATCCCAGGAAACGCGCACAAAGCGGTTATCGCCGCGTTGTGTGGTATCGCTCTGGTGTCGTTTACGTAACCAGTCAACGCGCACCATCGGATAACGGATACGCGCGCCACCGTGTACATGATCCGGCAGTCCGGCGATCATTTTGGACGGGTACTTATCACGCTCAAACGGCTTCGCCTCGATAAAACGCCCATCAACCACGGTGGCACGGATTGCTCCCCAGTGAGAACCGGTCAAAATCCCCTCTTTAACACCTGTTCCCTGTACCTCGGCGGCACTGGCGCTACGCGGTGTGAGTAGAGAGGGGCCTACCATACCGGCTACGGTCAAACCGCCCAATTGCAGCAGGAAACGTCGGCGAGATGCCTGAAAGAGATCGTTATTTTTCATTGCTTTCTCCCGTAGCGCTATGTGGCTTGTCCGTGGTGTCAGAGGCATTCATCTGCAGATATTTCAGCAAGGTACGTTCTTCGCGTTTATCCAGACTGGTAAACCCAATCATGCCGTTCAACGTGCCAATCCAGCCGTTGGCGTCAAAGTGTTCTTTCTCTGGGGCGCCGTGGCACTGGTTACAGGTTCCGTTATAGAGTGAGTCGGCATAGGCCCAAATCGGCTTGATGTCGTTAACCATATCGCCCTTGTGCATCCAGGCGGTGGCTTGCAACTTACTCCACGGCGTATTCGTTTCCGCGACGGTGGTTTGTTCCAGCGTTTTCACGTGCTGCTGGATATCACCGCGAATAGAAGCCACAAAAATGCGCTTACCCGGCAGTTGCGCCAACACGCGCTGACGTCCGTTACTTTCGGTCCAGCCCACAATCTCAATTTGCAGCCAGTCGCCGTCACGCTTTAACACTTTGACTTCAGAGGCGGGCAGCAGTGAACCAGCGGGCTCTTTATCACCTTTCGCGGCATACAGAGGTTTGATGTCAAGGGAGTAGAGCGTATCGCCATCATCATTCGCACTGGCGCGAAGCGCATCAAACTGCTTGCGGAAACCGCTGCTCATGTCGGGAAGTTGGTGCGCAATGCCTTTATGACAGTCGATACAGGACTGGTTATCCTTCGCCGCAATTTTCATCTGGCGCGCGGCTTCAGGATGCTGTTTAGCGTGATCCATCGCGTCATAGTTATGACAGGAACGACAGGTTGCGGAGTTGTTCTCTTTCATTCGCGCCCATTCGCGCTCCGCCAGCTCGGCGCGCTTGGCTTCGAATTTCTCAGGCGTATCAATAGAGTGGGCAACAAAGGTCTGGTAGATATCGTTGCTGGCCTCCAGCTTACGTTTCACCATACCAGGGATATCTGATGGAATGTGGCAATCGTGACACTCTGCGCGCACCCCGGAGGCATTCTGAAAATGCACCGACTGTTTATATTCTTCATAAACCGGCTGCATGCTGTGGCAACTCACGCAAAACTCGGTTGAACTGGTTAATTTAATGCCAACGTGCGGTAAGACGATCAGAGCGATGCCGACCACAATTCCGATAACGACCAGCGCCAACACTGACCAACGTGCGCTCGGTCTGAGCAGCGCCCTCCATAGTTTCCGCATAATAGCCCCTGTAATTATATGGTTTAGTTACAGAGGATCTTATTTCCCAAATGTGAACAGCAACACTGGTCAGGATGAATGGCTTACGGCACAATGTGAACAGATATGAACAGAAAGAGACAGCAACCAGGATGTCGCATCACATTGTCATTGTTGAAGATGAGCCGGTTACCCAGGCGCGGTTACAGGCTTACTTCGAACAGGAAGGTTATCACGTCTCAGTCACCGCCAGCGGAGCCGGTCTGCGTGAAATCATGTCGCTACACCCTGTCGATTTGATTCTGTTAGACATCAATCTCCCGGACGAAAATGGCTTAATGCTGACGCGCGCCCTGCGCGAACGCTCAACGGTGGGCATCATTCTGGTGACGGGTCGCAGCGACCAAATCGACCGTATCGTTGGCCTGGAAATGGGGGCAGATGATTATGTCACTAAACCGTTAGAGCTACGTGAACTGGTGGTTCGGGTGAAAAATTTGCTCTGGCGGATCGATCTTGCCCGCCAGACGCAGCCGGAGACCAAAGACAACTGCTATCAGTTTGCCGGATATTGTCTGAATGTCTCCCGCCATACCCTGGAGCTTGGCGATGAAGCCATCAAACTCACTCGCGCCGAATATGAAATGCTGGTCGCCTTTGTCACTAATCCGGGGGAGATTCTCAGTCGGGAACGCTTATTACGCATGCTTTCCGCACGACGGGTAGATAATCCAGACTTACGCACTGTGGACGTTCTGATCCGCCGTTTGCGCCACAAGCTGCGGGCCGATTTGCTGGTGACACAGCACGGGGAAGGCTATTTTTTAGCAGCCGATGTGTACTGATACAGATAAACAGGGCGAAATCCGCCGGGTGACAGTGAGCGCTGAACATGCCGGCTGTCCGCATTTTTCGACGTAAGCACGAGGATCGGCGGACTGATATTTTCCGGCACCGACTGCCCTTGCAACACCCTGATAGCCTGCTGAATCGCCAGTTCGCCTTGCCAGACCATTTGATCGCTGGCAGCCATAATAATTCTTTCGCGTTTAAGCCCGCGATAAACCTGATGCGACAAATAAAAAGAGACCACGGTCAATGGCGTTCCCTGATTACGTCTCTCCCCCATCGCCGCTTCTGCCGCAATTGCCGTACCGGCAACCACATCGGCATCCGGGTGACGCTCAAGCATCTCCTGCAGCAGGTTACGCTGTATTTCAATATCATTATCACCCAACGCCATATCCACAATCTGTACCTGACTACCGACAATCGCCTGGCGGAATCCATCCACCATTTCGCGGCTGCCGCCCGCGTCGTCAGGGCCTGGCAATAATAAAACTTTTAGTGGCCTGCTACCGCTCCATTTAACCAGATAGCGACCTGGCTGATACCCCATCTGGAACCACGGCACCCCAACCCGGGCTTTCACCGTCGCGTCATGTATCGCATTCACCACCTCAATAACCGGCAGCGTGCCCACCTGCGCCTGCAAATCCGGAAAAGTTGTCGTGCTACTGCCTAACAAAATGGCATCCGCGCCCCATTGCTGACACTGGGCGATTTGCGATTTTTGCGTGCTAAACTGGCGATACCCTCCCGCTTCAAACACCTTCAGGCTTACCCCATATTTTCTTGCGGCCTCAAGCATGCCGTAATTTACAGAAAGCCAATAGGAATCCTTCAGACTGGGATACAACGCGCACAGTTTCCATGCCTTGTTTGCCGTCACGGTCAGTTGCGATTGCGGGACAGCCTGCTGCGTACCCTGCCAGCGCAGCAATAGGGACTCGGTCGCGTGACCCAGACCGGGAAAAAGTGTGATCAGCAGGAAAAGCAATACGCGCATGATAGCCTCATCATTGATAAGGCTTTATCCTAGTTGCTTTCCTCTTTTGGACTCAACCTTTTTAATCTGTGGCGACCAGACAGTGAATTTATCTCTGACCAAACGACTGTGGATTGGCTTTGCGCTGATGGCGGCACTGACCCTCATCAGCACGCTGGTAGGCTGGTATAACCTGCGTTTTGTCAGCCAGGTTGAGCAGGCCAATACTCAGGCGCTTATCCCGACCATGGATATGGCGCGCCAGCTCAGCGAAGCCAGCGCCTGGGAACTGTTTGCCGCGCAGAATCTGACTACCGCAGATAATGAAAATATGTGGCTGGCTCAGGGACGGATGTTAACCGCCCAAAGCCTGAAAATAACTGCATTACTGAAAACCCTTCGCGAGCAGGGCTTTGACACCTCGGCCATTGAACAACAGGAAAAAGAGATCGCCCAGTCGTTAAGCCATCAGGGGGAGATGGTTGGCGAGCGTTTGAAGCTACGCGATCAACAACAGCAACTCAGCCAGCAAATTGTTGAGGCCACCACAGACGTAGCCGAAATGGCGCGCGGACAGGCCAATAATGCCGCCACGTCTGCGGGCGCTACTCAGGCAAGTATTTATGATCTGATCGAGGGCCGTCAGGGCCAGGCCGCTGAACAAGCGCTGGACAGGCTCATTGATATCGATCTGGAATATTATAATCAGATGAACGAACTGCGTCTGAGCGCGTTACGGGTGCAGCAAAGGGTGATGAATCTGGGGAATAACCAGGCGCAGAATAACCTGGCGGCGCTGGAAACCCAGCTCAATGCCGCCGTCAGAGTGCTTCACCGCCGACAAATTCGTATTGAGGATCCGGTGGTACGCACTCAGGTTGCCAATACCGTCGATACGATTGGCCGTTATGTTGATCTGCTGGCCCTGTATCGTCAGGATAATGACATCACCACCCGGTTACAGATCTTATCGCAGAACAATATCGAGCAATTCACCCGTTTCAGTAGCGAAGTCAGTCAGTTGGTGGACATCATCGGCCAACGCAACCAGACCGGACTGGCGCATCTCAAACAAGCCAGCCAGCGCGGGCAAAACCTGTTGTTGCTGTTGAGCGGCGTCTCATTATGCCTGTTGATTCTCATTCTTTGGCGTGTGGTTTATCGCTCAGTCACCCGTCCGCTGGCACAGCAGACGCAGGCGTTACAGCGCCTTCTGGAAGGCGATATTGATTCCCCCTTCCCGGAAACCGCGGGTGTTCGCGAACTGGATACCATTGGTCGTTTGATGGATGCCTTTCGTACCAGCGTTCATACGCTCAATAGCCATCGTGAGCATCTGGCTGCTCAGGTTAAAGCTCGCACCGCAGAGCTTCGCTCTCTGGTATATGAACACCGACAAGCGCGCGCTGAGGCCGAAAAAGCCAACCAAGCAAAATCGGCGTTTCTTGCCGCCATGAGCCATGAAATACGCACTCCGCTGTATGGGATCCTTGGCACCGCGCAATTGCTCTCAGACAATCCCGCACTGGCGCAGCATCGGGATAATTTACGCGCCATCACCGACTCGGGCGAGTCTCTACTGACCATCCTTAACGATATTCTGGACTATTCCGCCATCGAAGCTGGTGGTAAAAATGTAGCGATCGGCGATGAACCTTTTGAACACAAACCCTTGCTGGAAAGTTCGCTTCAGCTAATGCATGGCCGCGTCGCGAGTCGCCCCGTCGAGTTGGTAGCGGAATTTGCCGATGACGTGCCCATGGCCCTACGCGGCGATCCGCGGCGCATCCGACAAATTATTACTAACTTATTAAACAACGCACTACGCTTTACCGATCATGGACACATCATCCTGCGTAGCCGGCGTGAAAACAAAGACTGGTATATCGAGGTTGAAGATACCGGATGTGGGATTGACCCCTCCCGTCAGCGCGATATTTTTCAGCCGTTTGTACAAGTCAGCGGCAAACGTGGAGGAACCGGGCTGGGACTCACCATCAGCGCAAGTCTGGCTCAGGCGATGCAGGGAGAATTGAGCGTTACCAGTACACCCGGTGTCGGGAGTTGTTTTCGCCTGCGATTACCATTACGCGCGGCCGCAATGCCCATGGTTGAATCCATCCAACACAGGGTATCGTTACAAGGTTTGCGTTTATTACTTATTGAGGATAATCCCCTCACACAGCACATCAGCACGGAAATGCTCACTCTCAATGGTGCGCAGGTCACCGCTGCCGACAGCGCTGCTAATGCGCTAAAAATATTGCAGAAAGATGCTCGTTATGACGCTGCTCTGGTTGATTTCGATCTGCCGGATATCGACGGTATCACGCTGGCACAACAGTTAATTCGCACGTATCCAGGGCTTAACCTGATTGGCTTTAGCGCGCACGTTATCGACGAAACGCTTAGCCAAAGAACCAGCACCTTGTTTCTCGGCATTATTCAAAAACCGGTCCCCCGGGATGAACTCAGTCGGCTGATTACCCATTATCTGCGCGATAACGAAGCCATTTCGCAACCCCCTGGGGGGGAAAGCGCACGGTTGGACACTCAGCAATTGGCCGACGATATCCAGGCCATGGGTGTACAAAAAGTACATGAATGGTTAGCACTCTTTAAGCAACATACCCTGCCTTTATTAGATGACATTGACGCTGCACGCGCAGAAGGCGAATACGAGCAGCTAAAGCGCCTGGCGCATCAGCTTAAAAGCAGTTGTGCCAGCATGGGAATGCGCTCAGCCAGCAAGATGTGTGCAGCGCTGGAACAACAGCCGTTTGCGGATTTTTCACTCAGAGAGGAAGTGCATCGCAGTCTTAATGAAGTAGAAATATGGCTGGAGAAGGAAAAGTCGTAGCGGTACGCAGAAGCTAAGAATTGGACTTACTGTGAAATGGTACGCCCTGTAGGATTCGAACCTACGACCTACGGCTTAGAAGGCCGTTGCTCTATCCAACTGAGCTAAGGGCGCATTGTGAAGTGATAACTTCATGCAGAGAAACGCGTGAATTATACGGTCAGCGCTTGCTGAGTCAATGCCTTTTGTTTCAGTTGCTGGTGAAGTGTACGAATGTTGATTTTTTCTGGTCGTTCAAGGGTATCCAGGAAATCACCTGGTAACAACTCAGCCCGCATAGCGCCAGATTTAAGGATACATGTATTTAGAATATTTATGATTTTGCTTAACATTCCCTTACCCTCTTTCCAGCGGTTCAGGAACTCTTCAATGTTAAGTATCGCCATCAAGGAAGAAAATAGTCACTTCGAACACGGGCTGAAAATCATTATTTCCCATCTGGCAAGTCAGTGGCATCAGGAGATTAGTTTTTTGCCTGTCGAGGAGATCGATCGCGCCGACATCGCGTTTATCTCACTGGATGAAGATTGGCTCAGCGCCGAATGCTATCAGGTTCCGGTTCACACCAGGCGCCAACACCGGGTGGTGATCTGCAACAGAAACGATAAAGATAAGCTGATGTTCCGGCCCTGCCTGTACATGTTGCCGCTGATCTATCGGGAAGATGACGTTGACGAGATCACCAAAAAATTAGTCCTCATCTTGCAAAAACGCGCGTTACGCAACAGCGTACCGGCGACTATCTGCCATTACTGCACCACCCGCAACTTTTCTATTGCAGAGCGCCAGTTCTTAATGTTTCTTGCCAGCGGATATACGTTAGCCGAAACCGCTCACCTGCTCTCAATCAGCGATATCCATGCCAAAGCAACCCGTCGCAGCATTATGAAAAAGCTGCACGTGAAAAACGATCAGCAATTCTTAAGATACATCCGTGCGCATCTGAACTTTCTACAAAATTAGGTGGAACCTCTCCGCCTAATTTTTTATTGAGAAATATCTCACCATCAATTAAGTATCGGCTCCTACTGTACCTGGCAGCTGACTGCCAGAATAATCCAGTCATACAATTCATGAGGTAACCGAAAGGTACACCCGGTAATATTTTAACTAACCCCAGAGAGAGGTTGAACTGGATAAAACGATCTTTTGGGCATTGAGTAAGACATCAGAAAACTTCCGGCAGATTATTCTGATGGGATACTCAATTGCCAGTCTGGTGATTGTTGAAGACATTGAAACCCAACGGCACAAGGGAACTCACCGTCGCGCTGGAAAAATTTGGGTCAGGGATGTTTGTTGTCAGCAATTTATCCAGAGCTGCCGCAACAGAAATGGAATGGAAACGGATGCACAGCGCAAAACGCCGGGAACGACATCGCCGTATACGAAACGCTAACTGTACCCATCAATATCCCCACTGTACCTCACAAGTATTCGACCAAATCGAGTATCTGGCGCAAAAAATCGAATACACCATACCGGGCGATACTATATCTCAGGCGATTATTACAGGAGACTATTATCTTGCCTATACACTGAGCCGCCATTTATTCTCAGGCACGCGCACCGCGATCTTCCGGTCCATTGAATCGGCGCTGGTCTGCCTGCAAAAGTCGGTCATTAGTCAGTTAGTGGTTGATATGGAAGGCTTAACAAGCTCTTACTTCGATATTCTTCAGTGCCTGCGCCAACTACTTAAACAGCGGAATGATATCCAAATCTTCATATTGCTTTCCAGTCATGATGAAGATCTTAAAACCTTTATATCACTGTCTGGCCCATTTTATATCTTATCACGCAGTCTACACCTCCCAGAGATGCGTCAGGCGTTATTATCCCCGGTGCTAAATTATATTCATTCGAGGCGCATAAAGCAGGTCGATTGGGAGATGGTGACCTTACTTTTACAAGGTAACTCCTTAAAAAAGATTGCTCAGTTACAGACACAACCCTACCACCGCATCATCTATCGCCTGAACCAGTTGATTACCCGCCTGGGATTACCAAACCGGCAGCGCTTTTTGCATCTGATACATCGTCTCAACGTTACCTCTCATCATTTAATTTAACACCATAACCCTATGTCCAGTAAGATTTTTTAGGAAATTACTTATTTTAGCATGAGAAAATTGATCCAATTTTCACAAATATTTAATATTTACAACTATTCCTGGTATTATAGATACCACCTCTTCCACACTTAACCTTACTGTTTCTGCGTACATCGCTCGAAAATAGTGTTCCCGCTGACTTAACAAAACCTAAACAATTAGCTTATTGTATCGTTTTTACTATTTAAAATAAATTTTCAATCTGCCATAATTCGAACCGCAGATAAATAATGCCAATAGTCATTAACACATCTGGATCTTTCAGAACATCCTAACTGCCATTAACAATCGGGATGTTGTAAGTCTTTTCCGAAAGAGCGGAGCAGGTATAATCCTCACTGTTTCCTGATTAATTGTTAGTTTTTCCAGTGTGAAATGGATGTTCCACAAATTCATTGTTCTGTAGAAGAACAACCGAATAAACAAGGACGAAATAGTATTTATTCGGTTCTCCTCAGAACAACTCTTGGCTATTTGACAATATTATAACGCCTGATGTTTTATCAAATTCGCAAGATACGCAAACAGTTTGAGGCATACAACAATGAAACCAGCATCCGTTATCATTATGGACGAACACCCTATTGTCAGAATGTCGATAGAAGTACTCCTCGAAAAAAACAGTAATATTCAGGTTGTGCTGAAAACCGATGACAGCCGCGCGGCAATAGAACATCTACGCACGTACCCTGTCGATCTTGTCATCCTGGATATTGAACTGCCTGGCTCTGATGGCTTTACATTACTCAAGAGAATAAAATCATTGCAGGAGAATACTCGGGTGCTATTTCTGTCTTCAAAATCTGAGTCTTTTTATGCCGGGCGCGCTATTCGCGCCGGGGCAAATGGTTTTGTCAGTAAACGAAAGGATCTAAATGATATCTACAATGCGGTAAAAATGATTTTATCAGGATATTCTTTTTTCCCTTCGGATACACTGAACTTTATTAACAATGTAAATGTGCAAAAAGGTGTATTAAATGATATGCCGCTCTCTAACCGCGAGGTGACGGTTTTACGTTATCTGGCAAACGGGCTATCCAACAAGGAAATTGCTGAGCAATTGCTACTCAGCAATAAAACGATTAGCGCTCACAAAGCTAATATCTACTCCAAGCTCGGTTTGCATACCATCGTTGAACTGATCGACTACGCCAAAATGCATGAATTAATGTAACAACACTCCCGGCGAGATGTCGTTCGGGAGTGTTTTGTCAGCGCAATGATTAGTTATAGTTAATCATAAACGTGGCATCGGCCCTGGCGACCCCGGGCTGCACCCCATCAGCCAGCGCGATATAGTTGGCAAAAAAAGTCAGCGTGGCATTGCCATTCTCATCAATACCGACGGCCTGGCTGGCCTGCTCAAGCGGCAATCGCGTCCGGTCGCTATCGCGCAGCTCAATCGCCACCTTTTGCGCCATAAGCGCGTTATCGAGCGCCAGTAGCGTAGTACCTGGGGCCGGGGTCCCGGAGAACGTTATCGACGCGGATCCCGGCGGACAGCCTTCAAGCTTCAGCGTAAACGAGACCGGTTGGGTGGTGTCTCCGCTGGTCTGTAACTGCTTTGTCGGCCAGGTGCCTAAATCAACCGACTTATTGCTGTCGCTGGCAATCACCGCGCAGGTAAAATCCACCACGTTACCGCGCAGTTCAATATTGATTTCTCCCAGCGACGAGGCGGCCTGGCATAACGCGCTGAATGCCAGCATCGGCATAATCGCCAGAAATGCCCATGCGCCGGGCTTTTGCTTATTAGTCATAGTCCACTCGCAGATAGCCACGGGCAGTAAAAGGCCCTTCCGTGGGTTTATTACCCGTCACGCTGACCGGCCATGTCCGGATCCCAACACTCGCCGCGGCGTTGTCGTCCAGTTGAAATGGAATAGTGCTGGACAGATTGTTAGGCGTTAGCGGATTACCGCTGCTGTCGGCAACAATGAAACCTAAATCCGGGTTGTTTGAAACCATCATTTGCCCGGAGGCTTTCTCCGCTTCTACCCGCATGGTCAAGTAGGCCTGAGCGGCAACGTTGGTGCATTTTATGGCCACCGTTTTTGTCTGCGGATTGATGCCTTCAGGCTTGTTGCCCGCGCCCGCCTTGCTAAACAGCGATGCGCCAATATCGCCAAAATCAAACTCGACAATCTGTCCGGCGTTCACTTCGCAGTTTTGTGGAACCTCCACCTTACCGCTGTAGCTAATGGTGTAAACCGGCGTACTCAGCGCATCTCCGGTACTGGTGGTGACATAGACTCTGAACATCGTCTGCCGGGGAATAGGCACCATGTTAATAAATGAGCGGATCACTTTGAGTTTAAACACCAGCTTTGAATCCATTACGCCAAAAGGTTGCTGCTTAGGCACGTTAGGGTGAGTCCCCATGCGGATATAGTTACGCGGGGGATAAAACAACCCGGCGTAACTGTCGGTGATGCTCATAGCCCCCAGCAGGTAGTCATTGAGTTTCAGGTACTGAAAACCGCCCTCGGTACTTTGAACCGGAAGTTCAGTGACATAGCTTCGATAGGTATAATCCACCGTCGTCCCTGCCGGACAGGTGGCATTAACGCCAATCCAGCCTGATTTTTCCGGCAACGTCACCACCTGTCCCGGCTGGTTGTTGCTGCTGTTAAAGACATTCGACAGATCGTAAAAAACATCCGTTGGTGTGCCATTCGAATTTTGGCAGACCGTTGCCCAGGACGGTTGCGCCATCAGCAGTAACGCGCTTGCCAGTAACAAACCTGTTTGTCGTTTCATCGTATTATTCCCGTCGTGCCGCTGGCGATTCGCACGTCACATTCGTGAGCGTCACCGCCTGTTTCAGGCTCTCTTCAGGCAAGGCATAATGCGCCACGCAACGAGCTTTTGCGCCTTCCCCCCATTGGATCAGCAACTCGCCTTTAAGCGGCAGGCCGCTCAGGTAAATTTGCCCGTCTTCACCCACCATACTGGCCACGCCGCTGGTGTTTTCACGTACCACGGAGCCAAATGGCACAGGTTTACCGGCATATTTCGCCGTCATCAGCGCCCGCACACCGATACGTGTATCAAACGCCGCTCGCACCAATGCTCCTTGCGTTGGCACGACGCTGCTGACGTTGTTTTCCACATCGGTATTGTTGTTCATCGAATTGGTGTCTAACGCGACGCGGTTATAGCGATAGACGGTGGCATACGGCATCACCGCGTATCCACGCCAGTCGGTCTGCACGCCGGTCTGGTTTTCTATCCGCACGCCCTGAGCGCCTGGCGCTTTGATCAACACATTGGTATCGCCGAGCGGCTGACTAAGCGTAATGCCGTCCTCATGTCCTATCACACCGCCGGCGAGCTGCCAGTTGTAGTCATGCTGGTCGCGGTCGTAGTTGTATCCCACGCCCAGCGTGCCATAGGCCGCCTGCCAGTTAGCGCTGGCGTTTCCGCTGTAACCATTAGTACTGCTGTGACCCTGATTCACGCTATAGCTCAGGTTACGGCCATCCAGCAACGTACCGCCGATCCCGCTCTGCCAGCTATTTTGTCCGTTGCTATTGCGGTTGGCATTAAAGGTGGCGTAGGTGCGATCGAAGGCATTATCACGCGAGTAACGCCGCCCGCTCAGCAGGCTGAACGGGATTGACATATTGAACGCCATAATGCGGTCGGTGTCGGAGATGCCGACTGATTCATTCCACGACCAGGAGAGTGAATAGCTAATCCCCTGCCAACCACTGGCATAGCCCAGTTGATACCAGGTATTGGTGTCTGAGGTATTCCAGTACGTTTGTTGGCTACCTGAGATATACAGCGATCCGTAATCCCCCAGATTCTGCGAAATGTTGATCTGAAAACGGCCTTTCTTGCTGTAGCTCAGATTGTGGTAACTCTTCACATCCGGCACGTCGTGGCGATTGCCTTCGCTGTCGTATTCGTACTCATAGCCTTCCATACTGCGATACGCGACGTCGTCGAGTGTATAGAAGCCACGCGTAGAGTAGCGGTAGCCCAACAGCTGAAAGTTAGTGCCAAAATTGTTCAATGACTTCGCATACAGGAAACGCAGAGACTGCCCCTGGTGCGTACTGTCATCCGCCAGTTGGCTGCGCGCATGGGTTAAATCGACGGAAACTGCCCCCCAATCCCCCAGATTTCGGCCAGTACCTAAAACTACCGCAGTGTAACGTGAGGCTAACTGCGTACCACCATAAGCGGTATACCCCTCTGGTAACCCGGCGATTAATGTTCCCTGGAAAAAAAACGGTGAGGATTGCTGGCTATTGCCGCTGCGAAAATCCCCGGCAACCACGTCATACTTGAAACGCCCTTCTCGCTGTAACAACGGAACCGTGGAGTACGGCACCGTATAGCGCTGCTGGCTACCGTCTTTCTCATCCACCGTCACCTCAAGGTCACCGCTGGAGGAGGTCGGGTTAAGATCGGTTATCGCAAAAGCGCCCGGTGAAACATAACTTTGATAAATCACGTAGCCATTCTGACGAATAGTCAGTTTCGCTGCGGTACGCGCAATGCCACGTACGGTAGGCGCGTAGCCTTGTAAGCTGTCGGGATACATGCTGTCTGAGGAATAGAGTCGCGCGCCACGAAAACCGACGCTGTCAAAAACGTCATTTCCGGTATTGCTGTCGCCCATCACCAGTTCACCCTTCAGCGGGATAACCGCGCGCTGAAGCCATGTACCGATGTTTTTCCAGCTTTGTGAATGGTATCCGTCACCTTTGGAATAGCTCCACGCGCCATTGTTCCTTAGCCGCCAGGGTCCATAGTTCAAGCCACTCAACATGCTCAGGAAATAGCTGTCAGTATCGCTCCCACGGCTACCGGTAAAGTTATAGTTAATCAGCGCCGCCGGGATCCCTTCATCCCATTCGTCCGGTGGAATGTAGCCGCGCGCGCTGTTTAACATCGACGCCTGCGGCAGACTGATGTTTAAGCGCAAAGTAGAAAAATCAAAGGCAACTTCACTGCCGGGAATCGCCTCAGGCAAATTGATACAGGTCGCGTTCGGATCCTGACTGAGTGCCGGAAACGCGGCAATATTAACGCCCAGGCGTTTTACCCAGTCGAGTCCAAAGCATGGCATCAGTCCGCCAGACTTCTCCCCTGCCTTTCCCGCACTGCTGGCAAAATGAATGTCCTGGGTAGCAACGAATTCATCATTGCGCCAAATATCCACACGATAAACGCCTTCAGGCTGATGATTACCTTTTTCAAAACGTGATAAATCCGCCACGGTTGCCGTATCCGCAGATAAAAATGCCGGATTGAAATAGCTTTCCCCATGGCTTAAAGAGGGAAAGAGCGCCGCCAGCGTGGACAACGCCACCCCCGCCAGCGGTGGCGTAACCCCCGGTAACAGGTCAGGAAAATACGTTGTCTTATTCATCGTTATCTCAACGCACGCTTACCGTTTGAGCGGTGGTCACCGCGCCATAATCATTGACCGTCTGGAAGGTAACGTTGCCCTGTACGCCCGTTGGCAGCAGCACCTGCGTATCGCTTTTCGGCGCAACCATGACGTTATCGATCTTCGTTTTCCCCACAGTGAGGTTGACCAGGGTGACGTAATACGCAGACGGATTGTTGATTTTCAGGTGGTTGCCGGAACGGGAAAACTGCAGCATGCCGGGAGCATCTTCCGGGATGTGCGGCAGATTATTTGGGCGGACAAAAAGTTTAATGCGCGACAAAATCGCCAGTTGCAGAACGTTTTTACCCTCAAGGCTGTTCTTGTTGACTGACGGAATGGCTTTCACGTTCATCCAGAACAGCGATTCACGGTCTTTTGGCAGCGGCGCGCCTGCGTAGATGATACGCAACGTGTTTTCACTTTTAGCCTCACTGACAAACAACGGAGGCGTCACGACAAACGATTTTTCTTTAACCCCTGCGCTATTCTCGATCCATGAATTTACCAGGTAACGTTCTTTGGTATCGCTATTGCTAATAGACAGCGAAGTTTGCTTGGCATCAGCTGGATAAATAACACGGGTAGCGCCTAATGCAATGCCGCCGGCTGCCTGCACACTGGCAGCAGAAAATAAGGCCAGTAAAAGGATAAAACCTGATTTTAGATTATTAAACATAGCTACAAATACCTTTGATGCGATTATCGTTGGGAAATAAATCAGGGATAAACCAACGTAAACCACACGTCTGAACGAAGTATTCCCGGTGTGATATTTTCCGAGACGGCCCGATAGCGAGCAGTGAAATGAAACGTCATCTCTTGGGTGATAATCGGCGCGTAATGAAGCGGTAGCGCATTAGGAATTATTTGCCGTTGTCGCTCGTCAAATAACGCCAGACCAACCCCAGAAGATGCAGACGCATCGCCGCTGGCCAGAAAAACCTGCGGATCTTCCGCTGGCGTCACACCGGCAAACGCAATCCCGACGTGGTCATAAACATCAGAACTGCACGATGTTAATCGCAGTGAAAACGGTACGCTGGTAGAGGCAAAGCTTCCCGTTCCGGAGAAGGCATTGGTACGATATTGCCCCATTTGCACCCGCAAATTCTGGCTGTCGGTGGCGACCGTACAGGCGCCGTTAACGAGCTGTCCCCGTAAGTGGAGGCGTCCGCTTTCCAGTATTACCGTATGAGCAAGCACAGGCATTACGCACAGCATTCCCGCCAGCGCCACGCCTTTCCCTATCATCTGCCGCATCCTTTTTCATCCCCGGATATTGCCTCATCCAATGAGGCGAACATCATCCTTGCGCGAATCTGAACGGCTTATTCGTACTTCATGATAAACGTCGCGTCGGCATTCGCCTGACCCGGCGTAGCGCTGGTCGCGGTCGCTTTATAACGGGCAGAGAAACGCAGGGTGTTGGTCCCTTCTACCAGCGCCTGAGCGGTAGAGAAGGTTGCTCCATCCGGCTTCAGCGCGGTGGACGTATTGTCCAGAATTTCAATCCCTACACCGCCCGCGGTAGTGCTGTTATCCGAGGAGGAAACGGCCAGCAGGTTATTGTTAGTGATGTCGGTCTGGCCAGAGAAAGCAACCGCGGCGGTCGCAGCCACTTTCGGGTCGCAGTCGTTCAGTACGATAGTGAACGGGATTTGTGCCGTGGTATCACCGACTGCAGTAAAACTGGCGGTACGATACTGGCCTAACGTAACAACCTGATCGGATGACTGAGTGCTGACGGCACAGGCTGCATTGACCAGTTCACCTTCAAAATGAACAGTACCGCCGCTAACGCTTACCGGATCGGTCGCCGCCGGATCGGCCGCAACCGCTGCGCCCGCGACTAACATCAGGCTGGCAATAACAGAAGAGGCTATTAATTTACGTTTCATGGATTTCCCTTGAATTACACACATCCGGCTCCGGCGTCCTGCGGGATCCGTTTGAATCATTATCGACATTAAATGTCAGGCGAATTATCTCTGCATCCTGTAAAGATATATATCGCAAGAGAATTAGCTAACCTTTACCCAACTCTCCGAGTATTTGATTCACTAATTAATCTTCGCGAATATGACTATTTCGTCACAGCGTTAAATTAAACATTTAAATTAATGAAAAATACCTGCAAATCCTTTTAATGGCCCTGGCTAATTCTTATTGGGATCCAGGAAAAATCCGAGTAAAAATGAGGTAAAGACATCATAATCAAACGTAACAGACTGGTTTATGGTGCATTAACCTTGAAAACACCAGGGTGATGAGTTGTTTCATTGACGTTAAATTTAATTAGCATGATCATGAATGATGCGCAGGGCTTCAGCGACTGAACTGCCCCTGCTCACTGACCGCTCTCCCCGCGATCGCACGTAAAAACGCAAACGAAAACTGACAGCACGTTCTGCTTCTGACAAAATAGTGACATCCCCTTCGATTTAACGTAACAGATGGAATCCTCTCTCTGATGGCAGCAAAGATTATTGACGGTAAAACGATTGCGCAGCAGGTGCGCTCTGAGGTTGCTCAAAAAGTTCAGGCGCGTTTAGCGGCTGGATTACGCGCCCCGGGCCTGGCTGTTGTGCTGGTAGGCAGCAACCCGGCTTCGCAGATTTATGTCGCGAGTAAACGCAAAGCCTGTGACGAAGTGGGGTTTGTCTCCCGCTCTTATGACCTGCCTGAAACCACCAGCGAGGCGGAGCTTCTTGAGCTGATCGATACGCTCAACGCAGATACCACCATCGACGGTATCCTGGTACAACTGCCATTACCGGCAGGTATCGACAACGTTAAGGTGCTGGAACGTATCGCACCAGATAAAGACGTAGACGGTTTCCACCCGTATAACGTTGGTCGTCTGTGTCAACGCGCGCCGCGTCTGCGTCCATGTACTCCGCGCGGGATTGTCACTCTGCTTGAGCGTTACAACATCGATACCTATGGTCTGAACGCCGTAGTGATTGGCGCTTCAAATATTGTCGGTCGCCCAATGAGCATGGAGCTGCTGCTGGCTGGTTGCACCACTACGGTCACCCACCGATTCACCAAAGATCTGCGTCGCCACGTAGAGCATGCGGACCTGCTGATTGTTGCTGTCGGCAAACCGGGCTTTATACCCGGCGAGTGGATCAAAGAAGGTGCGATTGTGATTGATGTCGGCATCAACCGTCTGGAGAATGGTAAAGTAGTAGGCGATGTGGTCTTTGAAGATGCAGCCGCACGTGCGTCATATATCACGCCAGTACCGGGCGGCGTAGGCCCAATGACTGTCGCCACACTTATCGAAAACACGCTACAGGCGTGTGTTGAATACCATGATGTAAAGGACGTTTAAGATGGCCACATTTTCACTGGGTAAGCACCCACACGTTGAACTCTGCGATTTGCTGAAGCTGGAAGGCTGGAGCGAAAGCGGCGCCCAGGCAAAGATCGCTATTGGCGAAGGCTTGGTGAAGGTCGATGGCGCGGTTGAAACGCGCAAACGCTGTAAAATCGTTGCCGGACAGACCGTCAGCTTTGAAGGCCACAGCATTAACATCGTAGCGTGACCCCAAGTGCCGGATGAGGTTAACGCCCTGTCCGGCCGCTTCCCCGTCTCATTTTCAGATAATAACTTCATCCCCACTTCACAGTGAACAGTTAGCATGTCGTTTTCCCACATGAAGCGAACATCATGCCAACCATCGTTACTCACGCGGCCGTTCCACTCTGTTTAGGATTAGGTCTCGGACTTAAAGTCATCCCCCCACGATTACTGTTTACTGGCGTCATTCTGGCGATGCTGCCGGATGCCGACGTGCTGTCATTTAAGCTTGGCGTCGCCTACGGCAACGTGTTTGGCCACCGTGGATTTACCCACTCACTGCTGTTCGCCTTTGTCGTGCCGCTACTTTGCGTATTGATTGGCCGACGATGGTTTAAAGCCGGATTGATTCGCTGCTGGCTATTCCTGACAGTTTCACTGCTATCGCACAGTGTGCTGGATTCTGTCACCACCGGCGGCAAAGGCGTCGGCTGGCTGTGGCCGTGGTCGGATGAACGCTTTTTCGCGCCGTGGCAGGTGATTAAAGTCGCGCCGTTCGCGCTGTCACGCTACGCGACCCCTTACGGGCATCAGGTGATTATTTCGGAATTATTATGGGTGTGGCTACCGGGAATGATGATGATGGGTGTGCTGTGGTGGTATCGAAAATATTAATCTGCCGGATGCGACGCGCTGCGTCTTATCCGGCCTACACTCGCTCTTTTGTAGGCCCGGTAAGCGTAGGCGCCACCGGGCATTACAGAGTTACTTACGACGCCAGGTGGTGCCCTGCGGACCATCTTCCAGCACGATGCCCATCTCGTTGAGACGGTCACGCGCGGCGTCGGCCGCCGCCCAGTCTTTCGCCTTACGGGCGTCCAGACGCTGCTGGATTAACGCTTCAATTTCGGCGACTTCACCGTCATCCGCCTGCGCGCCGCTTTGCAGGAATGCTTCTGGATCCTGTTCCAGCAAGCCCAGCACGCTGGAGAGCTTACGCAGATGCGCAGCCATACCGTTCGCCGCCGCCATATCTTCCCCCTTCAGACGGTTAACTTCACGCGCCATATCAAACAGCACGGAGTATGCTTCCGGGGTGTTGAAGTCGTCATCCATCGCTTCAATGAAACGCGCTTCAAAGGCCTCGCCACCCGCAGGGGCAACGGATTTGTCAGTGCCGCGCAGCGCAGTGTACAGACGTTCCAGCGCGGAACGCGCCTGTTTCAGGTTCTCTTCGCTGTAGTTCAACTGGCTACGGTAATGCCCCGACATCAGAAAGTAGCGAATGGTTTCGGCGTCGTAGTATTTCAGCACGTCGCGCACGGTAAAGAAGTTGCCCAGCGATTTGGACATTTTCTCGCGGTCAACCATCACCATCCCGGAGTGCATCCAGTAGTTCACGTATTCGCCATCGTGCGCACAGGTGGACTGGGCAATTTCGTTTTCATGGTGCGGGAACATCAGGTCGGAGCCGCCACCGTGAATATCAAAATGGTTGCCCAACTGTTTGCAGTTCATCGCCGAACACTCGATATGCCAGCCCGGACGACCAGCGCCCCACGGAGATGGCCAGCTCGGTTCACCCTCTTTGGACATTTTCCATAGCACGAAGTCCATCGGGTTGCGCTTCACGTCAACCACGTCAACGCGTGCACCTGCCTGCAGTTGATCCAGATCCTGGCGTGACAACTGACCGTAGTTCGGATCAGTCGGGACATCGAACATCACGTCGCCATTATCGGCAACATAGGCGTGACCTTTGGCGATCAGCTGTTCGGTGATCTCAATAATCTCGGCAATATGATGCGTAGCGCGAGGTTCCAGATCCGGGCGCAGAATATTCAGCGCATCGAAATCGCTATGCATTTCCGCAATCATGCGATCGACCAGCGCGACAAAGCTCTCGCCGTTTTCATTCGCGCGCTTGATGATTTTGTCGTCGATATCGGTAATGTTGCGCACATACTTCAGTTTATAGCCGAGGAAGCGCAGATAACGCGCAACGACGTCGAAAGAAACGAAAGTACGTCCGTGGCCAATATGACAGAGATCGTAAACGGTAATACCACACACGTACATGCCGACTTCCCCGGCATGAATAGGTTTGAATTCCTCTTTTTGGCGCGTCAGTGTATTAAAGATTTTTAACATCGAAGATTCCGTGTAGACGTGTGTGGGTAATAATATCCGTATAATACATATTATTCGTAATCGAAGCAGCACACTTTGCAAGGTGATCGCAGCTTGCGGTTATGCTATAACACCCCCCTAACTCTGACCCTTAACAGGGTCGAAGCACCAATCTATCGGAACAGGATGCAAAAATGGTTACTTTCCACACTAATCACGGCGATATCGTAATCAAAACGTTTGATGATAAAGCGCCGGAAACAGTTAAAAACTTCCTGGACTACTGCCGCGAAGGTTTTTATAACAACACCATTTTCCACCGTGTTATTAACGGTTTCATGATCCAGGGCGGTGGTTTCGAGCCGGGCATGAAGCAAAAAGCCACAAAAGAAGCGATCAAAAACGAAGCGAACAACGGTCTGAAAAACACCCGTGGTACGCTGGCAATGGCGCGTACTCAGGCTCCGCACTCCGCAACCGCACAGTTCTTCATCAACGTTGCTGACAATGACTTCCTGAACTTCTCTGGCGAAAGCATGCAGGGTTGGGGTTACTGCGTGTTTGCTGAAGTTGTTGAAGGCATGGACGTGGTTGATAAAATCAAAGGCGTTTCCACTGGTCGCAGCGGGATGCATCAGGATGTGCCGAAAGAAGACGTCATCATCGAAAACGTGACCGTCAGCGAGTAATCGTGGCGACACTGTTTATTGCAGATCTTCACCTCTGCACAGAAGAACCGGCGATCACCGCCGGTTTTCTGCGTTTTTTAGCCGGTGATGCGCGACAAGCCGATGCGCTGTACATTCTCGGCGACCTGTTCGAAGCCTGGATTGGCGACGACGACCCTAATCCGCTGCATCATCAAATAGCCGCGGCGATAAAAGCACTGGTTGATTCCGGCGTTCCCTGCTTTTTTATTCACGGTAACCGTGATTTTCTGCTCGGCAAACGTTTTGCCCGTGAGAGCGGCATGACCTTACTGCCCGAAGAGAAAGTGCTCGATCTGTATGGTCGCAAGGTGCTGATCATGCATGGCGATACGTTATGCACCGACGATGCTGGCTATCAGGCGTTTCGCGCCAAAGTGCATCAACACTGGCTACAAAAACTATTCCTCGCCCTGCCATTGTTCATTCGCCAACGTATTGCCGCGAAAATGCGCGCCAACAGCAAAGCAGCCAACAGCAGTAAGTCGCTGGAGATCATGGATGTGAATCAGCAGGCCGTTATTGCCGAGCTGGAAAAACATCAGGCCCAGTGGTTAATTCACGGTCATACCCACCGTCCGGCAGTCCACGAACTTACGGCCAATGGGCAACCCGCCTTCCGCGTAGTATTAGGCGCCTGGCACAGCGAAGGTTCGATGATCAAAGTCACACCGCACGACGTTGAACTGATCGCATTCCCGTTTTAATTCTGCAAATACCCCGTTCCTCTTTACACAAAACTATTCGAGTTGCATCGAGGCGGCAAATCCGTGAATCCCCTGGAGCTGACTAAAGTAAGTGACTGGGGTGAGCAGATGCAGCCAACAAAGAGGCAGCTTGAAGAGTGAAGTGTAAAGCGCGCAATCGTTTTCCTTGACGGTGAATTATGCTATTCTCTGTGCCCTCAAAAGTCGAGTGTAGTGCACCACAGGAGTTTTCAGACGCATGTCTTCCCGCAATAATCCGGCGCGTGTCGCCATCGTGATGGGGTCCAAAAGCGACTGGGCTACCATGCAGTTCGCCGCCGAAATCTTCGAAATGCTGGACGTTCCACACCATGTTGAGGTCGTCTCCGCCCACCGTACCCCAGACAAACTGTTCAGTTTCGCCGAAGGCGCTGAAGAAAACGGTTATCAGGTGATTATTGCCGGTGCCGGTGGTGCTGCACATTTGCCAGGAATGATTGCGGCGAAAACGCTGGTGCCTGTTTTAGGCGTTCCGGTACAAAGCGCAGCGTTGAGCGGCGTAGACAGTCTCTACTCCATCGTACAGATGCCTCGCGGTATTCCGGTGGGCACGCTGGCGATCGGCAAAGCGGGCGCAGCCAATGCGGCCCTGCTGGCCGCGCAAATTCTGGCAACACACGACAACGAATTGCATCAGCGTCTGGCTGAGTGGCGTAAAGCGCAAACCGATGAGGTACTGGAGAACCCGGACCCGCGAGGTGTCGCATGAAGCAGGTCTGTGTACTCGGCAATGGTCAGCTAGGACGCATGCTGCGTCAGGCCGGTGAGCCGCTGGGGATTGCGGTCTGGCCCGTCGGGCTGGACGCCGAACCCGCTGCCGTTCCTTTTCAACAAAGCGTGATTACCGCTGAGATTGAGCGCTGGCCGGAAACGGCGCTCACTCGCGAACTGGCGCGTCACCCGGCGTTTGTTAACCGCGACGTCTTCCCGATTATTGCTGACCGTCTGACGCAAAAACAGCTTTTTGACAAACTCAACCTGGCGACCGCACCATGGCAACTGCTGGCGGATAAAAGCGAATGGTCTGCGGTGTTTGACAAACTCGGCGAGTTGGCGATTGTGAAGCGTCGCGTCGGCGGCTACGACGGTCGTGGACAGTGGCGTTTACGCGCGAATGAAACCGAACAACTGCCAGACGACTGCTACGGCGAGTGCATCGTCGAGCGAGGAATCAACTTCTCCGGTGAAGTCTCGCTGGTTGGCGCACGTGCGCACGACGGCAGCACCGTCTTCTATCCGCTGACTCATAACCTGCATCAGGACGGCATTCTGCGCACCAGCGTGGTATTTCCGCAGGCTAACGCTAAACAACAGGCGCAGGCCGAAGCGATGCTCTCTGCCATCATGCAGGAGCTGGGCTATGTCGGTGTGATGGCGATGGAGTGTTTCATCACCCCGGAAGGTTTGCTGATCAATGAACTGGCTCCGCGCGTGCACAACAGCGGGCACTGGACGCAAAACGGCGCCAGCATTAGCCAGTTTGAACTGCACCTGCGCGCCATTACCGGCCTGCCGTTGCCGACGCCGGTGGTGAACAATCCTTCGGTGATGGTAAACCTGATCGGCAGCGACCTGAACTATGACTGGCTGAAGCTGCCGCTGGTGCATCTGCACTGGTATGACAAAGAGGTACGCGAAGGGCGTAAGGTGGGACACCTGAATCTGAGCGACAGCGATACCGCGCGCCTTAGCGCCACGCTGGAAGCGCTCATTCCCCTGCTGCCGCCGGAATATGCCAGCGGCATCATCTGGGCGCAGTCAAAGCTGAAATAAACCGATACGGGAGGTGCGCCTGCGCACGCCTCCCGTTACTTTTACAGACGAATGCAGGTTCCGGCTTTCCCCGCCAACGTGTCTTCAATGCGAGACAGCGCGCCAATCCACGCGGGTTTTCCACGTCGCTTCACGTATCCGCTTACGGCTGTCACCTTTGGCCCCATCGAACCATCGGCTTTAGCAAACGGCGCCAGTTCATCAGGAGAGGCTTGACGAATCGCACGTTGCTCTGGCGTGCCCCAGTTCTCATAGACCGCATCAGCATCGGTGAGGATAACCAGACCGTCGGCATCGATCTGTTCAGCCAGCAATGCCGCCGCCAGATCCTTATCAATGACCGCTTCAGACCCTACCCCTTCCCCGGTCACCGGCACGCCGCCACCGCCGCTACAAATCACCACATGGCCTTCTTTGAGCAAGAGCTTAATGGCATCGCTTTCGACGATCTGGCGAGGCTCAGGCGAGGCGACAACACGACGCAGGTATTTGCCGTCACGTTTCATATGCCAGCCGTAGGTGGCTTCCAGTTGCGTTTGTTCTTCAGGCGAATACACCGGGCCGATAAATTTTTCCGGCGCCATAAACGCGGGATCGTCTTCAGACACCACAATTCGCGTTAACACTGTGGTCACCGGCGGCATCTCCGGTTCAGCGGTCAGACTTTGCGCCAACATATAACCAATCATGCCCTGAGTCTCTGCCACCAGCACATCCAGCGGGTAAGGTTCAACCTCTTTCCAGGCAAGATTCTGTAACGACAACAGACCAACCTGCGGCCCATTGCCATGTACGATGGCCAGGCGGTACGAACGTGCCAGACGCGCCAGGGCAGGTACGGCGCTGGCAATATTACGATATTGATTTTCTGCCGTCAGCGCCTCGCCGCGCTGCAATAATGCGTTGCCGCCAAGAGCAACAACCAGCGTTTTCATTCCCTATCCTTCTATAATTTGTTGCCCAAGCCAGAACCCCAACAAGGTGTCTGCGCCGGAGGTATGCCCGAGCGCCAGCAGCGAATTTATCGCCGCGTCCATCCTTTGGTGTCGGCCCAAAGCATGAGTGAAGTGGAGCAAAGGTGAAGCGAAGTACCCTAATGCCGCGTAGCGTAAGTAGCTCACGCTAACCACAGTCGTCGCCAGTTGAAGATTGCCGGAATATTCAAAGAAACGATGGCCGGAATCCTTATTCAGCACGCCGAAATACCAGGCGGCCAGCAGCATTCCGGTCAGCGTATCATCATGACTGGGCGTTAAACCTGGCCCCTTGCCTAACCACTGCCGCCAGTCTGTCGACAAGCCAGCCAGCGCCGAGAAAAAGCAATGGCGGAACTGACGTAACTCGGGGCACAAAGGCAAATTTGCCGCCAGCATTAACGGCCCGAATAATCCCGTTTCCTCGCCGCGATCCATCCAGGCGGATGCAAGGCGCGGGGCATGTGGACGGGACGTTATTTTCAACGAACAACAACGCTGCGGTTGGCGTAACAGAAACGGTCCCAGCACAATCCCCTCGGGGACAGCCTGAGGGGTTTCGCTACCGCTTAACGCCGTACGCAGCGCATCAAAGTCAGGCGCACGGATCACCCATCCTCCCGGGCTAAAACCACTGCCCTGGCGGTGCAGCGTTAACAGTGCGCCCCCTTCGGCCACAAGGTTAATCGAGCGCCGCCAGATCCCGGATAGCTGCCATGACTGGCGAAAATCCGGAGACTGCTGACTGCCCATCAGAGGACGGATGATCATCATGCGCGGCTCTCTTAGCTAATGCCCATACTTTCAGCCAGCGCTTCCAGAGCCAGCTCAAAGCAGGCCAGCGGCGCACGAACGGTGCCCGCGCCGATCTGACCAATACCGGCTTCTTTATGGGCAATACCCGTGTTGATCAGCGGCGTAATACCTGTTTCCACGACGCGACGGATATCAAGACCAAGGCAAGCCCCCTGGAAATCCCAGCCAGGGATCTGCAACTGCATATTGCGTTCCAGATAGATTTCAGCCATCTCCTCGGAAACGGACTTCGCGGCCTCCATTCCTCCGGCGCCGACAAACCGCGTTACGCCAGGGGCCGCGATCATCGCGGCACCGCCAATCCCAAAGGTTTCGGTGATGGCGCTATCGCCCATATCCGGGTTAGCTTGTTCCTGCGAGAAGCCGGTAAAGAACAGCCCCTGCGGTGTGTTAACCGGCGCGGTAAACCAGCGATCGCCAAGTCCGCTCACCCGGATCCCGAACATGTCGCCATTACGGGTCATTGCGGTCACAATACTGCCGGAACGCACCAGTGCCCCGGCATCCATTGCCGCTTTGCAGTAAGCCATCGCCAGGTTAAGGAAGAACTGGTCGGTCACGCTGAGGAAATCCATCACCTCAGCAATCTGCTGCTTATCATGTTCCAGACGGGCAATTTGCGGCGCCAGGGTTCGCATCAGCAGAGCTGAAGAGGCAATGTTGCGCTGATGGAACTCATCGCCCATCGTAATGCCCTGCGCCATCATAGCGGTCAGATCAATACCCTGTTCCAGATTGGCCAGCGCCGCGCTTAAAACAGGCATCAGGACATCGCGCATCCAACGTAGACGCTGCTGGACATCTTCGCCATACGCGCCGAAGCGCATCACTTTGCCAATCCCTTCGTTGAGATTGCAGTAAGCCCGGTTACCGTCGGTGATATTTTCCACCACCAGCATCGGCATGCTGGCAGAGGTGATTCCCCCCATTGGCCCCACAGCATTAACATGGTGGCAAGGTACGAACCGGACTTTGCCCTGCTCCAGTAAAGCCAGCGCGCTCATCTCATCATTGGCCCACCCTTCAAACAGACATGCACCAATACAGGCCCCTTTCATCGGACCGGTCATTTCTTGCCAACGCATTGGCGGTCCCGCATGCAGCAGCGTTTTCCCTTCATTGAGCTCGCGGATTAATGAGGAGGCAGGTTGCACATCCAGCCAGTGTGGACGCGCACGACGAATTTGTTCGATTACTGCAGCATTGGCTTGCGCCACTGATGTAAACATTGGAACCCCTTATTGCAAACGTTCTAATAAACGAGCCAGTTTCTTATTACCGCCAGCGACAGGCGCCCACTGGTAATGCACCACAGGCATTTCCGCAGCCTGTAAATCCAGTGCAAAACTGCGTAACCCGGCATTGATGACCGCCACTTTTTCCAGTAGCGAAGGTGCGGATTTGTCAGATAACGGTTGAGATGGACGAATCAGTTCGGCGGCAAGCAGCATTGCCTCAGGCAGTGAATTCACTACGGCAATGCCGGCATCTTCCAGTGTGGCAATCTGCAGTGAGCGACACTGCGGATCGCGTTCTGTACCTGTCACCGTCGCAATCGCATACAGCGGTTGCTCGTGGTCTCGCGCAGCGCACGCCTTCTGCCAGGCCTGAACCAGCGATGCGGCCGGATCTGCCGTCGCGCCGTAACCAATCACGACATCAACTAGCAGCACGCGTACCTGCGGCTGCCCCCCCAGATCCGTAATCAGTTGATTACGTAAGGCAGGGTCAATCATCGGATGCGGCCGCCCGACGGTGTAAAAATCATCCCCCAGATCGATAATCTGGTGCCCGGCGGCATCCAGCATCATGCCATGGTGATGTTGTGCATCCGCGGCGACATTCAGATGGGAGGCCAGCAGCCCAGCGGCTTCGGCGGCCAGCGTACCTCCGGTGTATAACCCTCGGATCACACCGTCTCCTGTGGTTGAAAGCGAGCTGCGTCGCGCCGCGACTCTCGCCAGTAAACAGGCCAGACGGGCCGCATCGTCCAGCGTCGCGGCAAACCAGACATTTTCATCGCGAGCGACCGCGGAGGTGTAACCTAAAAACAGAGCTACCACGGGTTTGCCGGTGGCCTTCATCGCGTTCACGATATGCTGGCGAACAGCCTCCGCCGGCGGTTTCGACACAAAAGCCAACACCTGGCTTTTGTCGTCTGCGCCAAGCATCTCCAGCGCGGTAAGCGCGCTAATCCCCCCCACCTCGGCGCTCAGGTCGCGCCCACCCAGACCGATGGCGTGGGTGATGCCTTCCCCGGCCAGCGCTATCTGTGAACAGAGCTCCTGAATCCCTGTCCCGGAGGCGCCCAGCACACCGATATTGCCTTCCGGCATCACGTTGGCAAAAGCCAGCGGCGTACCCGCAATCATGGCAGTTCCGCAGTCAGGTCCCATCACCAGTAAACCTTTATCCTGTGCACGGCGCTTCAGAGCGATTTCATCGTCCAGGGTAACGTTATCGGAGAACATCATGACGTTCAGGTTGCGATCCAAGGCCTGGTTCGCCAGTTCCGCCGCGTATTCACCAGCAACGGAAATGAGCGTCATATTCGCCTCAGGCAGTTTCTGGCACGCGCTTTCCCAGCGTCTGGCCTGCAGGAGCGTTTGGCTACCGCCGGTGGCCTGCGCCAGCTGCTGCAACGACTCATCCAGTTGTTGCAGAATGGCCTGTGTAATACTTTCATCAGCCGTTTCAGTACGAATCGCCACGCAAATATCGTTTGGCGTCGCATTATTAAAATCGTCATGCCAAAACCCGGTCGTTTCCAGCAATGATTTATTCGCTGGCGTTCCCATCATGACCGATACATCGTCTACATTTTCGGACTCACTCAGCTTGCGTGAAATAATCATTAAACTGACAGAGTCCTGAAAACACCCTTTTTTAATAAAGGCGTGGATCATAACAACCCCTTAATAATTGCACCCATGGCAATTGCACGAGTAGTGTTAATGTGTAGCTCAAGGTATATATCTGGGATCACAAATAGAGTGACTGGCATCACACTGGAATTATTAACAAAATAAATTTAATAACCACCAGAAGATTAAACATTATTTTCTAACGGCATTATTTATTTAAAAAGAAAGGGCAAATCCATACTGATTATCAAATAAATTCTAACTATATTTTTTTGTGTGTCTGGATCACATAATCAATTTTTATTCCCGGTATGTTAACGGCAGTCATGCTTCACACCGTCGTTAAAAAGGAAGACAGATGAAAATCAGTCGGGAAACACTCCACCAGCTTATCGAGAATAAGCTTTGCAAGGCCGGACTAAAACGTGAGCACGCCACAACGGTTGCTGAGGTATTGGTTTACGCCGATGCCAGAGGCATTCACTCTCATGGCGCCGTACGCGTTGAATACTATGCTGAGCGCATTTCAAAAGGCGGCACTAACCGCGAACCCACATTTCGTTTTGAAGAAACCGGTCCCTGTACAGCGATTTTGCATGCCGATAATGCCGCCGGGCAAGTCGCAGCAAAGATGGGTATGGAGCATGCCATTAAAATTGCTAAAAAAAATGGTGTCGCCGTCGTTGGCATTAGCCGAATGGGGCACAGCGGTGCCATTTCTTACTTTGTGCAGCAAGCCGCTCGCGCTGGTCTGATCGGCCTCTCCGTGTGCCAGTCCGACCCGATGGTGGTACCGTTCGGCGGCGCAGATATTTACTACGGTACCAATCCGTTAGCCTTCGCTGCGCCAGGAGAAGGCGACGACATCATGACGTTTGATATGGCGACAACGGTGCAGGCATGGGGAAAAGTTCTGGATGCCCGCTCCCGCAACGAGCCGATTCCTAATACCTGGGCAGTCGATAAAAACGGCGCGCCAACTTCCAATCCCTTTGCTGTCAATGCGTTGCTACCTGCGGCCGGGCCTAAAGGCTATGGCCTGATGATGATGATCGATGTGTTATCCGGCATTTTATTGGGATTACCGTTTGGTCGTCAGGTCAGTTCAATGTATGAGGATTTACATGCCGGTCGGAATTTAGGCCAACTGCATTTGGTTATTAATCCCGACTTTTTCTCCTCCAGCCAATTATTCCGCCAGCACCTCAGCCAGACCATGCAAGAGTTAAATAACATTACTCCGGCCCCCGGCTTTAAACAAGTTTATTACCCCGGACAGGATCAAGATATTAATCAACGCAATGCCGCGGTCCATGGTATCGACATTGTTGACGATATTTATCAATACCTGATTTCCGATGCCCTCTATCTCAAGTCATACGAAACAAAGAATCCCTTTGCACAATAATTATTGAAACAGGAATTTCATATGATCAACCATTTTCGTCACGCAATTGAAGAAACCCTTCCCTGGCTCTCTTCCTTTGGCGCGGATCCTACCGGTGGGATGACGCGCTTGCTGTATTCGCCAGAATGGCTTGAAACACAACAGCAATTCAAAAAGCGTATGGACGCCAGTGGCCTGGAAACGCGCTTTGATGAAGTGGGCAACTTATACGGTCGTCTGCTCGGGAGTGAATCGCCGGAACAGGTCATTTTAAGCGGCTCGCATATTGATACCGTCGTCAACGGCGGCAATCTTGACGGCCAGTTTGGCGCGCTGGCGGCATGGCTCGCGGTTGACTGGCTCAAGAGCACCTATGGTGCCCCGCTGAAAACGGTCGAAGTCGTTTCCATGGCGGAAGAGGAAGGCAGCCGTTTCCCGTATGTCTTCTGGGGCAGCAAAAACATTTTTGGACTGGCAAATCCTGATGACGTCCGTAACATCCAGGACGCGAAAGGCACCCGTTTTGTTGACGCAATGAACGCCTGCGGCTTTACCCTCCCCGCAGAGCCGCTTCATGCTCGTAATGACATCAAAGCCTTCGTTGAATTACACATCGAACAAGGTTGCGTGCTTGAAAGTAATGGTCAGTCGATAGGCGTCGTCAGCGCGATTGTCGGCCAACGTCGCTATACGGTAACGCTGAACGGCGAATCCAACCATGCGGGTACAACGCCGCTGAGCTACCGTCGCGATACCGTTTACGCTTTCAGTCGCATCTGCAGCCAGTCTATCGAGAAAGCCAAAAAGCATGGCGATCCTCTGGTACTGACCTTTGGTAAAGTAGAGCCACAGCCAAACACCGTCAACGTGGTGCCTGGAAAAACGACCTTCACAATCGATTGCCGTCATACCGATGCCGACGTACTGCGTGATTTTACTCAGCAACTGGAAAACGACATGCGCGCCATCTGTGATGAAATGGATATCGGTATTGATATCGATTTGTGGATGGATGAAACGCCAGTCCCGATGGACAGTAAACTGGTCTCCACCCTTACCGAACTGTGTGAAAAGGAACAACTGAACTACCGTGTCATGCACAGTGGCGCGGGCCATGATGCGCAGATTTTTGCCCCTCGTGTACCGACCTGCATGATTTTCATTCCCAGCATTAACGGTATCAGCCACAACCCCGCTGAACGCACAAACATTAACGACCTTGCCGAAGGGGTCAAAACTCTGGCATTAATGCTTCATCAACTTGCCTGGCAGAAATAAGGAGCCATTCATGGGATATCTGAATAACGTCACGGGTTATCGCGATGATTTACTGGCTAATCGCGCAATTGTAAAACACGGTAACTTTGCCCTGTTAACCCCGGACGGACTGGTTAAAAATATCATTCCGGGTTTTGAAAACTGTGACGTCACCATCCTCTCAACGCCAAAACTGGGCGCGTCATTTGTTGACTATCTGGTGACCCTACACCAGAACGGCGGCCACCACAGCGGTTTTGGCGGCGAAGGTATTGAAACGTTCGTGTATGTTATTTCCGGCAAAGTTGAGGCAAAAGCGGAAGGTAAAACATTTGCTTTGACTCAGGGCGGATATCTGTATTGCCCGCCAGGTGAACTGCTCACCTTTAATAATGCCCAGACAGAAGACAGCCAACTGTTTTTATACAAACGGCGTTATACGCCGGTGGCCGGCCATTCGCCATGGCTGGTCTCCGGTAATGCCAACCAGTTAGAACGTATTCATTATGAAGGCATGGATGACGTAATCCTGCTGGATTTCCTGCCTAAAGAATTAGGCTTCGATATGAATATGCATATTCTGTCATTCGAACCCGGCGCCAGCCATGGTTATATCGAAACGCATGTACAGGAACATGGGGCTTATATTCTCTCAGGCCAGGGCGTTTATAACCTCGATAACCAATGGGTCCCGGTGAAAAAAGGCGACTACATCTTTATGGGCGCGTACTCCCTGCAGGCGGGTTACGGCGTGGGGCGTGGCGAAGCATTCAGCTATATCTATTCCAAAGATTGCAACCGGGATGTAGAGATTTAACGGCGAACAGCCCGCCTGATAATTTTTTATTTAGCTATGTTGGGTTTTGCCACGGTTAACACCGTGGCTTTTTTTATGCTTAACGCAGATTCATCGCCTGACCGAGCTTCATCGCGCAAGCAATATTACGCGCGCAGTAATAAAGGTTGGTTTCACCGCTCGCCAGCACTTCCGCCAATGGCGCGAGTCGCGGCAAAATACTGAATACCGCATCAATACCATGATCGTGAACCACCTCCACGCCTTCCCCCAGCACCCCGGCGATACCAATAACCGGAACACGATGCTGCATAGCAACAGAAGCAACACCGATTGGCGCTTTTCCCCCGACCGTTTGCGAATCAATACGTCCCTCGCCGGTGATGACCAGCGATGCATCTTTGATGGACTGCTCCAGTTGCACAGCCTTCAGCACAATCTCAATCCCTGGTTTCATGATGGCCTGCAGAAAGATAGCCGCGGCGATGCCCATTCCGCCCGCCGCCCCACCGCCCGCAACCTGAGATACCTCTTCACCGGTCAACGCTTGCAGCACATGCGCGTAGTTGAGTAACCCTTCCTCCAGTTTCTCAACCATTTCCGGCGTCGCCCCCTTCTGCGGACCAAATACCCTTGCCGCGCCGCGCGGGCCAACCAATGGGTTGTCCACATCACAAGCGACTTCGATCCGACATGCTGTCAGCCGCGGATCGCACTGTTGCAGGTCAATGCTCGCGAGGCGAGACAAGCTACCGCCTCCCGCCCTCAATGATGCCCCTTGCGCGTCAAGAAACCGCACGCCCAGCGCCTGAGCCATCCCCATGCCGCCATCAACTGTCGCACTCCCGCCGATACCGAGGATAATATGACGAATACCGGCATCCAGCGCATGCCGAATCAGTTCGCCAGTACCGTAACTTGACGCCAGCAGCGGATTACGCGCCTGCGGTTCGACTAGCATCAGTCCACTCGCCGCAGCCATTTCAATAATGGCGGTCTTTCCATCACCGGTCAGGCCATAAAATCCCATGACCTTTTCCCCCATCGGCCCACAGACCTCCAGCGAGACCACTTTTCCACCAGTCGCCGCCACCATGGCATCCACGGTCCCCTCCCCACCATCCGCAATGGGCAAACAAATATATTCTGCATCCGGGAATATGCTTGAAAATCCAGCTTTAATTGCCTGGCAGCATTGTTCGGCGCTTAAGCTCTCTTTAAACGAATCTGGCGCAATTACAATTTTCATCATTAATCCTTTTTCATCCTGTTATTTAATGCGTTCCCATGGAATGAGGTTTTCCATAAGCACTGCCAGTAAAATCCCCACCAATAAGCCATTACTCAGTAATGGCCGAATAGTCAGTGGAAGATCTTGTAAATAAACCGGTGGCAGCCCCATCAAAAAAATGCCCACAAACAGCGGGAGTGCCAGCCGATAAATATTTCGTGCGGTAAAGGTGATTTGCTGGCTGAAAACCAGACCGGAATAGAGCAACGGCAGATAAGAGACCAGCATAACGGCACTGCTGATCGCCAGTGGAATAGCGCAGAATAAACGGGTTAGCGGCGTTACTATCGCCACCAATAAACATAATACGCTGCCGCAAATAAATGATTTTCGCGAGCTGTCGCCAGTTTGTGTTAACAGCCCGATAGAGGAGACAAAAGGTGAAAATGGAATCACGGCAAAAGGCACTGTCACCAGCGTCATAAAACCGGAAATGATAAAGCTACGACGATAACGCGAGCTGCTGGAGCCTTGATGCGCATAAAAGACGTCCGTGCCGCGCACCGCGCCATAGGTATTACTGATATTCACCAGACCGGTGATAACCGCCGTCAGGATAATACCGGGTAACAGCCTGCCATGACTGCCTAACGGGAACCACTGCCAGCTTAATTCACCAGACGGCAAAGACGTTGATGGAAAGCACAATCGCCAGAGTCCCCATCCCACTACCGCCCCCACCAGCAGTGCATAACGGGAGATCCGCTGCGGTAAAAAAATGATCATCGCAAGGATGAAGCACATCACGCCAACCGCCAGGCTAAAAGGCGCCAGTTGAATTTTGACGCTGGTGTCAGCAATGCCAAAAGGCAATCCCAACATGCCCTTAAAAAAGATAGTGGTGAGCTGAGCGCCCAACAGCAGCATAAAAAAGACCATCACCGTTGGGGTAAATAGCCGGGCCAACCGGTGTCCTAAGCCGCTAAAGCCGATAATCATCGTCAGCACAGCGGAAATGACAATCCCGACGCTCAGACTGGTGGCGATATCATTGAGCGGTGTCCCGCGTGACGCCTCAGCCAGGGTAATTGTCAGAATGGTGCCCCACCATAAACCGGTCGGGCCTTCCATAATGGCGCGACGATGGCCACAAATGACCTGCGCAAGGCAGGCCAGCGATGTCGTGAAAAAAGCGTATTGCGTGAGCATTAACAGATTGCTCGCGGGGAGATGAAATGCAGAAACCAGCGTTGGGGGGACCACGACCGTATTGCAAAAAATAAAGAAAAACCACTGAAAGCCAGATAGCAAACTTTCGCGGTTAATAACAGGAAGCATATTCATACCTTAAAATAGAGAATGCCCGCCAGCATGACGGGCATTAATTCGCATCATATTATTGTTGATGTTTAAGGATAAATTGACCTTTTGGCGCTACCGGGAATCCCTGCTCGATGTCATAGATAACATCCCCGCGAAGAATAGTTTTCGTAATGCGCGCGCCAATCGTCCGGCCAACATACGGGCTGACTTTGTGACGGTATTCCAGGTCTTCGTTTTTCAGAACGTAGTTGCTGTCCGGTTGAATAAAGACGAAGTCAGCATCTTTACCCGGGGCAATACGTCCTTTCTGTTTCAGGCCAAAAATATCTGCGGCGTTGGTTGCCATCAATTTAGCGAATAGCGGCAGCGACATACCGCGTTTTTGCACGGCCTCATCAAACATGACGTCCATGCAGCTCTGCAGTCCGGCAATGCCGCCCCACGCCTGCATGATATTGCCAGCCTTCATTTCTGGTGGGCATGGCGAGTGGTCGGAAACCAGGCAGTCAATCTCACCATTGAACAGTTTTTCCCACATGCCTTGTTGATTCTGTCGATCGCGGATCGGCGGAGAACATTTTGCCAGCGTGCCAATCTCTTCAAACTGATCGGTATCCAGCACAAAATAATGCGGGCAGGATTCGCAGGTCACATCCTGGCCTTCCTGGCGGGCACGGGTCACTTCTTCCACGCCTTCCGGGCTGCTGATATGGCAAACGTGCAGGCGGCAACCGGCGACTTTTGCCAGATACAGCACGCGGCGAATAGCTTCCACCTCAGTGAAAACCGGACGTGAAGCCACATAATCATGTGCCGTCACACGGCCTTCGCGTTTAGCTTCCTCGCCAAGCTCGTCGCAAATGAGCGCATTTTCGCAATGCACCAGCACCGTCTGGTCCATTTCTGCTAACTTCTGCGCGCCTTTGTAGAACTGCCAGTCGTTAACGTCACGGAAGTCATTGTCGATTCCGCGATCGCCACAGGTGGCAACGAAGCATTTGAAACCGACGACACCGACCTCATCCAGCTCGTGCAGACGATCAAGGTTGTAAGAAACCAGACCGCCAAGCTGCGCGGCATCAATGGTCAATTTGCCTTTTGCCGCATCAAATTTAAGTTCGATGGTTTCGCGATCCACCGTCGCGGGCAGCTGGTTGAGAGGCATTTCGATCATCGTGGTGATACCGCCTTTTGCCGCGGCACGCGTTCCGGTCTCATAGCCTTCCCAATGTGTACGTCCCGGCTCAGAGATATGGGTATGCGCATCGACCATGCCCGGTGAAACCACCAGACCTGTCGCATCCATTACCTGCTTTGCTTCCCCCAGATTCTCACCAATGGCGGCGATTTTTCCTGCCTGGACGGCAATATCAACAATACGAGCTTCATTTTCTAAAATAACAGTACCGTTCTTAATAATTAAATCAAAAGACATAACGAACTCCTTGTATGGATACAGATAGTTTTTATAAATAACGCACGCTTACACCTACGTTTACTGATTTCATTACAACTGACCTGTTGCTTTTTCTACTGCGGCAGGTTGTCCAACCGTTCTTTTTTTCAGTAAGGCATATGCCACAAATGCGACAATAACCCCAACAAACCACGACACTCGCGATAACGGCTCAAGCAATGGAATAAACTTTCCACCCAGTGAAAGAATTACCGCCACTAACGTTACGGAGAATGCCGTCAGGTTAAATCCATTATCATAATATTGGTAATTACCGCTGGCGGTATATAATTCATCAAGATTAATCTTGCCGCGCATAACGACAAAATAATGCGCTAACATAACACCAATAACAGGACCAAGCATACCGCCGATGATGTCCAGAAACAGATAAATGCTGCTCTGATTTTCCATAAGCTTCCATGGACAAATCAGTAAGCTAATAATACTGGCAATCAATACACCTTTTTTATATGTTAGTTTTGTTGGCGCAATTGCGGCAATCTGATAACCAGCCGGGATAATATTACCCGTAGCGTTTGTTGAGATTGTGGTCATCAGAATAACCAAAACTGCGAAGAATGAGGCAAACAGACTGTCCCAACGCTGTACGATATCCAGCACATTCCAGGTATCCGTTCCATAATGAATACTGGCACCGGCAATAATACACACGCTGGCAATCGCAAATAACACGTACGCGACAATAAGACCCAGCGTCTGGCCTAACGCCTGTTCACGAAATGAGTGGGCATTTTGCGTAAAGTCCGATGCGCTCACCGCCGGAGCGGCCCATACCGCAACCACGGCGTTAATCACTACCAGGAACAGGAATCCGTTGTTTCCCGCTTTTTGCACACCGCCCGGAATGTAGTCAAGGATGGGGCCAATCCCTACCAGGGATATCGCCCAGATAGCCATTCCGCCAAAAACGATATAAATGCAAGGGTTCAGGATCGCAGTAAATTTATTTAATACTTTACCACCGCCAAAACCGATACCAACGTTAATCAGCCAAAAGATAAGAAATGTGATTAACCCCGGCAGAGACAACCCCAGTAGTGTAAAATCACCGCCCAGCGTTAAAAACCCAGGCCATATCTTGCCAATCAGAATAAGAAAAGCCAGCGATCCGGCATAACATTGCAGCCCGAACCACATAATTGCCGCAATCCCGCCTCTTAATAATCCGGGAAAAAGCGCGCCACGTACACCATACGAGCCACGCAGAATCATTGCAAAAGGTACACCGTATTTACTTCCGGCGGCGCCGTTCATAACCATGACTAATGCAATAAACAATGCACTAATAATAATAGCCAGCATAATACTGAATGTGGACAGTCCGAGAATGAAGAACCCGCCAACCATAACATAATTAGGTACGTTATGTACTGACCCCATCCATAAAGTAAAATAGTTAAATGTTTTCCAGTTTCGTTGTGCTGCCGTTTTCGGTAATAAGTCGTCACTATAACCACGTTGTTGGTATAGATCTCTTTGCTGTTCCATAAATCCCTCTTGTCACGTATCGGATAACGTTGTAATGGGTTTAGCTATGTGGAACAAAAACAATATATTAAGTAATGCAAATAGTTTTAATTATATTTTTATGCTGAAGCAGTAACTGGTGTTACTTTCTTTTTATATAACGTCACGCCGGCAAAAATAAGCGTTCCGGTAACAACCAGACAAGCCGAGATGACAAAGCTTATCTCTTTTGAGCCAGTCAAATCGGAAATAAATCCGGTTAACGTTGGCGCAATAACGGCTGAACTCATACCAAAGAAGTTAAACAGGCTAAATGCTCTGCCCAACGTTTTCGCCGACGCCTGCTCAGACACGAAGGAGATCAGGATGGGATCCACCGCCATTTTTCCCAGTAAACCGTACAGGGTCAGGCTGACCATCAACATCGTGGTATTCGGCGATAACACCGTAAACACCAGCATTGCGGCGGCCATAATTTCCAGCCCAAGAATGACTTTGACTTTACTGTTACGGAATTTATCGGACAGATGGCTGAAGAACAACGCACCGGGAACCCCCACCACGGCGACCAAAGCCGAGGCAACCCCAATCGCGCCACCATCAAATCCCCTTTCAGTCTGCAGATAGGACGGAAGCCAGGTCACAATCAGGTAATAGCCATAACAGGTACAGAAATAGAGGAAGTAGACGCTGCATAACAAACCCGAAAACAGCGGCGGACTTTTCTCTTCTGTCATCGTTGTCGTCTGCGTTTTTTGCTCTGACGCCGCCGTTTCGCTTTTTACCTTACCGCGGATAACCAAAGTAAATACGCACAGCATCACCACCAACACAGCCGCAACCAGAAACAACACGTTTTGCCAGGCCATGCTCATGCTTTTAACCAACACGCTGGAGCCGATTAAACCGATCCCCATCCCAATCGCAGAGCCGCTATTAATGATGGCGTTTGCCAGTGCCCGGCGAGCCTGCGGGACATTTGCCGAAGAGAGAGAATACGCAGAACTAAAGAAAGAGGCGCAGCCCGCTCCTGCCATCAGCGAACCGGCATAGATCATCACCAGTCCCGTGGCTTTTGCAATACTGAGCGTACCAATAATAAAGAGCGTAAACCCACACATCAGCATAATTTTCTGGCCAAGCTTATCGACCAAAATTCCGCAGGGAATTTGCATACTGCAATAGGCGAAAAAATAGAAACTGGCGATGGCGCCAATTTCAGCATTGCTGACATTGCCCAGGGAAGCCTGAATCTCAGGATAAATAGGGGTTAATACGGTGCGATAAATCCATATTGCGACCCAACCCAGACTCATTACGACGACGATCTTCTTCCAGTATTCAATACCGGATGTATTTTTTTCACTCATGACATGCACCTTTCCAAAGTGTGTCTGATTAAAATGTATCGCTGCAGGATTGCAGCGATACCAACGATCATGACAATTTATGATTAGCCATTAATTCCAGGGCCTGAACCATTGCCGAGTGATCCAACTGGCTTCCACCATTCGCGGCGCAGGTATTAAATAACTCCTGACAAGTTGCCGTATTAGGCAAATTCAATGAGAGCGCCTTGGCACTTTGTAATGCAAGGTTGAGATCTTTTTGATGCAGTGCAATTTTGAATCCGGGATCAAAAGTGCGCTTAATCATGCGCTCACCATGTACTTCCAGAATACGAGATGAGGCAAACCCGCCCATTAATGCCTGACGCACGCGAACCGGATCTGCGCCCGCTTTAGAGGCAAATACCAGCGCTTCAGAAACGGCTTCAATATTTAAGGCCACGATAATTTGGTTAGCCACTTTACAGGTTTGGCCATCACCATTCCCGCCCACCAGAGTGATATTTTTTCCCAGAATATCAAAGAGCGGTTTCACCCGTTCAAATACTTCAGGTTCACCGCCAACCATAATGGACAGCGTCCCTTCACGAGCGCCAATTTCCCCGCCGGACACGGGCGCATCCAGATAATCCCCGCCAAGTTCATTAACCTGCTGAGCAAAACGCTTGGTTTCGATAGGAGAAATAGAACTCATATCGACAATGGTTTTTCCCTGCAATGCAGTTTTAGCGCATCCGTGTTCACCAAAAAGCACTTCTTCAACCTGCGGCGTATCCGGCACCATGATGAATATAATATCTGCGAAATCAGTCACCTGACGCGCAGTTTCAACATTAACCGCCCCCAGTGACAGCAACTCTTCAGCCACCGGTCCAATGGTCGTGACATGTAATTGATGTCCGGCGCGAGCCAAATTAATCGCCATTGGCGATCCCATAATACCCAGGCCAATAAATCCCAGTTTCATTTGCAACCTCTTTTATATCTGTCGGTATTCCTGAATTCAGGCAAAACGATTCCCTTCCAACAGAGTGGAAAAAATAGTGTTGCCTGAAATTACTTACAAATTATCGATACTGATTAATCCACGATAATCCTGCTTCGGTGGTCGTCAGCGGCTTATATTCGCAGCCTACCCACCCGTCATAACCTGATTTATCAATAAACTTAAAAATAAAGTCATAATTGATTTCCCCGGTCCCTGGCTCTCCGCGACGAGGGTTATCTGCAATTTGCAAATGACCTATTTTATTTGCCCACGTGGTCATGGTCTGGGTTAATTCCCCTTCCATGCGCTGCATATGATAAATGTCATACTGAATTTTGATATTATTGCATCCGACGCTATCAATTAACGCTAACGCCTGATGCGTACCGGTGAGAAAGAAACCAGGAATATCAAAATGGTTGATCGGCTCAATCAGCAATAAAATATCTTCTTTCGCTAACATGTTGGCCGCATAGCGCAGATTTTCCACCAGCGTTTGCTGGATCTGTTCAGCCGAAAAACCCGCCGGTGTTTTACCTACCAGGCAATTGATTTTTGTATTGCCCAGCCCCTTCGCATAGCGAATAGCCGCGGCCACACCATCACGAAACTCTTCTTCGCGCCCCGGAATACAGGCGATACCACGTTCACCCGCAGCCCAATCTCCGGCGGGGAGATTATGCAACGTATGCTCCAGCTTGTTGGTCTGCAGTTTTTCCTTTAAGACGTCAATGTCGTAATCGTAGGGAAACATAAACTCTACGCCACGAAACCCCGCTTGCGCCGCTTTGTCGAAACGCTCAAGGAAACTGTATTCCAGAAACAGCATGGAAAGATTGGCTGAGAACCGTAACATCTGTCACCTCCTCTATTCATATTTCATAAAACAGGTTTCGGTTGGCGCATCAACTGCACCGTCTGCAACCTCTTCAAACTCGGTCACGTTATCCAGCTCGCTACCCATCGAGATATTGGTCACTCGTTCAAGGATCACTTCGACAACAACCGGAACGCGATACTGCGCCATCAGGACTTTGGCTTGCTCAAACGCCGGAGCGAGATCTTCAGGTTTGAAGACGCGAATAGCCTTACAACCTAATCCCTCTGCCACTTTGACGTGATCGACGCCATAGCCGTTTACTTCGCTGGAGTTGATATTTTCAAACGCCAGTTGGACGCAGTAATCCATATCAAAAGCACGCTGCGATTGACGAATCAGGCCCAGATAGGCGTTGTTGACCAGCACATGGATGTAAGGAATATTGAATTGCGCGCCTACCGCCAGTTCTTCAATCAGGAACTGGAAGTCAAAATCCCCCGAAATCCCGACGACATTGCGTGTTGGATCGGCAACACAAACCCCTAATGCCGCAGGCAGCGTCCAGCCGAGAGGACCAGCCTGGCCGCAGTTGATCCAGTGACGCTCTTTGAACACATGCAGCATTTGCGCAGCGGCAATTTGTGATAATCCGATGGTGGTGACGTAGCAAACGTCGCGACCAAAGGCTTTATTCATCTCTTCATAGACACGCTGTGGTTTCACCGGGACATTGTCGAAGTGGGTTTTACGCAGTAACGTCCGCTTACGCTGTTGGCATTCATCAACCCAGCTATTCCGGCAAGGTAAACGTCCGGCTTTCTGCATTTCCTGAGCGACGTCAATCAACAAGGTCAGCGCGGCTTTGGCATCAGAAACAATGCCCAAATCCGGGCACAGAACACGGCCAATTTGCGTCGGTTCAATGTCGATATGAATGATTTTGCGCCCTTCGGTGTACTTCGAGACCGAGCCGGTGTGACGGTTAGCAAAACGGTTACCAATACCGAACACCATATCAGAAGCAAGCAGCGTGGCATTTCCGTAGCGGTGCGCGGTTTGTAGCCCGACCATGCCGGCCATTAACTCATGATCGTCAGGGATACATCCCCAGCCCATCAACGTGGGGATAACCGGTACATGGGTCAGCTCCGCAAAACGTTGCAGCAGTGCGGAAGCATCAGCATTAATCACCCCGCCCCCTGCGACGATGACCGGACGTTCCGCCTGGATCAGCATTTCCAGCGCTCTCTCAATTTGCTTGCGGCTGGCGGCAGGTTTGTAGACCGGCAACGGCTCATACATGTCGGGATCGAATTCGATTTCTTCAACCTGGACATCAAAAGGCAAATCGATCAGCACCGGGCCAGGGCGACCTGAGCGCATGACGTGGAATGCCTGCTGTAAAACCCGTGGCAGCAGTGCCGCTTCACGTACCGTTACCGCCATTTTGCTGACCGGTTTGGCGATAGATTCAATATCGACAGCCTGAAAATCTTCCTTATGCAGGCGGGCACGAGGCGCCTGGCCGGTGATACATAAAATAGGAATAGAGTCGGCAGAGGCGGAATACAGTGCAGTGATCATGTCAGTTCCAGCCGGGCCTGAAGTGCCAAGGCAGACGCCAATGTTGCCTGCAGCGGCACGCGTATAACCTTCCGCCATATGGGAGGCGCCTTCAACGTGGCGAGCCAGAATGTGACGGATGCCGCCGTGATTACGCATTGCGGAATAGAACGGGTTGATTGCCGCTCCAGGCACGCCAAATGCGGTGGTGATACCTTCTTTTTCCAGCACATACATTGCCGCGTCAACGGCTCTCATTTTTGCCATTTTCTTTCTACCTCTATTTATTGGAAAATTTTTCCAACTTTAAAAAAATCCAAAAAAGTCCCGCTCCTCTGAGCGGGTTGCGACTTAAGCTACGGGTGCTTTTAACCCAAGCGCCGTACTGATATCTCGTGCTGTATCCCGTACCAGCTCCCCCTGACTAATAAAACGATCTTCCGTCAGTCTGGATGCGGGCCCCGAAATAGAGATGGCAGCCACTACACTGCCTGCATCGTCATAGATAGCCGAAGCGATGCAATTCAATCCAACAACATGTTCTTCGTGATCAACGATATAGCCATTCTCGCGCGCCTGTTCCAGATTACGCAGCAGAGTAGGAAAATCCACCAACGTGTTCGGCGTAAACTGCTGCAAACCCGTTTTCACGACAATGTCCATTAACTCTTCTTCCATCAGCGGATAAAGCAGTGCTTTCCCCGCGCCGGAAGCATGCAACGGCATACGGCTGCCCAAAGGTGCACACATCCTGACCATCGATTTGCACTCCTTCTGGCCAATCAGCACCGCTTCAGTGCCATTACGAATCGCGACATTCACCGTTTCGCCTGACAGCAGCATTAATCGGTGCATAAATGGTCCGGCTACCGACAGGACGTCGCGATTATGAATATACGCGGAGCCCACATTGAAGACGCCTAAACCGATGTGCCACCATCCTAACTGACTGTCCTGATAGACAAAATCAGCACCCTGTAAAACCTTTAGCAGGCGAAAAGTCGTGGAGAGCGGTAAATCCAGACTGCCGGAAATATCGCTGACTGACGAACTCCCCCCACTTCTTTCGAGATACTGCAAAATCGCAATGCCTCTTTCGAGCGCCTGAGCGCCTTTCTGCGCAACCGGCTCCGTCTGTCCAGGCCTGCCGCGCCGTCTTACTTCCGTCTCCACTACATTTACTCCGGCCCAAAATATGAGCATAAACAATGAACAATATGCTCATATTAAGCAAGAAGGCCAATAGCGTCACGCAAAACAGAGTTCATGTGCCGGGATACGTTCAACATCGCAATTATCGCTACCACCACGATCGACCGTCAGGAAATCGGTCACGGTTTGCCAGGCAAACAGCGGGTGATGCCAGACGTTTCGGTGATAATTCACCCCCTGTTGACCATTGGTGATAAAGGCTTTTAAGGTGGAAAGATCGGGTTTGTCCTCACCAAGCGCGACAATCACCACAAACGCTTCGCCCTTCATGGGCATAAATGCCTGGGTACCCAGCGGGTGGCGCTCCAGTTCATGCACAATAATAGGCATCGCTGCCGGTTGCGCGCGGTTAATGCTGATGAGCGTTCGGTCCTGCTCAAGGATCTCCACATTAGCCAGATCGTGATAACGTTCAACCAACCCATCATTGATATGAAAAAAATCACGTTTATGGGTTTCGATGACATCGCCATAGGCGCTGAACGTGTGCTGATTTAACGGTAATACCTCAAGTTTCATCATCTTTTCCTTGTAACTGAATTCCTCTGAACCGCAGCCAGAACAGTTAGCGGCTTCAATATCATGCAATCTAAAACCTTCGGGATTTAACATCAACACAAAAGTTGGAATATTTTTCCAAAATTCGATTTAGACCACAATTTAAACAAGGCCATTATGTAAAAATACTTATAAATCAGAGAACAAGAAATCAGGCTTGCGGAAGAGCATTCAGGGAGTAGCTGACGATGTTTGATCCAGAAACACTGCGTACTTTTATTGGCGTAGCCGAAACAGGGAGTTTCTCCAGGGCGGCGGATCGCTTGTGTAAAACCACGGCCACCATCAGCTATCGCATTAAGCTTCTGGAAGAAAATACCGGGGTTGCTCTGTTCTTTCGCACCACCCGCAGCGTTACGTTAACCGCCGCGGGCTCGCATCTTCTTTCTCAGGCAAAGGACTGGCTCGCCTGGCTGGACAGCATGCCCAGCGAATTACAGCAAGTGAACGACGGCGTAGAGCGTCAGGTGAATATCGTGGTCAACAACCTGCTGTATAGCCCGCAAGCCGTCGCTCGCCTGTTATCCTGGCTTAACGCCCGCTATCCCTTTACTCAGTTTCACTTTTCCCGGCAAATCTATATGGGCGTCTGGGATTCACTGCTGTATGAAGGATTCTCTCTGGCTATCGGCGTCACGGGTACTGAACCAATGGCCAACACCTTTACCCTCGATCCTTTGGGGTCTGTTCAGTGGCGGTTTGTTATGTCGGCGAATCATCCATTGGCAGACGTCAGTGGTCCATTAACGGAAGCGCAGTTGCGCCGTTTTCCGGCGATCAACATTGAAGACAGTGCGCGCACCCTGACCAAACGGGTCGCGTGGCGGCTTCCCGGCCAAAAAGAGATTATTGTCCCGGACATGGAAACCAAAATTGCGGCGCATCTTGCCGGGGTGGGTATCGGCTTTGTTCCGCAACCGCTGTGCCAGCCATTGCTTGATAACGGGCAACTGGTCAGTAGCATTATTCCTACCATGCGTCCCCCTTCCCCCTTAAGTCTCGCCTGGCATAAGTTTGGCGCAGGTAAGGCTGTGGAAGATATTGTGACGTTATTTACGCAGCGAAAACCAGAAATCGCCGGATTTTTAGCAATTTTCAACAATGCACGCGATTGAAAATCAAGTCATCCTGCTCTTTGGCGCGTAAAATGATACGCAAGATGATTTGAGGTTTCGTTTTTTACTATGCAAGACACACAAACAGCACAGGACTATCGCGCGATTCTGCTCGCCGGTACGCCTATTATCGATGTACGCGCCCCCGTCGAATTTCAACAAGGCGCGATGCCGGGCGCAGTCAATCTCCCCTTAATGAACGATGACGAACGCGCCGCCGTCGGTACCTGTTATAAACGTCAGGGGCCTGAGGCTGCCCTGGAATTGGGCCATCAACTGGTCTCGGGTGAAACCCGCCAACAGCGCATGTACGCCTGGCAGGATGCCTGTCGTCAACACCCAAAAGGATATTTATGCTGCGCGCGCGGCGGTCAGCGTTCGCATATTGTGCAGCAGTGGCTGCACGAGTCCGGCATTGACTATCCGCTGATACAGGGCGGTTATAAGGCTCTGCGCCAGGCGGTCATACGGATAACGGAAGAATTGGTGCAAAAACCGATCGTCTTAATTGGCGGCTGTACCGGGAACGGTAAAACGCAACTGGTTCAACAGCAGCCGAACGGTGTGGATCTCGAAGGACTGGCGCACCATCGCGGTTCCTCGTTTGGACGTACCGTAGAGCCGCAGCTAAGCCAGGCGAGTTTTGAAAACCTGCTGGCGGTCGAAATGCTCAAAACGGACAGCCGACAGGATTTACGCCAGTGGGTGCTGGAAGATGAAGGCCGCATGATCGGCGCTAACCATCTGCCCGAATGCCTGCGCGAGCGCATGACCGAGGCGTCCATTGCGGTGGTGGACGATCCTTTTGAGCTGCGTCTGGAGCGCCTGCGCGAGGAGTATTTCGTACGCATGCACCACGATTTTACCCACGCTTATGGTGAGAACCGGGGCTGGCAGGAATACAGTGAGTATCTGCACCACGGCCTGTTCGCTATTCGCCGTCGTCTGGGGTTACAGCGTTTTGCCGAGCTGACCGCCCTGCTTGACGTGGCTCTGCGCGAACAGCAATCGACGGGCAGTACCGACGCCCACATGGGCTGGCTGGTGCCTTTGCTCAACGAGTATTACGACCCGATGTATCGCTATCAACTGGAAAAGAAAGCCGCGAAAATCGTCTTTCGCGGCACATGGCAGGACGTTGCCGGATGGCTTAACGCACAGTAATTAATGCCTGTCGCGCTTATCCGCGCGTTTCGCCAGCCAGTCGCCCAGCACCTGCACGACCTGCACCAGAATAATCAACGCGACAACGGTGACGATCATGACCTGGGTTTCATAGCGGTAATAACCAAAGCGAATCGCCAGGTCACCTACCCCACCGCCACCGACAATCCCGGCCATCGCGGAGTAACCGATCAGGCTCACCAACGTGATCGTCAGTCCACGCAACAGTCCCGCGCTGGCCTCCGGCAACAACACGGTGCAGATGATGCGCATCGGGGTGGCGCCAAACGCTTCCGCCGCCTCAATAATGCCTTTATCCACTTCACGTAGCGCGCTATCCACCAGCCGGGCATAAAAAGCAATCGCCGCCACGGAAAGCGGCACGGAGGCGGCAATCGGTCCGATGGTATTGCCGAGCAAAAACTGGGTGAGCGGTAGCAGCAGCACCAGCAGGATCACAAACGGTACCGAGCGGATAATATTTACCAGCACGGAGCTGAGCAGATACACAAAACGGTTCTGCCAGAATAAATGCCGATCGGTGACGAAAATTAGAAAACCGAGCGGCAAACCGCCAATAATCGCCAGCACCGTTGAGATGCTCAGCATCTGGAAGGTTTCATTAAACGCCAGCGTCAAATCAGGCAATAAATCATCCACGAATCACCTCCACTTGAGCAGTACGTTGACGAATATGTTCCACGGCGACATCCACCGCAGAAGGGTTATGCGGCGCGGTGAGTTGTACCACCAGAATCCCCAGCGCGCGTTCGCCGATATATTCAATTTTGCCGTGCAGAATGTTCACCGCCACGCCAAATTTAACCGCAACTTCTGACAGCACAGGCTGTTCCGCCGAATCGCCGATAAAAAGAATTTTCAGCAACTGGCCGGGCAGATGCTGGCGCAGACGCTCAGGTAGCGTCAGATTGAGGGTATGCGACACCAGTTGCTGGGTGAAGGCGTGCTGTGGGTGAGCAAAAACGTCAAACACCTCCCCGGACTCCACCACCTTGCCGCCTGACATCACCGCCACGCGATCGCAAATCGATTTGATCACGTTCATCTCGTGAGTGATCAGCACGATCGTGATCCCCAACTGTTGGTTGATCTGCTTAAGCAGCGCCAGAATCGTGGCCGAGGTTTCGAGATCTAACGCGGAAGTGGGTTCATCACACAGCAACACATCCGGATGATTGGCAATCGCACGGGCAATACCCACGCGCTGCTTCTGACCACCGCTGAGCTGAACCGGAAAACGGTTCGCCTTATCAGACAGTCCGACCAGCGCCAGAATCTCCGTGACGCGTGGAGCAATCTTGCTGCGTTCCCATCCGGCAGCTTTCAGACTAAAGGCGACGTTTTGCGCCACGGTGCGGGTATGCATCAGATTAAAGTGCTGAAAAATCATGCCAATGCGCTGACGCGCTTTACGTAACTGAGTGCCTTCCAGCGCAGAAATTTCTACGCCGTTCACCTTCACACTTCCCTTGCTCGGACGCGTTAAGGCGTTCAAGGTGCGCAATAGCGTACTTTTCCCCGCACCGCTGGTCCCGACAATACCAAATATCTCGCCCGCGCCAATATGCAAGCTGACGTCATCAACCGCCCGGGTTGAGGGTCCACGGCCTGCGGTAAAATCCACGCAAACCTTTTCTATCTCAATCATATCCACCTCAGAAATGCGAAAAGGGCAGTCGCCGCTGCCCCTGTTAACCCTTGCATGCAGCGATTATTGGGCTGCCGACATCCATTCCGGTTTCTGGAAAGCGCTGTAGATGTTTTGCGGATCGTCGATCACCGCGCGATACGCCGGAGACTTCACCGCTTCAACAATATCTTTCGCGAACGGTTTATCCGCATCTTCACTGCGTACCGCAATGATATTTTTCAGGTTTTCATCCAGATGCTCTTGCTTGATGGCGCTGGAAAGATCCAGTTTTGCCGCCACGGCAAAGTTGCCGTTGACCAGCGCGCCGGTCACACCGTCCAAAGTGCGCGGCAGTTGCGCCGCTTCCAAGGGTTTAAACACCAGCCCTTTCGGGTTGCTGGCGATATCACGCTCGGAGGCTTTCGTGGGATCGATATTGTCTTTGATGGTGATAAGGCCAATGGATTGCAGGAAACGCAGACCGCGGGCCAGGTTGGTCGGATCGTTGGACAGCGTGATCACATCCCCTTTTTTCAACTCATCCAGACTTTTGATTTTGTGCGAGTAAAACCCCATCCCGGCCGTCGGGACCACAATCAGCTTGCTCAGCTTCAGTCCTTTATCGGCGGTGAATTTGTCAAAATAGAGCGAGTGCTGGAACAGGTTGGCATCAATGCTGCCGTTGGAGAGCGCCATATTCGGCTGCACGTAGTCGCTGAATTCGCGCACCACCACCTTATAGCCTTTCTCTTTCAGCGTAGGGGCAATAGCCTGTTTCACCATATCGCCGTACGGTCCAGGCGCGACGCCAAACACGATGGTATGCGGGTCACTGTTCGCATGAGCAAATTGTAAGCCGCAGGCCAGTAACAGCGCCCCGGTCGCGACGCGTAAACTCTGACGCAATCCCATATTTTCTCCATTTTAACGTTGTGGTGTCATGTCTCACGCCGTTCATGCGGCGTTGTTCTCGTTGGCCTGATAACAGGCAGATTTCTAACATGACACAGATCACAACCCGCTGTCCTTGAAATTATTTCATGATGTTGCGAAGTATGTCGTTGAATGTGCAAGGAAGGTGCTTATGCGTTTTTCGGCAACGGAGAGTAAAAAACCGGATAACGCCCTGGCTACCCGGCTTTGGAAGGAAAATTGACTTAGAAGTCGTAACGCAGACGCACCAGGTTCATATCGCCCAGGTTGTCGGTGCTGGAGGTAAAGACGTGTTCGTAATCCACACGGAAACCGTAATCCAACTGGAAGCTGATACCCACACCGTTGTCGGTACGCAGATAGTTACGACCATTCACGTATTCGATACGATCGCCCATAAAGTACGGCTGAACAGATTTCAGCGCATACTGACCAATCGGGAAGGTATAACCCGCGAAGTATTCCAGACCCCAGGCATCACCGGCAAAGTAGTCGTTAACCGAAACTTTTTTGGTGGTCATGAAGTTTTGATACCAGCCGCCGCCCATTGAGAAGGTCCAGTTGTCCGGTTTCCAGCTCAGTGCGGTACCGACGATGTTTTGATCGTAGGTTTTGCTGGTGTCGCCACGCATTTCCGCACGGGTGTAGTTCCACGCCGTACCCCAGGTCAGGTCATCGGTGATGTGGTAATCCACACCCAACGAGCCGCCGCCTTTACGCTTGTAGCGCAGGCCGTTGTTCGGGTTGTAATCATCGCTGAACAGATAAGACGCGTAGAGATCAACATCCCCCACCGTTTTCTTATACTTCAATGATTTACGTGTACGATAGGAACCGTCATAGTCGCCATTGATACCGTTACCTGGCGCCTGACCGATCATATCGTAATCCCAGATATCCGTTTTCGCCCCGACCACATCATAGTAAATACTGTTCTGTTGGCCGAAGGTCAGCGTACCCCAGGTCGCGCTCTTCAGACCGGTGTACAGCATACGACGCGTGGTATCGTTGGCGCCGTCAGCGTAGTGATTATCCCAGTTGAACATGGCCGGGAAGTTAACGCCCAGCTCGTAGTAGCTCACCCAACTGATATCATCAAACAGATAGTAGTCTGCGGCGAAGCGGAAACGCGTCCCGCCGTCGAAGCCATTACGTTTGTAGCCATTCTTACCATCGTCACCGGCCATATTCTGGAACTGCGGACGAATACTCCCGCCGACGGTGAAGTTAAGACGGCTCAGCGGATCGCCCGCCTGCGGATCTTGTTTCAGGATCGTGATTTCCGCCTGGGAAGCGAAAGTCGTTAATGCCACTGCTGCGCCGATCGATACCGCCAGCGCCGTTTTTTTTATAGTCATTATTTGTACCTTGATAGATAGCCTGCCAATTATTAAGCATACAAATATTAACGTTTATTAATACACTCGTGTTGCTGGGTTTTTATTGTTCTGTGCTGTTAAATATCAAGGGGTTATCAATTTGTGCTACATAGATAAAAAAACGCACCGATTTAAAAAACCGGTGCGTAATCATCACTGGCAGGAATTAATTACTGAACTGACGGAACAGCGCTTTACCTTTAAGCAGTCGTGAACCGAGCCATCCGCCGCATAAAGAGAGGAGCAATGCCCCACAAAGCGGCAGCACAACCCAAAGCCGCCAGTCTGGCTCCCACGGGAAGTCAAATACGCGGGTTTGCAATACAGCCAGCGCGGTTTCCGCACCGATGGCCGCCACCAGCCCGGCGACCATCCCGAGCATAGCGAACTCGCACCACAGCGTGGTACGCAGCAATTTCTTGCCTGCTCCCAGCGTGCGCCAGACCACCAGTTCCTGATGACGTTGACGCATCCCCACCTGAACCTGCGCCAACAGCAACAACATGCCGCAGGCGGTAACCAGCACCACCATCACTTCCAGCGCTCTACTTACCTGCTCCAGCACCTGGCCCACCTGTTTGAGGATGGCGCCAATATCCAGCAGGCTGATGGTCGGGAATTCGCGGTTAAGCTGCGTCAACATGCCGTTGCCGTTCTCCCAACGAAAGCTGGTTAACCAGCTCTGGGGCTGATCGTCCAGCGCCCCGGAAGGGAAAATAAAGAAGAAGTTAGGCCGCAGGCTTTCCCAGTCCACTTTACGCAGGCTGCTGACCGTGGCGCTGAAATCCTGGGTATCGCCCATAAAGGTCACCCGATCGCCGAGCTTCACGTTTAGCCGCTTCGCCAGCCCTTCTTCCATCGACACTTCACCCGCTTTTGGCGGCCAGCTTCCGGCGGTTATAGGGTTATGATCCGGGCGGGTATCCTGCCAGGTCAGATTAAGTTCGCGGTTAAGCGCCTCATCCTGATTTCCTTCGGTCGGCTTATCATTAATGGCTGTCAGACGCGCACGTACAATGGGATAGAACGATTCCGGGATCACCTGATGTTCCGACAGGAATGACTTCAGCGGTACAACCTGTTCACTGGCAATGTTGATCAAGAAATAATTTGGACTTTCCGGCGGCATTTGCTGCTGCCAGCGATCGAGCAGATCGCCGCGCAGCACCAGCAGCAGCGCCAGCAGCATAAAGGAAAGTGAAAATGCCGACAGTTGACTGAGCGTTGACCACGGCTGGCGCAACAGTCGACTGACCGCTAAACGCAACGGCAGCGAGGTGAGCGTCAGACCACGCAGCACGTTAAGCAGCATCCAACCGAGTACGCCGCACACCAGCGCCAGTACTACCGCACCGGCCAGCACAGCCCATAACAGCAGGCTTCCGCCCATCAGTCCAGCGAGCAGGACGACCACAACAACCAATACCACCGGCAAATAAAACTTCAGCGGCCAGACGTTTGCCACCACGTCACGGCGTAACACACGTAGCGGCTGCGTCGCCAGCAGTAGCCGATAAGGACGCAACCCTACCAACAGCGAAATTACCGTCATGGTGCCTAAGGCCCACAGCCACGGCCAGGGGCTGGCGGGCGGCAGATCGCCGGGCAGGACCGGCCTGAGTAACACCACCAGCGCGTGCTCAAATAACAGCCCGAAAAGCCCACCGGTCACGCCAGACAACGCCAGCACCATCAACCATTGACCAACAATCAGCCTACGCAGTTGCGCTCTGCCCGCGCCGAGGGTTTTCAGTATAGCCACCAGATCGTAACGGCTGCGGCAATAATGGCTCATCGCCACAGCAACCGCAGCGACCGCCAGCAGCAGCGTTAACAGCGCCGACAGCAGCAGAAACTGTTGTGAACGTTCAAGTGATTTCCCCAGCGCGCCTTCATCCTGCTCCAGCCCGTACCAGCGCTGTTCAGGCTTTAGCTGCGGCAACAGCCATTTTTCGTACGCGTCCAGTTGCTGCGGCGTTCCGCCAAATTTATAGCGCCATGTCACGCGGCTTCCCGGCTGGACCGCCGCCGTTTTTTCGACATCCGCCATGCTCATCATCAGGCGCGGCGCTATCTGGAACGGATTAAAACCGGAATCTGGCTCCTGCACCACCTCGCCGGCGATGCGCAGCGTGGCGTCTCCGACGTCAATGGAATCACCGATTTTTAGATTGAGCAGCGCCATCAGGCGTGGGGCCAGCAGCACCGAACCCGGCTGCAGTTTCAGCCCCGGCGGATTGGTCTGCAACGTGCCGTACATCGGATACACATCATCTACCGCTTTGACGTTCGCCAGCTGCGGCGTGTCACGGGCAAAAGTCATGGTCGCGAAAGTCAGCTGCTCGCCAACTTTCAACCCCCGCTGCCGCGCCTCGTCAATCCACGCTTTCGGCACGGTACGTGAACTTTGCAGCGCGCGATCTCCCGCCATAAACTCGCGGCTTTGCTGGCTCAGCCCTTTTTCCATACGGTCGCTGATGTTGCCCAGCGCCAGTACGCAGGCTACCGCCAGGCTCAGCGCCAGCCAGACAATCAGTAATGAAGGCGAGCGCCATTCGCGCCAGAACCAACGGGCAATCATGCCTCCTCCTGCAACTGTCCATTCACCAGACGTAAGCGCCGATCGCAACGCGCCGCCAGCTGCGGGTCATGCGTTACCAGAATCAGGGTGGTGCCGTGTTCCCGGTTCAGAGAAAACAACAGGTCGGCAATTTTGTCTCCGGTCTGGCGATCGAGGTTGCCCGTCGGCTCATCGGCAAACAGCACATCCGGACGCCCGTTAAAGGCCCGTGCCAGCGCCACGCGCTGCTGCTCCCCGCCGGAAAGCTGGGCCGGAAGATGATCCAGACGTTTTCCCAGCCCAAGTTGCTCGAGCAGCGTTTTTGCCCCGTCGCGGCTTTTACCACTATTTTCGCCACGCAGCAACGCGGGCAGTTCGACGTTTTCCAGCGCGTTCAGGGTCGGGATTAACATGAATGACTGGAAAACGAATCCCACATGTTTTGCCCGCAGCTGCGCCCGGGCTTCTTCATCCATGGTATGTAGCGCCTGCCCCACCAGGCTGACTTCACCGCTGGAACCATCGTCCAGCCCGGCGAGGATCGCCAGCAGCGTGGATTTCCCCGATCCCGACTCGCCAATCAGCGCAATGGTCTCGGCGCGTTTGACAACCAGTTCAACTCCGGTAAGGATGGATAGCTCATGATCACCCTGACCGACGGATTTCTTAAGATGATGAACTTCAACAATGTTTTCCGCTGGCATTGGCCTTTCCTGTTCCTGGTCCTGTTAACTTTCCGCGCCGCCGCTGCGGACACGTTATTAATTCTGGGTGACAGCCTGAGCGCCGGATACCGTATGTCCGCCAGCGCCGCATGGCCTGCGCTACTTAATGATAAATGGCAAACCAAAACGCCGGTGGTGAATGCCAGCATTAGCGGCGACACCTCGCAGCAGGGCCTGGCCCGTCTGCCTGCATTACTCAAGCAGCACCAGCCGCGTTGGGTACTGGTCGAACTTGGCGGCAACGATGGCCTGCGCGGCTTTGCGCCTGCGCAAACCGAACAAACCCTGCGCACGATTTTGCAGGACGTGAAAGCGGCAAATGCCGAACCGCTATTAATGCAAATTCGTCTGCCGGCAAACTACGGTCGCCGTTATAATGAAACCTTTAGCGCGATTTATCCAAAGCTCGCCAAAGAGTTTGATATCCCTCTGCTGCCCTTTTTTATGGAAGAGGTTTATCTGAAACCCCAGTGGATGCAGGATGATGGTATTCACCCTAATCGTGACGCCCAGCCGTTTATTGCCGACTGGATGGCGCAACATCTCACTCCTCTAGTTAATCACGACTCGTAATTCAACGGAGATCCTGACAGGTAAAGTTATGCAAAAATCGGTCTTAATAACAGGATGTTCCAGCGGAATCGGCCTGGAAAGCGCACTTGAGCTAAAGCGCCAGGGTTTTCAAATTCTGGCCGGCTGCCGCAAACCTGACGATGTCGCGCGTATGAACAGCATGGGATTCACCGGCGTATTGCTGGATCTGGATTCACCCGAAAGCGTGGATCGCGCCGCCGATGAGGTGATCGCCCTGACCGATAATCGTTTATATGGGATCTTTAACAACGCCGGATACGGCGTCTACGGCCCACTGCCCACGATTAGCCGCGAGCAGATGGAGCAGCAGTTTTCCGCCAACTTCTTTGGCGCGCATCAGCTCACCATGCGCCTGTTGCCCGCCATGCTACCTCACGGCGAAGGACGCATCGTGATGACCTCCTCGGTAATGGGATTGATCTCCACACCGGGACGTGGCGCCTATGCCGCCAGTAAATATGCGCTGGAAGCCTGGTCCGACGCGCTGCGTATGGAGCTGCGTCACAGTGGGATTAAGGTCAGCCTGATTGAACCGGGCCCCATCCGCACCCGTTTTACCGAAAACGTCAACCAGACGCAAAGCGATGCCCCCGTGGAAAATCCCGGCATTGCCGCGCGGTTTACGCTGGGACCACAAGCGGTTGTCGCCAAAGTGCGTCACGCGTTCGAAAGCGACAAACCGAAGCTACGTTATCCGGTTACGCTGGTGACCTGGGCCATTATGCTGCTTAAACGCCTGCTGCCAGGCCGCATAATGGACAAAATTTTACAGGGTTGAGTTGAAGCTCGCGCGTCAGCCCCCATGTAACAAGAAATCGACAAAAGAGAGTAACTCCATGTCCACACAGAATATTGTTAACATTAATGAATCGAACCTGCAGCAGACCCTTGAACAGTCGATGACCACACCGGTCCTGTTCTATTTTTGGTCTGAGCGCAGCCAGCATTGTCTGCAATTAACGCCGGTGCTGGAGAGCCTTGCCGCCCAGTATAATGGTCAGTTTATTCTCGCTAAGCTCGACTGCGACGCGGAACAGATGATCGCCTCCCAGTTTGGACTGCGCGCGATCCCAACGGTTTATCTGTTCCAGAACGGTCAGCCGGTAGATGGCTTCCAGGGTCCGCAGCCAGAAGAGGTTATTCGCGCGCTGCTGGAGAAAGTGCTGCCGAGCGAAGAAGAGCTGAAAGCACGCCAGGCTATCGAGTTTATCGAAGCCGGTAATCACGCGGATGCGCTGCCGCTGCTGAAAGAAGCCTGGCAAATCTCCAACCAGAGCAGCGAAATCGGCCTGCTGCTGGCGGAAACGCAAATCGCCCTCAATCGTTCTGACGATGCCGAAGCGGTGCTGAAAACGATTCCGTTACAAGATCAGGATACCCGTTATCAGGGGCTGGTGGCACAGATTGAACTGCTGAAGCAGGCGGCGGATACGCCGGAAATCCAACAGTTGCAGCAACAGGTTGCCAGCAACCCGCAGGATGCCGCGCTGGCCACGCAATTAGCCATTCAACTCCATCAGGTCGGACGTAACGAAGAATCGCTGGAATTGCTGTTCAGCCACCTGAAGAAAGATCTTACCGCTGCCGACGGTCAGGCGCGTAAGACCTTCCAGGAGATCCTTGCCGCGCTGGGAACCGGCGATGCGCTGGCCTCGAAATACCGCCGCCAGTTGTACGCGCTGCTGTACTAATCCGTTTGATTTTGCCCGATGGCGCTTGCGCTTATCGGGCCTGGAAATTCAACAAATACCGCTCCCTCCGGCATCACATCACGTCTTCTTCAAATGCGTTACGACTAATTGGTGGCGTGAATTATAGAACTTCCGATAGGTCAGGTAGCAGGCAATAATGGTTGACAGGCTGGCGGTCGAAAGCAGCATAAACGTCACCATAATCTGATACTTAATCGCTTTTACCGGGTCAATACCGGCAAAAATCAACCCAGACATCATTCCCGGTAAACTCACCAACCCCACGGTTTTGGCAGAATCGATCGTCGGGATCAGCGAGGCGCGAATGCTGTCGCGAATCAGCGGCGCGGAAGCAACCTTCGGCGTCGCGCCGAGGCTGAGCTTTTCCTGGATTTGCTGCTGTTCACTGTTAAACCGCTGCCCCAGATTGTTGTAACACAGCCCCACCGCCACCATCGCATTGCCTGCAATCATCCCGGAAATTGGGATCACCTGCATCGGCGTGAACTCGATAGAGCCGGACAACACCAGTACCGACAGCGTCAACCCCGCCCCAACCGTAATGGCAATAAACGACGAGAGAAAAGCGTTATCAATATATTTACTGCGTTTTTGCGCGTTATAGGCGGCGTTAAAACAGATAAACAGCACCATTAATAAGGTCAGAATGCTGTGATTGACGCCGAAAATATATTTCAGCACATAGCCGACGATAATAAGCTGAACCACCGCCCGGCAAACGCTCCAGAGAATATCTTTTTCCAGCGCCAGCTTTTCTTTGTTACTGATCAGTATGGCGACCACCACCAGCATCATCGCTAACGCCAGTGATTCATTGGTAATATTATGCTCGTTCATTGCTGACTTCCTGCATTTCTCCGGCGTGCGGTTGAAGAGTTATGACATTATCCGCGTGATTAATCTCATCTTTATCGTGCGTCACCCACAGCACGGCAATTTTCTTGTCGCGAACATAGTGGTGAATTAATTCATTCACGTTACGTTTGTTGGACTCATCCAGCGCGCTGGTGATTTCATCAAGCAGCAGGATTTTAGGCAGAAACTGCAAATTACGAATTAACGAGACGCGCTGTTTTTCCCCGCCGGACAGTTCATTGATCCCTTTTTTGAGGATACTCTCGGGCAACTCAAAACGGGCCAGGTCTTCCAGAAATACATCCGGTTCCGGGCGTTTATCGCGAATTTGCCAGGGAAAAATGAGGTTGTCGTAGACGGTGTCACCAAACAAAGCGGGCGTTTGCGCGCAATAAGAGACCTGCTGGCGATAAGCTTCAGGCTTTAGCGTTGATATCTCCTTGCCCTCAAAAAGGATTTCACCGGAACTCGGGCTAATTAACGACGCCACTATCTTCAGTAACGTACTTTTACCGCAGCCGGACTGGCCGGTAATCAGCTTAAATTCTCCGGCATCGAGATTAAAACAGATGTTATTGAGAACCTGCGTCGCCCCTGCCTGCCATGCGACATTTTTCAACTGAAGCAAAATGCTGCTTTCTTCCATTATCGATCCTTTTTTCCTCTTTCGTGCAGACAGTCTATACCCAAAATAATTCGAGTTGCATGAAGGCGGCAAGTGAGTGACAAATTCGTCAGGAACGAATTTGAACAGTCAAAGGCTGGCCTTCGGTGAGGGACATGGATGTCCCTCATTAATCTCCAGGAGCATAGCTAACTATGTGACTGGAGTGAACGACAAATCTGCCGGGAGCAGATTTGAACGCTGCTTACAGCGGCCCCGCAGGGGCGAGGCCCAAGGATGGGCCGAATAACGTAGCTAACGCACATGCAGCTTGAAGTATGAAGGGTATATTCCTGTAATTTATTATAGGGGAGCCACCTTGATTAATCGGGTATAATTTGACTAATGAAGCAGTAAAGGACAGCACAACAGGAGGTTTCATCAATGCTCATTTTTATTCCTATTCTTATTTTTGTCGCGCTGGTCATCGTCGGCGCAGGCGTCAAAATCGTCCCACAGGGATACCAGTGGACGGTGGAGCGTTTCGGACGTTACACCAAAACTCTGCAACCTGGGTTAAGCCTTGTTGTGCCGTTCATGGATCGTATTGGTCGTAAGATCAACATGATGGAGCAGGTGCTTGATATCCCCTCTCAGGAAGTCATCTCCAAAGATAACGCCAACGTCTCGATTGATGCTGTGTGCTTTATTCAGGTGATCGACGCGCCGAAAGCGGCATATGAAGTCAGTAACCTCGAACTGGCAATCATCAACCTGACCATGACCAACATTCGTACCGTTCTCGGCTCGATGGAGCTTGATGAAATGCTCTCCCAGCGTGACAACATCAACACGCGCCTGCTGCATATTGTTGATGAGGCCACCAATCCCTGGGGCATCAAAATCACCCGTATTGAGATTCGTGACGTGCGTCCACCGGCGGAACTGATTGACGCCATGAACGCGCAGATGAAAGCCGAACGTACCAAGCGCGCCTACATTCTGGAAGCAGAAGGTATCCGCCAGGCGGAAATCGTCAAGGCGGAGGGTGAGAAGCAGTCGAAAATCCTGATAGCGGAAGGTGAACGTCAGTCCGCGTTTTTACAGGCTGAAGCGCGTGAACGTTCCGCGGAAGCAGAAGCCCGCGCAACGCAGATGGTTTCTGAAGCCATTGCCGCCGGGGATATCCAGGCCGTGAACTACTTCGTGGCGCAGAAATACACCGAAGCGTTGCAGCATATCGGTTCGTCGAATAACAGCAAAGTGGTGATGATGCCGCTGGATGCCAGCAGCCTGATGGGTTCCATTGCCGGGATCGCGGAACTGGTTAAGGACAGCGCTAGCGAGCGGAAAAAATCATGATAGCGATGATTCTGGTACATCCGCACATCTTCTGGCTCAGCCTCGGCGGTCTGTTGCTCGCCGCCGAGATGCTGGGCGGCAACGGTTATTTGCTATGGAGCGGCGTGGCAGCGGTGCTAACCGGACTGGTGGTTTGGCTCGTCCCGCTCGACTGGGCGTGGCAGGGAGCGATGTTTGCTGTACTCACGCTGCTGGCGGCCTGGCTGTGGTGGAAGTGGCTGGCAAAACGCGTGAAAGAGCAGAAACCAGCCAACAGCCATCTTAACCAGCGCGGTCAGCAGTTGATTGGCCGTCGATTTATTCTGGAAAGCGCTCTGGTCAATGGTCGCGGACATATGCGCGTCGGCGACAGTTCGTGGCCCGTCAGCGCCCGCGACGATTTGAGCGCGGGAACGCAGGTTGAAGTCATTGCCGTTGAGGGAATTACCCTGATTATCAAAGCGGTACCACACTAAAATAGACAGGAATTCAGACTATGATCAGGAAGACGTCTCTCGCCGTTGCCCTTTGTTCTTTGCTGGCTGGCGCGCCTCAGGCATTCGCCTCCTTCGATATGGAAGACTGCAAATGGAGCGACGACAGCTGCCTGCTGAAAGGAACGCCGACCTTTAACCCGGAAAACGACAGCCGCGACAACCTGCTGCGGCTGCTGAGCCAGGAAAAAGCATTTGATCTGCCCGTGCAGTCGATGCCTGAAGATATCACCCGCTCCCGCGATTTCTATTTTGCGTATCATCCGCAGTGGGATGAAACAGCCCCACAACCAGCCTCTGCCCCGGTATCCGCTGAAGATAGCCCCCTCTCCCGACAGATGGCCGAGCTGAACATTAATGCGGATGAAGCCAATCTCAACGACGCTGAGCATGAGAACCGTCATGTTTCGAATAATACCGAGAGCGTCAGCCAGTATTTTGCCACACTGCTGGCCGATGCCACGTTAACAGCAGAGCAACGCCAGGCCTTAGCGCAAGCGCGTATGGGGCTGTTCTCCGACGCGACCCGCGAACAGATTGAGTCATCTCTCGCCACTCTCCCGGCGGATTCGCCAGCTCAACACTACAAAAGTTATCTCGCGGCAGCCGCCAGTTTCTATGCGGGTGATTATGCCAGCGCCGAACGGGATTTCACTCAGCTCGCTAAAAGCGATCGCCCGTGGCTGGCGGAGACCGCGCAATACATGCTGATGCGTACGGCGCTGAACAAGAGCAGTCAGAACAGCGTGGGCGAATATGGCGATTTTGATATCGCTAAAATTAACCGCGAGGACGCCTCTCAGGCTCAGACGCTGGCGCAAGCCTATCTGCAACGCTGGCCGCAAGGACTCTACGCCGACTCCACCCGCGGTATGTTGCGTCGTATTAACTGGTATTTACAGGCATGGCCGCAACTGGCCGGGTTGTATGAGCAGACGCTCCAGCAGGCGGCTGACGCGCAGCAGCTGCGTAAAATTGTCATCGAATACGATAATGTCTACGGCATGGCGTTTTACGAGCAATCCGTGCTGGAAGCCTTCCCCGATGCGCCGCGAGTCAGCTACATCGAACTGTTACGCGCGCTGCGTCTGAATAGCGATAACAAACCCACGCTGACCCAGGCGCAACTCGACGCCAGCAAGCCGGTGTTTGAGCAGAGCCAAAAACTGCCGCTGTGGCGCGATCTGCAACTGAATCTGTGGCTGGCAACGGGCAACTATGCGGCGATTATCCAGGCGGTCGCGCCAGCGCAAAAACTGGCACCGCGCGATACGCTGGCCTTCAGCGAGCAGGTGCTGTACGGCGAAGCGCTGATGGGCCAGAAGAATTGGGCCGCGGCGCGTGATTTCTGGCAGCAGTTGCTGACTCTCAGCCAGGACAACGAACAGCGGCAGTATGTACAGGCTAAGCTCGCCGCCACGCTGGTTTATAGCGGTGACGTAGCGGCAATCTTCGCCCCGGAAAGCGCCGTGACCAACCTGCGCTTTCGCTCGCAGGTGCTGAAAACACAGGCCACACTGGAACAACTGCGCCAGCAGGCCGTCCATGGGCCCAATAACGAAGAGCGTACCATCGCCCTGCATACGCTGCTGGTACGGGATCTTACCGAGAATCGTTTTGGCGACTGGTTAAACGATAAAAAGCTTGTCAGCGACATCACGCCGCCGGTCATTGACGAGGCGTTTAACGACGTCAACCTGAGCACTTTTGACTGGAACGGCGATGCGGCTCAGGCCGGTTACACCTGCCGCAGCCTCAATGCAACGGTAACGGTCCTGAGCAAAAAAGCGGATGATGCCCACGCACTGAACTGTTTAGGTGAATTTTTCCGTACCACGCAAACGCATGTCGACCTCTGGAAAAACAGCACCGGCAACGATGTGCTTGAAGCCGCAATTTCTCGTAAGCAACCGTTCGGCCAGTTCGACAGGCAAAGCTACTATCAGCAGATAATCACCTCACCCACCGCGGAAGTCGAAGATAAGAGCTTCGCACTGTATCGCGCCATCATGTGCTATGCGCCATCTGGCTCTAACGAATGTGGCGGTGAAGACGTGGATAAACAGCAGCGTAAGGGCTGGTTCACCCAACTGAAAACGCAGTATCCGGGAAGCCCGTGGGCGCAAAAACTCAAATATTACTGGTAACCGCGCTACTGGCGGGCCAGGCACAGGCGGCGGATATCGTCGCCGCGCGTGACCATCCGGCCTTCTGGCTGTGGTCCGGAGTGAAAGCCAGTGACGAGCTGAAAAACGCGCAAACGGTCTATCTGCATCAGGGCGAGGTGCTGGTTCGGTCGGGTAACGTGGTTTTCCAGCGCCTGGGACTGCCGGTCAGTCGACTGACTTTTCCCTCAATCTGGCTGACGGTCCGCTTTACCACGCTCGACGTGCCGGAGGTGATTCCTGCCCGTATCATACGGCTGATGCAACGCTGGCAGAACGCTGGCAACCACGTCATCGGCCTGCAGGTTGATTTTGACGCGGCGACCCACCAGCTAACCGATTACGCCCGTTTTCTACAGCAGCTACGCCAACAGCTACCGGCCGAGTTTGCGCTTGGCGTGACCGGACTACTGGATTGGGCCAAAACGGGCGACGTCGCCACATTAAACGCGCTGGCGGTTGATGAACTGGTAGTGCAGAGCTATCAGGGACGGCGCACGGTGCCGAATTACCAGGCGTATCTGCCTGCGCTCAGCCGCCTGCGCATTCCATTTAAGCTGGGACTGGTGCAAAACGGTAGCCGGGATCTGCAGGCTGAAGCGCAGCTGGAGAAATCCCCGTGGTACCGCGGCACGGTGGTGTTTATGCTTAATCCCCCTCGCCGTTAAACCTTCGCTTTGTGATGACAGCAGCCAGAAAGATTATCCATGATCGGGCATTCGGCGCTGTCATCGCCAGGGCAACTCTCCGCCAGCGCCAGTAAATGCAGGCGCATGGCCTGTAGCTCGCTGATATGCCGCTCGATGTCCGCGACTTTTTCTAATGTGCGTTTTTTTACGTCCGCGCTGTGACGCGCCGGATCGTTAAACAGGTTTACCAGCTCACCGCACTCTTCCAGGTTAAAACCAACCTGCCGCGCCTGACGCAGCAGCGTCAGTTCATTCAGATGCTGTTGGTTGTATGTACGATAGCCATTTTCGCTACGCAGCGGCGGCGTCACTAACCCTTTTTCTTCATAAAAGCGTATCGCTTTGCTGGTTAAACCGGTTTTTTTAGCAACATCGGATATATTCATCTCTTCTCCCTTGACCTTCCCCTTGATGGAAGGTTTAACCTTTATAACAGTTAGTCAAAACGATTGCCAAGGTCAATAAGTAACCGACCATTCATAGAGGAAATTAGTTATGTCTCAAACAATCGATCTAACCCTGGACGGCCTGTCCTGCGGTCACTGCGTAAAACGCGTTAAAGAGAGTCTGGAGCAACGCCCGGACGTTGAGCAAGCGGATGTCACTGTGACTGAAGCGCACATCACCGGGAGCGCCAGTGCACAAGCGCTGATTGAAACCATCAAACAAGCCGGTTACGGCGCGGAGTTAAGCCACCCAAAGGCTAAACCGCTGACGGAGTCATCAATCCCGTCGGAAGCACTGGCAGCGGTCCCTTCCGAGCTTCCGGCAGCTACGGCTGATGATGACAGCCAACAGTTGCTGTTAAACGGCATGAGCTGCGCCAGTTGTGTGACCCGCGTACAAAATGCTCTGCAAAGCGTACCCGGCGTCACCCAGGCACGGGTAAACCTGGCGGAACGTACTGCGCTGGTAATGGGCAGTGCGTCCGCCGCAGATTTAGTGCAGGCGGTGGAAAAAGCGGGCTACGGCGCTGAAGCTATAGAAGATGACGCGAAGCGCCGCGAGCGCCAGCAGGAAACCGCCGTTGCGACCATGAAACGTTTTCGCTGGCAGGCAGCCGTCGCGCTGCTGTTGGGTATTCCGGTCATGGTGTGGGGAATGATTGGTGATAACATGATGGTGAGTGACGACAACCGCAGCCTGTGGCTGGCGATTGGTCTGGCAACGCTTGCCGTGATGGTTTTCGCCGGCGGTCACTTTTACCGCAATGCGTGGAAAAGCCTGATGAATGGCACCGCGACCATGGATACGCTGGTGGCGCTGGGTACGGGGGTGGCATGGCTCTATTCCATGAGCGTCAACCTCTGGCCGCAGTGGTTTCCGATGGAAGCGCGACACCTTTATTATGAAGCCAGTGCGATGATTATCGGTCTGATTAACCTCGGACATATGCTGGAAGCGCGGGCTCGCCAACGCTCCTCCAAAGCGCTGGAAAAACTGCTCGATCTGACACCGCCAACCGCACGCGTCGTCACCGATGAAGGTGAAAAGAGTGTGCCGCTGGCTGACGTTCAGGCGGGAATGTTGCTGCGCCTGACCACCGGCGACCGGGTTCCGGTCGATGGCGAAATCACTCAGGGCGAAGCCTGGCTGGATGAAGCCATGCTGACCGGGGAGCCGATCCCGCAACAAAAAGGCGAAGGCGATAGCGTCCACGCCGGTACGGTCGTACAGGACGGCAGCGTGCTATTCCGCGCCAGCGCCGTAGGCAGCCATACCACGCTGTCGCGCATTATTCGCATGGTGCGCCAGGCGCAAAGCAGTAAACCGGAGATTGGCAAACTGGCTGACCGCATCTCCTCGGTATTCGTTCCTGTGGTGGTCGTTATTGCGCTGGTTAGCGCAGCTATCTGGTATTTCTTCGGACCGGCGCCACAAATTGTCTATACGCTGGTGATTGCCACCACCGTTCTGATTATTGCCTGCCCTTGTGCACTGGGCCTGGCGACGCCAATGTCGATTATTTCCGGTGTTGGGCGCGCCGCTGAGTTTGGGGTACTGGTACGCGATGCCGATGCGCTGCAGCGCGCCAGTACGCTCGATACCATTGTGTTTGATAAAACCGGGACGCTGACTGAAGGTAAGCCACAGGTTGTCGCCATCAAAACGTTTGGCAATACCGATGAAGCGCTGGCGATTCGCCTGGCTGCGGCCCTTGAACAGGGTTCCAGTCACCCGCTGGCCAGGGCGATTCTGGACAAAGCCGGTGATGTCACGTTGCCGCAGGTCAACGGGTTCCGTACGCTACGCGGTTTGGGCGTCAGTGGCGAAACGGAAGGTCACATGCTGCTGCTGGGAAACCAGGCGCTGCTCAATGAACAGCAGGTAGATACCACTGAAATGGAAGCTGAGATTACCGCTCAAGCCTCCCAAGGGACAACGCCGGTACTGCTGGCGATTGACGGTAAAGCGGCGGCGCTGTTAGCGGTGCGCGATCCACTGCGTAGCGACAGCGTGGCGGCCCTGCAGCGTCTGCATCGTGCCGGGTATCGTCTGGTCATGCTCACCGGTGATAACCCAACGACCGCCAACGCCATTGCCAAAGAGGCAGGTATTGATGAGGTGATTGCGGGCGTTCTGCCGGACGGCAAAGCCGAGGCGATTAAGCGTCTGCAAAGCCAGGGACGTCAGGTTGCCATGGTTGGTGACGGTATCAACGATGCGCCTGCGCTGGCGCAGGCCGATGTAGGAATTGCCATGGGTGGCGGCAGCGATGTGGCGATTGAAACCGCCGCGATTACGCTGATGCGTCATAGCCTGATGGGCGTTGCGGATGCGCTGTCTATCTCACGGGCAACGCTGCGCAACATGAAGCAGAACCTGCTCGGCGCATTTATCTATAATAGCATCGGTATCCCCGTTGCTGCCGGGATCCTGTGGCCGTTCACCGGAACGCTGCTCAACCCGGTGGTTGCCGGCGCAGCGATGGCACTCTCCTCCATTACCGTGGTAAGCAACGCTAACCGTCTGCTACGCTTCAAACCGAAAGAGTAAGCCTTTGCCGGATGGCGCTATCAACCGCGCTATCCGGCAATTCACGCGTTGCACCTTCCCGGACCACGCGCTAGCATGGAAGTCCACTTAGGGAGGTCGTATGGATTTGTTATACCGGGTAAAAAAATTATGGTCTGCACTGCACGGCAACCACTATACCTGGCCCGCCATTGACATCTCTTTACCCGGTAACCGCCATTTTCATCTGATTGGCAGTATTCACATGGGTAGCCGTGATATGGCGCCTCTGCCTGCCAAATTACTCAAAAAGCTCAATCGTGCTGATGCGCTGATTGTCGAAGCCGATGTTTCCGGCGATGACGCGCCATTTGCTGATCTTCCGACCTTTGCCGCCCTGGAAGAACGCATCAGTGAAGAGCAATTAGATAATCTGCGTAAAGTCACCAATGAATTGGGCATTTCCCCTTCCCTATTATCGACGCAACCTCTGTGGCAAATAGCCATGGTATTACAGGCGACGCAGGCACAACAGCTGGGGTTGCGGGCGGAATACGGGATTGATTACCAACTGCTGAAAGCGGCAAAACAGGCTCACAAACCGGTGATCGAGCTGGAAGGTTCATCCAGTCAAATCGAGCTGCTATGCCAGTTACCCGATAATGGCCAGGCTCTTCTGGATGATACCCTGACGCACTGGCATACCAACGCCAGGTTGTTGCAACAAATGATGGGCTGGTGGCTTAAAACGCCGCCGCGCGATAGCGAATTGACGCTTCCTAATACTTTCAGCCAGTCGTTATATGACGTATTGATGCATCAGCGCAATGTCGCCTGGCGCGATCGACTCAGGGCGATGCCAGCCGGCCATTATGTGGTGGCCGTAGGCGCACTGCATCTGTACGGAGAAGGTAATTTGCCGGAGATGTTACGGTAAAAAAAATGGCCAATATTTCTATTGGCCCGTCAAAGAGGAATTTCATCATTATTATGATCCCGGTGCTTAAAGCATCGGTGTAGGTCGATTGTCGCTCAAAGTCATCATCCTGCCAATACTATTGCGCAAGATGGTACTATTTTTTAGACCGCCATCAGGCGTATGCTTGTCTCGTATTTTGTCTGGGCCAGGAAAAATTGCTATGACACCCGCCGTTAAATTACTCGAAAAAAACAAAATTTCTTTCCAGATCCACACCTACGATCACGATCCGTCCGAAACAAACTTTGGTGACGAAGTAGTACGCAAGTTAGGTCTGAATGCAGACCAGGTTTACAAAACGCTGCTGGTTGCCGTAAATGGCGATATGAAGCATCTGGCCGTTGCCGTCACGCCGGTGGCGGGTCAATTGGATCTTAAAAAAGTCGCCAAAGCGTTAGGGGCCAAAAAGGTCGATATGGCCGATCCAATGGTTGCGCAGCGAACAACGGGGTATCTGGTAGGCGGTATCAGCCCGCTGGGACAGAAAAAAAGATTGCCGACACTCATCGACGCCCCAGCCCAAACGTTTGACACCATTTATGTCTCCGGTGGCAAACGCGGGCTGGATATCGAACTCGCTGCCGGCGATCTGGCGAAAATTCTGGATGCGAAGTTAGCCGACATCGCCCGCCGGGATTAAGCGGTTTTAGCATGGTGCCCGATGACGCTACGCAAATCAGGCCGACATACGAATACTCTACAGGGCGTTATTGGTGAAGGCAGTTTGGACGCGACCAGCGCGCAGGAACCGGAGCGTACATGTAGTACGTGAGGATTATTCGCTACGCTCCCCCTCCGGGCCGCCCTGATGGGCGTTCAAAACTCTGTGAGTTTTGTCCGAGCACTGCCCGCGTTCAAAATGGCGAACAAAATAGCCCTGTTACTGCCAGCTCACCTCGCCCTTCGGCTCATACGTACTGGCATCCAGCGGTGAGTTTTTCTGCACGTACTCTTTCAGCACTTCCGCATCGATAAACCCGGTATTCACATAGCCTGGCTTGTTATCAATTCGCGGATAGCCATCGCCGCCGGTGGCGTTGAAGCTCAGCGTTGCCATGCGATAAGTTTTAGCCAGCTCAACCGGTTCGCCTTTGATTTTCAGATCGTTAAGTTTACCGTCTTTCGCCACGAAGCTGACGTTGGCAAACTGCGGATAAGCCCCGGAGTCCGGCTTCATTTGCGCCACGGCGGTCAGGTAGTCAATCACCTCTTTCCCGCTCATGTCGGCATACACCACAATATTGCCGAACGGCTGCACCTTCAGCACGCTCTTATAGGTAATATCGCCGCCTTCAATGGAATCACGAATACCGCCACCGCTCATCACGCCAAAGTCAGCGCTGGTCCGCGCCATTTGCGCAGCCAACAGCAGGTGCCCCATATTGGTCTGTACGAAACGAACTTTGCTACGATCACCTTCGAGGCGCGCATTGACGCTACCAATCTTCACGTCCAGTTGCGCTTTACCTTTATTCTGGAATGGCGTTAGCAGCGAGAGCATTTGCTGATTCTCAGCAATTTCCGGGGTGTAGAGTACGCGCTCACTTTTACCGTTATCCCAGGTCACTTTTTTCTTCAGGTTGACGGGGATGAGCTGGTAGTTCACCATTTTCATTTCGCCGTTACGAAACTCAAAATCCGCCCGGCCCACGTATTTCCCCCACTCATGCGCTTGGACAATCCAGATGCCATTTTGCTTATCTGGCGCACACGGCGTGCCCGGTACGTAATCAACCTGCTTCTTGTTTTCCGAGGCCATACACACCGGATCCTGTGAGTGACCACCCACAATCATTGCCAGCGAACCCGCCGGCAGGCTACGCGCCATCTCTACGTCCCCAGGGGCGTTCGAGCCGTGATTGCCGTTGTCATAATGCCCCATATGGGTGGTCGCAATAATGATGTCTGGCTTTTCACCCATATTGAGTTCCTGGATGACCAGTTTGGCTTCATCGGCAGGTTTACGGAATTCGATATCGGTGAAAAACTCCGGGTTACCAATTTTCGCCGTATCGTCAGTGGTTAAACCGAGTACGGCAATTTTTAAATCCTGACGCTTAAAGATGGCCCACGGCTTAAACAACCGCTCGCCGGTGCTTTTCTGATAGATATTGGCCGAGAGAAACGGGAATTTGGACCATTTTTCCTGCTGGCGCAGCACGGTTAGCGGGTTATCAAATTCGTGATTGCCAACCGCCATCGCGTCATAGCCAATCAGGTTCATGCCGCGAAAATCAGGTTCCGCATCCTGAAGATCGGATTCCGGTACGCCGGTGTTAATATCGCCGCCGGAAAGCAGCAGCAGGCTTCCCCCTTCTTCCGCCACCTCTTTACGAATACCGTCCACCAGCGTTTTTTGCGCCGCCAGCCCGTATTCCCCATATTCACTGCGCCAGAAGTGGCCGTGATGATCGTTGGTATGCAGAATGGTAATTTTGTAGGTTTTATCTTTTTCGTACGCCTGCGCAGGCTGACCTGCCAGCGCAAATGCGGCGAATAACGCCAGCGCCACGCCCCGCTTTAAAAACTTCATATTTCTCTCCCTGAGCCAAAATCAACGACTGAAATTACAATGATATGAAATAATAGTCGAAAATGTTTTCAGAAATGAGACTTCCTTCAAACACCTTCCGCAGGTATGTTAGGCAGGTAATAATAACAAAATAGATTACCCTCATAATCGCAACCCAAACAGAAGTGACTTTCTATGGCAATAAGTGAACCAACCCCGCCAGTGGCTGGCGCGTCAGCGTCGGTTGCTAAAGCACGCACCTCATTTGGCATTTTAGGGGCGATCAGTCTCTCTCATCTGCTAAACGATATGATCCAGTCGCTGATCCTGGCGATTTACCCGCTCTTGCAGTCAGAGTTCTCGCTGACGTTTATGCAGATCGGGATGATTACGCTAACCTTCCAGCTCGCCTCCTCGCTGCTTCAACCGGTTGTCGGCTACTGGACGGACAAATATCCAATGCCGTGGTCGCTGCCTATTGGTATGTGCTTCACGCTAAGCGGGCTCGTATTGCTGGCCATGGCAGGCAGTTTCCATATGGTATTACTCGCCGCGGCGCTGGTCGGTACGGGTTCATCGGTGTTTCACCCGGAGTCATCCCGCGTGGCGCGCATGGCTTCCGGCGGTCGTCATGGCCTCGCCCAGTCAATTTTCCAGGTTGGCGGCAACTTCGGTAGCTCTCTCGGACCCTTGCTGGCGGCTGTCATCATCGCGCCATATGGTAAAGGTAATGTAGCCTGGTTTGTGTTGGCCGCGTTATTAGCGATTGTGGTTCTGGCGCAAATCAGCCGTTGGTATGCCGCGCAGCATCGGATGAGCAAAGGAAAACCGAAAGTCACTATTGTTAATCCATTACCGCGTAATAAAGTGGTACTGGCGGTTAGCATTCTGCTGGTGCTGATTTTCTCCAAATACTTCTATATGGCGAGCATCAGCAGCTATTACACCTTTTATCTGATGCAAAAATTCGGATTATCGGTACAAAACGCCCAGTTTCATCTGTTTGCCTTCCTGTTTGCCGTTGCGGCCGGGACCGTAATTGGTGGACCGTTAGGTGATAAGATTGGCAGAAAATATGTTATTTGGGGCTCTATCCTCGGCGTAGCGCCATTTACCCTCGTTTTACCCTATGCAACGCTGGAATGGACCGGGATTTTAACCGTGATCATTGGTTTTATCCTCGCATCTGCCTTTTCTGCCATTCTGGTCTACGCGCAGGAGCTGCTTCCGGGTCGTATCGGCATGGTTTCTGGGCTATTTTTCGGGTTTGCCTTTGGCATGGGCGGCTTGGGAGCCGCGGTTTTAGGGCTGATTGCTGACCATACCAGTATTGATTTGGTCTATAAAATATGTGCTTTCCTGCCTCTTCTGGGGATACTGACCATATTCTTACCTGATAACCGACATAAAGCCTGATTTTCTGACGGCCAAAAGTAAACTTTGGCCGTCTTCACTTACAGAGACCATCAGCCTTTACTCCCCGCATACTCCTGTAGTTTTCCGATCCGTGCTTTTTTACGTCTAAAATCCCGTTTTCATCAAAATTCAATAATTATTCATAAACATAAACATTAAAATTGTCATAAACTATTACTCGGAATTTAGGTTTTCAGGATCAACACAGCAACCAAAGGAGACGGAATGCATCACGCCACCCCGCTTATCACCACCATTGTCGGCGGCCTTGTGCTCGCTTTTATATTAGGCATGATTGCCAATAAACTACGTATTTCTCCTCTGGTGGGATATCTGTTAGCGGGCGTTCTGGCCGGTCCATTTACACCTGGTTTTGTTGCTGATACCAAACTCGCGCCTGAACTGGCGGAGCTTGGCGTAATTCTGCTGATGTTCGGCGTGGGGCTACACTTTTCCTTGAAGGATTTGATGGCGGTAAAGTCCATCGCCATTCCCGGCGCGATTGCCCAGATAGCTGTGGCGACGCTACTGGGTATGGCGCTTTCAGCGGTGATGGGCTGGTCGCTAATGGTGGGTATCGTCTTTGGACTGTGTCTTTCAACCGCCAGTACCGTAGTGCTACTGCGTGCGCTTGAGGAACGGCAGCTTATTGACAGCCAGCGCGGGCAAATTGCTATAGGCTGGCTGATTGTTGAAGATCTGATGATGGTGCTGACGCTGGTTCTTCTGCCCGCCGTCGCCGGAATGCTGGAAAAAGAAGATGTCGGCTTTGCATCGCTGGCCGTCGATATGGGCATTACCATTGGTAAAGTGGTGGCGTTTATCGCCATTATGATGCTGGTTGGCCGTCGCCTGGTACCGTGGATCATGGCGCGTAGCGCCGCCACCGGTTCACGAGAGCTGTTTACTCTGTCAGTCCTTGCCCTGGCGTTAGGCATCGCGTTTGGCGCAGTGGAATTGTTCGATGTCTCCTTTGCTCTGGGCGCGTTCTTCGCTGGCATGGTGCTGAACGAATCCGAACTGAGCCACCGTGCGGCGCATGACACCCTGCCGTTGCGCGATGCGTTCGCCGTATTGTTCTTTGTATCCGTTGGGATGCTGTTTGATCCGTTAATCTTGATCCAGCAGCCGCTGGCGGTACTGGGCACGCTGGCGATTATCGTCTTTGGTAAATCCGTTGCCGCCTATTTCCTCGTGCGCCTGTTTGGCCACTCCCAACGTACAGCGCTCACCATTGCCACCAGCCTGGCGCAGATTGGTGAGTTTGCCTTCATCCTGGCGGGTCTGGGAATGGCGCTAAACCTGTTACCGCAGGCAGGGCAAAACCTGGTGCTGGCGGGAGCTATTCTGTCGATTATGCTCAATCCGGTACTGTTCGCGGTGTTAGAAAAATATCTCGCGAAAACCGAAACGCTGGAAGAGCAGACGCTGGAAGAAGCCATCGAAGAAGAGAAACAAATTCCGGTGGATATCTGCAATCACGCCCTGCTGGTAGGCTTTGGCCGCGTCGGGAGTCTGCTGGGCGAAAAATTGATGGCTGCCGGGATTCCGCTGGTGGTTATCGAAACCTCACGTACGCGGGTGGATGAACTGCGTGAGCGCGGGATCCGCGCGGTGCTGGGAAATGCCGCCAACGAAGAGATTATGAATCTGGCGCATCTGGATTGCGCGCGCTGGCTGCTGCTGACAATTCCAAACGGCTATGAAGCCGGTGAAATCGTCGCTTCCGCTCGCGAAAAGTGCCCGTCGATTGAGATTATCGCCCGCGCGCATTATGACGATGAAGTGGAATATATTACCGACCGCGGGGCCAATCAGGTCGTCATGGGCGAGCGTGAAATCGCCCGCACTATGCTGGAGCTGATTGAAACGCCACCTGCCGGCGACGTTGCTACTGCCAGTTAATATTACGTGCCGGATGGCGCTACACCATCCGGCCTACGTATTCCCACACCAGAGTAAGCCCGATAAGCGCAGCGCTATCGGGCAAGAACTCAGCGGTCCCAGTACGACTCTTCGAGACTGTCTTCACGCTCTGGCAAACCGCGCGTCAGGCGTGGTGAATGTTGATTCAGCACCTGATAACTTACGCGATTAGCATATTTACACACCTGGGCTAATGACGAATAGGTCAGCCAGGTGAACTTGTGCTTGCTGGAGTTAGGCACGTTGCTACGGTGGTAGCTGTTGGCGGTAATATCATGCAGCAATGCCGCCAGCGCGCCGTCGCCAGCGCCGTTGGTGTTCATGATCTTTTCAGGCCCGCCCATATACGGTGCGATGTGCGAATACACGCGCAGCGGATTAGTACAATCTTTATGGCGCATGGCGCGGCTGAATTCATACTGGTTGAATTCGGCAATAGCCCCTGGCAGCAGCGGATGCTGGGTTTTACGTTTGGCTTCTTCTTCCGTAAAGCCCGCCATATACAGACCTGCCGGACCCGCTGTGCACAGCACCAGATCCACCCAATCCAGCGCTTTGTCGGACGCCAGCAGCGGATCGTTCTCGCCGGTCAGCGCTTCGGCCTCTTCTTCATTCATCGCCAGAATGGAGACATGCTCTTTCAGGAATGCCTGCCACCACTGTGGGTTATCGGCAATAACAAATTTGGTACCCAGCGTCAGGACCACCGGCACATTGTGTTTTTTGGCATATTCAATCGCCTTCATGGTCGCTTCCGGCATCGGCTCGCCCGGTTCGCAACGCACCAGATAGGAGGTCAGCACCAGCGCGGAGGCCCCGGCAATAACCGCCTCAGGGATGCTATCCGCCCGCAGCTTATTCATATGTCCGGGGCTGATAGCGAACGTGCGCTCACCGGATTCGCCAATCAGCGTAAAGCAGCGACCAATCGGTCCATTAACGCCCTGCAGATAGTTCAGATCGGTACGGCTGGAGGTATTACATAAATAACGGTACGCGTAGCTACCAATCTCGATATTGCTGCACATCACGCCCAACAGCACCGAGCGGTCATCTGCCAGCACGGAGTAGTTGTGCATCGTGTTACCGATAGTTCCACCGGCAAACTGATGAGTGATCAAATTGTCACGTACCAGTTCCTGGTAGAGCGCTTCGGCGACATCGTCTGTAATCACCAGAGAGTGCCCGGCGCTTAATCCATAACGCTTTACAAAGTCATCATTAACTTTGGCTTCAATATCTACCAGCGTCTGGTCGATACCCACCACCCAGGCTGCGCTGGTTTCATTTTCAGGCTGAATCTGTTGCAGCAACGGATCGCGCGCGCTGACAGGAAAATAGTGTTTGGATTTACGTTTACCGGGAAATTTCATGGTCGATTTTACGGGTGATTAGCTGAGCGGTGCATGGTAGCACATTCCCCTGTACGCATGCGATGCGGCGCTGAGTTTCAATATCGGACGATGGGATCGCAGTTTATACGGGGGGAATTTCTACAATAAATCACCTTCACAAGGAGCGTTTATGAAGCCGGAAAATAAGATCCCCGTACTCGACGGAATTTCAGACGAAATGAAAACCGTGGTGAATTTTCATCGCGACGATCTGCCGCCCTGGCCCGCCGCCGATGACATCGTGGCCCAGCGCCAACACTATATCCACGAACGGCAATTGTGGAATGCCGATGCCCCGCAGATGAATACCCGAGAATGCGTCATTTCTACCGCGCGCGGCCCCGTTGCCACGCGAATTTATTCTCCGCAACCCCATAGCCAGGCCACGCTGTATTATCTGCACGGCGGCGGTTTCATTCTTGGTAATCTGGATACTCACGATCGCATTATGCGCTTACTGGCGCTTTACACGCAGTGCACGTTAATTGGCATCGACTATTCGCTCTCGCCGGAGGCTCGTTTCCCACAAGCCATCGAGGAGATTGTCGCCGTCTGTCAGTATTATCACCAACACGCGGGCGACTATTCTCTGAATGTGGATCATATTGGTTTTGCCGGTGATTCCGCTGGCGCGATGCTGGCGCTTGCCAGCGCGTTGTGGCTGCGGGACAAACAGATTGCCTGCGGCAAAGTCGCTGGCATATTGCTGTGGTATGGACTTTACGGCCTGCAGGATTCGCCCAGCCGACGGCTGATGGGCGGAGCGTGGGATGGTTTATCGCGGGAGGATCTGCAGATGTACGAAAACGCGTACCTGCGTAGCGCCGACGATCGCGAGTCACCGTATTATTGCTTATTCAATAACGACCTGACGCGCGACGTGCCACCGTGTTTTATCGCCGGCGCGGAGTTCGATCCGTTGATTGACGACAGCCGCTTATTATTTCAGACGCTACAGGCACATCAGCAGCCCTGCCAGTACAAAATGTACCCCGGCACGCTGCACGCCTTCCTGCACTACTCGCGGATGATGAAAACCGCCGACGATGCCTTGCGGGAGGGCGCGCGTTACTTCAAAGCACAACTTTAACGATAGGCTGCGGTCAGTTTAACCATCATTTCGATATGTTCCGGTGTGGCGTTCAGCGCCGGAATATACTCATATTGCTGGCCGCCAGCCTCGAGGAAAATCTCCCGGTTTTGCACCGCGATCTCTTCCAGCGTTTCAAGGCAATCTGCCGCAAAGCCCGGACACATAACCTGGATATGTCGGGTCCCTTTCTCCGCCAGCATTTTTAACGTTTCGTCGGTATACGGCGTCAGCCACGGTTCGCGACCAAAACGCGACTGGAAGGTCATCATCACTTTTTCCGGCGGCAGGCCAAGCGCAGAGACCAGCTCACGGGTCGTATCGCGACAGCGCTGCGGGTAGTCATCGCCTTCGTCGGCGTAACGTTGTGGAATCCCATGGTAGGAGAGCAGCAGTAAATCGGGTTCGCCGTGTTTGGCGAAGGAGTCACGGGCACTTTTTGCCAGCGCGTCAATATAAGCGCTGTCATCGGCGTAATCACGAATAAAGGAGACGCCGGGAATACCGCGTTTACGCGCCAGGATGCGCGCGAGTTCATCCCACACCGCCGCCACCGTCGAACAGGAATATTGCGGATACAGGGGTAACACGACAATGTGTTCAACGCCACTTGCCAGCAGTTCGTCGACTGCGCTTTCAAGCGAAGGCGAACCATAGCTCATGCCCAGCGCAACAGGCGTATTGGGCAGGCGTTGTGCCAGCGCCTGCTGTTGTGCCTTGCTGTAGACCATCAGCGGCGAACCCTCTTCCATCCAGATTGACTGGTATAGCTTTGCCACGCGTGGCGCACGCAGCGGCAGGATCACCCCACGCAGCAACGGCCACCACAGCAGGCGGGAAGTATCAACTACACGTTGATCGCTTAAAAACTGGCGCAGGTAGCGTTTAACAGCTTCAGGAGTGGGGGCATCGGGGGTGCCGAGGTTTGCCAGCAGGATACCGGTTTTCGTCTGACGCATTACCGCCTCTTATCGATTCAAATTGTTGATAATTGTAGCGGAAAAGTGATGAAGAAGAACTAATTGCTGCGAGAGGTAAGACATGAATTTGCCTGATGGCGCTGCGCTTATCTGGCCTACAAAAAAATCATAGGCCGGATAAGGTGTTTACACCGCCATCCGGCATTGACTGCGCTAAAACTTAACCGAGGATTTTTTCCAGCGCTGCGCGCACATCAGCAACAGCCTGAGTGCCATCAACTTTCGCGTATTTGGTGTTACCCGCCTGCGCTTCTTTAGAGTAGTAGCCGATCAGCGGCGCGGTCATCTGATGGTATTCCACCAGGCGCTTACGTACGGTCTCTTCCTGATCGTCTTTACGGGTGGTCAGCTCTTCGCCGGTTACATCGTCTTTACCTTCAACCTTAGGCGGGTTGAATTTGATGTGGTAAACGCGGCCAGAAGCAGCGTGTACGCGACGACCCACGATACGGTCAACGATCAGCTCGTCAGGTACGTCGAACTCCAGAACGTAGTCCACGTTGATACCTGCTTCTTTCATGGCGTCAGCCTGCGGAATAGTACGCGGGAAGCCATCGAGCAGGAAACCATTACGGCAGTCTTCCTGAGCAATACGCTCTTTTACCAGCGCGATCACCAGCTCATCAGTCACCAGCTTACCGGCGTCCATGATGTCTTTCGCTTGCTTGCCCAGCTCGGAGCCAGATTTCACGGCGGCACGCAGCATATCACCGGTGGAGATTTGCGGAATACCATACTTCTCCATGATGAACTGAGCCTGAGTTCCTTTACCCGCGCCCGGAGCGCCAAGCAGAATGATACGCATTACGAAAATCCCCTTAAAGGTTGTCGATATTTTTTAAAAAGCGCTAAACGATACCACCATCACGCAATTGGCTCAAGGAAGACGCCCGACGCTGAAACGGTTAATGGAGGGAAAATTGAAAATAAGGAGTGAAATTGCCGGATGGCGGTGTACACACCTTATCCGGCCTACGAGTAAAAGATATGGTAGGCCGGATACGCGTTGGCGCCATCCGGCATTAGATGATGGCTATCAGGATACCAGCAACTGGTTCATACGGCGGATGAACTGGTTCGGATCTTCCAGCGTGCCGCGTTCGGCGAACAGAGCCTGATCCAGCAGCAGTTCAACCCACTCTTTAAACTGCGTTTCGTCCTGGGTATCCGCCGTGCGTTTTACCAGCACGTGGTCCGGGTTAAGTTCAAAGATATATTTCACGTCCGGTACGGCCTGACCCGCAGCAGCGAACAGTTTCGCCATCTGGGTGCTCATTTCGTCCGCATCGGTGGTGACGATGGCCGGCGTGTCGGTCAGACGGTGGGTCAGACGCACGTCTTTGACGCGATCGCCCAGCAGCGTTTTCACGCGTTCAACGAACGGCGTCAGCGCTTTTTCCGCTTCTTTCGCGCTCTCGTCCACTTCATCCGCCAGCTTATCGATGGACTCGTCGGCTTTCGCAACGGACTGGAACGGCTTGCCGTCGAACTCGGTCAGGTAGTTCATCATCCACTCATCGATGCGGTCAGAAAGCAGCAGCACTTCAATGCCTTTCTTACGCAGCAGTTCCAGGTGCGGGCTGCTCTTCGCCGCCGCATAGCTGTCTGCAGTGATGTAGTAGATTTTCTCCTGCCCTTCTTTCATGCGGGAGATATAGTCTTCCAGCGACACGGTCTGTGCGGAGGAGTCTGTGTGCGTAGACGCGAAGCGCATCAGCTTAGCGATAGTTTCCTGATTAGCGTGGTCTTCCGCCGGACCTTCTTTCAGCACCAGGCCGAACTGTTTCCAGAAGGTCTGGTATTTTTCGGCATCATCTTTCGCCAGTTTTTCCAGCATCTGCAACACGCGTTTGGTCAGCGCGCTGCGCAGGTTACGGGTGACGGTGCTGTCCTGCAGGATCTCACGGGAAACGTTCAGCGGTAGATCGTTGGAATCTATCAGGCCGCGCACAAAGCGCAGGTAGTTCGGCATAAACTGCTCGGCGTCGTCCATGATGAACACACGCTGAACGTACAGTTTCAGACCATGCTTGTGATCGCGGTTCCACATATCCCACGGCGCCTGCGACGGAATGTACAGCAGGCTGGTGTACTCCTGCTTACCTTCCACACGGTTGTGGCTCCAGGTCAGCGGGTCAGTGAAGTCGTGGGCAATATGCTTGTAGAATTCGTTGTACTCGTCGTCTTTGATTTCCGACTTGTTACGCGTCCACAGCGCCTGCGCCTTGTTGATCTTTTCCCAGGAAACCACGGTCTCGCCGTCTTTCTCTTCGGATTTTTCGATCTCTACCGGCAGCGCGATATGGTCGGAATATTTGCTGATGATGGAACGTACGCGCCAGTCATCAAGGAACTCGTCTTCGCCTTCGCGCAGATGCAAAGTGATTTCGGTGCCGCGATCGTCTTTGGTGATGTCGGCAACGGTGTATTCACCTTCGCCCGCAGATTCCCAGAACACGCCGTTCTCAGGTTTGTCGCCCGCCGCGCGGGTACGTACGGTCACTTTATCGGCCACGATAAACGCCGAGTAGAAGCCAACCCCGAACTGACCGATCAACTGGCTGTCTTTCGCCTGATCGGAGCCCATGGATTCGAGGAAAGATTTGGTGCCGGATTTCGCAATGGTCCCCAGATGATCGATGACGTCATCACGGTTCATCCCCACGCCGTTATCAGCAATGGTCAACGTACGCTTATCTTTATCGAAGGAAACACGCACACGCAGTTCACCGTCCCCCTCGTACAGGTCCGGGTTAGACAGTGCGCGGAAACGCAGCTTGTCTGCCGCATCCGAGGCGTTAGAGATGAGCTCACGCAGGAAGATTTCTTTATTGGAATACAGAGAATGGATCATCAGGTGCAGAAGCTGTTTTACTTCTGACTGAAAACCACGAGTTTCTTGTCCTTTCATGTAGATCTACCTCAACAATGCCATTTTCAATGGTAAAAACACGTTGAGGGTGAAATGGGGACAAGCGCGAAGGATTTCAAGCGGAAGCCGCCGTCGCGGCCTCCGTTTGTTCAGAATTTAATCTTGTGACGCCCGGCCAGAGAGTGCGACAGCGTGGTGCCGTCGACCATTTCCAGCTCGCCGCCAACCGGTACGCCATGGGCGATACGGCTGGCTTCAACGCCATACTGCATGCAAAGCTCAGCAATATAGTTAGCGGTCGCCTCTCCTTCGACCGTGGGATTGGTCGCGAGGATCAGTTCGTTGATTTGCTCAGACGCCAGTCGCTGTTCAAGGCGATCCAGCCCGATATCATCAGGGCCAATACCGTCCAGCGGTGACAGGTGCCCCATCAGCACGAAGTAACGTCCAGAAAATTGGCCGGTTTGCTCAATGGCATAGATGTCCGCCGGACTCTCCACCACACAGATCTGACCGTTTTCCTGGCGACGCGGGTTCGAACAGATATTACAGACATCCTGCTCTGTGAAGGTGCGGCAATCGGCACAGTGGCCGATTTCCGACATCGCCTTCGTTAACGCCTGCGCCAGACGCATCCCGCCGCTGCGATCGCGCTGAAGTAGCGTGAACGCCATGCGCTGCGCAGACTTCGGGCCAACGCCCGGCAGACAGCGCAGTGCTTCCATAAGCTGAGTTAACAGCGGGCTGGTTTGCATCAGAACGGCATCTTAAAGCCAGGCGGCAGCTGCATTCCGGAAGAAACAGAAGCCATCTTCTCTTTCTGCGTCTCTTCAATGCGACGCGCCGCGTCGTTGAATGCCGCAGCGACCAGGTCTTCCAGCATCTCTTTGTCGTCTTCCAGCAGGCTTGGATCGATCTCCACACGACGGCAGTTGTGCGCGCCGTTGATGGTCACTTTTACCAGACCCGCGCCAGATTCGCCGGTGACTTCCAGCTTGGCGACTTCTTCCTGCATCTGCTGCATTTTTTCCTGCATCTGCTGGGCCTGTTTCATCAGGTTACCCAGACCGCCTTTACCAAACATAGGCTTCTCTCTCAATCACGTTAAGGGATGACGACCGTCCAACCATCAGGCTGACGATCAAATGGGGCGAATACTCTCTTCGTCCAGGTCTGCATCGAAAAAACGACGCAGCGTCTGAATGTTATTATCCGCAATAATCGACTCTCGCGCCTGCGCGAGTTTCTCTTCATAAATGGCCTGACGCCACTCCAGCGGCGTGCGCACCGCAGGATTATCATCTTCAACGATGGTCAATTCAACCGTTGACCCCGTTAAGGTACTCAATGCTTCGGCCAGTTTTTGCTGCGCGCCGCTGGAATTAAGATGCCGTTGCGAGGAACGCAGGTGCAGGCAAACCACGTTGCCATTCTCTTCTTTCCAGGCATTAAGCGCCACCTGCTCCACCAGTTTTGGCAGCGAAAGCTGGCTCACCTGAGCAGCCCAGGGGTCGCGCTCAATGGCTTCTGCCGCCAGCTTTGCCGCCAGTTCCGGCGTTTTTTCATGCTCAAGCGCTTTTTTCAACGCTTTCGGCGTGGCAATGGCTTCTTTAACTTCGGCTACGGGATTGGTCGTTTTCCAGCGATACGCTTCCTTCTTCGCCGGCGCTTTTTCCAGCGCAGAGACGGCCGGACGCGCCTGAACACGCTCCGACACCGAGGCCAGTCTTTCCAGCGCAGCATTATTCACCGGCCGCGCGCGGGAAGCGGCTGCCGGTTCACTCTTTTTTGGTTTGGTTGCTCCCTGAGCGCGTTGCAGTTGGCTGCGCGCCGCCAGCACCTGGCTGGTGGCCTCGGAGAGCGGCACATTCTGTTGCTGTTGCGCTGGCGCAGGCTGCTGAGGTACTTGCGTCGGGGTCATCACCGCAGTCGGCGCGACGGGGGCAAACGACTGGCGCGGGACTTCAGGCTCCGGCAGTGGCATGCGCGGATGAAAAGCCAGCGCACGCAGTAGCGTCATTTCGACGCCCATTCGCCTGTCCGGCGCATACGGCAGTTCTTTGCGCCCGATTAACAGGGTTTGGTAGTAAAGCTGTATGTCAGTTGGCGGAACGATTCGCGCCAGTTCGCGCATACGCTGTTCAATGGCGGCCATATCGCTGCCGAGCGCGGCGGGCGAAAGCTGTACCATAGCAATGCGATGCAGCAAAGCCGACATCTCAACCAGCAGCGCTTCCCATTCAATACCCCGCGCGGCGGCGTCGTTCACCAACGTCATAACGCGTTCGCCGTCAGCCGCGACAACCGCTTCAACAAGCGAGAGCGCCTGGTCATCGTCCAATGTGCCGAGCATGGTGCTCACCGCGTCGGTCGACACCTGACCATCGCCGCTGGCGATCGCTTGATCGGTAAGACTCAGCGCATCGCGCAGGCTGCCGTCCGCGGCGCGAGCCAGCAGTTGCAACGCGCGTGGCTCATGGGCGATATGCTCTTGTTTGAGGATATGCTCAAGCTGATGGCGAATCTGTTCAACATCCAGCGCTTTAAGATGGAATTGCAGACAGCGCGACAGGATAGTCACCGGTAACTTCTGCGGATCGGTGGTCGCCAGCAGGAATTTAACGTGTGCAGGCGGCTCTTCGAGCGTTTTCAGCAAGGCGTTAAAGCTGTGGCGCGATAACATGTGCACTTCGTCGATCAAATAGACCTTAAAGCGACCGCGCGCAGGCGCGTACTGGACGTTATCCAGCAGGTCGCGGGTGTCTTCGACTTTGGTGCGTGAGGCGGCGTCGATTTCAATCAGATCGACAAAACGCCCCTGCTCGATTTCACGGCAGTTATCGCACACGCCGCACGGCGTGGCGGTAATACCGGTTTCACAGTTTAGTCCCTTCGCCAGCAAACGGGCGATAGAGGTTTTCCCGACGCCACGGGTGCCGGAAAACAGATATGCATGATGAATACGCCCTAACGACAAGCCGTTCGCCAGTGCCGTCAGCACATGTTCCTGGCCGACGACGTCAGCAAAGGTTTGTGGGCGCCATTTTCGGGCTAAGACCTGATAACTCATTGGCAGGCTCTGAAAGGCTGGAGGGTGGATTCACAGGAGGATAATGCTAACACAACCTCGCAGCGACGGCGAGGTTGTGTGTCTCGGTATCTCTTCAGCCGAGATGAGATAGCCGACTTAGTGGCCCGGGAACGGAACCAGGCTATAACAGGTCAGCCCCTGTTTTTCCAGGCGCTGTTCGCCGCCCAGGTCAAACAGGTTAATGATAAAAGCAGCATCGGTCACTTCGCCACCCAGACGGCGGATCAGTTTCACGGTGGCTTCAATCGTGCCGCCGGTTGCCAGCAGGTCGTCCACAACCAGTACCTTATCGCCCGGTTTGATGGCATCAACGTGGATTTCCAGCTGATCGGTGCCGTATTCCAGCTCATAGCTCTCGGCAATCACTTCACGCGGAAGCTTGCGGGGTTTACGTACCGGAACAAAGCCGACGCCCAGACCCAATGCTACCGGCGCGCCAAACAGGAAGCCACGCGCTTCGGTGCCAACCACTTTAGTGATACCCGCATTTTTGTAGCGTTCAACCAGCAATTCAATGCTGAGGGCGTAGGCTTTCGGGTCTTCCAGTAAGCTGGTGACATCGCGAAAAAGAATGCCCGGTTTCGGGTAGTCGTGGATGCTTTTGATGCTATTTTTGAGAAACTCAAGCTGCTGTGCAGTCGCGGTCATAAGTTTGTGCCTGATTAATTCGGTATTACTTCACGGCGCACTATACACTTCATCCTCGACGTGTCTTGAATGATTTTGTGTCTATATTAAGGGCCAGGGTTACATTTGCTTAACCTTTGACCACCTGCGCCTGTGCTCGAAAACGGTCGAATTTACTGGCTGTGAGCGACAATTGCAACAGCGATTATTGCGCTTTATTGCTTTTGTTGTTTTTCATCAATCACCGGGATCCGCCACATAAAAATCAGTAAACAGGCGAGAATAACCAGCAGCAGGCCGCGTACCCACATCATATTGACCAGCCACAGTGAAATACCAAACGTAATCAATATCAGCAAAATAGCGCGCGGCTTTGCGCCCGGCGGCATCGCGCGGTGTTTTTGCCAATGGCGCAGATACCCGCCGAACCACGAACGATACAGCAGCCAATCGTGAAAACGCGGCGATGAGCGGGCAAAACACCAGGCAGCCAACAGGATAAATGGCGTCGTGGGCAATAGCGGCAATACCACGCCCAGCGTTCCTAATACTACCGCTAGCCAGCCAATGATGATTAGAATAATGCGTTGCATAATATGAGTACTTAACACAGAGAATCGCTACTTTAGCATAACAGTTCTCATTTTCATCGGAGTGTTGTCGTGAAAACCGTCATGCTGCTACAGACGCTCGAAAACCAGCTTAACCGCCTGCGCCAGCGTTGTGCCCCGTTGGCGCATCATACAACGCTTAGCGCCCGCTTTGACAGGCATCTGTTTCACACTCGCAGCACGTTGCTGCAGGCGTGTCTGGATGAAGCAGAAGATAATCTCACGGCCCTACGCCGCGCGGTGGATCAGCAACAACTCCCCCAAATTAGCTGGCTTGCGGAACACCTTGCTTCACAGTTAGAGGCGATTTCACGCGAAACAGCCAGTTGGTCGCTCAGAGAGTGGGACTGCGCCTCTCCCGGCCTGGCGCGTTGGCAGCGCAAGCGGGTTCAACACCAGGAATTTGAACGCCGGCTGGTTGAAATGACGCGTGAACGCAAGGAGCGCCTGTCCCAGGCTACTGGTTTTGAAGAACAACAGAAATTGCATCGTGAAGTAGAAGCGTTCGAGGCGCGACTGACGCGCTGTCGCCATGCGCTGGCAAGAATAGAAGCTGTGCTGGCGCGTTTAACCCGTTAATACCCGGAGAATTTATGTCATTAGAGAACGCCCCGGACGAGGTCAAACTGGCCGTCGATTTGATTGTTTTACTTGAAGAAAATCAGCTTCCAGCACGCACAGTGCTACGCGCGCTGGAGATCGTTATGCGCGATTATGAAAATAAGCTTAAAAGTGCGGAAGGCGCCTCGCAAACTGATTGATTGCCCTCTGGTCTGCCATTGGCTTCGGTGTCAGAGTCGTCGCAACATCACGACGATAACGGACAGATCATGGAACGGCTCCCCACCACGCCGCACGATGCGGTCTTTCGGCAAATGCTGACGCAAAAAGAGGTCGCCCGAGATTTTTTGCAGATCCATCTGCCTCGAGCGTTTCTCAATATATGCGATATGGAAACATTAACGCTGGAATCAGGCAGCTTTATTGAGGACGATTTACGCACCTGCTATTCAGATATCCTCTACTCCCTGCAAACAACACATGGACCCGGCTACGTTTATGCGCTGATTGAGCATCAGAGTAAACCCGAAAAATTAATGGCCTTTCGCCTGATGCGCTACGCTGTTGCTGCTATGCAGCATCACCTTAACGCCGGGCATAAAACCTTACCTCTGGTGGTACCTGTACTGTTTTATCATGGTACAGAAAGCCCGTGGCCCTATACTCTCAACTGGCATCAGTTGTTTAGCGAGCCACAGCTTGCGAAAGCGCTTTATGGCAATGAATTTGCGCTGGTAGACCTGACCATTATGCCAGATAATCAGATCATGCAGCATCAACGGGTAGCGATGCTGGAACTCCTGCAAAAACATATTCGGCAACGCGATCTGAGCGAGTTATTGGATCAACTCATTACGCTCTTAACGCAGGATCGCCTGACAGAATATCAGCTCGACGTTTTGATTAATTACATGCTGAAAGCAGGAAATACCACGGAACCCGGCGTACTTGTCCGCCAACTGGCGCAGAGTGCGCCACAGTACAAGGAACAGCTGATGACAATTGCTGAATGGTTAGAAGAAAAAGGTAGAGCGGAAGGCATGCAGCAAGGGCTGGAAAAAGGTCGGCAGGCAGAAGCCCGTGATATCGCACAAAAAATGCTCGCCCGCGGCCTGGAACCGGATCTGATTACACACCTTACAGGCCTGACGCAGGAAGAACTGACAGCGCTGACTCACTAAATACAATCAGGGCGGCAAACTGGCCACCCTGATTGCAACTTAACCTACCGAAGGCGTCGGATCATCACCTTTGATGATGTCACGCTTAACTTCGGTCACGGTGTCCCCTTTCGCATTATGCAGGTGCACTTCGAGCTGGTTAAAGGCGATATCAATGTCATTTTCACGACACAAACGATCGACCGCACGGTTAAGTTCGTCAACCGTATGGCTACGATCGCGCAGTTCACGCACGTATAAACGCAGCTCATGATCCAAGGTGCTGGCGCCGAAGGCGGTAAAGAACACCGCTGGTTCCGGATCGTGCATCACTTTCGGGTGTTCCATCGCCGCCTGCAACAGCACTTTCTTCACTTTCTCCAGATCCGAACCGTAGGCCACGCCAATGCGGATCACCAGACGCGTAGTGGTATCGGAAAGCGACCAGTTGATCAAACGCTCCGTCACAAAGGCTTTGTTCGGGATGATCACCTCTTTGCGATCAAAGTCGGTAATAGTGGTGGCACGAATACGGATCTTGCTGACCGTTCCCGAGAATGTTCCGATAGTCACGGTATCGCCGATGCGTACCGGGCGCTCAAACAGAATAATCAGACCGGAAACAAAGTTACCGAAAATCTCCTGTAAACCAAAACCAAGACCAACCGACAAGGCTGCGGCCAGCCACTGTAGTTTATCCCACGAGACGCCGAGCGAACCGAAGACCGTCATCGCACCGATGGCGATGATCGCATAGTTAAGAATGGTGGTGATCGCATACGACGCTCCCTGGCGCATCTTCAGTCGCGAGAGCACCAGCACTTCCAATAGTCCGGGTAAGTTGCGGATCAGCGCCCATGCGACCATTGACGCAATAATCGCAAACAGCAGGCTGCCCATGGTGACGCTTTTCACCACTGCGGCCCCCGCTTCTGTAGCGTTATAATGCCAGAGCGTAATGCTGTCGAGGTAACTGAACACGGTGATCAGATCGGACCAAATTGCCCAGAACAGAACACCAAACAAGGCAACCATCACCAGCATGGTGATACGTAAGGTTTGCTGGTTAACCTGCTCCAGCGCAATGGTCGGTTCTTCTTGCGGTTCTGCGCCTTCAGCCCCTTCTTTCACCAGGTTCTGACGACGCGCTAACGCACGACGCCAGGCGATACGCCGCGCCGCCACGCTCAACCCGCGGAGCACCGTCTGATACAACAGGTTCCAGACAATAACCAGATAAACCGTTTCAATCCAGCGGCCCGACAAGCGCAGCGTGGTGTAGAAATACCCTGTCGCCGTCAGCACCATCAATGCAATCGGGATAATAGACAACACGGTAATGGTGACCAGACGCAGACCATGCGACTCTTTGTCACGCCAGCTTTCACGGCACATTGGCCATACCAGGAAGGCGATCAGCAACAGGTTGAGGAAAATAACGGACTGACCAAGCACATCATCCATCAGATTGAGCGGCGACAGTTCAGCAACAACTGACCAGAAGTTAAGCGGTAACAACGCCAGGCTAATACGCACAATCTGGCGACGCCAGTGGCTGGTTTGCTTTGCAGGCATGCCAAAATGGCGTATCGCCACACCATCTTTTTCCAGCACCTTCCAGCACAGACCAAATACCAGCCAGAAGACAGTCATCTTCTTACTGAACGCCCACAGCAGGTCGCTGATATTCAGCTGCATGGTAAGCAGAATCAGCCCCACGGCGAGGATAATCAGACACGCTGGCAGCGCTCTGATGAGATCGATCAGTATCGCTTTTGGCGTATTGAGCTGACTGTCATTACGCAGGTTGCCTACCGCGGCGGCTAATTTCGCCTGATATTCTTTCAGCCATTTCAAACGCCAGCGGATTAACCCGGCAATGAGCAGCAGCGGCAACCCTGCCAGGAAGGCAATAAATACCGCCGGCCAGGCTTTTTCCCAGTTCACGGTGATTTTCATCGACTTAAACTGGTCTTTAAGCGTTTGCGGGAAGGCTTTGATCCAGTCCCAGTCCATTGGACGGTTACTGTTAACCCAAAAAATTTGCTGGGTGAGGATCCCTTTCAGGTTTTTCGACACGCTCATCAACTGCTGCTGGTTGATTTGCAAGTTAATCGCCATCATCAACTGGTTGCCCAGTTGCTTATTCAGCTGATCCAACAGCTCCCGGCGCATATCCACGACCTGCAGCAGGGCATCATGGACTTCACCGTTGACTTCGTTGCTGTGCCCTTCTTCCAGTTTGGCGACAAACGCATCATTCTGGAACAGGGCGTCACGCTGCTGGTTGACCTCAAATTGTTCCAGACGCAAATCGGCAATCCGGTTGGTCATATCAGCAAGCTCATCTGCCGACGGCAGCGTTTGTTGCTGCTGGTACAGAATACGTGACAACAACAGACTGCCTTTCAGGACGGCGATCTGTTCTTTAATATTGCGTTCGGATTGCAGCGCGCGATCGAGCCAGTTTTTAACCTTAATATTTTGCTGCATCAGGTTATTGCCGTTTTCGGTCGCGGCGATCAGACGCTGGCTAAGCTGATGGTTGACGTCCAGTTCCTGCTTCACTAACGGATTAGACTGAATACGTTCAGCTTCGTCAGGCGATACCGCTTCCTGCGCCGTCTTTTCGGTTAACGTCAGCCGTTTGCTGTTTACAGCCTCTTGCAGGAGCTGGAGCTGATGCTCAAGACGATTGCTGTTTGCCGTCACGTAATCGCGTTGTTTTTGCAAGGTGTCCTGCAAAATCGTATTGCCTTCAAGGCTTTTACGCTGTTGGTCGATCTGCGCGTTCAGTAGCGCCTGCTGCGCCTGCAGTAGCACCTGCTGGCTGGGGCGCAACGCCGCCTCCCCCACATTATTACCATCAAGCCGATTGCGGATTTGCTGCATTTGCTGCGACGCGGTGTACATCGCATTTTGCACGCGCTCTGGCTGAGTCTGCAGCGATACCAGTTGGCTGTTATAAGCGGCCAAATCATTTTGCGCGCTTTGCAGGTCATCCAATACCTGCGCCACGCGCGACTCCAGTTGACGTAAGGAGAGCGTACTCAGCGTTTTTCGCGTTTCATCGTCATTATCAACATCACTGAGCGAATTTAGCGCATCTGTCGCCTGACGCATTTTCTCCGGTGCCTCGGCAACTTTCTGCCGAAGCTGTACGGTCTCATCTTTCACGCGATCGATTTTATCCAGCGTGGCGATGGTATCGGTCAGATCCTGCTGAACCAGCTTATCCTGCGCGGAGAGATCTTTTTGTTTATTCAGCGCGTCCAGTTGGCTCTGAATATCCGCTTTCGTCGGCAGATCCCCACTCTGTTGCGCCCGTGCAAATGCTGACGACTGGCAAGAAAGCAATAGAATGAAGAAAAGAAAGGTAATAGCAATAAGATGCTGTGAACGTTTATAGAGCTGCAACATAGTCATGAGAATGAACGTTTCTGAACCGGAAAAGTGACCGGAAATAGTCAAGCGGCAAGAATATCACGGCTGTGAGCGGCAGAATAGCAGCAGGCAAAACGACCAGGATAATTCCTGGTTCAGACCGCAAAAGTTAGCAGGATTTCGCCACGTTAACCCGCAGGCTTGGGCAGAGAAGACACATCTCCAGCAGTACTGCGACGTATTCACGCGCGTCTTTTTTCAGATCAAAAGATTCAGGGGCAAATAACCAGTTCTCTATAATTCCCGTAACATAGCTACGCAACAGCACCGCCACGCGACGCGTGTTCAGATTTTCCGGCAGCATGTTGGCATTCATGCACTGCCGCAATGTTTGTTCGATACGGTCGTAATTTTCAATACACAGACTGCGTTGAGCCAACTGAACAGAGGCCATTTCCCCGACAAATTCGCATTTGTGGAATATAATTTCCAACAACAAACGTCGACGTTCTTCTGTCACGGTAGCTTCAAGAACGTAAATTAAAATTTCTCTTAATACTGATAGTGGATCGTCGGGGAATTTTGCTTGATACTCAGTCTCTAACTCATCAATGTTAGGTTTTGCTAGCTCCCAAATTTCACTGAATAAATCCGATTTGTTTTTGAAATGCCAATAGATTGCGCCGCGCGTGACACCAGCGGCTTTTGCGATCTCCGCAAGCGAGGTGGATGATACCCCTTGTTGCGAAAACAAACGCAGAGCAACATCGAGAATGTGCTGTCGTGTTTCCTGTGCTTGTTGTTTGGTTTTTCGTGCCATAGGTCAGTGAATTTACAGGCGTTAGATTTACATACATTTGTGAATGTATGTACCATAGCACGACGATAATATAAACGCAGCAATGGGTTTATGGGCTTTAAGCCATTGATCAATTTGAAATCGGACACTCGAGGTTTACATATGAACAAAAACAGAGGGTTAACGCCTCTGGCAGTCGTTCTGATGCTCTCAGGCAGCTTAGCGCTAACAGGATGTGACGACAAACAGGCCCAACAAGGGGGCCAGCAGATGCCAGAGGTTGGAGTTGTTACGCTCAAAACTGAACCTCTACAGATAACAACCGAACTCCCGGGTCGCACCAGTGCGTATCGCATTGCTGAAGTTCGTCCTCAGGTTAGCGGTATTATCCTGAAGCGTAATTTCACGGAAGGTGGTGACATCGAAGCGGGTGTATCTCTCTATCAGATTGATCCTGCGACTTACCAGGCCGCTTATGAGAGCGCAAAAGGCGATCTGGCCAAAGCACAAGCCGCAGCAAATATCGCTCAACTGACGGTCAAACGTTATCAGAAACTGTTGGGTACTAAGTACATCAGTCAACAGGATTACGATAGCGCGCTGGCAGACGCACAGCAGGCGAACGCCGCCGTTGTCGCCGCGAAAGCCGCAGTAGAAACTGCACGCATCAATCTGGCCTATACCAAAGTGACGTCACCGATCAGCGGCCGCATTGGTAAGTCATCCGTTACGGAAGGCGCTCTGGTGCAAAACGGTCAGGCGACCGCACTGGCTACCGTTCAGCAATTGGACCCTATCTATGTAGACGTGACGCAGTCAAGTAACGACTTCCTGCGCCTGAAACAAGAGTTGGCCAACGGCACGCTGAAGCAAGAGAACGGTAAAGCGAAAGTCGAGCTGGTGACCAATGACGGCATCAAGTTCCCGCAGGCCGGTACGCTGGAATTTTCCGATGTTACGGTAGATCAAACCACCGGTTCGATTACGTTACGCGCCATCTTCCCTAACCCGGATCACACCTTACTACCGGGAATGTTCGTCCGTGCTCGTCTGGAAGAAGGGACTAACCCAACTGCATTACTGGTTCCGCAGCAAGGCGTTACCCGCACACCGCGTGGCGATGCCAGTGCCTTGGTTATCGGTGCAGATAACAAAGTTGAAATGCGTCAAATTGTCGCCGCACAAGCGATTGGCGATAAATGGTTAGTCACTGATGGACTTAAGCCGGGCGACCGCGTGATTGTCACTGGGTTGCAAAAAGTACGTCCTGGCGCGCAGGTAAAAGCCCAGGAGATTACCGCGGATAACAACCAGCAAGCCGCAAGCGGTAGCCAGCCTGAACAGTCCAAGTCTTAACTTAAACAGGAGCCGTTAAGACATGCCTAATTTCTTTATCGATCGCCCAATATTTGCGTGGGTGATCGCCATTATCATCATGTTGGCAGGGGGGCTCGCGATCCTCAAATTGCCGGTAGCGCAATATCCGACTATTGCACCGCCAGCAGTGACGATCTCCGCGACCTACCCTGGCGCTGATGCCAAAACAGTACAGGATACTGTTACGCAGGTTATCGAACAGAATATGAACGGTATCGATAACCTGATGTACATGTCCTCAAACAGTGACTCCACGGGTACCGTGCAGATCACCCTAACCTTCCAGTCTGGTACTGATGCGGACATCGCGCAGGTACAGGTGCAGAACAAACTGCAGCTGGCTATGCCGTTACTGCCGCAGGAAGTACAGCAGCAAGGGGTTAGCGTTGAGAAGTCATCCAGCAGCTTCCTGATGGTCGTCGGTGTTATCAACACCAATGGCACCATGACGCAGGAGGATATTTCCGACTACGTTGGCGCCAACATGAAGGACGCCATTAGCCGTACTTCAGGCGTGGGCGATGTTCAGCTGTTCGGTTCACAGTACGCAATGCGTATCTGGATGGATCCGAACAAACTGAACAATTTCCAGCTGACGCCGGTTGATGTCATCAACGCAATCAAAGCGCAAAACGCCCAGGTTGCAGCCGGTCAGTTAGGTGGTACGCCGCCGGTGAAAGGCCAGCAGCTTAACGCGTCGATCATCGCGCAGACCCGTCTGACCTCCGCCGATGAGTTCAGCAAAATTCTGCTGAAAGTGAATCAGGATGGTTCCCAGGTTCGTTTACGTGACGTGGCGAAAGTGGAGCTGGGCGGCGAGAACTACGACATCATTGCGAAGTTCAACGGTAAACCAGCATCCGGTCTGGGTATCAAGCTGGCGACAGGCGCTAACGCCCTGGACACGGCAAACGCTATCCGCGATGAACTGAAGAAGATGGAACCGTTCTTCCCGTCAGGTCTGAAGATCGTTTACCCGTATGACACCACGCCGTTCGTGAAAATCTCTATTCACGAAGTGGTGAAAACGCTGGCGGAAGCAATCATCCTCGTGTTCCTGGTTATGTATCTGTTCCTGCAGAACTTCCGCGCGACGTTGATTCCGACTATCGCTGTGCCAGTGGTGCTGTTGGGTACGTTTGCCGTCCTTGCGATTTTCGGCTTCTCGATAAACACCCTGACGATGTTCGGGATGGTGCTCGCCATCGGCCTGTTGGTGGATGACGCCATCGTGGTGGTCGAGAACGTTGAACGTGTTATGGCGGAAGAAGGACTACCGCCGAAGGAAGCAACACGTAAATCAATGGGCCAGATTCAGGGCGCGCTGGTGGGTATCGCGATGGTGCTGTCAGCGGTATTTATCCCGATGGCATTCTTCGGGGGTTCTACCGGTGCAATTTACCGTCAGTTCTCCATCACCATTGTTTCCGCGATGGCGTTGTCAGTACTGGTGGCATTGATTCTGACCCCTGCCCTGTGTGCGACCATGCTCAAACCGATTGCTAAAGGCGATCACGGAGAAGGTAAAAAAGGCTTCTTCGGCTGGTTTAACCGCATGTTCGATAAGAGCACGCACCATTACACCGACAGCGTGGGCGGTATTCTGCGCAGCACTGGTCGTTATCTGGCGCTGTATCTGATCATCGTCGTGGGCATGGCCTATCTGTTCGTTCGTCTGCCAAGTTCGTTCCTGCCAGATGAAGACCAGGGGGTATTCCTGTCAATGGCTCAGCTGCCAGCGGGTGCAACGCAAGAGCGTACCCAGAAGGTGCTGGATGAAATGACGGATTACTATCTGACGAAAGAAAAAGCGAACGTTGAATCGGTATTTGCCGTTAACGGCTTCGGTTTTGCGGGTCGTGGTCAGAACACCGGTATCGCGTTCGTCTCACTGAAAGACTGGAGCGAACGTCCAGGTAAAGAGAATAAAGTTGAGGCAATTACCGAGCGTGCGATGGGCGCATTCTCGCAGATTAAAGATGCAATGGTCTTTGCCTTCAACCTGCCAGCGATTGTGGAGTTAGGTACCGCCACTGGTTTTGACTTCCAGTTGATTGACCAGGCTGGTTTGGGCCATGAAAAACTGACCCAGGCGCGTAACCAACTGTTTGGTGAAGTTGCGAAACATCCAGATCTGTTAGTCGGCGTACGTCCTAACGGTCTGGAAGATACGCCGCAGTTCAAGATCGATATCGATCAGGAAAAAGCGCAGGCGCTGGGTGTTTCCATTAGTGATATTAATACAACGCTGGGTGCCGCATGGGGCGGAAGCTACGTGAATGACTTCATCGACCGTGGTCGTGTGAAGAAAGTTTACGTCATGTCTGAAGCGAAGTACCGTATGTTGCCGGAAGATATTGGCAACTGGTACGTGCGCGGCAGCGATGGACAGATGGTCCCATTCTCCGCCTTCTCTACCTCACGCTGGGAATACGGTTCACCGCGTCTGGAACGCTATAACGGTCTGCCTTCCATGGAGATCTTAGGCCAGGCCGCACCGGGTAAAAGTACCGGTGAAGCGATGGCGATGATGGAGCAACTGGCCAGCAAACTGCCATCCGGTATCGGTTATGACTGGACGGGTATGTCCTACCAAGAACGACTGTCCGGTAACCAGGCCCCTGCCCTGTATGCCATTTCACTGATCGTCGTCTTCCTGTGTCTGGCGGCATTGTACGAGAGCTGGTCAATTCCGTTCTCCGTTATGCTGGTAGTACCGTTGGGGGTTATCGGCGCATTGCTGGCGGCGACATTCCGCGGTCTGACCAACGACGTATACTTCCAGGTAGGCCTGCTCACAACCATTGGGTTGTCGGCGAAGAACGCGATACTTATCGTCGAATTCGCCAAAGACCTGATGGATAAAGAAGGCAAAGGTCTGATAGAGGCGACGCTGGACGCGGTCCGCATGCGTTTACGTCCGATCCTCATGACGTCACTGGCCTTTATTCTGGGCGTAATGCCGCTGGTAATCAGCTCCGGCGCAGGTTCCGGCGCGCAGAACGCCGTTGGTACTGGCGTAATGGGCGGGATGGTGACGGCAACCGTGTTGGCTATCTTCTTTGTTCCGGTGTTCTTTGTGGTGGTACGCCGCCGCTTTAGCCGCAAAAATGAAGATATTGAGCATAGCCACTCAGTCGATCATCATTGATACCTCTCTAAAGATAAGGCCGCGCAAGCGGCCTTTTTTCTGGAAAAATCATAAAATCCACTTATTGAAATTCGGTTTATTTTCTCCGGCTTAAATAAGCGATATAATCCCTGTAGCCTTAAAGGCTATTCTTAAAAAGTGTTGAGAGTTCTTATTTACCTTAATAAATATTAAGATTATTCCTGGTTATCGCGCCATCCTGGCGGTTGTTGCCTGTCGTTGCGATAGCTAATGAAGATAACTCGATGATTGCCCGAAGAATAAAGAAATTGTCCGATTTCAAATAACTGTACTTATCTGTTAAAATGTAAAAATGACGCCACGTCATAATTTTGCATAATTGTAATTTTTCGTGATATGACGATGAAATCTTTTTTAGACTAGATTATAGTTAAATCATCAGGAGTCGCGGGCAAGTTCCAGGTAGTTTGTTGTATCCATCCCGAAGGTGTTCGGTTAGTTTAAGCCACGAAGAAGGGGATGCGTTATGGATGAATACTCACCCAAAAGACATGATATCGCGCAGCTTAAATTTCTCTGCGAAACTCTGTATCATGACTGTCTTGCAAACCTTGAACAAAGTAACCATGGCTGGGTTAACGACCCTACCTCTGCAACCAGCTTGCAGCTCAATGAACTGATAGAGCATATTGCAACCTTCGCACTTAATTATAAAATTAAGTACAATGAGGACAATAAGCTGATTGCGCAGATAGATGAATACCTGGATGACACTTTTATGTTGTTCAGCAGTTATGGTATTAATACGCAGGATCTGCAGAAATGGCGGAAATCAGGTAATCGACTGTTTCGCTGTTTTGTCAATGCCACCAGGGCTAATCCTGTTAGTTTGTCTTGTTAAAAATTATTACAATCATAGGTAAGAGTTATGTCTGATAAACCATTAACTAAAACAGATTATTTGATGCGCCTGCGACGCTGCCAGACAATTGACACGCTTGAGCGCGTTATTGAAAAAAATAAATATGAATTGTCCGACAACGAACTGGCTGTATTTTACTCAGCAGCGGATCACCGTCTTGCTGAATTGACCATGAATAAGCTCTACGACAAGATTCCAACTTCCGTTTGGAAATTCATTCGCTAATTGCTCTCGAGGTTAAGTCAGGTATAGCGGGACATTTGTTTGTCTGACTGACCATTTTCGTATTTACAATGGTTATTTAATTCAAATCACGTGATTACGATCACAGCGAACCAACGGGAACGTTCCCTTTGCTTGCATTGCGTTTTACTGTGCTGAAATGATCATCAGGACACAGGAAATTCGTAATGAGTAAAGAAAAGCAAAAAATGATCGCCGGCGAACGCTATCGCCCGGCAGATGAAACGTTGCGCAACGACCGACTACGCGCTCGTCAGTTGACTCACCGCTACAATCTCACCTCGCCAGAGGCAAAAAGTGAGCGTCAGGCCATCCTGCATGATCTGCTGGGTCAAAGCGAAGGTGCATATATTGAACCCTCTTTCCGTTGTGATTACGGTTATAACATCTATCTCGGTAAAGAATTTTACGCCAACTTCGACTGCGTCATGCTTGATGTCTGTCCAATCCATATTGGCGACAACTGCATGCTGGCACCCGGCGTCCATATCTATACCGCGACACACCCTCTGGATGCGACCGAACGCAACAGTGGCCTGGAGTTCGGAAAGCCCGTGACTATCGGCAACAATGTCTGGATAGGTGGCCGCGCAGTGATCAATCCCGGCGTCACGCTCGGTGATAATGTCGTTGTAGCCTCTGGCGCGGTAGTGACGAAAAGCGTTCCGGCAAACAGCGTAGTCGGCGGTAATCCCGCGAGGATCATCAAAACGCTGTGATCTAAAATGTAACTGTTATGCTAAATTGCGGTTAATCTGTTACTACCTTCAGCAGGTATCCCCTTTTAAAATAGGGCGATCGCTCCTGAATTTTGCAGATATCACGAAGGCAAGAGATGACAGAAATACAGCGCCTGCTTACCGAAACAATCGATGACTTAAATATTCGCGAGAAGCGCGACAACAAACCGCGCTTTAGCATCAGTTTTATTCGCAAACATCCGGGGCTGTTTATCGGTATGTATGTGGCATGGTTTGCCACGCTGGCGGTAATGCTACAGTCAGAAACGCTGGTCGATTCGGTATGGCTGCTGGTAGTACTGTTTGTCATACTTAACGGCTTTTTCTTTTTCGACGTGGCGCCGCGTTATCGCTATGAAGACATCGACGTCCTGGATTTCAGAGTTTGTTATAACGGTGAATGGTACAACACGCGTTTTGTTCCCTCCTCACTCATCGACTCTATTTTGCACTCCCCTTCCGTTGATAGCGAGCATAAAACACAACTGCAAAAGATGATTTCACGTAAAGGCGAACTCTCGTTCTACGATGTGTTTACGCTCACCCGCCCGCAGGCCAGCCAGTAATTTCGCCTCTGACATAAAAAAGTGCGTCCCTGTAAAGGAAACGCACTTTAGTCCCTGAATGCCGGCAAAGAAATTAACGTCTTTTTTTACGGCCCTGTGCCGCTTTAAATCGCGGATTTGTTTTACAGATAACATACAAACGCCCTTTGCGTTTCACTATCTGGCAGTCAGGGTGCCGCTGTTTTGCGCTGCGAAGCGAATTGAGTACCTGCATTTTAACCTCGCTTAGCGCCAATAAAATGACCAAAACGTTTCTGGAAGCGGGCTGCGCTACCTTCGTTGTCAAAGGTCTTTTGTTTTCCGGTGTAATACGGATGTGACTTAGAAGAGATATCAAGGGTCACATACGGGTACGTTTTCCCCTCGAACTCAATCTCACGTTCGGTTTTGATGGTCGAACCGACCTTAAAGTATTCATTGGCACTGGTATCGTGAAACACCACGGTACGATAAAAAGGATGGATATCCGGTTTCATGGCAACCTCAAATTGTTACGTTATAACATAATCATTAAAGTACACCACTCTTATTTAAATCACAACCTGATTTACGCGACGGGCAAACAAACGGGGTGATAAGTGGCCCTAAATATATGATGCCAATCGAATAGCTTTTTCGGCTTTCGGATATACTTTCCTTACGCTGTGTTAATAAGGATATCATTGTGACAACACGACATCTGATAAGCCTGGTGACAGGGGTGCTGTTTCTTTCTATCCTCGCCCCCGTAGGTTTAAGCTTGTGGCTGGCACATCGTCAGGTCGAAACAAAGTTTATTGATGAACTCGATATGTTCTCAACACGAGTCGCATTGCGCACAGAACGCGTCGGCGAGCAGGCCAGGAAAGCATTACGCCACATAGAGTCCTTTCAGGGAGTGCCTTGTAGTGATGAGCATCTGCTGGAAATGCGTCGCTTGTCATATAGCTATCGCTATATTCAGGAAGTGCTGTATCTCAAAGACAATGTTCCGCAATGTTCATCTCTGGAAAAAAACAGCCAGGCTGCCGCATTTCCACCAGCAATGAAAGTCACGCCGGATGGATATCGCGCATGGCTTACTACGCAAAATGATTTGGGCATCAAGCGTTTTATGGCAGCTTTAGGTAGCGAGCATTATGTCGTGATGGTCGATCCGGGTTCCTTTATTGACGTCATCCCGTTTGGCTCATGGCCAATCGAAGTCACTATCATTGGCACCGCGCGCAACGTGGTAGTTGCCAGTAGCGCCGCGCTGCCATCGGACGTTTTGCAGCATGTAAAACAAGAGCATTCGATCACTCATTTTCAGAAAGATAGCAATATTTTTAATGCCCGCCCCTTTCCTGAACTGGGCATCACGATCGTCACCTGGGCATCTACCCTACCATTACAAAAAACCTGGCACCGACAAGCCCTGATCTGGCTCCCGGCCGGGATTATCATCGGCCTGCTTACCGCCGCCTTTATTCTGCGCATTTTGCGTCGCTTACAGTCCCCCCATCATCAGTTGCAGGATGCTATCCAGCATCGGGATATCAAGGTCCATTACCAGCCCATTATCTCGCTCACAACGGGAAAAGTGGTCGGGGCAGAAGCACTGGCCCGTTGGCAGCAGGCCGATGGGAGCTATCTGTCGCCTGAAATTTTTGTCGCGATGGCGCAGGAGACCGGACTGACAAAACCCCTCACGCGTTTGATAATTGAAAGCGTATTTGACGATTTAGGAAAATGGCTGCGTCAACACCCGGATCAGCATATCTCCATAAACCTTGAGTCAGCCGATCTGGCTTCTGAAACGCTTCCCGCGCTGTTAGGCCAGAAGGTAAAGCACTGGCAGCTTAAGCCAGCGCAAATCGCGCTGGAACTGACCGAACGCGAGTTTGCCGATCCGAAAAACAGCGCGCCGTTTATTGCTAAATATCGTCAGGCGGGACATTCAATATACATCGATGATTTTGGAACCGGCTATTCCAGCCTGAGCTATTTACAGGATCTGGATGTGGACATCCTGAAGATCGATAAATCCTTTGTTGATGCCCTGGAGTACAACAACGTGACGCCGCATATCATTGAGATTGCCAAGACGCTGAAGCTGGAAATGGTGGCAGAAGGTATCGAAACTGAAAATCAGGCAGCCTGGCTACGCCAACATGGCGTGCAGTACGGTCAGGGCTGGCTTTACAGTAAAGCACTGCCAAAAGCGGAATTTATTCTGTGGGCTGAAAAACGGCTGTGACATGGCTGTTGATGTTGAGATGGCTGGCGGCACGCCGCACAGCCAGTCACATCACTCGTCCATAATGGGCGCAAATCCGCCGTAGATCATTCGTTTGCCATCAAATGGCATAGACTCACCGAATTCCTTCATACGGGGATCGGACATCATCTTCTGATTTGCCGCATCGCGGACCTTTTTGGAAGGGTATTCAATCCAACTGAATACCACCTCTTCATGATCCTGCGCTTTCACTGCCATGCGAAAATCAGTTAATTTGCCGTCAGGGACATCATCTGCCCAGCACTCCACCACGCGTAATGCGCCGAACTCCTTGAAAAGCGGAGCTGCTTTCGCCGCCATCGCAATGTACGCCTCCTTGTTTTCAGCGGGTACGGCAACGACAAAACCATCAACATACTTCATGAGAAAAACCTCCGAAGTGTACTGCGCGGCAAGCCGATTCTGGCCGCGTCAGTCGAGGTTAAGTTTAGTCGCCAGCAGGCGATCGTGCCCCAGGTTCACTCCTGACTCGGATACGCGACTGTGGCTGGTGGCGAAACCACGGCAGGCAAATCTGAATTAACGGCCCAATAGCCAGCGCATACAATACCGTGCCAACCCCCACGGTTCCTCCCAGCAGCCAACCAATAAGCAACACTGACACTTCAATCGTGGTGCGAATGCGTCGTACTGGCCAGCCGGTACGTGCGTGAATACCGGTCATCAGACCGTCCCGTGGACCCGCGCCAAAACCAGCGCCAATGTATAAACTGGTGGCTAATGCATTCAGGATCACCGCGGTCACCAGCAGGACGCTACGCGCCGGCAGGGATTCGAATCCCGGAATCACCACCTGCGCGGCATCTGCCGCCAGCCCAATCATAATAACATTGCTCAGGGTGCCAAATCCGGGACGCTGGCGTAGCGGTATCCACGCCAGCAGCACCAACACGCCTACGACAATAATCACCACGCCGATATTCATCGACAGTAAATTGGCCACCCCCAGATGAAACACGTTCCACGGATCGGCCCCTAAATCGGCGCGAACAAACATGGCCGTCGACACACCGTACAGCACCAGACCGATATACAGCTGAAGTAAACGACGCAGCATGCTTTTTCCCCTCTCACTCTCAGATAGCTTTCATCTTCCCCGCAATTGGCACTATGATTAACGTCCAGTTTTCAAAAAGTGGACTGCTATGTCATCTCGCCGTTATGGAAGTCAGTCTTTGCAGCGCCTGCTCGGCCACTGGCAGGAAAGCCCCTCGCGAACGCCCCTCTGGCGACAGCTGGCAGAAGCGCTACGTCTATTGATTCTCGATGGTCGGCTGGCGCTGGATAGCCGTTTGCCCGGCGAGCGTGAACTCGCTGCCGTTCTGGAAGTGAGCCGAACCACCGTCGCCAGCGCGATGGCGCAACTGCGTGAAGAAGGCTATCTGGAGAGCCGTCATGGGAGCGGTTCGCGGGTTATTCTGCCGGAACATATTCGCCATGTGCCAACGAGAACCAGCACTGGCACAGCGCTTGATTTGTCCACGGCAGCGCTCAGTGCCGGTCCCGAAATTCATCAGGCTTATCAGCAAGCGTTGTTCGCGATGCCGCAGCATCTGCTGAGTTCCGGGTATCTGCCGCAGGGGCTGCCAGCTTTGCGTGAATCCATCGCCCGGCATTATTGCGAGCGCGGACTCCCAACGCAGCCCGATGAAATAATGGTGGTGAATGGTGCGGTCAGCGGTCTGGCGCTCATCCTGCGTTTGCTGACAGGTCCTGGCGATCGCGTCGTCGTTGATCACCCCACGTATCCACTGGCGATTGCCGCTATTCAGGGCGCATCCTGTCGACCCGTTGGCGTGTCGCTACCCGGGCAGGGTTGGGATACGGCGGGTCTGGTCGCCACTATCGCGCAAACGGCGCCCAGAATGGCCTACCTGATGCCGGACTTTCACAACCCGACCGGGCGTTGTATGGACGCCGCAACCCGCCAGGTCGTGGCGGATATTGCCGAAAGAACACGTACGACGTTGGTCGTCGATGAGACGATGGTGAACCTGTGGTACGACGCCCCGCCACCACCGCCGCTTGCCGCGTTCAATCGCGATGCCCCAATCATTTTACTGGGTTCGGCAGGGAAAAGCTTTTGGGGAGGATTACGTTTGGGTTGGATTCGGGCTTCGTCACGAACAATTGCCGCCCTGGTACAAACCCGCGACACTTTCGATTTGGGCTCTCCGGTACTTGAACAACTCGCCACCCGTTGGTTGTTGGATAACGCCGGGCGCTTTCTGCCTGACAGAAGACGCTTGCTGGCATCGCAGCGCGACCTGTGCTCCAGCCTGATGCATACACATTTCCCGGAATGGCAGTTTACCCAACCACAAGGAGGACTCTCTTTCTGGGTCGAACTACCCGATACGCTGGCGACGCTCTTTGCTGCGCGCGCCGAAAGCGCGGGAATTCAGTTAGGAACCGGTACGCGCTTCGGCCTCGATGGCGCATTCGATCGTTTTTTGCGCATGCCCTTCACATTGCCGGATGATACAGCACGCGCCGCCTTCAGGGTGTTGCAACCCATTTGGGATAACCTGCGTTTGCAGGCCAGCAGCGGGAAAATGCGCAAAATAATTTAAGCGACGGGCCAAAGGGCCCGCTTTTGTATGTTGTGACGGACAACAACGTCCCGGCACAATTACAACTGCGGAGGAACCGGAAAACCTTTCAGGGAAATCACAAAATTCTCACCGTCCTTCTTAATTTTTGCCCCGGCATCACACCAGTCGGAAGCAATACGGAAGAACTCATCGCTGCCGACATTCCAGCTCAGGCGAACATGTTTCACATAGCCAGATCGCAGCAATTCACAGGCTTCGCTGTAATTACAGGCGGTTGAGAACGATTGTTGTTTCATTTTTTCTTCTTCAGTAATCTGCGCAATGCTTTGATTTCTTTAGGAGTCAGTGCATCAACGACGGATTCTTCCGTATGCTGGCTGTCGATATCCTCAGCGGAGACTCCCGCCTCTTCAACGGCGGAAAAGGCGATCAGCAGCAGCTTTTCCGTCGCGACACTTAGATTTTCATTATGCACTTCGGCGTAATGACGAAGTTTTTCTTTCAGCGCTTCATCAATTTTGACATTCAGTACAGCAGTCGACATTGTAAAAAGTCCTTGTGATCGGCGACGGTAAAAGCGTCAAACAACATCCCCGAAACACATTGACAGCATTTGATGACAATAAAATGACAATACAGTGACAAAGAAAAAGAAGATAAGCAGAAGGAAATTGCCGGACGGCAGAATTGGGTGGGGGCCCTGCCAGCTACATCCCGGCACACACGTCATCTGCCTTGGCTGCTTCCTTCCGGACCTGACCTGGTAAACAGAGTAGTGTTGCGGGAGAACCAACAGAGCCCCCATTGAGAGCGTTGTTAACCAACGCGCAGGCGCATTATCACTGGTGTACCCTGTAAATGCAACCCATCCAGCATCGGATGCTGTTTTCTTGCGCAATGCGGCTTCACTCACTCGCCATTCAGGATTATGCTGAAGGATTAGCGCAGGAATAAATGATGGATATACAAGACACTTTCCCCCAACGCGTCTGGCAAATCGTCGCGTCAATCCCCGAAGGATTCGTCACCACCTATGGCGATGTCGCCAGACTTGCCGGATCGCCGCGCGCTGCGCGCCAGGTGGGCGGCGTACTTAAGCGTCTCCCCAAAGGTAGTTCCCTGCCCTGGCACCGGGTCGTCAATCGCCACGGCGCTATTTCACTGACGGGCCCCGATCTGCAACGACAACGTCAGGCGTTGCTGGCAGAAGGGGTTGTCGTTTCCGGCAGCGGGCAAATCGATTTACAGCGCTATCGCTGGGTGTACTAACCCTCTCCTCATGGAGAGGGTTACGACTGCTTTAGTTCTGCGTGGGAGCAGGAACGGCTGAAGACGGAGTCACCTGGGTTGGTGAAGTCGAAGGCACCGTGGTGGTTGCGCCGCCGCCAGCATTAAGCGGGACTGCGGTCTGCTGCACGGGAACCAACGTCAGGTCGGCTTTCGTCCCGCCCTGATTGATAACCGTCTGAACGGTATCGGTTATAAAGACCAGTTTGCCATTCACCGTAATTGCCGCACTCAGCAGAATACGCGCGTTGGGCTGAATATCTGCCGGGTTAAACGGTAATACAAAGCTAAATGGCGCTTGCTTGCCTTCAGTACGCACCGCTTTTTGCGACAACACTTTTGATGGCGCATCGGCCAGCGACGCATCCGACAGCGTGACAGTTAGCACAGCATCCGGTGGCAAGGCCACTTTCTGGCGGATCCATACTGTACCAGATACATTCGGCTGTTGAATTTTAGACTGTGTGTCAGAAATTGACGTATTAGGGCTTGGCGCAGGTGTCTGAATATCTGCACTTTTATCGGCGCAGGCCGCCAGAGCGACTGCAACCGCTAAACCACTTACCATGTGCACGAGTTTCATTAAATTCTCCTTATCATCTATGCACCAGCGAGAACTTTCCTCGCCAGAAGAGTGGTTAACAAAAACATAACGTGATTAAGTGTGGCACAAGACAGCTGTTTTTGCCTGTAATAGGCCAGTAATTCAGACAATTGCACCCATCGGACCACTTTTAAAATTGCGTTATACTCTGCCTAACTCGCGCGACATCGATATCACCTGGAGAGCTCCTATGAGTCTGGCACTCAAAAATTTGCTGACACTGTTAAATCTGGAAAAAATTGAAGAAGGGCTCTTTCGCGGCCAAAGTGAAGACTTAGGGTTACGTCAGGTTTTTGGCGGACAGGTTGTCGGTCAGGCGCTGTATGCCGCGAAAGAAACCGTTCCGGAAGAACGTCTGGTGCACTCCTTTCACAGCTACTTTTTACGCCCCGGCGATAGCCAAAAACCCATCATTTATGATGTAGAAGTCCTGCGTGATGGTAACAGCTTCAGCGCGCGCCGCGTTGCCGCAATCCAGAATGGTAAACCCATTTTTTACATGACCGCCTCCTTTCAGGCACCAGAAGACGGGTTTGAACATCAGAAAACCATGCCGGATGCGCCGGGTCCCGATGAGCTGAAATCAGAAACAGAAATTGCCCGCTCAGTGGCGCATCTTCTGCCACCGTTATTGAAAGAAAAGTTCATCAACGATCGTCCGTTGGAAGTGCGCCCGGTGGAGTTTCATAACCCCTTAAAAGGTCATGTCGCACCTCCGACCCGTCAGGTATGGATCCGCGCCAACGGTGAACTGCAAGACGATCTGCGCGTCCATCAGTATCTGCTGGGTTATGCCTCTGACCTGAACTTCCTGCCCGTCGCGCTGCAACCGTACGGGATTGGTTTCCTGGAAAAAGGGATTCAGATCGCCACCATTGACCACTCAATGTGGTTCCATCGTCCGTTCAATATCAATGAATGGCTGCTGTATAACGTCGAAAGTACTTCCGCCTCCGGCGCCCGGGGCTTTGTGCGCGGGGAATTTTATACGCAGGATGGCGTGCTGGTCGCTTCTACCGTACAGGAAGGGGTCATGCGTAATCGTAATTGATGTCTTATCCGGCCTACAGGCTATATCGTTGTAGGCCGGATAAACGTTAGCGCCATCCGGCATATTGAGAAATCAGGCGTTATAAGCGTTCTCGCCGTGACTGTTCACATCCAGACCTTCGCGTTCCTGCTCTTCTGGTACGCGCAGACCAACCGTCATATCTGCCAGCTTATAACCAATGAAGGCCACCACGCCGGACCAGACGATGGTGATTGCTACGCTTTCCAGTTGCACCAGTAACTGATGCCCCATGGTCACGCCCTCGGCAAACCCCACGCCCCCCAGCGAGCTGGCGGCAAAAACCCCGGTCAGGATACAGCCGACAATGCCGCACACGCCGTGAACACCAAACACGTCACACGGATCGTCCACGCGCAGAAAACGCTTCAGCATCGTCACTCCCCACAGGCCCGCCAGACCGGCTGCCACGCCAATAATCAACGCGCCGCCGACACCGATATAACCACATGCAGGCGTTACGCCAACCAGACCCGCAACGGCCCCAGAACAGGCTCCCAGCAGAGAGGGCTTCCCGCGCAACGCCCATTCTCCGAAGATCCACCCGAGGATGGCGGCAGCGGTGGCGACCACGGTATTGACGAAGGCCAGCGCAGCGATTTCATTCGCCGTGCCCGCAGAACCGGCATTAAAGCCAAACCAGCCAATGTAGAGAATGGCGGTGCCAGTGAAGACCATCGGCAGGTTATGCGGCTTAAAGGCTTCTTTACCAAAACCGACGCGTTTGCCAATCAGATAAGCCCCCACCAGACCGGCTATCGCCGCGTTGATATGTACAACTGTCCCGCCGGCAAAATCCAGTGCGCCATGAGAAGCCAGCAAACCGCCGCCCCAGACCATGTGGGCTATTGGGATGTAAGACAGCGTTAACCACACGACCACAAAAATCAGTACCGCCGAGAAGCGAATACGCTCAGCCAGCGCCCCAACGATAAGCCCAACGGTGATACAGGCGAAAGAGCCCTGAAAAGCAACGTGAATATACTGGTAGAAGCTCCCCGTGACCGCCGTCAGCGCAATGTTCTTCAGTAATACCCAGTTGAAGTTGCCGAAGAAATTATTCCCTTCGCCAAAGGCCAGTGAATAGCCGTAAACCACCCATAAAATACACACCAGGGCAAATGTCACCGTCACCTGAGTCAGCATCGACAACACGTTCTTACCGCGAATCAAACCGCCGTAAAACAGCGCAATGCCAGGAATGGTCATAAACAGCACCAGCGCGGTACAGATCATCATAAAAGCGTTATCCGCTTTATCCGCGACCGCCGGTGCCGCCATCGCCAGTCCCGGCAACAGCGCCAGTGAAGCAATACCTGTTTTCATCGTTGCTATCTTCATTTTTTGGTTTCCTATCACTGTGTGTCAGACGTTACAGTGCGGCTTCGTCAGTTTCGCCGGTACGAATACGAATCACACGTTGCAGCTCGGCGACAAAGATTTTGCCGTCGCCAATTTTTCCGGTGTAGGCCGCCTTGCTGATGACATCAATCACTTCATCCAGTTGGTCATCGGCAATCGCCACATCAATCTTCACCTTGGGCAAAAAATTGACGCTATATTCAGCCCCACGGTACAGCTCGGCATGACCTTTCTGTCGGCCAAACCCCTTCACTTCGGTGACGGTCAGCCCCTGAATACCAATAGATGACAAGGCTTCGCGGACGTCTTCCAGTTTGAACGGTTTGATTACCACGGTAACCAGCTTCATAGATCCCCTCCAGTCAGAATTCAGTAGTGGCTGCAGATACACCAGATGAATACTGCAAGGGATGTGCCAGGAATGAAAAAGCAGGATGATTCGGGCCAGCCGAGGGGAGTTGGGGAAGAAGAAGAAAAAACGCACTATAACGGTGCATAGTGCGTTACATTTTTGCACCAGATTGTTGATTGCCGTCCGGCCTACGATACCGGGTTGGTCTCAGCTATCAGGCAATAATGGAATCCTCTTGCGTACTGGCCGCCAGCTCTTCGCCCGCCAGCTGCAGTTGATACATCTGCCAGTAACGGCCTTGCGCCGCCAGTAATTGCTGGTGCGTACCACGTTCAACCGCCTGTCCACGGTGCAGTACCAGAATGGTGTCCGCATCGACAATCGTCGATAAGCGATGCGCAATCACCACCAGCGTGGTGTGTTCACGTACCGCCGCCAGCGCTTGCTGAATCGCCTGTTCCGTGCCGGAGTCAATACTGGCCGTGGCTTCATCGAGGATCAGTACCTGCGGCGTTTCAACCAGCACCCGCGCCAGCGCCAGCAACTGTTTCTGCCCAACGGAGAGATTATTGCCCTGCTCGCCCAGCCGGGTATGAATCCCCTCGCTCAGACCGCGCGCCAGTTCCGCCAGTTGCACGGTTTCCAGCGCCTGCCATACCCGCGCTTCTGAGATATCGCGGCCCAGCGTGACGTTTGCCAGGAAGGTATCCGCCATCACCACCGGATCCTGCTGCACCATCGCGATGCCCTGACGCAATACCCCGTGGCTCAGCGAAGACAGCGGTCTCCCATCAAGACGGATTTCCCCCTGCGTCAGCGGGTAGTATCCCATCAGCAGACTTGCCAACGTACTTTTGCCGCTGCCGGTGTGCCCGACCAGGGCCACAAAGCTACGCGAAGGCACGGACAGACTGATGTTTTGCAGCACCAGATTGTCGTCACGATAAGCAAATGAAACGTTATCTACCTCGATATCCCCACTCTTTAGCGGCTGGTCATCGTCACCATAGCGTTGACGTGGCCCATCCATCAATTCGAACACACGTTCACCGGCGACAACCGCCTGCTGCAGCATTGACTGCTGGGTCGTCAGCTCGATAAGCGGCTCGTTCAACCGCCCGAGATAGCTAATAAACGCATACAACACCCCCACCTCGATCGAACTGCCAGAGGTAAAGCTGAACAGCATCAATAAACCGCAGAGGATCAGCGCCGAGAAAAGGCTAAGCAGCGGACGCAGCAAAAAGCCATCCAGTCGCAGGGTCTGCATCCGCGCCATATAGTGCGAACGGCTGGCCTCGCCCATTCTCTCGCCAAATCGCGCCTGCTGACGGAACTGCTGGATAACACTCATGCCGTTGATGACTTCGTTAAAGCCATCGTTAATATCCGCCAGATAAGCGCGAACCCGGCGCACAATCGGTGTGCTGTAGCGTTGATAAATCACCATCACCACCAGCACCGCCGGGAAAATGACCATCGCGACCAGCGCCATACGCCACTCCAGGCTAAACATCGCCACCAGCATCGCACCGATCAAGGCCGCACTGCGCAGAACCGTTGCCACTACCGTCACATACAGGTCACGAATCACTTCAGTGTCATTCGTCACTCGGGAGATAAGCTGCCCGACGGGCTGAGTATCAAAGGCGCTGAGCGGCTGACGAAGCGCTGCGTCCATGACATCGGTGCGCAACTGTTGCACCACGCCAACTGCCGCCTGATTAAATAACAGTGACTGCGCGTAATGCAGACCCGCCGCCAGCAGTTGCAATCCCACATACGCCGCAACCAGCCCGGCGACCATCGCCAGCGGCAGGTTGTTTTTCGCCACCATGTTATCGATAAAATAGCTAATTAGCAGCGGGCCGCTGACTTCAGCCGCAGCCGCCACCCACAGCATGACTACCGCTATCGCCAGCGGTTTTCGCCATGGCGAACCGTACTTCAGCAGCCTTTTCAGGGTCGGCCATAATTGTCCAAAACTACGCATTAGCCGCCTCCCCGTTTATCTCTGGCGCATCGGACAGCGCCGCTTCCAGTTGCTGATAGCGAAACATATCGCGATACCAGCCTGGCTGCTGCACCAACACATCATGCTCACCACGCTGAGCAATATGCCCATGCTGCATCACAATAATCTCGCTGGCTTCCGTCAGGGCAGATAAACGGTGAGCGCTGATAATCACAGTTCTGCCTTCACCCCACTGGCGCAGGTTATGCAGGATCTGATGCTCGGTACGACCGTCTACTGCCGACAGCGCATCATCCAGGATCAGAATTTCAGCATTCAACAGCAACGCGCGGGCAATAGAGATTCGCTGTTTTTGCCCGCCGGACAGCATCACGCCGCGCTCGCCCACTTCGGTATCATAGCCTTGCGGAAGACGTAAAATATCCTCATGAACGCTGGCGAGACGCGCCACATGTTCGATCTCTTCCTGCGTGGCCTGCGGGCGTCCTAACGCGATGTTATTGGCGACGGTATCTGAAAACAGGAACGGCGTCTGGCTAACCACCGCCAGCCGGCTGCGCCAGCTATCAAGTTGTAAGCGCGATAACGGGATATCATGAAAACGTATATCCCCTTGGCTGATATCGAAATGACGCTGGATCAGCGACAGCACCGTACTTTTCCCCGCGCCGGTCGGGCCGCAGATGCCCAGCATCTGTCCGGGTCTGAGCTGGAAATTCACGTTTTCCAGCGCTGGCTGAGCCGTCAATGGGTAGCGAAATTCGCGAATCGCCACCGCCAGCTCGCCGCGTCCTTCAGGCACCGGTTCAGTACCGTCATCCACCACCGGCGCTTCAGCCAGCATGGCGCGAATACGGCTGTAGGCGGCGCTGCCGCGTTCGACAATGTTAAACATCCATGCCAGCGCCAGCATCGGCCAAATCATCAGACCGAGATACATCATAAAGCTGGTGAGCTGGCCGAGCGTCAGCGAACCGTGCACCACCATCCAGCTTCCTCCGGCAATCGCCAGCAGGTTAGCCATCCCAATGGCGATATAAATCGTTGGGTCAAAACGGGCGTCAATACGCGCCACCCGCAGGTTTTTCTTACCGGTGTCTTCAGCATCTGCGGCAAATAACGCCGACTGCCGATCCTCCAGGCCAAAAGCCTTGATCATGCGAATGCTGGTCAGGCTCTCCTGAGTACGATCGTTAAGACTGGAGAACGCCGCCTGCGCCAGCTTAAAACGGTGATGGAGTCGATCACCGTAACGTTTGATCATTAACGCCATCACCGGCATCGGCAGTAGCGCAATAAGCGTCAGTTGCCAGCTTATCTGCGTAGACATCACGATCAGTACCGCACACCCCATCACCAGCGAATCCACCAGCGTCAGCACGCCTTCGCCAGCGGCAAACACCACTCGATCAACATCGTTAGTGGCGCGCGCCATCAGATCACCCGTACGGTGGCGCAGATAGAACTCGGGGTGCTGGCGACTCAATTGACGGTAATAATCTTCCCGCAGCTCAACCGCCAGTTGGTAGGATGCACCAAACAGCAGTACGCGCCAGACATAGCGCAGCAAGTACACGACCACCGCAATCAGGGCGATTGTGCCAACCCACATCAGCAGCCGCTCGGTGGTGAAGCGTTGCGCTGTTACGCCATCCACAATGATCCCGACCACTTTCGGCGGAATAAGCTGAAGGATAGCGATGATAATAAGCAGAGCCACTGCTCCAAGGTAGCGACGCCACTCCCGGCGGAAGTACCAGCTTAATTGAGCAAATAATCGCACGCGTTATGTCCTGACAAGATTTCCGGCAATGAGCGCCGGGAGAATTATTCAATCGGTAGAGCAGTTGTGTATTTAATCTGTTCCATCGCAAAGCTGGAGGTGACATCAGACAGGCCCGGCACGCTGTTCACCAGGCGCTTATAAAATTCGTCATAGCTTTTCATATCGGCGACCTGGACCCGCATCAGGTAGTCATACTCCCCTGCCATACGCCAGAATCCCAGAACTTCCGGCATTCCGGTGACTTCGGTGACAAAGCGGCAATACCATTCGCTGCTGTGGTGCTGAGTCTTGATCAACACAAACGCGGTTAAGCCCAGCCCCAGTTTTTCGGGATCCAGCAGGGCGACTCGACCCAGCAGGATACCATCATCTTCAAGCCGTTTGAGGCGTTTCCAGCAAGGGGTGGTAGTCAGATTAACGGCATCTGCTAACGCCTGCAAAGAAAGGGTGCAGTCCTGTTGCAGTAAGCCGAGCAGCTTACGGTCAATTTTGTCTAACATATCCACTCCACAGAGAAGAATTTTCTCCTTACATTCTATTTTAAAGGCTAAATGGCAACAATTTTTTCCGTGCTTTTCGCTATTCTGGGCACAAAATGACAAATGGATATCTTTTAATGATGAATAGCTCCTGGGTTAAAAACGCCATCAATGAAATCAACGCGGATTATCAGCGTTCTGCGGATACGCATCTCATTCGTCTGTCACTCCCGGCGTTTCCGGGCATTCAGCTCTATTTAAAAGATGAGAGCACGCATCCGACCGGGAGCCTGAAACATCGTCTGGCACGCTCACTGTTTCTGTATGGACTGTGCAATGGCTGGATCAAAGAAGGCACTACCATCATCGAGTCATCATCCGGCTCAACGGCGGTTTCCGAAGCGTATTTCGCCCGTCTGTTAGGATTACCGTTTATCGCCGTTATGCCTTCGTGTACTGCGAAACGTAAAATTGAACAGATTGAGTTTTACGGCGGGCGCTGTCATTTCGTGGAAAGCGCCTGCGAAATTTATGCGGCTTCTGAACAATTGGCGCGTGAGCTGAACGGCCATTACATGGATCAGTTCACTTACGCTGAGCGCGCCACCGACTGGCGCGGTAACAATAATATTGCCGACAGTATCTTTCGGCAGATGCAATGCGAGCCCAACCCCGTTCCCCGGCATATCGTGATGAGTGCCGGAACCGGCGGCACCTCGGCGACCATTGGCCGCTATATTCGTTGTCAGGGCTACGACACTCGTTTGATGGTGGTGGACCCGGAAAACTCGGTCTTTCTGCCCTTCTGGCAAGATCGCGATGCAACCTTACGCAGCCCGGTAGGTAGCAAAATCGAAGGTATCGGTCGCCCACGCGTAGAACCGTCTTTCATTCCTGATGTGGTCGATGAAATGCTGCGCGTGCCGGATGCCGCCAGCGTGGCCACCGCGCATTGGCTGGAGACGCAGTTGGGCCGTAAAGTTGGCGCCTCAACCGGCACCAACATGTGGGGAGCATTACAACTTGCCGCCCGTATGCGCGATGCAGGAGAAACGGGATCGCTGGTGACGTTGTTGTGTGACAGCGGCGAACGTTATCTGGAAACCTATTACAACCCGCAGTGGGTCGACGCGCACATCGGTGATTTAACGCCGTGGAAAGCGGAGCTGGCTCAACTCCTGAATACCCACTAATCAGACAAAAAAAAGCCAGACGCGAAGTCTGGCTTGCTGGAAGGGATCTCTCATTCGGGGGAATAAGGTAGATGCGGATTGTCCAGCCAATGCGTCAAAAAGTGTGATACTGCCTGATTACGGCAATGCCCAATCACCGATAAATGAGGCAGTTCAGCAATCAGTTGCGGCATCGCGTTACCCATAATCAGGCCGCGCCCTACGCTACTTAACATTTCGCGATCGTTCATGGCATCGCCAAACGCCATACACTCGGCCATTGAATAACCTAAGTGGTTGCTTAATACCGCCAGCGCAGAACCTTTATTACATCCCAGCGGCAGCACCTCGAGGCAATCAACCGCGGAGAAACAGAGATTCGCCTGTTCACCCAGCGCCTCATTGAGTTGAATGCGCAGACGGATCAGCGTGTCATGATCGCCACAGAAACAGATCTTCGTTACCTGGTGGGCGGGAATACGTTTCACATCCACGATCTGGTAACGAAATCCGCTATACACATGCGCCTGAAGCAGCGCTGGAATTTCTTGTCCGGTGAACCAACCGTTGTCATTAAAGACATGCATGCTGGCCGTGGTGTCCCACTTCTGGTGCAATACACTATCCGCAACATTCGGATCCAGATCCTGGCGGTGCAGCACATCACCCTCCAGCGAGTGAATGCGCGTACCGTTACCCGTGATTAAAAAGGCATCCAGCGAAATAGAACCCAGAATGTGGCGCATCTCCAGCACATGGCGACCGGTGGCAAATGTCAGAGTGATATCACGTTCACGCAGGCGCGCCAGCGTTGAAAGCGTTTCATCACCTAAATGGTGATTCGGCATCAAAAGAGTGCCATCCATATCAAATGCAGCCAGACGAGCCATTTCTTTCTCCACACTGTGAGGCGGTTAACTTGTGATTCAGTATCACCTGAGATATACGGAAGTAATAGTGAATAGATAAAATGAATTGTTCCGGGTTTATATGCGACTATTGAACCGACTAAATCAATACCAACGCCTGTGGCAACCCTCGAACGGGGAGCCGCAGTCGGTGACCATTGGCGAACTGGCTGAACGCTGTTTTTGCAGCGAACGCCACGTGCGAACCTTGTTAAAACAAGCGCAGGATGCAGGCTGGCTGGAGTGGCACGCCCAATCGGGGCGGGGTAAACGCGGGCAGCTACGCTTTTTAGTTACGCCGGACTCACTACGCAATACCATGATGGAGCAGGCGCTGCAAAAGGGGGAACAGCTTAGCGTGCTGGAGCTGGCCCAACTGGCGCCGGGTGAATTAAGAACCCTGCTACAACCGTTTATGGGCGGTCAGTGGCAAAACGACACGCCAACCCTGCGTATCCCCTATTACCGCCAGCTCGACCCTTTGCACCCCGGATTTCTCCCTGGCCGCGCAGAGCAACATCTCGCCGGGCAGGTATTCTCTGGCCTGACCCGGTTTGACACGCATACACAACGCCCCTGCGGTGATTTAGCTCACCACTGGAATATCTCCGCCGACGGCCTGCGTTGGGATTTCTATATTCGCTCCACGCTGTACTGGCATAACGGCGATGCCGTCAGCAGTACGCAGCTACATCAGCAGTTGCTGAAGCTGTTAGAACTACCCGCGCTGAATAAGCTGTTCATCAGCGTCAAACATATTGAGGTGACCCATCCCCAGTGTCTGACCTTTATTCTGCATCGCCCCGACTTCTGGCTGGCGCATCGTCTGGCAAGCTACAGCAGCCATTTGGCGCATCCGGAACATCTGTTTGTAGGTACAGGTCCATTCCGGTTGACGTTGTTTACCCCTGAGCTGGTGCGTATCGAGAGTCACGATCACTACCACCTGAGTCATCCACTCCTGAAAGCGATCGAATACTGGATAACTCCGCAACTCTTCTCCCAGGACTTGGGCACCAGCTGTCGCCATCCGGTGCAAATAGCGATAGGTAAACCCGAAGAGTTGCCCATGCTAAGCCAGGTGAGCAGCGGGATAAGCCTCGGTTTTTGCTATCTCACGCTCAGAAAAAGTGCGCGCCTGAATACCTTGCAAGCCCGCCGGCTGGTCAATATTATCCATCGCTCTTCCCTGCTACAAACGCTGGAGGTAGATGAAAACCTGATAACCCCAAGCAATGCGCTGCTGCCTGGATGGACGATCCCGCAATGGGATGAGTTGAACGAGGTAGCGCTACCGGAAAAACTGACGCTGGCGTATCACCTGCCGGTTGAACTACATGCCATGGCTGAACAGCTTCGCCAGGCGCTGGCGCTACTCGGCTGTGAATTAACGCTTATATTTCATAATGCTAAAAACTGGGACGGTAATCATCCTTTAGCGCAGGCCGACCTGATGATGGGAGACAGACTGATTGGCGAAGCGCCTGAATATACCCTCGAACAGTGGTTACGTTGCGATCAACTGTGGTCACATGTACTCAATGCGCCTGAATACACGCACTTGCAAACCACGCTGGATGCCCTGCAAGTCCAGGCCAATGAAGACGATCGTCACGCGGCGTTACAGCAAGTGTTCGCCACGCTGATGAATGATGCCACGCTGACTCCGCTGTTCAATTATCACTATCGTATTAGCGCGCCACCAGGCGTGAACGGTGTTCGCCTGAATCCTCGCGGCTGGTTTGAGTTCACCGAAGCCTGGTTACCGCCCCCTTCAGCATGAAGAAGCTGGTCGACACCACGTCCAGGCGCTACCATATGGGTTTCGTTATTTGTCAGGAAAAGCCATGAAACGTGCCGTTGTTGTATTCAGTGGAGGTCAGGACTCCACGACCTGTCTGGCGCAAGCGCTACATCAGTATGATGAAGTCCACTGCGTGACCTTTGATTATGGTCAGCGCCATCGCGCTGAGATTGATGTCGCACGTGATCTGGCCTTAAAACTCGGCGCGCGTGCGCACAAAGTGCTTGATGTCACGCTGCTTAGCGAACTGGCTGTCAGTAGCCTGACCCGTGATAACATTCCGGTGCCTGATTACGAACCGGATGCGAATGGCATTCCCAATACCTTTGTGCCCGGACGCAATATTCTGTTTTTAACGCTGGCGGCGATTTACGCATATCAGGTACAGGCAGAGGCGGTCATTACCGGTGTTTGTGAAACCGACTTCTCTGGATATCCTGACTGTCGCGATGAGTTCGTCAAGGCTCTGAACCATGCCGTGAGCCTGGGGATGGCAAAAGATATCCGCTTTGAAACTCCGCTGATGTGGATCGATAAAGCCGAAACCTGGGCGCTGGCCGATTACTGGGGCAAGCTGGACCTGGTACGCGAAGAAACGCTGACCTGCTATAACGGTATCAAAGGTGACGGTTGTGGTCACTGCGCGGCCTGTAATCTGCGCGCCAACGGTCTTAACCATTATCTGGCGGATAAACCGGCAGTGATGACGGCGATGAAGCAGAAAACCGGGTTAAAGTAATGGGTTGAGCGATGCCGGATGGCGCTTTGCTTATCCGGCCTGCAAGCACTCGCAGCCACTACTTCACCATCAGTTCCAGTTTCTCGCGCAACTCTCCTTCCAGCGGTAGCGCTTTTTGCGTTTTCAAATCAATACAGACGAAGGTAATCAACGCATCTGCTACCACCTGTCCTTCCGGCTCCAGGGTGATAGTCTGGTTCAACACACCGCTTTTGCCATTTAACTGCTGTACCTGACTGGTAATAGTCAGCAGGTCGCTCAGCACCGCCGGACGGCGATAGTTGATATTAATATTCACAACCACAAAAGCGATGTTGTGAGCGGTCATCCACTGAAAGCTGTCGCTGTTTTCCAGTCCATCCCAGCGTGCTTCTTCCAGAAACTCAAGATAACGGGCATTGTTGACGTGCTGATAGACATCAAGATGATAACCACGGACTTTGATTTGTGTTTGCATAGCGCAGAAACCTTACGTTTTTTTATATGTACATATTCAGGGTGAAGAGGCCATAACTGGTATGACCTCTATAGTCTGGCAAAATTTCAGCGCTCTGCAAGTTATTAAAGTGTTAAAACTGCCAGGTTACGCTCTACCAAAGAACTTCCCATCCCCGGCACCTGCTTTAAATCATCGACCGTTTTAAATGGCCCGTACTCTTCTCGATAGCTGACAATGGCCTGAGCCTTTTTCAGTCCGACCCCATTCATCACTCGCGCTAAATCCTCCGCAGAAGCGCTGTTGATGCTTACCCTGGTGCCTTCATCGTCGCTTGCTTTAGCGGGTTGCGTAGCCTTGCTTTGCGCCACTGTGGAAGCATCCGCTTTGGTTTGAGTCGCCTGGTTTTTGGTAACGGGCTCTGCAGCCAATGCGCTTTGGGCCATAGCGCCGCAGGTCAATGAAAGGGTGATAAGCAGGGCTTTGATTCCATGTTTCATACTGTTTTCTCCGTGTTTGTTAACAGTGGAATCACGATAGCGAGGTGCGGAACAGCAGACAAACGGCAAATAACAGAAATGGAAAAGGCCGCGAAAGCGGCCTTTGGTTAATACAACTTTTTGCAATTTTTTGCGAGCAGCCTCGGTTATTGCTGTTGCTCCAGCGCGTCACCGATTTTAATTTTTGCGGCTTTACGCAGGTTGCTCATCAGCGCTTCAAACACAATCTGCGCGTTGTTCTGGGTGATCCCCTGAACCATCGCTTTCTTCTGCGCTTCAGGCATCGAACCCGCTTTCACTTCGTCCAGCGCCAGCAGAACAACGTTACCCTGCATATCGTTCGCCACGCCGTAGCTCGGTTTGTCTTTCGCTGGCAGGCTCAGACCAAAGGCTGCCTGGCTCAGAGGATCCTGACCAGTGCGGCTCAGCGTTTTCGCCTCACCAAAGCTCAGACCCGCGGCTTTCATCGCTTCATCGCCTTTACCGGCTTTCAGGTCCGCCAGCAGTTTATCAGCATCCAGCTTAGCCTGTTGCTCTGCTTTATTGTGCTTAACAAGCGCAGTAACCTGCTCTTTCACTTCAGCCAGTGGCTTAACGGCTTCGGCTTTGTGCTCTGCAATACGCAGCACAAACGCGCGATCGCCATCCACGGTAATGATATCAGAGTTACTGCCAGGCGTACCGTTCTCGCCAACCAGACCCCCATTGAAAATGACGTCAGCGACGGGTTTGAAATTCAGCTCTTCCGGCAGACTGTCACGGCTAAACCAGCCCGTTTCAACCGCTTTCATACCGGCAGCTTGCTCCGCACCCGCCAGGGATTCGTTATCGTTGCTGGCTGCATCGCTCACTTTCTGCTGCAGCGCATAGTACGCATCCAGCGCTTTTTCCTGCTTCACTTTCGCCGCAATGTCGTCACGGGCTTCGCTCAGCGGTTTAACCTGCGCAGGCTGTACGTCATCAAGACGCGCAACGAGGAAACCAACGGAAGATTTAATCACACCGGACAGTTGGCCTTTGTCTTTCAGGCCGGCATTTTTCAGCTCATCCGGAGTGGTGGAATCTTCCAGCCATCCCATATCGCCACCTTTACGGGCAGAGATGATGTCGGCTGATTTTTCTTTCGCCAGCGCAGCGAAATCTGCGCCTTTGCTCAACTCATCCAGTACCGCTTTAGCTTCATCTTCCGTTTTCGTCTGAATAATGCTGTAGCGGTTACGCTGCGGCTGAGTGAACTGGTCCTGATGCTGGTCATAGTAAGACTGAATATCAGCATCGCTGGCCGTCTCCTGCAGTGCAGCAGCGTCCAGCTTGATGTAGCTCACGCGGAACTGTTCCGGCGTCATGAAGTTGTTTTTATTCTGCTCGTAGTAGCTGGCAACTTCCTGCTCGGTAACGGATTGCTTCGCGGCAAGCGCGTTAACGTCAATCGTCGCCTCACGCACGATACGCTGCTGTGCGACCAGCGCCGCCAGCTCATCGGTTTCGCCTTTCAGCATGAAGTCCGTACCGGCAACGCCGTTGATCAACTGCTGGGTAGTAAGCTGATTACGTAATGCCTCAGCGTACTGATCGGCGGTCATTCCCATTTGATTAACAATCGCATTGTAGCGGTTGTTATCAAATTTGCCGTCCACCTGGAAAGCAGGCGTGGCGAAAATAGCCTGTTTAACCTGATCGTCGCTGATATTGAGCTTCAGCTCGCGGGAGTATTGATCCAGCAGCGCTTCGTCTACAAGACGATTCAGCACCTGCTGACGCAGCGTTTTCATATAGCCCTCATTCGCCGCCAGCTCAGAGTATTGATCGCCCAACTGTTGCTGCATGCGGTTACGTTCGCTATTGAACGCATTCTCGAATTGCCCGCGGCTGATCTCCTGGCCATTCACTTTGGCGGCGTAATTGTTGCCCCCGCCAATCAGGTAACCACTCACGCCGGTCAAAATGAACGACACGATAATGATACCGAAAATAATCTTGAGCACGAGACTGTTAGCAGCCGTGCGTAAGCTGTCCATCATGGTGTAACCACACTCCGCTGTAGATGACTATACGCGTTATCCTTCAAGCCGCCTGCACATTGTTACAACAACGGCGGCAAGGATTTTGAGTATATATGCTTCACGCAGCATAGCGTTTCCTGAACGCTGCGCACAAAGGCCTATTGTGACAAGAAACGGGGGCAATTGTCAGCCCACAACACGTAGAAAGTACCGGAATCAGAAATAAAAAAGGCACATCAGTTGATGCGCCCTTGTACTTCGTCACATCCCCAAAGGGGAAATCACTTAGTTTACCGCGTCTTTCAGTGCTTTACCTGCACGGAAGCCCGGTACTTTAGCCGCGGCGATGGTGATCTCTTTACCTGTTTGCGGGTTGCGACCAGTACGGGCAGCACGCTCTTTAACGGCAAAAGTACCAAAACCTACCAGCGCTACGTCATCGCCTTCCTTCAGGGATTCGGTAACAGAAGCAATAATTGCATCTAACGCACGTCCAGCCGCAGCTTTAGAGATATCAGCCCCTGCAGCAATTTTGTCGATCAGTTGAGATTTATTCACTCTTCTCTTCCTCTTTTATAATTTATATCGCACCTGAATCCTTCAAAGCGCGACCGCGCAGCAGTTATATCAGGCCTGCCATGCCCTTACAACACCCGTTAATGATGGCAAGCCTAATCCGTCATCTAAATTAGCTATACAAAAAAAGGCTGGCAAGTCCGAAATGGCCTGCCAGCCCTGTTTTTATTAGTGCTCTTTGCGCGAGGTCACTATTTTGCGGTCACAACCTGCATTCCAGAGGGTTCATTTTGCAGCGCAAGCGTCAAAACTTCCTCGATGCGTTTCACCGGATGGATGTCCAGATCGGCAATCACGTTGTCCGGAATCTCTTCCAGGTCACGTTTGTTTTCATCTGGAATTAAGACCGTCTTAATGCCGCCACGGTGCGCCGCCAGCAGTTTTTCTTTCAAACCACCGATTGGCAGCACCTGACCACGCAGAGTGATCTCGCCGGTCATCGCCACATCGGCGCGTACCGGGTTACCGGTCAGACAAGAAACCAGCGCGGTACACATGGCAATACCGGCACTTGGACCATCTTTCGGCGTCGCCCCTTCCGGTACGTGAACGTGGATGTCGCGTTTTTCGTAAAAGTCCGGATTAATACCCAGTTTTTCCGCGCGCGCGCGCACCACGGTCAGTGCAGCCTGAATAGACTCCTGCATTACCTCACCCAAAGAACCGGTGTAGGTCAGCTTGCCTTTACCCGGAACGCAGGCGGTTTCGATGGTCAGCAGATCGCCGCCCACTTCCGTCCACGCCAGACCGGTCACCTGACCGACGCGGTTTTCGTTGTCCGCGCGACCATAGTCAAAGCGCTGTACGCCCAGGTAGTCGTGCAGGTTGTCGCCATTGATCACAATATGTTTCAGCGATTTGTCGAGCAGCAACTGCTTCACGGCTTTGCGGCACAGTTTAGAGATTTCACGCTCCAGACTACGCACGCCCGCTTCACGGGTGTAGTAACGAATAATGCCCACAATGGCGCTATCGTCGACCGTAAGCTCGCCTTTTTTCAGCGCGTTACGCTCAATCTGTTTCGGCAACAGGTGACGTTTAGCAATATTCAGCTTCTCGTCTTCGGTGTAGCCGGACAGACGGATCACTTCCATACGATCCAGCAACGGCGCCGGAATATTCATGGAGTTCGAAGTCGCAACGAACATCACGTCGCTGAGATCGTAGTCCACTTCCAGGTAGTGATCGCTGAACGCCACGTTCTGCTCTGGATCCAGCACCTCAAGCAGCGCGGAAGCCGGATCGCCACGCATGTCGGAAGACATTTTATCGATCTCATCGAGCAGGAACAGCGGGTTTTTAACGCCCACTTTGGCCATTTTCTGGATCAGTTTACCCGGCATCGAACCGATATAGGTCCGGCGGTGACCGCGAATTTCAGCCTCATCACGTACGCCGCCCAGTGCCATACGGATGTATTTACGCCCGGTCGCTTTCGCGATGGACTGGCCCAGAGAAGTTTTACCTACCCCCGGCGGCCCAACCAGACACAGGATCGGCCCCTTGATTTTGTTCACACGGCTTTGAACCGCGAGATACTCAAGGATACGGTCTTTGACGCGTTCCAGACCGTAATGGTCGGTATCGAGGATTTCCTGCGCCTGACGCAGGTCTTTTTTGACCTTGCTACGCGCATTCCACGGTACCTGTACCATCCAGTCGATGTAGCCACGGACCACGGTCGCTTCCGCCGACATCGGAGACATCATTTTCAGCTTCTGCAGCTCTGCTTCGGCTTTCTCTTTTGCCTCTTTCGGCATTTTCGCCGCGTCGATTTTGCGTTTCAGCGCTTCGTTTTCGTCCGGCGCATCATCCATCTCGCCGAGTTCTTTCTGAATAGCTTTCATCTGCTCGTTCAGATAGTACTCGCGCTGGGATTTTTCCATCTGCTTCTTCACGCGGTTGCGAATGCGTTTCTCAACCTGCAGCAGATCAATTTCAGATTCCATCATCGCCATCAGATATTCCAGACGTTCGTTAACGTCGGACATCTCCAGCACGGACTGCTTATCTGCCAGCTTCAGCGGCATGTGCGCAGCGATGGTGTCCGCCAGACGCGCGGGATCGTCAATGCTGTTCAGCGACGTCAGCACTTCTGGTGGAATTTTCTTGTTCAGCTTGATATAGCCTTCGAACTGGCTGATAGCGGTACGCACCAGCACTTCCTGTTCGCGCTCATCAATGGCAGGCGAGTCAAGGTACTCCGCTTTTGCAGAGAAATGCTCGCCGTTGTCAGACAGCGCAGAAATACGCGCGCGCTGTAACCCCTCGACCAGCACTTTTACGGTGCCGTCAGGCAATTTCAGCATCTGCAAAATAGAGGCCACGGTCCCGACGGTGAAAAGATCGTTTACACCCGGCTCATCCGTTGACGCTTCTTTCTGTGCGACCAGCATGATTTTTTTATCATGGTCCATAGCCGCTTCCAGACAACGGATAGATTTTTCCCGCCCTACAAATAAGGGTATGACCATGTGCGGATAAACCACCACATCGCGCAACGGCAATACGGGGATTTCAATGCGTTCAGAACGCTCAGGATTCATAGAGCTCTCTCTTAGTTTAGTGTCCGCCAGGTAATCAGGTGGTACGACTGTGCTTCACACCACCTTTAACATGTATGTCAGTATATGGGGATGTTTCCCACACATTCAACGCCATGTTTACGGAAAAATAAAAGGGGAGATAAAATCCCCCCTTTTTAATTAAATGTCTGTATGAATTGATGAATTATTCGCCAGATGCCTGCTGTGCTTCCGGCTTACCGTAAATCAGCAATGGCTTGCTCTGACCGCCAATCACCGACTCATCGATCACCACTTTTTCGACGTCTTCCATCGAAGGCAGATCGTACATGGTGTCAAGCAGCGCGGCTTCGACGATGGAACGCAAACCACGGGCACCGGTTTTACGCGCCATCGCTTTCTTGGCGATAGCATCCAGCGCTTCCTCACGGAACTCCAGATCGACACCTTCAAGGTTGAACAGCGCCTGGTACTGCTTGGTCAAGGCGTTTTTCGGCTCTTTCAGGATCTGGATCAGCGCTTCTTCACTCAGTTCGCTCAGCGTTGCCACCACCGGCAGACGACCGATGAACTCAGGGATCAGACCAAATTTGATCAGATCTTCCGGCTCCACCTGCGACAGCAGCTCACCTTCGCTGGCTTTATCAGACTGCGCTTTTACCGTTGCGCCAAAACCAATGCCGGAGCCGGTTTCAACACGGTTAGCGATCACTTTGTCCAGACCAGCGAACGCGCCACCGCAGATAAACAGGATCTTGGAGGTATCAACCTGCAGGAACTCCTGCTGCGGATGTTTACGTCCCCCCTGCGGCGGAACGGCGGCAACCGTACCTTCGATCAGTTTCAACAGCGCTTGCTGTACGCCTTCGCCAGAAACGTCACGGGTAATGGACGGGTTGTCAGACTTACGAGAAATCTTGTCGATTTCATCGATATAGACGATCCCGCGCTGCGCTTTCTGTACGTCGTAGTCGCACTTCTGCAGCAGTTTCTGAATAATATTTTCAACATCTTCACCCACATAACCGGCTTCGGTCAGCGTGGTGGCGTCAGCCATAGTAAACGGAACGTCCAGCAGGCGCGCCAGCGTTTCAGCCAGCAGCGTTTTACCGGACCCCGTCGGGCCAATCAGCAGGATGTTACTTTTGCCCAACTCGACGCCATTGCTGGTGTCGCCGTTGCGCAGACGTTTGTAATGGTTGTATACCGCGACCGCCAACACTTTCTTCGCCTGTTCCTGACCGATAACGTAATCGTCCAGGTGATTGCGAATTTCATGTGGCGTCGGCAGCGCACTGCGTTCACGGTGCGGTGCTACTTCCTTAATCTCTTCGCGAATGATGTCGTTACACAAATCGACACATTCGTCGCAGATATACACGGATGGACCGGCAATCAGCTTCCGCACTTCATGCTGGCTTTTGCCGCAAAAAGAGCAGTACAACAATTTGCCCGAGCCATCTTTGCGTTTATCTGTCATGGGTCAAAACCTCTTCTTTGTTCTTTGTGCCGCACACGACGACGCAAATGCCATTCTCAGGCGCAAGACGCTAGTCAGCGTTGTGCCGCTCCAGGTAATTATAGCGGCACACCTGCGCACTGGGCATTAATTACGATGGGTCAAAATCGAGTCGACCAGACCGTACTCTACCGCTTCAGAAGCGGAGAGGAAGCGATCGCGCTCGGTATCACGTTCAATCTGCTCAAGAGATTGACCCGTATGATGCGCCATAAGTTCGTTCATGCGCCCTTTTACCTTCAGGATTTCGCGGGCATGAATTTCAATATCCGTTGCCTGGCCCTGGTAACCGCCCAGAGGCTGATGGATCATGACGCGAGAGTTAGGCAGGCAAAAACGTTTACCTTTCGCCCCGGCAGTCAGCAGGAACGCGCCCATTGAGGCCGCCTGGCCCATACAAATGGTGCTGACGTCCGGCTTAATAAACTGCATGGTGTCATAGATAGACATCCCGGCAGTAATTACCCCACCAGGGGAGTTGATGTACAGGTAGATATCTTTTTCCGGGTTTTCTGCTTCCAGGAACAGCATCTGCGCCACAATCAGGTTAGCCATATGGTCTTCGACCTGGCCAGTCATAAAAATGACGCGTTCCTTAAGTAGACGAGAATAGATATCAAAAGAGCGCTCACCACGTGAGGTCTGTTCAATGACCATCGGCACCAGCGCCATATGGGGTGCAAAGTTATCTCGTTCGCCGCTGTATGACATTTCCGTCTCCTGGATAAAATTTGAAAAAACCTGCTGTGCTGATTGTAACCTTATGGACGGATTATCAGCTAGTCCCTCAGTAATGGGTACGACATCGCCATAATTCAAGCATAACAATCTTTTGTTGTAACGCTAACACTGAAACGCTGTTTTCGCACTCTTCCCATGCAAAATGCGTGACAAAAAAAAACCCGCCACCAAAAGGTGACGGGCTTGCGTACGAAATTCGTGCTACAAAAGCGACGAATTACGCCTGCTGGTTCATCAGCTCGTTGAAGGAAGTGGCTTTTTCAGTCACTTTCGCTTTCGCCAGAACGGCTTCAACAGCTTGTTCTTCCAGAGCGACGTTACGCATGTTGTCCATCAGCTCTTTGTTTTTGCTGTAGAACTCAACAACTTCTTTCGGATCTTCGTAAGCAGAAGCCATCTCTTCGATCAGGCCTTTAACGCGATCTTCGTCAGCTTTCAGCTCGTTGGTGCGAATAACTTCGCCCAGCAGCAGGCCTACAACTACGCGACGCTTAGCCTGTTCTTCGAACAGTTCACGCGGCAGTTCCAGAGCTTGTTTCTCGTTACCGCCAAAACGCTGCGCAGCCTGACGACGCAGAACGTCGATTTCGCTGTCGATCAGAGCAGCCGGTACGTCGATGTCGTTAGCTTTTACCAGACCTTCGATCGCCTGAGACTTAACGCGGTTACGCACAGCGCCTTTCAGCTCGCGTTCCATGTTTTTACGTACTTCAGCACGCAGACCGGCTACGGAACCATCTTCAACGCCGAAACGTTTGATGAATTCTTCAGTCAGTTCCGGCAGTTCGCGTTCTTCAACTTTCTTCAGGTTGATAACGAACTTAGCGGCTTTACCTTTCAGGTTTTCAGCGTGGTACTCTTCCGGGAAGGTCACGTCGATAGTGAACTCTTCGCCAGCTTTGTGGCCTTTAACGCCTTCTTCAAAGCCTGGGATCATACGACCCTGGCCCATCGCCAGTACGAAGTCAGACGCTTTGCCGCCTTCGAACTCTTCGCCGTCTACAGAACCGGTGAAGTCGATGGTTACACGGTCTTCTGCATCAGCAGCGCCGTCTTTGTCTTTCCAGGTAGCCTGCTGCTTACGCAGAGTGTCCAGCATTACATCAACGTCAGCGTCGGTGACTTCAACAACCGGTTTTTCAACTTCGATTGCTTCCAGGCCAGTCAGCTCAACTTCCGGGTACACTTCGAACTCTACCGCGTAAGTAAAATCTTCACCCAGCTTGTATTCACCCGGAACGTAGTTCGGTGCGCCAGCCGGATTGATTTTTTCTTTGATGATCGCGTCAACGAAGTTGCGGCTCATCAGGTCGCCCAGCACGTCCTGACGCACGGAAGCGCCATAACGCTGAGCAACAACATTCATCGGTACTTTTCCTTTGCGGAAACCGTCAATACGCACTTTCTTCGCTACGTTGACCAGCTCGCTTTTCACAGCGGTCTCGATGCTGTCAGCAGCGATAGTAATCGTTACACGGCGGCCAAGGCCTTGAGTGGTTTCAACTGAAACTTGCATCTTGTTACCTCAAAAAATCACAGTGCTCGGTCAACTCTTCTCCGCAAGCACAGGTTGTTGGCTTCGCGGAACTGGGATGTTCTCATAAGCAATCACATTCCCTGTCGTCAGAATCATCCCGAAGACATTCCGAAAAATAAGACGCGCATTATAGCGGCATCACTTTTATGAGTCGAGAACGGTTATCGCGCGTTGCTGCGGCTTTTTTCACAATTCCCGGCTAATTTTTGTCTGAATACTGTACGACTCCCCCAGAATTCAGACAAAACAAAACGGCCCGCAGGCCGTTTTCACATATTCTGTAGCAACATACTGGAAAAACATCGGTTGTTGCAAATCCGTTTTTCTACGCGATGCTCCCGGCTCCACGACAAGGGGGCGACGCAAAGATCGTGTCCTGCAACGCTTCCCACTCCTTAATGGTATAGGTATGCAGGGCTAACGCATGTACGGTTGTGGAGAGTTCCGCCGTTAACGTGCCGTAAATCATCCGATGACGATTAAGAAAACGTTCACCTGTAAAACGATCGCTAACCAGCACAACCTTAAAGTGGCTTTCAGAACCTGCCGGGACATTGTGACGATAGCTTTCATCCACAACTTCGAGGAATACGGGTTGGAACGCTGCCCTTAATTTTTCTTCTATTTGCTCACGAATCATCATGAAATTTTTCCTCCGACAACGCTGAGATGTCACCCATCCCTTTAAATACTAGCCGCTTTTACCGTTTTCATTACACCTTAGCAACAAAAAATTAGCGCTTGTCTGATTTTCTCAGCCAAACGAATGAAGTTCACTCATTTCATGCTTTGGTTTATTGCAAAAAGTCCGTTTCTGGTCTCCACAAAGTCATAAAAAGGACAACACAATGAATTTACATGCGTTACCCACTTCCCCTCATCGTTGGCGATGTTATGATGGCGGGAATTTTCTCTAACCACACAATTTAGATTCGCTGAGAGCCCTGGCATGTTTAAAAAAATCCTCTTCCCGTTAGTTGCGATGTTTATGTTGGCAGGATGCGCAACACCGCCTACCACCATTGAAGTCTCCCCTAAAATTACCCTGCCGCAGCAGGATCCGAGCCTGATGGGCGTGACCGTGAGTATCAACGGCGCCGACCAGCGTCAGGATCAGGCGCTGGCAAAAGTCACCCGCGACAACCAGCTGGTTACCCTGACCGCTTCCCGCGATCTGCGTTTCCTGCTGCAAGAAGTGCTGGAAAAACAGATGACCGCGCGTGGTTATATGATTGGTCCGAACGGCGCAGTAAACCTGCAAATCATTGTTAGCCAGCTGTATGCTGACGTGTCTCAGGGTAGCGTGCGTTACAACATCGCCACTAAAGCAGACATCGCTATTATTGCGACCGCGGCGAACGGTAACAAGATGACCAAAAACTACCGCGCAAGCTACTCTGTTGAAGGCGCGCTGCAGGCCTCCAACAAAAATATTGCTGATGCCGTTAACAGCGTCCTGACCGACACCATCGCTGATATGTCTCAGGACACCAGCGTTCACGATTTCATCAAGCAGAACGCTCGTTAATTTCTGCCCTTATGGCCCGGCGTTCGTCGGGCCTATAGAAGCCCATGTCCAGTCATTACTTACGTATTTTTCAGCAACCACGTTCAGCTATCCTGCTCATTCTGGGGTTCGCCTCCGGATTACCGCTCGCACTGACATCCGGTACGCTCCAGGCGTGGATGACGGTCGAAAATATCGATCTTAAAACCATCGGTTTCTTTTCTCTGGTCGGCCAGGCCTACGTATTTAAGTTCCTCTGGTCTCCATTGATGGACCGCTATACGCCGCCGTTTTTGGGCCGACGTCGCGGTTGGCTACTGGCGACCCAGCTACTGCTATTGATTTCTATCGCCGCGATGGGCTTTCTGGAGCCGGGTACGCAGCTACGCTGGATGGCCGCGCTGGCGGTGGTGATCGCGTTTTGTTCGGCATCGCAGGATATCGTCTTTGACGCCTGGAAAACCGACGTATTGCCCACCGAAGAGCGTGGCGCAGGTGCGGCAATCAGCGTACTGGGTTACCGTTTAGGGATGCTGGTTTCCGGCGGACTGGCCCTGTGGATGGCCGACCGCTGGCTCGGCTGGCAGGGAATGTATTGGCTGATGGCGGCGCTGCTGATCCCTTGCATCATCGCCACCCTGTTAGCGCCAGAACCAACAGATGCTATTCCGGTGCCTAAATCTCTGGAACAGGCGGTTGCGGCTCCGCTGCGAGACTTTTTTGGCCGCAACAATGCCTGGCTGATTCTGCTTCTTATCGTGCTTTATAAACTCGGTGATGCCTTCGCCATGAGTCTGACCACCACCTTTTTAATCCGCGGTGTCGGATTTGATGCGGGTGAAGTTGGCGTGGTGAATAAGACATTGGGGCTACTGGCCACCATTGTTGGCGCGCTGTACGGCGGGATCCTGATGCAGCGCCTCTCGCTGTTTCGCGCATTGTTGATTTTCGGTATTCTGCAAGGGGCATCAAACGCAGGTTACTGGCTGCTGTCCATCACTGACAAACACATGTTCAGTATGGCCGCCGCCGTCTTCTTTGAGAACCTGTGTGGCGGGATGGGCACTGCGGCGTTTGTCGCCTTATTAATGACGCTGTGCAATAAGTCCTTCTCAGCGACCCAGTTCGCCCTGCTCTCCGCGCTTTCAGCGGTTGGCCGTGTGTACGTAGGTCCGGTAGCGGGTTGGTTTGTCGAAGCGCACGGGTGGCCCACGTTTTATCTGTTCTCCGTGTTTGCCGCGCTGCCTGGACTCCTCCTGCTGCTGGTTTGTCGCCAGACGCTGGAACATAGCTGGCAAAATGAAAGCTTTATTCCGCGCACGGAATTTCGGGGCGCGTACGGTCTGGCATTAATGACGCTGGTCGCGGGCTGCTGTTTGCTGGCAGTTTGGCTATTGTTGCTGACCCTTAACTCACTGGACTACACCAACTTCTCCTTCCTGCCGGAACTGCTTGAAATCTCGGTGGTGGTCGCTGTCTGCGGAGTGGTATTCGGCGGATTGCTGGATTATCTGGCGTTGCGTAAAACCCGCCTGGCGTGATGTTGCATATTTATGCTCTAAATAATTCGAGTTACGGGAAGGCGGCGACGCAGCAAATCCCCAGGAGCTTACATAAGTAAGTGACTGGGGTGAGCGAGGAAAGCCAACACACCCGTAGCTTGAAGTATGACGAGCATATTTAGCCGTTGTAATCACCCTGCGTAATTATAACGGCTAAATAAACAACAACTGATAAAAAATATTATTTGTTATTTTGTGCGCCATAGAATTTGGAAATTATTGACGCCTTTTATACATGCTATTTTCCTTACTCGATTCAGCCATGAAAAATTTATTTTTTGTTCTGTAATTGTCTTTTTATTGATAATCAATTGTTAATTAATTGTTTTATTTTGGTATTGGTTATACCAATTGCCCTCCGCACGTCCTTCACCTGCCTGCTTTCGTTATAACGTGATGTTGCAACAGGTTCTTAAAGCCAACCCGACATATATTGCAACATATGTGACACGCTCGGCAGAACCCGGTAACACAGATCCAATGATGTTTACAGTAATGTAACCTTCCCGTAAAATGACCTCACACTTTAAACGCCACCCGGTCCCGTGGAATTGAGGTCGTTAAATGAGACTCAGGAAATACAATAAAAGTTTGGGATGGTTGTCATTAATTGCAGGCACTGCGTTGCTCAGTGGCTGTAATTCTGCGCTGCTTGACCCTAAAGGACAGATTGGACTGGAACAACGGTCATTGATACTGACGGCATTTGGCCTGATGTTGATCGTCGTTATTCCTGCCATCTTGATGGCTGTTGGTTTTGCCTGGAAGTATCGTGCAAGCAATAAAGATGCGAAGTACAGCCCGAACTGGTCACACTCCAATAAAGTGGAAGCTGTGGTCTGGACGGTGCCGATCTTAATCATCATTTTCCTTGCCGTGCTGACCTGGAAAACCACTCACGCTCTTGAGCCAAGCAAACCGCTGGCGCATGACGAGAAGCCCATTACCATCGAAGTGGTTTCCATGGACTGGAAATGGTTCTTCATCTATCCGGAACAGGGTATCGCTACCGTGAATGAAATCGCCTTCCCGGCGAATACTCCGGTCGAATTCAAAGTGACGTCCAACTCCGTGATGAACTCCTTCTTTATCCCGCGTCTGGGTAGCCAGATTTATGCCATGGCTGGTATGCAGACTCGACTGCATCTGATCGCCAATGAAGTCGGTACTTATGATGGTATCTCCGCAAGCTATAGCGGACCAGGCTTCTCCGGTATGAAATTCAAGGCTATTGCAACAAAGGACCGCGCCGAATTCGACCAATGGGTTGCTAAAGCTAAGCAGTCTCCGAACACCATGAGCGACATGGCTGCGTTCGAAAAAGTGGCTGTGCCAAGCGAATACAACCAGGTGGAATACTTCTCCAACGTGAAACCTGATTTGTTTAAAGATGTTATTAACAAATTTATGGCTCACGGTAAGAGCATGGACATGACCCAACCAGAAGGTGAGCACAGCGCACATGAAGGTATGGAAGGCATGGACATGAGCCACGCGGAATCCGCCAACTCAAGGGGTTGAGAAGAATACGATGTTCGGAAAATTGACACTTGATGCAGTTCCGTTCCATGAACCAATCGTCATGGTTACGATCGCTGCCATTATCATCGGTGGTGCGGCCTTACTCGGCCTTATCACTTACTTCGGTAAGTGGACCTACCTGTGGAAAGAGTGGCTAACTTCGGTTGACCACAAACGCCTTGGCATCATGTATGTCATCGTCGCAATCGTGATGTTGATTCGTGGCTTTGCCGATGCCGTCATGATGCGTAGTCAGCAAGCGCTGGCTTCTGCAGGTGAAGCGGGTTTCCTGCCACCTCATCACTACGACCAGATCTTCACGGCTCACGGCGTGATTATGATCTTCTTCGTGGCAATGCCATTTGTTATCGGTCTGATGAACCTGGTGGTTCCACTACAGATTGGCGCACGTGACGTTGCATTCCCGTTCCTGAACAACCTGAGCTTCTGGTTCACCGTTGTTGGCGTAATCCTGGTTAACCTGTCTCTGGGCGTCGGTGAATTCGCGCAGACCGGTTGGCTGGCGTATCCGCCTCTTTCGGGGATAGAGTACAGTCCAAGCGTCGGGGTCGATTATTGGATATGGGCAGTCCAGTTGTCCGGTATTGGTACAACCCTGACCGGTATCAACTTCTTTGTGACCATCATTAAGATGCGTGCGCCAGGAATGACCATGTTCAAGATGCCGGTATTTAGCTGGGCATCTCTGTGCGCGAACATCCTGATTATCGCTTCGTTCCCAATTCTGACGGTTACCGTCGCGTTGCTGACCCTGGATCGCTATCTGGGCACCCATTTCTTTACCAACGATATGGGCGGCAACATGATGATGTACATCAACCTGATTTGGGCCTGGGGCCATCCGGAAGTGTACATTCTGATCCTGCCAGTATTCGGGGTATTCTCCGAAGTCGCAGCAACCTTCTCGCGTAAGCGTCTGTTTGGTTACACCTCGCTGGTGTGGGCAACCGTGTGTATCACCGTTCTGTCGTTCATTGTTTGGCTGCACCACTTCTTCACCATGGGTGCCGGCGCAAACGTAAACGCCTTCTTCGGTATTACCACCATGATTATCGCCATCCCGACCGGGGTGAAGATCTTCAACTGGCTGTTCACCATGTATCAGGGCCGTATCGTATTCCACTCAGCAATGCTGTGGACGATTGGCTTTATCGTCACCTTCTCAGTCGGCGGCATGACCGGCGTACTGCTGGCGGTTCCGGGTGCGGACTTCGTACTGCACAACAGCCTGTTCCTGATTGCGCACTTCCATAACGTTATCATCGGCGGCGTGGTATTTGGTTGCTTCGCGGGTATGACCTACTGGTGGCCAAAAGCGTTTGGCTTCACGCTGAACGAAACCTGGGGTAAACGCGCATTCTGGTTCTGGATCATCGGCTTCTTCGTGGCATTTATGCCGCTGTACGTGCTGGGCTTTATGGGTATGACCCGTCGCCTCAGCCAGCAGATTGACCCGCAGTTCCATCCGATGCTGGTTGTTGCCGCCTGTGGCGCCGCGCTGATTGCACTGGGTATCCTGTGCCAGTTCATTCAGATGTATGTGTCTATTCGCGACCGCGAGCAGAACCGTGACCTGACCGGTGACCCATGGGGTGGTCGTACGCTGGAGTGGGCAACCTCTTCCCCGCCTCCATTCTATAACTTTGCCGTTGTGCCGCACGTTCACGAGCGTGATGCCTTCTGGGAAATGAAAGAAAAAGGTGAAGCGTACAAGCAGCCTACGCACTATGAAGAGATTCATATGCCGAAGAACAGCGGTGCCGGTATCGTCATTACCGCCTTCGCAACACTGTTTGGTTTCGCCATGATCTGGCATATCTGGTGGCTGGCGATTGCAAGCTTCGCAGGCATGATCATTAGCTGGATTGTGAAAAGCTTTGATGAAGACGTGGATTACTACGTGCCGGTCCCGGAAGTCGAAAAACTGGAAAACCAGCATTTCGATGAGATTACTAAGGCAGGGCTGAAAAATGGCAACTGATACTTTAACGCACGCGACTGCCCACGCGCACGAACACGGGCACCACGATGCAGGCCAGACCAAGATCTTCGGATTCTGGGTCTACCTGATGAGCGACTGCATTCTGTTCTCAATTCTGTTTGCAACCTATGCCGTTCTGGTGAACGGCACCGCGGGTGGCCCGACAGGTAAGGACATTTTTGAACTGCCGTTCGTTCTGGTTGAAACATTCCTGCTGTTATTTAGCTCCATTACTTACGGCATGGCGGCGATCGCCATGTACAAGAACAACAAGAGCCAGGTCATCTCCTGGCTGGCGTTGACCTTCTTGTTCGGTGCCGGATTCATCGGGATGGAACTCTATGAATTCCATCACCTGATTGTTAACGGTATGGGCCCGGATCGCAGCGGCTTCCTGTCTGCGTTCTTCGCGCTGGTCGGCACGCACGGTCTGCACGTCACCTCCGGTCTTATCTGGATGGCGGTGCTGATGGTGCAAGTTGCCCGTCGCGGCCTGACCAGTACTAACCGTACCCGCATCATGTGCCTGAGCCTGTTCTGGCACTTCCTGGATGTGGTGTGGATCTGTGTGTTCACTGTTGTTTATCTGATGGGGGCGATGTAATGAGTCATTCTAACGAGAGCGGCGGCGCATCCCATGGCAGCGTAAAAACCTACATGACAGGTTTTATCCTGTCGATCATCCTGACGGTCATTCCGTTCTGGATGGTGATGACAGGTTCTGCCTCTCCGGCCGTCATTCTGGGAACTATTCTGGCAATGGCAGTGGTACAGATTCTGGTGCACCTGGTGTGCTTCCTGCACATGAATAGCAAATCTGATGAAGGTTGGAACATGACGGCCTTTGTCTTTACTGTGCTAATCATCGCCATTCTGGTTGTGGGCTCCATCTGGATTATGTGGAACCTTAACTACAACATGATGATGCACTAAGAGCGGCGATTATGATGTTTAAGCAATACCTGCAAGTTACGAAACCAGGCATCATCTTTGGCAACCTGATCTCGGTGATTGGGGGGTTCCTGCTGGCCTCGAAAGGCAGCATCGACTATCCCCTGTTTATCTACACGCTGGTTGGGGTGTCACTGGTTGTGGCGTCGGGTTGTGTATTTAACAACTATATCGACAGGGATATCGACAGGAAGATGGAGAGGACCAAAAACCGCGTGCTGGTTAAAGGTCTGATTTCCCCTGCCGTCTCGCTGGTATACGCCACCTTGCTGGGTATTGCTGGCTTTATGCTGCTGTGGTTTGGCGCCAACCCTCTGGCCTGCTGGCTGGGGGTGATGGGCTTCGTGGTATACGTGGGCGTCTATAGCTTGTATATGAAGCGCCATTCCGTTTACGGTACGCTGATTGGCTCACTCTCCGGCGCTGCGCCGCCGGTGATTGGCTACTGCGCCGTAACCGGTGAGTTCGATAGCGGTGCGCTGATTCTGCTGGCTATTTTCAGCCTGTGGCAAATGCCGCACTCTTACGCGATTGCGATTTTCCGCTTCAAGGATTATCAGGCTGCCAACATCCCTGTACTGCCAGTGGTAAAAGGCATTTCGGTCGCGAAGAACCATATCACGCTGTATATCGTGGCATTTGCTATCGCCACGCTGATGCTAACCCTGGGCGGTTATGCAGGTTATAAATACCTGATTGTTGCGGCGGCGGTGAGCGTCTGGTGGTTGGGCATGGCGCTGCGCGGTTATAAAGTGGAAGATGACAGAGTCTGGGCGCGCAAGCTGTTCGGCTTCTCCATCATCGCCATTACCGCGCTCAGCGTGATGATGTCCGTCGACTTTATGGTGCCAAACTCGCAGAACCTGCTGACTTACGTCTGGTAAGTTAATCGTCACATCTTCTATGCCGGATGGCGGCTGACGCCTTATCCGGCCTACAAAAAAGCATATGGCTTGTAGGCCGGATAAACGTAACCCCATCAGGCATCTTCCTGTTTATTATCCGTCCATATTTCAAACAACCATTTTCCCGCTTCAGCCGACTCGGCAAACATCCTTACGGTTAACGGTATGCGTGTTGCTTCGATTTCTTCCCGGTTAGCTTTGAACCATCTCGTGAAGAGTGGCAAATTGTGCCACGGATAATACGGTTTCCAGTTCACACATGATAAATCGACTTTAAACTCTTTCTCATATCGAGTCAGAGCACTGTGGAGGTCATCACCGGGGACATCAAATAGTTCTGAGTCGAGTTCTAAAGGAACCTCTTTCCAGTTTTCATCCAAATACCCAGGTATTTCTTCCCTGAAAAGCTTTAACACATCGTCTTGAATACTCATTAGAATGATGTCCATTGCATATAGTCATCATCCTGAATCAATTGGTCATATTTATCACGAAATACCATTTCCTTTTCCCTCTTTCCATTGGAACCAACCACAAAAACACTACACCTGTAATTATCGCAAGTAAATTAGTTACACAGGTAATTATTTCAATAATACCGCTACACAATTCCACATATCGTAGAGGTTTACCCCACCCCTTCCCCGCTTTACACTAGGCGCGAAATTAATACAGAGGTGGGAATGAACGATTACAAAATGACGCCCGGTGAGTTGCGCGCCACCTGGGGTTTAGGGACCGTATTTTCGTTGCGCATGCTTGGCATGTTTATGGTCCTGCCGGTTCTGACCACGTACGGTATGGCGCTACAGGGTGCCAGCGAAGCCTTGATCGGACTTGCTATCGGTATTTATGGCCTGGCGCAAGCCATCTTCCAGATCCCCTTTGGTCTGCTGTCAGACCGCATCGGTCGTAAGCCGCTTATTGTCGGCGGACTGGCGGTATTCGTTTTCGGCAGCGTGATTGCCGCCCTCTCAGATTCAATCTGGGGAATTATTCTTGGTCGAGCTCTGCAAGGCTCTGGCGCGATTGCCGCCGCCGTAATGGCGCTATTGTCCGACTTAACTCGCGAGCAAAACCGAACCAAAGCAATGGCGTTTATCGGCGTCAGCTTTGGTATCACCTTCGCCATTGCGATGGTATTGGGGCCGATCGTTACCCACGCGCTAGGGCTACACGCGCTGTTCTGGATGATCGCGGGCCTTGCTACCACAGGTATCGTGCTGACCATTTGGGTCGTTCCCAATAGCACGACCCACGTACTGAACCGCGAATCAGGCATGGTAAAAGGTAGCTTCAGCAAAGTACTGGCGGAGCCAAAACTGCTGAAGCTCAACTTCGGCATCATGTGTCTGCACATTTTACTGATGTCCACTTTCGTCGCCTTGCCAGGTCAGTTGGCGAAAGCGGGTTTCCCCGCAGCCGAACACTGGAAAATTTATCTGGTGACGATGCTGCTGTCCTTCGTTTCCGTGGTGCCGTTCATCATTTACGCCGAAGTGAAACGCCGGATGAAACGCGTGTTCCTCGCCTGCGTGTTACTGATTCTTGTTGCCGAAATTGTATTGTGGAGCGCAAACATTCGTTTCTGGGGGCTGATTGCGGGCGTGCAGATATTCTTCCTCGCCTTCAACCTGATGGAAGCCCTCCTCCCCTCGCTTATCAGTAAAGAGTCTCCGGCTGGCTATAAAGGTACGGCGATGGGCGTTTACTCCACCAGCCAGTTTCTTGGCGTGGCGATTGGCGGTTCGCTGGGCGGTTGGGTTGTCGACATGTTTGATGGGCAGGCGGTATTCCTGGCCGGCGCGCTTCTGGCGGCAGTGTGGTTGTTGGTGGCCAGCACAATGAAAGAACCGCCGTACGTTAGCAGCCTGCGCGTGGAAATCCCACCGGAGATTGCCGCGGATGACACCCTGAAGCAGCGTCTGCTGGCTAAAGAAGGGATAAGCGAAGTGTTAATTGTGGCGCAAGAACATTCGGCCTACGTAAAAATCGACAGCAAAGTGACCAATCGATTTGAGGTTGAGCAGGTCATCAGCCAGGCGTGAAGATTGCAGGATGGCGACGTCTTATCCGGCCGACAAATAGCGTGTGCTACCTGTAGGCCGGATAAGCGGGCATTACGACTTAATCGCGGAAGTTCTTAAACTGGAACGGCTGGCCGAGGTCGCCGCCGCGAACCAACGCCATAACAGATTGTAGGTCGTCACGCGCCTTGCCGGTTACACGGATTTCTTCGCCCTGAATCTGCGCCTGCACTTTCAGCTTGCTGTCTTTAATCAGCTTAACGATTTTCTTTTGCACCGCGCTTTCAATACCCTGCTTCAGCTTCGCTTCCACAAACCAGGTTTTACCGCTGTGCACGAAGGTTTCCGGTACGTCCAGCGACGTGCCTTCAATCCCGCGTTTCAGCAGCTTGGCACGTAAAATATCCAGCAGTTGATTGACCTGGAAATCTGACTCGCTCAGCACCTTAATCGTCTTATTTGACTCATTCAGCTCAAAAGTCGCTTCAACACCACGAAAATCAAAGCGTGACTCTACTTCGCGGCTGGCGTTTTCTACCGCGTTACGGGCTTCCTGAAGATCAACTTCAGAGACAATATCGAAAGATGGCATCTTTTCCTCTCCCTTCATTTTTGATGCGAAGCATAATACCTGCAAAGTTACTCAACAGACAGCGCTATACTAGGCTGTATCCTTTAATTGTACGCGGAACTGAAACCTGTGAACAATAAAGGGGTACGGCCGATATGGATTAACACCTGGTGCTGTTGCAGGTGAGGAGGAAGAATGAAAATTACCGTACTGGGATGTGGAGCGTTAGGACAGCTGTGGCTTACCACGCTGTGCAAACATGGACATGAGGTGCAAGGGTGGCTACGCGTGCCACAGCCCTACTGCAGCGTGAACCTGATCGACACGGATGGATCGGTTTTTAATGAATCCCTGACGGCAAACGACCCCGACTTTTTGGCAAAAAGCGACCTGTTGCTGGTTACACTTAAAGCCTGGCAGGTTTCCGATGCGGTAAAAGGTCTGGCCGCAATTCTGCCTGAAACTACCCCAATTTTGCTGATTCACAACGGTATGGGGACGATTGAAGAGCTGCAAAACATTAAACAGCCTCTGTTGATGGGCACCACCACCCACGCAGCACGTCGCGACGGAAATGTCATCATTCATGTCGCTCAGGGCACAACGCGCATCGGTCCGGCGCGTGAGCAGGACGGTGATTTCAGCTATCTGGCTGAAACACTGCAAGAAGTACTACCGGATGTCGCCTGGCACAATAATATTCGTGCCGAACTGTGGCGCAAACTGGCGGTGAACTGCGTCATTAATCCCCTGACGGCGCTCTGGGACTGCCCAAACGGCGAACTGCGTCAGCATCCGGAAAAAATAGCACTAATCTGTGAGGAAGTAGCAGCGGTTATTGAACGCGAAGGCCACCACACATCAGCGGATGATTTACGCTATTATGTCGAGCAAGTCATTGATAGTACGGCGGAAAACATCTCATCAATGCTGCAGGATATTCGTGCCATGCGCCATACAGAGATCGACTATATTACCGGTTACCTGTTAAAACGCGCCCGCGCGCACGGCATCGCCGTCCCGGAAAATGCCCACCTGTTTGAAATGGTAAAGAGAAAGGAAAGTGAGTATGAGCGCTCAAGCACTGGTTTGTCTCGCCCCTGGTAGTGAAGAGACCGAAGCGGTCACGACTATCGATCTGCTGGTTCGCGGCGGAATTAAGGTCACTACAGCAAGCGTCGCCAGCGATGGCGACCTGACGATTGTGTGCTCACGCGGAGTGAAGCTGCTGGCTGACGCACCGTTGGTCGAAGTGGCTGACGGCGATTTCGACATCATCGTATTGCCTGGTGGTATTAAAGGCGCGGAGTGTTTTCGCGATAGCCCTTTGCTTGTCGAAACCGTGAAGCAGTTTCATCGCTCCGGGCGTATTGTCGCAGCAATTTGCGCCGCTGCCGCCACCGTACTTGTCCCGCACGATATCTTCCCCATCGGAAATATGACAGGTTTCCCGGCGTTGAAGGACAAAATTCCCGCAGAACAATGGCAAGACAAGCGTGTCGTCTGGGATCCGCGCGTTAACCTGTTAACCAGCCAGGGTCCGGGAACATCCATTGATTTTGGTTTAAAAATCATTGATCTACTGGTAAGCCGCGAAAAGGCTCATGAAGTGGCGTCACAACTGGTAATTGCTGCGGGAATTTATAACTACTACGAATAAGAATGATTGCCGGATGGCGGCGTAAACACCTTATCCGGCCTACAAAACGGTACAGTCTGTAGACCGGATAAGCGGCAGCGCCATCCGGCAAAGGAACTACGGGCGATACACCTTCACGTTTTCAAAGCCCTGCTCGCGCAGATACAGCGCCTGCAGGCGGCTCATCACGCCGCGTTCACACCACAGCAGCCAGGTTTTACTCTGGTCTAAATCGCCGAATTTAGTGCTCAGCTTGTAGAACGGCAATGAAACCACGTCCACACCTTCCACCTTCAGCGGTTTGTCATCCTGTTCATCCACAGAACGGATATCCAGAATCACGTCGTTTGAGCCGAAACCACTCACGGTTTCCACTTCCACCACGGTCTGCTGAGTCTGCTGGGCGATATCGCGAATATCGATATTGTTCGCTTCTTCGACCACTTTATCGAGGATAGAGAAATCGAAGTTTTCTTCTTCGGCCTCAATCTTCGCTTTAATCGCCTTCACCGTTGGGCTTTTTGAAATTACGCCGCAGTATTCCGGCATGGTACGCGCAAAGTCCTCGGTACCAATTTCACGCGCCAGGTTGATGATGTGCTCTTTATCATGGGAGATAAGCGGGCGCAGGATCAGGGTATCCGAAACGTTATCAATCAGGCGCAGGTTGGTCAGCGTCTGGCTGGACACCTGGCCCAGCGCTTCACCGGTTACCAGTGCCTGTACGCCGTAGCGCTCAGCGACTTTCGATGCCGCGCGTACCATCATACGTTTAAGGACCACGCCCATCTGACCGTCGTCGACTTTCTCCAGGATCTCGCCCACCACCGGCTCAAAGTTGATCGCGACAAAACGTACGCGATGCGAGCTACCGTAGCGGTTCCACAGATAATGCGCCACCTGACGAACGCCGATTTCATGCGCAGCGCCGCCGAGGTTAAAGAAGCAATAGTGTACGCGGCAGCCACGACGCATCAGCATGTAGCTCGATACGCCGGAGTCGAAACCACCGGAGATCAGCGACAGGACGTCTTCCTGCGTACCAATCGGGAAACCGCCAATACCTTCATAGCGGCCTTTAACCAGCAGCAGACGGTCATTTTCGATTTCAAGATTCACCGTCACGTCCGGTTTCGTCAGCTTCACGCGCGCGGATTCAATATGCTGGTTCAACCCGCCGCCAACATAACGTTCCACCTCAATGGAGCTAAACTCATGCTTACCGCGACGCTTAACGCGTACACAGAAGGTTTTTCCTTCCAGTTGATCGCGATACTGCACCAGCGCTTTCTCGAAAATATCGTGCATGTCGGTAAACGGCACGTCTTCTACTTCGAGAATATGGTGGATACCCGGAATACGGGTCAGCGCGTCGCGAATATCCAGACGCTGGCTTTCATCTTTAGCGCGAACCTCAACGTGATCCCAGTGACGGACAACGGCAAGGTCTTCATCGTAGTGCTTTAAAACGTTACGAATGTTCCCTGTCAGAATTTTTATAAAGCGCAAACGCACAGATTGGCTTTTGATGGTGATTTCTGGGAACAATTTAATGATAAACTTCATGGCGGCAATGGTTCTTTGGCAAGTCTGAATGACTTGTAATGGAAAAAAATACAGCAGCCCATACCCTGCGGCTGCATCCAGGCGCGCAAGTATACCACTATCATGGTCATCCTGTGCACATCGCCTTACCATTGCGCGTTATTTGCTTATCAGTGCGAGTCCGTTACCATAGTCTTGTGCTGCCAATACAGAGAGTCAGACATTCATTATGCCGAAGAAAAATGAAGCGCCAGCCAGTTTTGAAACAGCGCTGAGCGAGCTGGAACAGATTGTTACCCGCCTGGAAAGCGGCGACCTGCCGCTGGAAGAAGCGCTGAACGAATTCGAACGTGGCGTACAACTGGCGCGTCAGGGACAGGTCAAATTGCAACAGGCTGAACAGCGCGTACAAATCCTGCTGTCAGACACCGAAGACGCCGCCCTTACGCCTTTTACACCGGATAATGAGTAAATGGATTTTACGCAGCAGCTACAGGCTTGCGTTGAGCAGGCCAATCAGGCACTGAGCCGTTTTATCACGCCACTGCCCTTTCAGAACACTCCCGTGGTCGAAACCATGCAATATGGCGCATTATTAGGCGGTAAACGTCTGCGCCCATTCCTGGTGTATGCGACCGGTCAGATGTTTGGCGTCAGCCTGAGTACGCTTGATGCTCCCGCTGCCGCCGTCGAGTGCATCCATGCCTATTCGCTGATGCATGATGATTTACCCGCGATGGACGACGACGACCTGCGCCGCGGTCTGCCAACCTGCCATGTAAAATTTGGCGAGGCAAACGCGATCCTGGCCGGAGATGCGCTGCAAACGCTGGCGTTTTCCATTATCAGCGACGCCCCGATGCCGGAAGTATCTGACCGTGACCGCATCGCGATGATCTCTGAACTGGCGCAGGCCAGCGGTATCGCCGGTATGTGCGGCGGCCAGGCGCTGGATCTGGAAGCGGAAGGTCATCAGGTTGCGCTGGATGCGCTGGAGCGTATTCACCGCCATAAAACCGGGGCATTGATTCGTGCCGCCGTGCGTCTGGGTGCATTAAGCGCAGGCGATAAAGGGCGGGAATGCCTGGCAATACTCGACAAATACGCAGAAAGCATCGGTCTGGCCTTCCAGGTTCAGGATGACATACTGGATGTGGTAGGCGATACTGCAACATTGGGTAAACGTCAGGGTGCTGACCAGCAGCTTGGCAAAAGTACCTATCCTGCACTTCTGGGTCTTGAGCAAGCCCGGAATAAAGCCCGGGATTTAATCGAGGATGCCCGCCAGTCGCTAAGTTTGCTGGCCGCGCAGTCTCTCGATACCTCGGCACTGGAAGCGCTAGCGGACTATATAATCCAGCGTGATAAATAAACCAACATATCCCATGAGCTTGCGATGAGTTTTGATATAGCCAAATACCCGACCCTGGCGCTGGTCGACTCCACCCAGGAGTTACGCCTGCTGCCAAAAGAGAGCCTGCCAAAGCTTTGCGACGAACTGCGCCGCTATTTGCTCGACAGCGTAAGCCGTTCCAGCGGGCACTTCGCCTCTGGTCTGGGCACGGTGGAACTTACCGTCGCGCTGCACTACGTCTATAACACCCCGTTTGACCAGTTAATCTGGGATGTGGGACATCAGGCTTATCCGCACAAAATTCTGACCGGCCGCCGCGATAAAATCGGCACCATTCGTCAGAAAGGCGGTTTGCATCCGTTCCCTTGGCGCGGTGAGAGCGAGTATGACGTACTGAGCGTTGGGCACTCCTCAACGTCCATTAGCGCTGGCATTGGTATTGCGGTTGCCGCCGAGAAAGAAGGCAAAGATCGCCGTACCGTTTGTGTGATTGGCGACGGTGCTATCACCGCCGGGATGGCGTTTGAAGCGATGAACCATGCAGGTGATATTAAGCCCGATATGCTGGTTATCCTCAACGACAACGAAATGTCGATTTCAGAGAACGTCGGCGCGCTGAACAATCACCTGGCGCAATTACTCTCAGGCAAACTCTACTCCTCGCTGCGCGAAGGCGGGAAGAAAGTATTCTCCGGCGTACCGCCGATTAAAGAGCTGCTCAAACGTACCGAAGAACACATCAAAGGCATGGTCGTGCCGGGCACGCTGTTTGAAGAGCTGGGCTTTAACTATATCGGCCCGGTGGACGGGCACGACGTGCTGGGACTTATCACCACGCTGAAGAACATGCGCGATCTGAAAGGCCCGCAGTTCCTGCACATCATGACCAAAAAAGGTCGTGGCTATGAGCCAGCGGAAAAAGACCCGATCACGTTCCACGCCGTACCCAAATTCGATCCATCCAGCGGCTGTCTGCCGAAAAGCAGCGGCGGCCTGCCAAGCTATTCAAAAATCTTCGGGGACTGGTTATGTGAGACCGCAGCGAAAGACAATAAGCTGATGGCGATTACCCCGGCGATGCGCGAAGGCTCCGGTATGGTGGAATTCTCACGTAAGTTCCCGGACCGCTACTTCGATGTGGCGATTGCCGAGCAGCATGCAGTGACCTTTGCAGCAGGTCTGGCGATTGGCGGCTACAAGCCGGTCGTGGCTATTTACTCTACCTTCCTGCAACGCGCCTACGATCAGGTGCTGCATGATGTGGCCATCCAGAAACTGCCGGTCCTGTTCGCCGTTGACCGGGCAGGTATCGTTGGCGCAGATGGGCAAACCCACCAGGGGGCGTTCGATCTCTCCTTCCTGCGCTGCATCCCAGAAATGGTCATTATGACCCCGAGCGATGAGAATGAATGCCGCCAGATGCTGTTTACCGGCTATCACTACAACAACGGGCCATCGGTCGTGCGCTATCCACGCGGTAATGCGGTGGGCGTTGAGCTGACGCCGCTGGAACACCTGCCAATAGGTAAAGGCATCGTGAAGCGTCACGGGGAAAAAGTGGCGATTCTTAACTTTGGCACCCTGATGCCGGAAGCTGCTCAGGTCGCAGAGTCGTTGAACGCCACGCTGGTTGACATGCGCTTTGTGAAACCGCTGGATGAAACGTTGATCCTCGAAATGGCGGCCCGACACGACGTGCTGGTTACTATTGAAGAGAACGCCATTATGGGCGGCGCAGGCAGTGGCGTAAACGAAGTGCTGATGGCCCATCGCAAGCCCGTTGCGGTGCTGAACATCGGCCTGCCTGACTTCTTCATCCCGCAAGGCACTCAGGATGAGGCTCGCGCCGATCTGGGTCTTGATGCCACTGGCATTGAGGCCAAAATCAAGGCCTGGCTGGCATAATCCCCTCCCCGCTCCTGCTATGCTTAATGAATAACACGCTAAGCAGGAGCGAATGAATGCAATACAACACCTTAGGAAAAACCGACCTCCGGGTCTCCCGCCTTTGCCTGGGCTGCATGACGTTTGGCGAGCCCAATCGCGGTAATCACGCCTGGACGCTGCCTGAAGAGAGCAGCCGCCCGATAATCAAACACGCCCTTGAGGGCGGCATTAACTTTTTCGATACCGCCAACAGCTACTCCGCTGGCAGCAGCGAAGAGATTGTCGGCCGCGCGCTGCGTGATTTCGCCCGCCGCGAAGATGTCGTGGTCGCGACCAAAGTTTTTCACCAGGTGGATGATTTAGCAGAAGGATTATCCCGCGCACAAATCCTGCGCTCAATCGACGACAGCCTCAGACGCCTGGGCATGGACTATGTAGACATCCTGCAAATTCACCGCTGGGATTACAACACGCCAATCGAGGAAACGCTGGAAGCCCTTAACGATGTAGTCAAAGCCGGTAAAGCTCGCTATATCGGCGCCTCATCCATGCATGCTTCGCAGTTTGCTCAGGCGCTGGCCTTGCAGAAGCAACACGGCTGGGCGCAGTTCGTCAGCATGCAGGATCACTACAACTTGATCTACCGCGAAGAAGAACGCGAAATGTTGCCGCTCTGCTATCAGGAAGGTGTCGCGGTGATCCCGTGGAGTCCGCTGGCGCGTGGTCGCCTGACCCGCCCGTGGGGAGAAACGACCGCACGTCTGGTTTCCGATGAAGTCGGTAAAAATTTATATAACGAGAGCGATGAAAACGACGCGCAAATTGCCGCCCGGCTGGCTGGCATCAGTGAGGAGCTGGGCGTTACGCGGGCGCAGGTCGCGCTGGCATGGCTGCTGAGCAAACCAGGCGTGGCTGCGCCCATTATCGGTACATCGCGTGAAGAACAACTGGATGAATTGCTCAATGCGGTGGATTTAACGCTGAAGCCGGAGCAAATTGCCGAGCTGGAGACGCCGTATAAACAGCACCCGGTAGTGGGATTTAAATAAGCGCGATTGTAGATTGTAAGCCGGATAAGGCGTTTACGCCGCTATCCGGCAACCCCGTTAAATGATACCGATCGGCCAGTTATGGCCGATAAAATACAAAATACCTGCAGAGAGTATCCCGGCGACAATATCGTCGATCATGATCCCCGTCCCGCCATGCACATTGCGATCGAACCAACGAATCGGCCACGGCTTCCACATATCCAGAATACGGAAAATCACAAATCCGGCGGCAACCCATTGCCAGTCGAGGGTCGGTAGCGCCATCAGGGTTATCCACATACCGACAAATTCGTCCCAGACAATGCTGCCGTGATCGTGCACGCCCATGTCTTTCGCCGTTTGATGACACAGATAAACGCCGATACAGATAGACAGCATGACCACTAGCGAATACAGCTGCCATGGCAGAAATGTCATTAAATACCAAAAAGGGATCGCCGCCAGCGATCCCATGGTGCCAGGAATAATTGGACTCAGCCCGCTACCAAAACCGGTGGCTAACAGATGCCACGGATTACGCATATTCAGGCGGCTTTTGGCGACATCTTTTTTAAGGCGCGGCAAAATGGTCATATCCTTTCCAGTCGAACGTGACGGGTTTTCCATCGCGCGTAAAGTGAACGCCTTCTACATCCGCACTCATCTGACCGATGCAGGTAAACGAGGTCCCGAGATGTGCCAGCGCGACGTCCAGCGCGCCACGGTTGATTTCCGGTACGGTAAAGCATAACTCATAATCTTCCCCCCCCGAGAGCGCCCAGCGCAGCGCCTGTTCAGGCTCAACGTGTTGGGCGAATGCCGTGGAATATGGCAGCGCGTCAACGTTAACCCGCGCGCCGCAGCCGCTGGCATTGACGATATGCCCCAGATCGGAAATCAGGCCGTCGGAGAGATCGATAGCCGCACTGGCCAGATCGCGCAGGGCTTGTCCCTGTAAAATACGCGGAGTTGGGCGCAGGTGGCGTTGCAGCAGATACTCCGCATCTTTTGGTTCTGTCACCTGCAGTCGGTCCTGCAAAATCGCCAGTCCCGCCGCACTGTCGCCCGGCGTGCCGGTCACATAAATCCAGTCGCCCGGTTTTGCCCCGGAACGTTTTAAGGCTCGCCCAACGGGAACGTAGCCATGAATACCCAACGTCATCGACAGCGGCCCACGCGTGGTATCACCGCCAATCAGCTGCATATCGTAGTAATTAAGGAGTTCAAACAGGCCATCGCTGAAAGCTTCAAGCCAGGCTTCATCAACGTCGGGTAACGTCAGTGCCAGCGTCAACCACGCAGGATCGGCCCCCATCGCCGCCAGATCGCTTAAATTCACCGCCAGGGCTTTCCAGGCCAGATCGGTAGGATCAATGTCGGGGAGGAAGTGGTTGCCTGCCACCAGCGTATCGGTACTGATCGCCAATGTCTGTTTTTCAGGGATGTTCAGGAGTGCGCAATCGTCGCCAATACCGGTTTCGACATCAAGACGAGACGTTCTTACGCGATCAAAATAACGGGCAATCAGGGAAAATTCGCCGCATGCCATACGTTATGCCTCAGCAGAAAAAAAGAAAAAGCCGGGGATAGCGGAACCACGTTCCACTCTCCGCCGGCCTCGGGATTACTTTTTGTTGGGGCGAATCACAGGTGCTGCTTTATCCAGTACGCCGTTAACGAATTTATGGCTGTCTTCGGCGCCGAAGGTTTTCGCCAGTTCAATCGCTTCGTTGATAGCCACTTTGTACGGCACATCACTACGTTTAGACAGTTCAAACAGCGCAATACGCAGTACGGCTTTTTCTACCTGACCCAGCTCTTCCAGCAGACGAGACAGGTAAGGCTTCATTAATCCATCCAGGTACGCGCTGTTAGTCGCCACCCCGGACAGCAGCTCACGGAAATACAGAACGTCGACATCTTTAACGTCCTGTTCCGCCAGGAACTGGTATTCAACATCAGCGATGTCGTTCTGGGACAACTGCCAGGAGTAGAGCGCCTGGACGGCACACTCACGGGCGCGGCGACGAGCAGCAGGTTTCACGGATTTCCCCTTACAAAAATCAGGCCTTGATGGCTTTCAATACATTAATCATTTCAAGCGCAGTCAGTGCAGCTTCTGCGCCTTTGTTGCCGGCTTTCGTGCCAGCACGTTCGATGGCTTGTTCAATACTTTCGGTGGTCAGTACACCGAAGGCTACCGGAATGCCACTGTCCTGCGCGACATGCGCCAGGCCATTGCTTGCACCGCCAGCCACATATTCGAAGTGCGCGGTACCGCCACGGATCACCGTACCTAACGCAATCACCGCATCGTATTTACCGGTTTTCGCCAGCGCGTCAGCCGCCAGCGGCAGCTCATACGCGCCTGGAACCCAAACGACGGTAATGTTTTCATCTTTAACCTGGCCAATACGTTTCAGGGCGTCGATCGCACCTTCCAGCAGGCTGTCATTGATAAAGTTGTTGAAACGCGCAATGGTGATGGCGACGCGAGCGTCCGGAGTAGCAACGTTAGCTTCAATAATGTTCATATTCTTCCTTCGGGTTCGATTTATGGCCCCGTAAGGGGGGCGGATTTTATCATAATATTCTGGGCGCTGCTTCCTCTAATTCAGAAAGCCTCACGCAGTGGTTAAATGCAGGCAAACATCCGGGCCCACCTGGCGTATCTCGTTGAATTTGAAATGGGGGGCGTCGGCCAGTTTCTCAAGCCCAGGCAGCACACATAATCCTCGCGCATCGCTGCCTAACAGTTTAGGCGCAACATACACGATTAGCTCATCCACCAAACCGGCCTGTAATAACGCGCCCGCAAGCGTTGGGCCAGCTTCCACCCAAATACTGTTAATTTGCTGTTTACCCAGTTGCATCATCAGCACGACCAAATCCACATGCCCGTTATGTTCCGGCACCTTGATACTGCGAACCGACTCCGGCCAACTGCGGGTATCGTCTTTCGTTCGGACAATCCAGGTTTCTCCCGGCTGGTGCACAATTCGGTGCTCCGGCGTGACCTGATTCTGGCTATCAAGGACAATGCGGATCGGCTGGCGCAGATTTTCCTGCGGGTAACTCGCCTGAGTTGACTCCCCAAGCTCCGACCAGCGCACGGTAAGCTGAGGATCGTCGGCCAGTACCGTCGCGCTGCTGGTTAAAATGGCATGGCTTTGCGCGCGCAGCCGTTGCACATCGCGGCGCGCCTGCGGCGAGGTGATCCACTGGCTTTCCCCGCTGGCCATCGCCGTACGGCCATCGAGCGATGCGCCAAGCTTAAGCTGCAGATACGGGAATCCTGTACGCATGCGCTTGAGAAAGCCCTTATTAAGCAGCTCAACCTCGCTCATCATCAGCCCGTGGCTGACGTCAATGCCCGCCTGCTGCAAACGGTAGAGGCCACGACCTGCTACCTGTGGATTGGGATCCTGCATCGCAGCAACGACGCGTGCTACGCCCGCCGCAATCAATGCATCGCAGCACGGCGGCGTACGGCCATGATGACTACAGGGCTCAAGCGTCACATAGGCGGTTGCCCCTTGCGCTTTTTCTCCGGCCATGCGCAGGGCATGGACTTCGGCATGCGGCTCGCCCGCGCGGTGATGATATCCTTCACCGACAATCTCCCCGTCCTTAACAATCACGCAGCCGACGTTGGGATTTGGGTGAGTAGTGAAACGTCCGCGCGCAGCAAGCTTCAGCGCGCGCGCCATGTACAATTCATCCTGCATGGCTTAGTCCTGTAGGCGAGCAATCTCTTCGCCAAATTCTTTGATATCTTCGAAACTGCGGTAAACCGAAGCAAAGCGGATGTAAGCGACTTTATCGAGCTTTTTCAACTGCTCCATCACCAGGTTGCCGATCATCTTACTCGGCACCTCACGCTCGCCAGTCGCACGCAGTTGTGATTTGATATGGTTTAACGCCATTTCGACGTCATCTGAGCTGACCGGGCGTTTCTCCAGCGCTCTGAGCATGCCGCTGCGCAGCTTATCTTCATTAAAGGGTTCACGCACATCGTTGCTCTTCACAACGCGCGGCATGACAAGTTCAGCCACTTCAAAAGTGGTGAAACGTTCGTTACAGACCAGACACTGCCGACGGCGGCGTACTGAGGAGCCCTCGCCTACAAGACGAGAGTCAATTACCTTAGTGTCTACGGCGAAACAGAATGGGCAATGCATACGGCGTCCTGTACCTCAGTGGTTCACAGAAATCTATTTTACCCTGAACTGGCGTGACAACAAAGGCGCAGCGCTTTTGAGACAAAGGATCGATGCCTTCGTACTCTGTGCACACTACCATTATGCTATCGCGACAATGAAGGAAGTAATCACAATGACAAGACGTTACCTAAGAATTCTCCTGGTGGGAAGCCTCTTTAGTCTTAGCGCCTGCGCGCAGCAAAGCGAAGTACGCCAGATGCATCAAAGCGTAAGCACGCTAAATAAAGAGATGACGCAGCTTAATCAGGAAACCGTAAAAATTACGCAACAAAATATGTTGAATGCCAAATCGACCAGTGGCGCCTATCTGTTGCCGGGCTCCAAAACGCCTGCCCGGCTGGAAAGCCAGATCGGCACGCTACGTATGTCGCTGGTGAATATTGCGCCAAACGCCGATGGCACACGGTTAACGCTACGCATTCAGGGCGAGTCCAATACGCCCTTGCCCGCCTTCAGCGCCACCGTAGAGTACGGGCAAATTCAGGGCACTACAGAGAATTACCAGGAAGTGAATGTTCAAAACCAACTGGTCAACGCCCCGGCAAGTATTCTTGCCCCCAGCGACGTAGACATTCCGTTGCAGATAAATGGTCTCTCCCCCGACCAGTTGGGATTTGTTCGCATTCACGACGTACAGCCTGTTAGCCAATAAACTTTTTTGCGGAACGTTTTGTGCGTTCCGCAACATCAATTCGCCCCCTTTTGTTACTCCCCTGACATAACCGATATTTCTGGCAAAACTTGGCAACATTCATCAGAGCCAGTACAATTCGCCGCCTAAAGTACGCAAACGTGAACGCAATCGATTACGTAAATGATAGAACTGTGAAACAAGACATATTTTTGTGAACAATGATTTTTATAATAGGCTCCGAAGAATTACGAAATATTTAGAAACGCAATTTGCGCATTTTTCACTCCCGAAAGGGATTTCAAACAGTGGCATACATATGAAAAAAACATTACTTGCAGCCGGTGCAGTGCTGGCGCTCTCCTCGTCTTTTACTGCCAACGCAGCAGAAAATGACAAACCGCAATATCTGTCCGACTGGTGGCACCAAAGCGTCAACGTGGTGGGCAGCTACCACACCCGTTTCTCTCCGAAACTGAACAACGACGTGTATCTGGAATACGAAGCGTTTGCCAAAAAAGACTGGTTTGATTTCTATGGCTACATCGATATCCCGAAAACCTTCGACTGGGGTAACGGTAACGACAAAGGCATCTGGTCTGACGGTTCTCCGCTGTTTATGGAAATCGAACCGCGTTTCTCCATCGACAAGCTGACCGGTGCTGACCTGAGCTTTGGACCATTCAAAGAATGGTACTTCGCCAACAACTACATCTACGATATGGGTGATAACAAAGCCAGCCGCCAGAGCACCTGGTATATGGGTCTGGGTACCGATATCGACACCGGTCTGCCGATGGGTCTGTCCCTGAACGTGTATGCTAAATACCAGTGGCAGAACTATGGCGCATCCAACGAAAACGAGTGGGATGGTTACCGTTTCAAAGTGAAATACTTTGTGCCGATCACCCAGGTTTGGGGCGGTCAGTTGACCTATATTGGCTTCACCAACTTCGACTGGGGTTCAGATTTGGGTGATGATCCTAACCGTACCAGCAACTCTATCGCTTCCAGCCACGTGCTGGCGCTGAACTACGATCACTGGCACTACTCCGTAGTCGCGCGTTATTTCCATAACGGCGGCCAGTGGAAAGGTGGGGATACCCTGAACTGGGGCGAAGGCGACTTCAGCGCGAAATCAACCGGTTGGGGTGGTTATCTGGTCGTAGGTTACAATTTCTAATCCAGACAATTTATGCAGACAAGCCAGCTTAACCGCTGGCTTTTTTACGGCTGGTCTTCACAACGTACTTTACGTAAAAAGTTACTTAGCGAGCGATCTGCCGATTCACGAAAATGCCTGTCGAGCAGCGTGATCTTCAGACAGCGATCAACGCGAAAGCAGCGATAATCGTCACGCTTCTCGCACCAGGCAACCAGAAGCCAGTGCTCGCCCCAGAAAAATAATCCCAGCGGCTGAACGTCCCGCCAGGAGAGGTTCCCGGACTCATCTCGATAATGCAGCGCCAGCGTCTGCTGCGCCGAAACCGCGCGATGTATGAGATCGAAGGCACTGCGTGAATGCGGCTGATTACCAAAATCTGGCGCAAAAATCCGCGTTTGCTCGGCCCTGCGGCGACTTTCTGGCGGCAATATCGCCAGCACTTTTTCCTGCGCGGACTCCAGTGCCTGTGAAAGTGAATCCCCGCCCCATGTTTTCAGCAACCGAATCGCGACCATCAATGCTTCTGATTCGTGATGCGTTAACATCAACGGTGGCAGATCAAACCCGGCCATTAAGCGGTATCCGCTGCCCACTTCGCCTTCAATGGGCACGCCGGATAAAGAGAGATCGCGGATATCGCGATAAATCGTCCGTTCAGAAACGTCAAGACGTTCTGCCAGCAGCGCCGCCGTTGTCACTCGCCTGCCACGCAGGATTTGTACAATCTGAAACAAACGGTCGGCGCGTCTACTCATTTTAATCCTCTGGCCTGAAAATATTACGCGGGTTGATGTAAACCAACACGATTGCCTTCACTGTCAGTAAATAGCGCAATCGTACCAATGTCCTGCCCCAGTTCGAGCGGGCCAAACACGCATTGACCGCCAGCGATGGCGACGCGTTCAAGCGTGGCAGCCAAATTGTCCGTATGCAGATAAATAATAGCGCCCTGTGCTGAAGGCGAAATACCGTCAAATTTAGCCAACGCCCCGCCAGGAGCGGGATCCTGATGCGGGAATACGGCCAGCTCGGCGCAGTCCATATTCTCCCGACGCAAAGAAACCTGCATCACTGGCTCATAAAAAGCGATGGCGCGCTCCATTTGTGCCACGGGAATTTCAAACCAGTTAATTACGTTGTTCATACTTCCTCCTGCCTGTGTGGGTAATCTCAGAAGGACTATAAGACAGGGCTACTGACAGCATACTGTCAGTAGTGTGGCGACAGAAAAAGATAATGGCCTACCGTTAAATCACAGACAAAAAAAATCCCGACCTTGCGATCGGGATTCCAGTTCTTACGCTTCACACGCTCTGCGTCGCTTAAGGCAGAATCGACGGTTGATCCGCCCCTTCTTTCTCGACCTTCTGCTGCAGCATATGCTCACGCTTCATACCCAGCTTCAGCGCCAGCGCCGATGCCACGTAGATAGAAGACGCGGTACCGATGGAAACACCGATAAGCATGGTCAGCGAGAAGCCTTCCAGTACCGGACCACCGAACAGGAAAAGCATCAGAATAACCATCAACGTCGTACCGGACGTAATCAACGTACGGTGCAGCGTCTGCGTCAATGACACGTTAAAGATTTCGTAAGGCGTACCGCGACGAATTTTGCGGAAGTTTTCACGAATACGGTCAGAGACGACGATACTGTCGTTCAGCGAGTAACCGATTACCGACATCAGCGATGCGACGATAGTCAGGTCAATCTCGATATGGAACAACGACAGGATCCCAAGTGTGATGATTACGTCGTGCGCCAGCGCGATAACTACCCCTGCAGCCAATCGCCACTCAAAGCGGAAACCGACGTACACCAGGATTGAGATCAGCGCCGCCATCAGCGCCATCGCACCCGTTTGCGCCAGGTCTGCACCCACGCTCGGCCCCACGAATTCAATTCGTTTCACCGCGGCGTTTTGGTTGGTGGATTCATTAATCACACTCAACACTTTGCTACCCAGCACCTGACCGCCGTCTGCGCCTTCAGTTGGCGGCATACGCACCATAATGTCGTGGCTGCTGCCGAAGTTTTGCAGAAGCGGATCAACAAAGCCCGCTTTCTCCAGCGCATCGCGCATCACGTCCATTTCAGCTGGTTTTTCCAGCGTGATTTCAATGACCGTACCACCGGTGAAATCGAGACCCCAGTTAAAGCCGCGCACGCCCATAATCACGATGGCCGCGATCAGCAGAAAACCTGAAATGCCGAAAGCCCAGTAGTCCCAGCGCATAAAGTCCCAGACTTTACGGCCGTGGTTCAATTGTTCAACAGTATATTCCTGTGCCACTTCGCACTCCTCAGATTGACAGCTTTTTGACGCGCTTGCCGCCATACAACAGGTTTACGATGGCACGTGTACCGACAATTGCGGTAAACATCGACGTCGCTACCCCAATACCGGTAGTAATCGCGAACCCTTTAATTGCCCCGGTGCCGACTGCGTACAGGATAATGACCTTAATCAGCGTCGTAATGTTCGCATCGAAGATGGAGCTAAATGCGCCCGCATAACCTTCATTGATGGCCTGCTGCACCGAACGACCGTTACTCAACTCTTCTTTGATACGTTCGTTGATCAGTACGTTAGCATCGACCGCGACGGCAAGGGTTAAGACGATCCCCGCAATCCCCGGCATACTCAGCGTAGCTCCCGGCAACAGCGACATAATGCCGACAATCAGCACCAGGTTAGCGATCAGCGCGCTGGTCGCAATCAGGCCGAACTTCTTATAGAAGAAGATCATGAACAGGATAGACACCACCAGACCGGCCAGACAGGCTTCCAGACCCTGTTTGATGTTCTGCATACCCAGGGTTGGGCCGATGGTACGTTCTTCAACAATCTGAATCGGCGCGATCAACGCACCGGCACGTAACAGCAGAGAAAGCTGACGCGCTTCGTTCGGGTTGTTGATACCGGTGATACGGAAGCTGTTACCCAGGCGAGACTGGATGTTGGCGATGTTAATCACCTCTTCCTGTTTCACCAGCACGGCGCGACCGTTGGCATCTTTCTTACCGCTGTCTTTGTACTCCACAAACAGGGTCGCCATCGGCTTACCGATGTTGTCCTTGGTGAAGTTGGACATGATGTTACCACCCGCGCTATCCAGCGAGATGTTAACCTGCGGCTGATTGTATTCGTCCTGGCTGGAAGTGGAATCGGTGATATGGTCACCAGTCAGGATCACGCGTTTGTACAGCACAACCGGCTGACCTTCACGAGACTGTTTCACTTCCGAATCACCCGGCACGCGCCCGGATGCCGCAGCAGACTGGTCAACGTTGGTGTTTACCAGACGGAATTCCAGCGTCGCGGTTGCGCCCAGAATTTCTTTCGCGCGCGCGGTATCCTGGATACCCGGCAGTTCGACGACAATACGGTCAGCACCCTGACGTTGTACAACCGGCTCAGCAACACCCAACTGGTTCACACGATTACGCAGAATATTGATGTTCTGCTGTACCGCGTATTCACGGGCTTCACTCAGTCGCGCATCGGTCATCACCGCACGCAGAGCATTGCTGCCCTGGCTGGAAATAACCAGATCCTGGTGACGCTTGCTCAGATAAGAGATAGCTTCATCACGGGCGCTGCTGTCACGGAAGGTGATGCTCAGGCCGTAGTTATCTTCTTTACGAACGGTAGTATAAGGAATGCCTTTTTCACGCAGATCGCTGCGCAGGCTATCGATATTTTGTTCCTGCAACTTACTCAGCGCGGTGTCCATATCCACTTCCATCAGGAAGTGAACGCCACCACGCAGGTCAAGACCGAGTTTCATCGGTTCTGCGTGAATGGCTGCCAGCCAGCGCGGGGTTGCCGGAGCAAGGTTAAGCGCCACGACGTATTGATCGCCCAGCACGCCCATCAGCACTTCACGTGCGCGCAGTTGGGTATCAGTGGAGTCGAAGCGCGCAAGAATAGCACCCTCTTCCAGAGCCACAGACTTAGGTGTGATTTTATCTTCTTGTAATGTTTTCTGGACCTGGATCAGCGTTTGCTCACTGGCGGCGGCACCGCGCACGCCAGTGATTTGAACAGCCGGATCCTCACCATACAGGTTGGGAAGTGCGTAAAGCAGGCCGACGACAATCACGACGACCAGCATAATGTACTTCCACAAAGGATAACGGTTTAACACGGCAGTTCCCTTTGGGAAAACAATAAATTACAGCGCCTTCATGGTGCCTTTCGGCAGAACGGCAGCTACGAAATCACGTTTAATAACCACTTCAGTGGTATCGTTCAGCGCAATAGCGATGTAGCCAGATTCTGCTACTTTGGTCACGCGACCCACCAGACCACCGTTAGTCAGCACTTCATCGCCTTTCGCAATGGAGTTCATCAGATTTTTGTGTTCTTTGGTACGCTTTTGTTGCGGACGCAGGATCATAAAGTAGAAAATCAGACCAAACACCACCAGCATCAGAATCAGAGACATCGGGCTGCCCTGCGCCGGAGCACCTGTTGCCGCTACCGCATCAGAAATAAAAAAGCTCATTCAAATTCCCTCATTATTAAAATTAATCAACGTTCACAGGTGGAACTGGTCGACCCTGACGTTGGTAAAAATCGGTCACGAAGCTCTCTAATTTACCCTCTTCAATAGCCTTGCGTAAACCCGCCATCAAACGCTGGTAGTAGCGAAGGTTATGAATCGTGTTGAGACGCGCGCCCAATATTTCGTTGCAACGGTCGAGATGATGCAAGTAAGCGCGCGAATAATTGCGACAGGTGTAGCAATCACACTCAGCATCGAGCGGACTGGTGTCGCTTTTATGTTTCGCGTTACGAATTTTTACCACGCCGTCAGTCACAAACAAATGACCATTACGGGCATTTCGCGTTGGCATCACGCAGTCAAACATATCGATACCGCGACGTACGCCTTCAACCAGATCTTCTGGTTTGCCGACGCCCATCAGGTAACGCGGTTTATCTGCCGGAATCTGTGGGCAAACATGCTCCAGAATGCGGTGCATATCTTCCTTCGGCTCACCGACAGCCAAACCGCCGACAGCGTAGCCATCAAAGCCGATATCTACCAGACCTTTGACAGAGATATCACGTAAATCTTCGTAAACGCTGCCCTGAATGATGCCAAAAAGCGCATTTTTGTTGCCGAGACTGTCAAAACGGTCGCGACTGCGCTTCGCCCAACGCAGAGACATCTCCATTGAGCGTTTAGCATAGTCCCAGTCGGCCGGGTACGGTGTACATTCGTCGAAGATCATCACGATATCGGAACCGAGATCGTATTGAATCTCCATTGACTTCTCAGGATCGAGGAAAATCGGATCGCCGTTGATCGGGTTGCGGAAATGCACGCCCTGCTCGGTGATCTTGCGGATATCGCCCAGACTGAAAACCTGGAAGCCGCCGGAATCGGTAAGGATTGGCCCTTTCCACTGCATGAAATCGTGCAGATCGCCGTGCAGTTTCATGATTTCCTGACCCGGGCGTAGCCACAGGTGGAAAGTGTTGCCGAGAATGATCTGCGCGCCGGTGGCTTCAACTTCTTCCGGCGTCATGCCTTTTACGGTGCCGTAAGTACCGACCGGCATAAATGCAGGTGTTTCCACTACGCCACGATCAAAAACCAGGCGCCCGCGACGCGCGCGACCGTCTGTGGTGTCCAGTTCAAATTTCATCTTAACTCCTGCGTCAGAAAAACAGTCCGACGTTAAATACTCATGCCGGAAATTTATTCCCCGACACGCTCAGAAATAGCCTGCGGATTGTACGTGATAAACATCGCATCTCCGTAACTAAAAAAGCGATATTCCGCTTTTACCGCTTCGTGGTAGGCGTGCATGGTGTTTTTATAACCAGCAAACGCAGAAACCAGCATAATCAGCGTCGATTCCGGCAGGTGGAAGTTGGTGACCAGGGCATCAATCACCTGGTATTTATAGCCTGGATAAATAAATATCTGCGTATCACCGAAGAACGGCGCAATGAGATCGTTTTTTGCAGCCTGCGCCGCGCTTTCCAGTGAGCGAACGGACGTTGTTCCCACGGCTATCACGCGGTTGCCACGCGCCTTCGCCGCCAGCACCGCGTCAACCACATCCTGCGGCACCTCCGCATATTCGGAGTGCATAATGTGGTCTTCGATAGTGTCTACGCGCACCGGCTGGAAGGTACCCGCGCCGACGTGCAACGTAACGAACGCCATTTCAATGCCTTTATCGCGCAGTTTCGCCAGCAGCGGCTCGTCAAAGTGCAGCCCCGCGGTCGGCGCAGCGACGGCACCCGGTTTTTCGCTATACACGGTCTGGTACAGCTCGCGGTCGGCGTCTTCGTCCGGGCGGTCAATATACGGCGGCAACGGCATATGGCCGATGGCATTGAGGATATCAAGCACGCTGCGTTCATCGTCAAACGCCACTTCAAACAGCGCGTCGTGACGGGCAACCATCGTCGCTTTAATACTTTCATCGTCGCCCAATAGCAGCTCGGCACCCGGCTTCGGCGCTTTCGAGGCGCGAATGTGTGCCAAAATACGCTTGTCATCCAGCATGCGTTCGACCAGCACTTCAATCTTACCGCCGCTGGCTTTACGGCCAAACAGACGCGCTGGAATGACGCGGGTGTTGTTAAAGACCAACAAATCGCCAGGGTTGAGCTTATCGAGCAAATCGGTGAAAGTACCGTGCGTCAGCGCGCCCGTCGGCCCGTCCAAAGACAGCAAGCGGCAGCTACTGCGCTCAGCTTGCGGATAGTGGGCAATCAGGGATTCGGGTAGTTCAAAGGTGAAATCGGTAACGCGCATGACACTGACTCAGACTAAAATAAGAGGCGGGTAGTCTAGTGCCGGGGCGTTCTCCCTGCAACCTTTACCCCTCTGGATAAACGTTTAACTATGAATTTTCTTGCACATTTGCATCTCGCTCATCTTGCCGACAGCTCGCTTTCCGGCAATCTGCTGGCCGATTTTGTCCGGAGTAATCCGGAAACGCATTTTTCGCCTGAGGTGGTGGAAGGCATCTTAATGCACCGTCGTATCGACGTGATGACCGATAACCTGCCGCAGGTGCGTGAAGCCAAAGAGTGGTTTCGTAGCGAAACGCGCCGCGTCGCGCCAATTACGCTGGACGTGATGTGGGATCACTTTCTGTCGCGCCACTGGGCGGAAATCTCCCCAGACTTCCCGCTGGTGGACTTCGTGCGCTATGCCCGCACCCAGGTGACCACAATTTTGCCGGAATCGCCGCCGCGCTTTATTAACTTAAACAACTATATATGGTCAGAAAAATGGCTTGAGCGCTATCGTGACATGGATTTTATCCAGAACGTCCTGAACGGCATGGCCAGCCGCCGTCCGCGTCTCGATGCCCTGCGCGCCTCATGGTATGACCTGGATACGCATTATGATGCGTTAGAAGAACGTTTCTGGCAGTTTTATCCGCAGATGATGGAACAGGCGCAGCGTAAAACCCTTTGATTGCAGCCCGCATAACGCGCCGGATAAGCCTTAGCCACCATCCGGTAAAAGATTGATAGACAAAACCTGTCTCATTGATTGCCAGCGCCTCTTTGTCTTATTCACGAACACTCTCTATACTGGCCCGCGTTGCGTTCCAAAAACCCCTTAACATTGCAGGAGAATTATATGGTACTGGTAACTCGTCAGGCTCCGGATTTCACAGCAGCTGCGGTACTGGGTAGCGGTGAGATCGTTGAAAACTTCAACTTCAAACAGCATACCAACGGTAAAACCACCGTTCTGTTCTTCTGGCCGATGGACTTCACTTTCGTTTGCCCGTCTGAACTGATCGCATTCGACAAACGTTACGAAGAATTCCAGAAGCGCGGCGTTGAAGTTGTTGGCGTTTCTTTCGACTCTGAATTTGTCCACAACGCATGGCGTAACACCCCTGTCGACAAAGGCGGCATCGGTGCGGTGAAATACGCAATGGTTGCTGACATCAAACGCGAAATCCAGAAAGCCTACGGCATCGAGCACCCGGAAGCGGGCGTTGCTCTGCGTGGTTCTTTCCTGATCGACGCTAACGGCGTTGTTCGTCACCAGGTGGTTAACGATCTGCCGCTGGGTCGTAACATCGACGAAATGCTGCGCATGGTTGACGCGCTGCAGTTCCACGAAGAGCACGGCGACGTTTGCCCGGCGCAGTGGGAAAAAGGTAAAGAAGGTATGAACGCGTCTCCGGACGGCGTGGCAAAATACCTGACCGAGAACGTTTCCAGCCTGTAATTGGCATGAATCGACAAAAGGCCCGCAATGCGGGCCTTTTTTATGGGTTTATGTCGGATTACCCTTTTTCACTTCACGCCAGATTCGCCACGCCATCAGCGCCAGTACGGCGACGCCAAGGATTAACGCCCCCCACACCAACAGCGTTTTCCACTGGCTTTGTTGCTCAGCGACTGACGTTGCCGTCAGCCGACCCTCACCGCCCAGAGTAACCCGTTCATCCTCCAATGCCTGCGGCATTTTGTCAGGATCGTTGTGCTTACGTAACGCCTCCGGGACCAGCATCGCCAGACTGATGCTCGCGGGTTCCGCCGCTTTGTTTCCCCATGCCAGAATAAATGGGCTTTGACCTTGCGCGTTAAAAATCACTTTATAGCTGTCGCGCTCCCCTCTCAGTACGGGTAAGGTGGCGGGTAAACGCGCCTGAAGCGTCGTCATCCGGACCGCCTCGACTAACTCACCGGAGAGTGGAATATCATCCGAATGCTGATTTTCCAGATTGTAGAGAACCGTTCGGGTTAAAGGCTGCCAGGCGTCTTTTTCTCCCTTGCGCCATTCAAGTTCAACCGGCAATACGCCTTCGTAATCCAGTGAAATCTTTAATGAGGTCAACGGTTGCGGCCTGGACCAGCGCCAAATCGCCTGGTTTTCGGCAATTCTCTCCGCTTCAGCATCCATCGAAACAGGCCGGGTAAGCGGAGGCTCCTCACGGGTTATCGCACTCACGCCGGTCAGATTTAACGCAGGGCTTTGCGAATCAAGAATCAGCAACAGCCAGGGGACGCCACCAGCGGACATGCGCAAATCATCGACACCTAAGGTGTCCATTTTCAACCGGTCGTCGCTATGCGTCAGATCCATCAGCGGCGCATTTCCTGTAATCAACCTCCAGTCACGTAAATCTCGGCTGTAATAAAGCGATGCCGTTCCCTGCCAGTTTTTCGCTGGCGCATCCCAGTTCAAACGCAACTGGGACAGCGATGGCGTCTCTTTGACATCGTCTGGCAAGGCGATTAAATAACTCTGCCCGATGGATTGCAGGTTTTCACTTTCGAAGCGAATTTCGATGCCATTTTTAGCACGAAGCAGGACCGCGGGTCTTTCATCATCTTGCTTTGGCGTCACCTGTTGCACCGTAGAATCAAACGGAAAAAGGCGCAGAGGAATCGTTCTCGGGGACGTTGCCTGCGTTTTTTCAGCCAGCAGAGTGAAAGGCACTACCTCGCCCTGACGGTTGAACACCCGGATATCACGTAAATCCGGCCAGACTGCCTCATGGTACACCGCTAAAGGCAGAGGCAGGCTATACCATTGCTCTGAACCCGGCGTTAAGAGCTTCACGCCCTTCGCGTAGTCTACTGGCGCATCCGTAACCGTATTACTGCCCCATGCCGCGCCGGTTGCTCCTAACAGAGCACTCCAGAGAACCGCTTTAATCCATTTCATTTTTCTTCTCCAGCTTTGGGCGGTAAGGGTGAAAAATACCCGATAATCAGCACCAGAATGGCGACGCCAATAAACGCGACCGCGCGCGCCAGGCCGCCGCCTCCCGCGCTGTCCACCAGCATCAGTTTAATAATGACTATCCCCAGCAAAACGGCTCCACACAGCCATTCCTGCCGCGAGCGACGCCGGGTTGCCTGCAGCATCACCACCAATGCCGTTAGCATCCAGAACAGAGCAAAACAGGTTTGAATCAACCGCGAATCCCACAGGGCGTGTACATTCCACGCAACCTCACCATACCAGGACAACGCGCGCAGCAACAAACCATTAAGCCACCAAAAGCCGAGCGCCATCAGCGCCACAACCGGCCATGGGCGGCACACCGAAAGCTGCACCGGGAAATAGCGTTCAGACGCGCGATAAAACACGATCAACCCTAGCAGGGCAAAAGCTGCACCCTCTTCCAGCGGGTTGAGCAACGGCAGATACGTCTGACGATAAACCACGCCATCCTGTAAATTCGTCAACACGAGCAGACCAACCAGCACCAGCGCAACGGGAACCATCGCCTGCACAGAATATAAGGCTGGCCAGATACGAAATGGCCAGAGCTTGCGCTGAACAGCTTGATAAACCAGGAAAATCAGCAACCCGCCAGCCGCCATCATCAGGCCGCTTCCCCACGCGGCCCTCCCCCACGGTAGCGCCTGTGCGAACCAGAACAGCTCAACCGCCAGCGCCAGTACAATCATCCAGAAGAATGACAAATGCGCCAGCCGGGAAAGCGTTGGCGGTAATATCTGTGCGTCACGCCAGAGCAGCGCCACTGCAACAATTAGCGCCGCGCACCAGGCCAGATTCGGCCAGCCCGCAGCAAAAATCTGCTGCCAGGAGATCTGATACATCAGCATCACCAGCATCGTCGGCCATAACAGCCATTTACTGGCATCAAGCTCCCGCCATGCCAGGCGACCAGCAATCGTACGCCAGCCCCAGACCGATACCGCCATTAATGCCAACACGCCAGACAGCACCCACCGCTCCTGCTTCAGGACGAGCTGCGATACCGCAACGAGGGCAGTAATCCAGAAAAGCAAACCGCCAGCGAGTAGCCCCCAACTGCCCTGCATCCGAATGCTGCGCCATAGCCATGCGGCAGCCAGCCAACTGAGGCTAAGCACGGCAAATATCAGCATCACTGAGAGCGCAGTTGTGCCGTTCGCCAGCGCCCATAGCGCGCTGCCCACGGCCAGCACGAGCAGCGCCGTACCGCTATAACTCATGCGTCGCTGCTGCTGTTGGATACCCAGCCAGAGGATCCCAAGTCCCTCCAGCGACCAGGCCATCGCCGTCCAACGGGCTGAAAGCGCCAACGGGATAGCCAGGGTAGTAAATGCGCCGCCAAGCGCCAGGGCAGCCAATACCAGCGGTCTCCCCAGCGAAGACGAACGCCGCAACGCCAGCGTCGCCAACACCAGATAGAAACCACCGTAGCCTAGCGCGCTCAGCGCCGGACCATATGCCATATGCCGCGTAATGGCGTACTGCATGCCAAAACCTACCAGCGGAGGGGCAAACAGCAGCACGCCATCAATAATCTGCTTGCCTTTTTCCTGCGCACGAAGCGACAGCGCCACGCTCAGCACGCCAAAAATAATGGTGTTGGCGATCAGGAACAGTTGGCAGCTCAGGTAATACTCAGGTCGATAGTCCTCCAGCCCCCACAAACCGCCAACGCCAAAGGTAAACAGCAGGCCGAGCAAATTCAGCTCCCGCCAGTGCTGCCAGATGCTAATGGCGAGAATGCCGACCGAGAGCAGAAGATAGAAAGAGAAAAGCGCGACATGACTGCCGCCGCCGGAGGAAAGCAGCAGCGGCGCGAGATAGCCGCCAAGGCTTGCCAGCATCGCCAGGCTGAGTGCCTTTTGCAAAATAGCCAGACCCACGCTCGCCGCGCAAATCGCCACCAGCAGCGCAAATGCTAGCGTCATTGGCAGCATTTGCCACAGCCGGAACGCGCCAAAGACGGTGAGATAGAGTGCTCCCGTGGCCCCGCCCTGTAAGATCAGCGCATAGACCGGTTGCTTATGCCGCAACCGCCAGCCCAGCGCCAACAGGACAATAGCAAACAGCGCGGCCGCCACCAGGCGCAGCTCAAGCGGAAACAGAGAATGTTCGACGGTGTAACGCAGCAGGAAAGAAAGTCCCAGGAACAAGAGCAATATACCGAGCTTTGCCAACGGGTTGCCCTGCATAAACCAGCGCACCAGCGATGATATCACCCCGCCAAAAGCAGAAGGCCGCTGGGCGTTGGGCGTGGAGACCGCCGCTTTATCCGGCTTTTGCTGTGAAGACCACGGGTTAACGGGTTCAGGCGTCGGCTCAGCGTCAGGTTCCGGCGCCACGCTGCCCATCGCAGGCGTTGGCGCATCGGCGGCAGCCTGTGCCACAGACTCTGACGCTACACCGCGCAGCTCAAGTTCCTCTACCCGACGGCGCAAGGCTGCCAGCTCAGAACGTACCGCCGTACTGCGTTTGTATGCCACGATCGCGAGACCAGGAACCACGACCAACGCGAAGAATAAAACAATGCAGCCAAGGGTTAGCAGCTCATCCATGTTTCCACCTTCACTGTGTAAAGACAGACCAGAATGACACAAATTGTTGCAGCTGTGCCATATCTGTTAACACTATGACCCGCTTTTCAGAAAAGCCAATCAGCCCCTGCGTTTGGCCAGGGGCTGTGATGAGAGATTAAAACGCAAAACAGGAACAACCCAGCGCGCCCCAGAAAGCCCTGTCATCTGACACCGGAATCCCCGACTTACGCGCGATGTCATGCTGATGACCGTGTACGCCGCAACTACCACAGCACTGGTGCATCTGTACCATTGCGCCAATTTTCGCCGCAGCAGGCGGCGCTGAGCGATAGTGCCCCGGCACCTTCACCACCGGCGACCAGTCCGGCACAACCGGAATGGCTGGCGGTGCCAGCGGAGTGAAATGCCCGGCTGCGTACACGACTTTACCATCGACAATAGTCATCACCGACTCGATGCCTTTGATCTCTTCTTCTGGCACGCTGAAATAATCTTTAGACAGCACCACCAGGTCGGCCAGTTGATCTTTCTCGATACGCCCTTTCTTACCCTGTTCGCTGGAGAACCAGGCGCTACCGGCCGTCCACAGTTCCAGCGCCACATCGCGCGGCAGGCGATTGTTATCATCATACATCGCCATACCACCAACGGTACGGCCCGAAACCAGCCAGTACAGCGCGGTCCACGGGTTATAGCTGGCCACGCGGGTGGCGTCAGTCCCCAGCCCTACCGGAACATCAGCCGCCAGCATTTTCGCCACCGGCGGCGTATGCTTGACCGCGTCTTTGCCATAGCGATCGACAAAATACTCCCCCTGGAACGCCATTCGGTGCTGAACCGCTATCCCGCCGCCCAACGCTTTGACGCGCTCGATATTGCGTTCGGTAATCGTTTCGGCGTGATCGAAGAACCAGTGCAGGCCATTGAACGGGATATCGCGATTCACCTTCTCGAACACATCCAGCATGCGGCTGATGGATTCATCATAGGTGGCATGCAGACGGAACGGCCAGCGATGCTCCACCAGGTGGCGAACCACGCGTTCCAGTTCTTCTTCCATACCTTCCGGTAGATCCGGACGTGGTTGCAGGAAATCTTCAAAATCAGCGGCCGAGAAGACCAACATTTCCCCTGCGCCATTAGCACGGTAGAAATCGGTGCCCTGTCCGGGCTTGAGCATATCGGTCCAGCGTTCAAAGTCCTCCAGCTCCTGCTTAGGACGCTGAGTAAACAAGTTGTAGGCGATGCGCACCGTCATCTGCTTGTTGGCGTGCAACTGCTCAATGATCTCGTAATCTTCCGGGTAGTTCTGAAAGCCGCCGCCCGCATCAATGGCGCTGGTCAGTCCCAGGCGGTTCAGCTCGCGCATAAACTGGCGGGTCGAATTGACCTGCATTTCCAGCGGCAGCTTTGGCCCTTTTGCCAGCGTCGAATAAAGGATCATGGCGTTGGGTTTGGCGATCAGCATTCCGGTCGGGTTGCCGTTGCTATCACGCACAATCTCACCGCCTGCCGGATCCGGCGTCGCTTTGGTGTAGCCCACGGCTTTCAGCGCCGCGCGATTCAGCAACGCTCTGTCGTACAGATGCAGAACAAATACCGGGGTATCTGGCGCGGCTTCATTCAGTTCTTCCAGAGTCGGCATGCGCCGTTCGGCAAACTGGAATTCGCTCCAGCCGCCTACCACGCGCACCCATTGCGGCGACGGCGTTCTGTCAGCCTGCTCTTTGAGCATGCGTAGTGCATCCGCCAGCGACGGTACGCCTTCCCAACGCAGTTCCAGGTTGTAATTCAGACCACCGCGAATCAGGTGCAGGTGTGAATCATTTAAGCCGGGGATCACCGTATGTCCTTGCAGATCGACAATCTGCGTTCCTTCGGCGGCAAAGCTCATGATCCGGTCGTGGTTACCGGTCGCCAGGATCTTCCCGTTGGCGATCGCGACCGCCTCGACCTGTGGGCTTTGTCTGTCGAGAGTATGAATTTTTCCGTGAGTCAGAATCAGTGTGGCAGTTTGCGACATAACAATCTCCTGAGAAACCGGTCAGGCTTTTTTCAGCCATCCGGCAAACAGACGGGTTACGATGGGCATCCAGAACCAGACCACCAGCGCAACCACACACGCATCATTGATAAGATGCAGGAGTAACGAGCCCTTCATTGCAGGCAGCACAATGCCGGTCAACCACGGCACCAGGTTAGTGCTGGGAAAAATCACCAGCAGAGTTATCAGGAACTGTTTCCAGCGCCTGGGCTGGCGTACATGGGGCGCGGGCGGCGTAAACCAGAACGCCGCTTCGGTACGAATTTCGGTTTTATCACCTTCTGCCAGTAGCGGAGCTATCTCTTCCACCAGCACACGGCGCGTATCGGACTGGGTCCAGTTGTACAGATGCTCCAGCGTGTCGAAGCGGATAATAATGTTCCACAGATTCTCGCCCTCCGCAGGGCGAATCACATTCGCCCCGAGATGACCGGGAAACTCGGCGGCCACCGGCATGATTTTCCCCAGCCACTGCTCATACCGCCGCGCCTGCTCAGGCTGCAGGGTATGGGTAATCACCAACGTCACATGTTTGTTCTGCGCCATGAAGGGTTCCTTGTTGAGAGGAAACAGACCGCTTAGGCCAGGAAAGCAATACACAAAATCATTCATGGTGCATCGAGGCGGCAAGGTTGTGGATCCCCGGGAGCTTACATCAGTAAGTGACCGGGGTACGCAAGCGAAGCCAACAAAGATGCAGCATGAAGGATGAAGTGTATTTAGGCTTTACGTTCCGGCGCGCCATGCACCATGGTATAGGCGTAATCCACGCCCATACCGTAGGCGCCGCTATGTTCGCGCACCAAATCCATTACGGCGTCGTAGGTTTCTTTGCGGGACCAGTCACGCTGGTACTCAAGAAGAACTTGTTGCCAGGTTACGGGGACTGCGCCCGCCTGCACCATCCGGTCAATAGAACGCTCGTGGGCATCCACAGACGTGCCGCCGGACGTGTCGGTCACCACATACACTTCATAACCCGCTTCCAGCGCCATCAGCGCCGGGAAGGTCAGGCAGACTTCGGTCCACAGCGCGGAGATAATCAATTTTTTGCGCCCGGTCGCTTCCACGGCTTTCACAAACGCCGCATCTTCCCAGGAGTTCATAGACGTGCGTTCAATAGGCTTCACATCGGGGTGAACCGCTAACAATTCCGGCCAGATATAGCCGCTAAAACTTTTTGTTTCCACAGAGGTATAAATCACTGGAACATTAAATATCTTGCCGGCTTTCGCTAATGCCACAGTATTATTTTTCAAAGTCTGGCGATCAATATTTGCCACACCAAATGACATTTGCGGCTGATGATCAATAAAAATCAGCGTAGAGTTTTGAGGGTCAATCAGTTCCCGAATAGACATAACACACCTTCTTAATCAATAAGTTAAAAGGCAACGGTCTGTATCTGCCGTCAGCAGCAGGATCCTGAATCAGAAAGCTTGTTGAGTATAGCGGGAAATTTCTAACGAGTTATTAAAGAAAACTAACCATCCTGTGAAACTATTAATTCTGTGTTGCGATATATCCTAAACAACATCAAAAAAATGCGCATGACTCATCTAATTTATTCACTGGCATTGTTTTTCTTCATTCGGTACAACAGAGGAGTTTATTTTTCAGGATATTTTCTGCTTATGCGCATCAATCTGGATGTTTTGCTAATCCTCGACGCACTCGACAAACAGGGTTCATTTGCCGCAGCAGCCGAATCGCTGTTTAAAACCCCTGCGGCACTCAGCTATATGATTCAGAAGCTGGAAAGCGATTTGAATATTGAGCTGCTTGACCGCTCCGGGCACCGGGCGAAATTTACCGACACCGGGCTGATGATGCTGGAAAAGGGACGTTTGCTGCTGAGTGCGGCCAAAGATCTCGAAAAGCAGGCGGTACAGCTGAGTTCAGGCTGGGAAAAAGAGCTGGCAATCGCGCTGGATGACTCTTTCCCTTTCGCCACGCTGCTGCCCATTATTGATGAATTTCACGCGCTGAATAAGCAAACCCGGCTGAGTTTTACCCACCATACGCTGGCAGGCTCCTGGGAGGAGCTGACCCATAATGGCGCAGACATCATTCTGGGGGCGATTAATGAACCGCCAACGTCAGCCGCCTGGTCCTACAAAATGCTCGGCACGCTGGATAATGTATTTGTCGTGGCACCCGAACATCCGCTGGCCGCCGCGCCAGATGGCCTGACAAACGAACAGCTGTGCCTGCATCGGGCCATTGTTATCAGCGACAGCGCCCGCTTTTGCCATCCGCTGCAAACCAATCTGATGGACGAGCAGGCGCAGATTCGCGTCGATGACTTCCACAGTAAGGTGATGTTACTGCGAGCCGGCATGGGCTGCGGATTTCTTCCCCGCCACATTGCCAGCCCGTGGCTTGCCACAGGCGAACTGGTGGAAAAAACGGTCATCTCATTTCGCCAAAAAGATGTGGCCTATATGGCATGGCGTAACAGCCGCGACGGGCTGGCGCAGCGCTGGTGGCGAGAAACGCTGCTGGCGAGCCCGGAGATTGCGCGCTTGTATCAATGACCCATCCACACCGTGGCGGAGATCGCCGGCAGCGTCAGGATATCGTCAGCGAGCAGGCCGTTACCCTCTTTGTGCTGCCATTGAGCGACACGCAGTAGTGGCGAGGCTGGCAGGACTACTTCACAGGCCTGACCACGGTTAATCGCCACCAGCACGCGCTGGCGGTTGAGCACCCGCATAAACACGACCACGTTATCTTCGGCGTAAATCACCTGACAACCGCCATGGCGTAGCGCCTGGCTTTGATGGCGTAATTTTGCCAGCCGCTGATACAGCTCAAGCAAATGAGTGTCCTGTTTTTCAGGTTGCCACGGGAACGGCTTACGACAGAACGGGTCGTTATTACCGTCCAGACCCACCTCGTCACCGTAATAAATACAAGGCACGCCAGGCCAGGTAAACAGCCATACCACCGCCAACGGTAAACGCGCCACGTCTTTGCCAAGCAAGGATTTAAAACGGGCGGTATCGTGGCTGTCGAGCTGATTGAACATCCGCAGTTGCTGCTGATGCGACAGACCCGCGCGGTAGTTATCCATCCACGCCATACAGGTTTGGGCATCAATAGATTGCGGGTCGTACGAGATATCCGTATTGGCCAGAAATCCCCAGATGGGGAAAGTAAAACCGCGATAGTTCATGGCGGCATCTTCTGCATCCGCCTGCAACCACTGGCGCGCATCACCAAAATGTTCACCCACAACATACGCTTCAGGCTGGGTTTCTTTTGCCGCCTGCGTAATCCCCGCCACATGGTGCAGGTTGTTGCGCGCCCCGCCGCCCTCTCCCAGCATATGCACGACATCAAGACGCCAGCCGTCCATACTCCACGGCGCTTTCAGCCAGTGACGAACGATACTGTCTTCCCCACGATAAATCTCATTGACCAGGCTTTGCGAACAAAAATCCAGCTTGGGTAGGCTGGCATAGCCCAGCCAGTCAAGCGCCACACCGTCGGCAGAGAAATGATACCAGTCACGCCAGGGGGAGTGCGGGTTGTAACACGCCCCATCCGTCCCACGGTTATGCCGATCAAACCAGGGGTGTGAATCGCCGCTGTGGTTAAAGACACCGTCCAGAATCAGACGCATGCCCTGCTGTTGCGTGTTGTGACGCAAGCGCAGCAGCGCGTTGTCGCCGCCAAACTGTGGATCAACATGACGGTAATCTTCGGTATCGTATTTATGCACGCTCGGCGCGGTAAATACCGGGTTCAGATACAGCGCCGTCACCCCTAACGTTTTCAGATACGGCAGCTTTTCACTGATGCCGTCTAAATCGCCGCCATAAAATGTCGATCCTCCGGCCTGAGCGGTCAGCGGTTCATCCCACTCGCGACGCACGATGTCATGCCCGGCTGCGTGGTGGTAATAGACGTTTGGAGCCGGCTCACGCGACTGGCTGCGGGCAAAGCGATCCGGGAAAATCTGATAGAAAATCTGGTCAGCTACCCACTGCGGACCGTTATCCGGCACATCAACAGCAAACTGCTCCAGACGCGCAGGCGGAAAACGGCTGAATCCCTGCGGTGTAAACCACAGCTGACGATCGGGCCACAATAATTTAAAGCTATAGCGCCGACGAGGCTGGCCACTGGCAAGATCGATCGCCGCTCGCCACGCGGTTACGCCCGGCTGCGGCTGGCTGCGCAGCTTGTGCATGGAGAGCGAAATCTCTTCGTTATCGTTTTCTGCGCGTAGCGTCACCCGCTGAGGTGGATTTTCCCCGGCCAGCCACAGCGTAATTGTCAGTTGATCTTTGTTTTGCTTAACAAATGGGGCAACCGGAAGGTGCCAGGCGTTCAACATCACGTATCCCCTTTGATGAAAATGAAGCCACCTTGCCATAGCAAAGAGCAGGATCACTCATCATCTTAACGTTTATTAGGGGAGGAGTTCGGGGGAGGAGAAAATTGCCGGGCGACGCGTTACCCGGCAAAAAATTACTGTGCTTCAGCCAGTTGACGCTCGCGGCGGCGTTTAAATACCCACCCCACCAGCAGCAGGGCAATCCACGCGAAACCAACATACAGTGAAATGCGGGTATCCGGATGGTAGCCGATAAGCGCGATGATAAAGACGAGGAAAATCAGGCCAACAACGGTGGTTGTTACCCCACCTGGTACTTTAAATTTCAGCGCCTTGACCTCTTCCGGCGGCAGACGGCGGCGGAAGGCAATCTGCGACAGCAGGATCATAATCCACACCCACACCGTGGCGAAGGTCGCCAGTGAGGCGATCACCAGGAAGACGTTTTCCGGCATGATGTAGTTAAGATAAACCGCAAACAGCAGCGCGATAGTCATCACCATCACCGTGACCCATGGCACACCGCGACGCGACGTCTTGGCGAACATTTTTGGCGCACTGCCCTGCTCCGCCATACCGTGCAGCATACGCCCCACGCCGAAGACGTCAGAGTTGATAGCCGACAGCGATGCGGTCAGTACGACAAAGTTGAGGATCCCGGCGGCAAAGGTAATGCCCATATGCTGGAACGTCAGGACGAACGGACTCCCGTCGGTGCCAACCTGGTTCCACGGGTAAATAGACATAATGACGAACAGCGTCCCCACGTAAAATACCAGGATACGCATCGGTACGGAATTGATAGCACGCGGAATAGATTTTTCCGGGTCTTTCGCTTCACCTGCAGTAATACCGATAATCTCTATCCCGCCGTAAGCGAACATCACCATTTGTAGCGACATCACCATGCCGAGCCAGCCGTTGCTAAAGAAGCCGCCGTTACTCCACAGGTTATGGATACCGGTAGGTTGACCGCCGTTGCCAATGCCCCAAATGATGATGCCGAACCCGGCGACAATCATGATGATAATAGTGGCGACTTTAAAGAACGAGAACCAGAACTCCAGCTCGCCAAACACCTTCACGCTCATCAGGTTGATGGCGCAAATAATCAGCACCACGCTGAGTACCCATATCCAGTGCGGGACCGCCGGGAACCAGACCCCCATGTAAATGCCGAAGGCAGTAACGTCGGCAATAGCGACAATCAGGATTTCAAAACAGTAGGTCCAGCCGGTAATGTAACCCGCCAACGGCCCGAGATTTTCCTGCGCATAGCGCGAGAAAGAGCTGGCTGCAGGATTATGCACAGACATTTCGCCCAGCGCGCGCATGATGATATATGCTGCAGCGCCACCGATAATATAGGCCAGCAACACGCTCGGCCCCGCCATTTTGATCGCGTCGGCAGAGCCGTAAAACAGCCCGGTGCCAATTGCCGAACCTAATGCCATAAAGCGAATGTGCCGGGTGCTCAGCCCACGCTTTAGCTTGTTATTACTTTCCATCGATTCCTAACCTGTTAACACAATAAAAAAACCACGGGGCCATATTAATAGCCCCGTGGTTAAAACTTATTGTCAGTGATTAGTGCGCGCTGGAGGTCACTTGTCGACCCGCGGCGCGATCCCAGATAATTGCCAGGATCACCATCACGACTGTTGGCATCAACCACGCCAGCCCTTGTTCCGCCAGCGGTAAACGCTGGGTCCAGGCCGGTAACACGTCGCCAATTGCAGAAGCTTTAATGCCATCAAGGATACCAAAAATCAGGCTGATAAACATCGCAGGTGCAATGACGCGGGAAGAATTATGCCACCATGAGCGGGTAAAACTTAATACAACCAGTGCGATACATGGCGGATAGATAGCCGTCAGCACCGGAATAGAGATCTGAATCAGATGGCTCAGCCCCAGGTTAGAGACCACCATTGAGAAGCCGCCGAGGATAAATACCAGCGTACGATAAGACAGTGGAACGTACTGGGCAAAGAACTCTGCGCACGCGCAGGTCAGGCCAACCGCAGTCACCAGACAGGCGATGAAAATCAGCGCCGCCAGCAGGAAGCTTCCTGCGCCGCCAAAGGTGTGCTGAACATACGCATGCAGAATCGCCGCGCCGTTAGCTGACTGATCGACCAGAATTGCGCTATCGGAGCCCAGACGGAACAACGCAAGGTACAGCAGCGTTAAGCCCACACCCGCCATCAAACCAGCCCAAACGGTGTAACGGGTCAGCAGACGCGACTCGGTAACGCCACGCGAGCGGGCGGCGTTAACAATAACAATACCAAATACCATCGCGCCCAGCGTATCCATGGTCAGATAACCATTTACGAAACCATTCGAAAATGCTGCGGTTTGATAGGCTTCCATCGCATTGCTGATCGGGCCTGCCGGCCAGACAATCGCGGCGACAGACAGTACCACCAGCGCAAGGATTTTCAGCGGAGCAAGGAAGTTGCCGACGGTATCCAGCAGTTTGCCTGGATACAGCGACACCAAAATAACAATCGCAAAATAGACCACGCTGTAGATGAACAGCGGCAGCGCAGAGTCACCGGTCAGCGGCGCAATCCCGACTTCGAAAGAGACCGTTGCGGTACGCGGCGTCGCGAACAATGGACCAACCGCCAGATAGCAGACGGTAGCCAGCAGTAATCCAGCAACCTTACCGATAGGCGTACTCAGGCTGTCCACACCGCCACCGACTTTCGCCAGCGCGACAACGGTAAGTACCGGCAAACCAACGGCGGTAATCAAAAAGCCAAAAGCCGCAGTCCAGACGTGTTCGCCTGCCTGCAAACCAACCATTGGGGGGAAGATGATGTTACCTGCACCAACGAACAGTGCAAATGTCATAAATCCCAAAGCGATAATATCGCGCGATTTTAACTGATGGGTCATAAAGTCTTACTGCCTGTGGATGTGGTGTTGAAAATAATAAATTTTTGCCTTTCCCTGGGGGACAATACAGCGGCATTTTTGCTCAATTCCAGCGGGAAACACTCCCGACCTGGCGCGGCGAAGAATAGTTTTTCGATTTACCGCGTAAATGCAGTCGGTATGACAGCATCTGGAGCGCAATTTAAACGCTTATAACGTTTTAAAGCAAGGTGGGATCCAAAAACCAGAACAATATAGCGATATGAAAAATGCAGTTAGCACAAAAAACCATTTCATGGAAAAAGGTATGGGTAATAGTTCGAACAAAAAACAATCAAACGTCGCAAAATTCAGGATGTAACTATTGACCACATAAAAAAACCAGCTCGCGCTGGCTTTTGGAAAGATTATCTTACGAATACGGGTTAATCGTTACTTTTGGCCATTAAACGTTCCGGGATGACGAAACTAAATCGCGTCCCTTTGCCTGGCGTACTTTCGATATTCAGGCGGCTATCGTGATGTTGCAGAGCATGTTTCACGATGGCCAGACCCAGTCCACTCCCGCCCGTTTGTCGGGATCGCGCTTTGTCCACGCGATAGAAGCGTTCGGTCAAGCGAGGAATATGCTCCGCAGCAATACCAGGCCCATTGTCCTCGACGCTAAATTCCGCCCCGGAGGCAACATGCTGCCAGCGCACGGTGATGTGCGTACCCGCGGGGGTATGGTTCACCGCGTTATACACAAGATTCGAAATCGCGCTACGCAGTTGCTCCTCATTTCCCCGCACGCTCAGGTGGCTATCAATATCAAAAGTAAACGTATGATTATTCTGACTCAGCGTGTGCGCCTCGTGTTCAACCACGCGCAGCATCATCGGCACGTCCACCTTCTCATTAAGCAGTAGCGCTGGCGCGGCCTCTATTTTCGACAACGTCAGCAACTGCTTCACCAGCCCTTCCATGCGGTACGTTTGCTCACGCATGGTATGCAGCGCTTTTTCACGCGTCGTTCCTTCCAGCGGATGCTCCTGCATCATTTCCAGATAACCTTGTAGCACCGTCAGCGGCGTACGCAACTCATGGCTGGCGTTGGCGAAAAAGTTACGCCGCGAACCTTCCAGTTGGTGCATCTGGGTAACATCGCGCGCAACCATCAGCAATTGCTTATCGGTATAGGGCATCACGCGAATCTCCAGATGCCGTCCGGTATTGAGCACCAGATTGATTGGCCGACTAAAATCACGCGTTTTCAGATATTGCGTGAATTCCGGGTAGCGCAGCAGGTTAAGTATATTTTGCCCGCTATCGTCCGGCCAGCGCAGTCCCAGAACCTGCTGGGCCAGGCCGTTACACCAGAAAATGCCGCCCTCTTCAGTCGTCAACACCACCGCGTCGGGTAGCGATTCCGCCCCACTGCGAAAACGTTTAATCAGATTACCCAGTTCCCGACGGCGCTTTTTGTTGCGCAGTTGCATTTGATGCAGCCCATACAGCAACGGCTCCCAACTTCCGCGCCCCGGCGGCGGGGTCATGCTTCTGTCGACCCATAACCACCAGGACAAGCGTAATAAATTCCAGAAATGCCAGACAAGCAGGCCGGTTACCGACGCCAGCAAAAACCAGGGCAGGTAACCAAAAAAAGCGCTAAGGATAAACGCCGGTATGCAGCAGAGGATCAGCTCCAGTACCAGCCTTTTCCATGACAATCGTTCTAGCAAACGTCTTACTCCATTAACAGCCTAATCCGTCAGGCCCCTATTCATGTCAGTCAGAAGCGGGTCGAAAAACGATATCCCGTCCCACGAACTGTCTGCACCATACGATCGTGTCCACTGTGCTCCAGCGCTTTACGCAAGCGGCGGATATGCACATCCACTGTCCTGTCTTCCACGTACACATTGGTACCCCAGACATGATTGAGTAATTGCTCACGGCTATAGACGCGTTCAGGGTGGGTCATAAAGAAGTGCAACAGTTTGAATTCTGTCGGCCCCATATCCAATGGATCCTCGCCGGTCATCACGCGATGCGAGGTTGGGTCAAGGCTCAGCCCCTGCATCTCAATAACCTCTTCCACCGCCATGGGGGAAATACGACGCAGAACAGCTTTAATACGCGCCACCAGCTCCTTGGGAGAAAACGGCTTGGTAATATAATCATCCGCGCCAGTTTCCAGACCCCGGACGCGATCTTCCTCTTCTCCCCTCGCCGTCAGCATCATCACGGGAATATCCCGCGTCATCGCTTCGCGCTTGAGATGTTTAATAAACTGTAGGCCCGAGCCGCCGGGTAGCATCCAGTCAAGCAAGACGAGATCCGGCCAGGGTTCATTGAGTTGGTTCACAGCACTGTCATAGTCTTCGGCTTCTACGGGTTGAAAACCGTTTTGCTCGAGCACGAAGCAGACCATTTCACGAATTGGAGCTTCATCTTCTACGACCAGAATACGTCTCGCCATGATTTGCCCTGTTTATAATTAAATCGTTTGCCATCAATACGGTGCCATTATGCGTCAGTTTTATGACAGATTTATGAAAAGATAGTCCAGGTTTAACGCAGCCCCGCGAATTATGACAGCCCTTAAACAAGATATTACCGTCCTTGCAGGGTTATAATCCCCGCCACTGTTTTATCGTCATGGAACTCTTATGCGCATCCTTCACACGTCTGACTGGCATCTGGGCCAAAATTTCTACAGCAAGAGCCGCGCCGCTGAACATCAGGCCTTTCTCGACTGGCTGCTGGAAACGGCACAATCCCAGCAGGTGGATGCCATTATTGTGGCGGGCGATATTTTCGATACCGGCTCACCGCCAAGCTATGCCCGTGAGCTGTATAACCGTTTTGTCGTTAATCTGCAGCAAACCGGCTGTCATCTGGTGGTACTGGCCGGCAACCATGACTCCGTCGCCACGCTCAACGAATCCCGCGATATTCTGGCGTTTCTCAACACCACAGTGATCGCCAGCGCTGGCCATGCGCCGCAGGTGCTGTCTCAACGCGACGGCACGCCGGGCGCGATCCTGTGTCCGGTGCCTTTTTTACGCCCGCGTGACATCATTACCAGCCAGGCCGGGCTAACGGGACAAGAGAAACAGCAGCATTTGCTATCGGCTATCACCGACTATTACCAACAGCAATATCATGACGCCTGTACGCTGCGCGGCGACCAGAATCTACCCATCATTGCGACCGGGCATCTGACCACCGTGGGCGCCAGTAAAAGTGACGCTGTACGTGACATTTATATTGGCACGCTGGACGCCTTTCCGGCGCAAAACTTTCCACCAGCCGATTACATCGCGCTGGGACATATTCACCGGGCGCAGGTTATCGGCGGAACAGAGCATATTCGCTACTGCGGTTCGCCAATTGCGCTCAGTTTTGACGAGTGCGGCAAAAGCAAATGCGTCCATCTGGTGAGCTTCGAAAACGGCAAGCTGAGCGCTGTTGAACACCTCACCGTACCGGTCACCCAGCCGTTGGCGGTGCTGAAAGGTGATTTAGCCGCGATTACCGCCCAACTAGAGCAGTGGCGCGGTGTGCAGCTGGAACCGCCAGTCTGGTTAGATATCGAAATCACCACCGATGACTATCTGCACGACATGCAGCGTAAGATTCAGGCATTAACCGAAGATTTACCGGTAGAGGTGTTATTGGTGCGCCGTAGCCGGGAACAGCGCGAACGTATTATGGCGAATGAACGACGTGAAACGCTAAGCGAGCTGAGCGTGACGGACGTTTTTGCCCGTCGCCTGGCGCTGGAAGAACTCGAAGAATCGCAACGCGAGCGCCTGAATCAACTGTTTAGCACCACCTTACACACGCTTGCCGGGGAGACCGAAGCATGAAAATTCTCAGCCTGCGTTTGAAAAACCTCAATTCTCTGAAAGGAGAATGGAAAGTCGATTTCACGGCAGAGCCCTTTGCCAGCAATGGGCTGTTCGCCATCACGGGTCCAACGGGCGCGGGAAAAACCACCCTGCTGGACGCCATTTGTCTCGCGCTGTATCACGAAACGCCGCGGCTCAATACCGTGTCTCAGTCGCAAAACGATCTGATGACCCGCGACACCGCCGAGTGTCTGGCCGAGGTCGAGTTCGAAGTCCGGGGCGAAGCCTATCGCGCATTCTGGAGCCAGAACCGCGCGCGCAATCAGCCTGAAGGCAACCTACAGGCTCCGCGCGTAGAACTTGCCCGCTGCGCCGACGGTAAAATCCTCGCCGACAAAGTCAAAGACAAGTTGGAAATGACCGCCGAACTTACCGGCCTGGATTATGGTCGTTTCACCCGTTCGATGCTGCTGTCTCAGGGGCAATTTGCCGCATTTCTCAATGCCAAACCGAAAGAGCGTGCCGAACTGCTGGAAGAGCTGACGGGAACTGAGATCTACGGCCAAATTTCCGCCATGGTGTTTGAAAAGCATAAAGCAGCGCGTACAGAGCTGGAAAAACTGCAGGCGCAGGCAAACGGCGTGGCTCTGCTCGCTGCGGAGCAGGTGCAGTCCTTGACAGAGAGTTTGCAGGTACTTACTGACGAGGAAAAACAATACCTTGCAAGCCAGCAGACTCAGCAACAGCATCTCAACTGGCTCATTCGGCAAAATGAGCTACAGGCAGAAATCAACCGTCACCAACAGGCGTTACAGGCCGCTAAACAGGCGCAAGAAGACGCGCAGCCACAGCTGGCGGCGCTGAGTCTGGCACAACCGGCCAGAGCGTTACGCCCGCACTGGGAGCGAATCCAGGAACAAACGGCTACGATAGCGCGTACGCGGCAGAATATTCAGGAAGTGAATACTCGCTTACAAAGCAGCTTAGCGCTGCGCGAGCGCATCCGTCAGCAGGCGCACACGCAGTCGACCGCCTTGCTCGCTGGACAGCAGACGTTAATCGACTGGCTGAACGAACACGATCGCTTCCGCTTGTGGGGCAGCGAACTGGCTGGGTGGAAGGCCCTGCTGGCGCAACACTCCGACGCCAGCGCCCAGCTACACCAGTGGCAGCAGTTACGGGAAAACGACACGCGTAAACTGGATGCGCTGGCGCTTCCCACGCTGACTCTTTCACCGCAGGAGGTCACGGCGGCGCTGGCGCAACATGTGCAGCTCCGTCCGTTACGCCAGCGTCTGAGCAATCTGCATGGGCAAATCGCCCCGAAGCAAAAGCAGCTGGCGCAGTTACGCGCGACGCTGGTGCAACGTCAGCAAGAGCTAACGCAGCGCAACGCGGTGCTTGCCGAAAAACGTCAGCGCTATAAAGATAAAAATCAGCAGCTTGCCGATATGAGGATCATTTGCGAGCAGGAAGCCCGCATCAAAGATTTGGAAAGCCAGCGGGCATTATTGCAATCCGGCATGCCTTGTCCGCTGTGCGGCTCCACCACGCATCCGGCGATTGAGCGCTATCAAACGCTCGAACTGAGTGTTAATCAGGCACGACGTGAAGCACTGGAAAAAGAGGTTAAAACCCTGGCCGATGAGGGTTCAACGTTACGCGGTCAGCTTGAGGCCATAACCCAGCAACTCCAGCGCGATGAGCGTGAAGCACAGACGCTTTCTCAAGAGGAGCAAGCGCTTACTCAAGAGTGGCAGACAGTCACTACCAGCCTTAACGTGACGCTGCAACCGCAGGATGATATCGCCCCGTGGCTTGCCGCCCAGGAAGAATACGAACAACAACTTCACCAGTTGAGCCTGCGTCATACCCTGCAGGCGCAAATCACGGCGTATACCGAGCAGATTACCCAGCTCCAGCAGCAAATTGACCAGCGCCAGGCGACATTAACAGCCGAGCTGGCCCGCCATGGACTGTCCCTTCCTGCTGCAGATGACGCTAATTCGTGGCTGAGTGAGCGGGCGAGAGAAGCGCAAATGTGGCAGCAGCGCCAGAACGAACTCACCGAGTTACAGGCGCGAATAGCTCAGCTCACGCCGTTGCTGGAAACGCTGCCTGAGAGCGATACGCTGTCTGCAAGTACTGAGAATCTGTCGCTGGAAAACTGGCGACAGGTGCATGACGATTGCCTGTCTTTACAAGGCCAGTGGCAAACCTTGCAACAGCAGGAGGCGCAGGACCTACAGCGCGCCGCAGAAATTCAGGCACAGTTTGATGCCGCACTGCAGGCCAGCATCTTTGCCGATCGTGAAGCCTTTGTTGCCGCACTGCTGGATGAAGAAACCTTTAGCCGTCTGGAGCAGTTAAAGCAATCGCTGGAAAAGCAGCAGCAGCAGGCACAAACGCTGCTTAATCAGGCTCAGCAGGCGCTGGCGAGCCATCACCAGCAGTTGCCAACCGGGGCGGATCTCACGCTCTCGGCACAACAGCTTCGCGACGCGCTGGCGCAGCTCACCCAGCAGCTACGGGAAAATACCACGCGTCAGGGCGAAATTCGCCAGCAGCTGAAACAGGATACTGAACATCGCCAGCAGCAGCAGGCGCTGATGCAGGAGATTGAAAACGTCACGCAGCAGGTTGAAGACTGGGGCTATCTGAATGCGCTAATCGGCTCGAAAGAGGGAGATAAATTCCGCAAGTTTGCCCAGGGACTGACACTCGATAACCTGGTGTGGCTTGCCAACAACCAACTCACTCGTCTGCATGGTCGCTATCTGTTACAGCGTAAGGCCAGCGAAGCGCTAGAGCTGGAAGTGGTTGATACCTGGCAGGCCGATGCCGTGCGCGACACCCGTACGCTTTCCGGCGGCGAGAGCTTCCTCGTGAGTCTGGCGCTGGCGCTGGCGTTATCCGATTTGGTCAGCCACAAAACGCGAATTGACTCCCTATTCCTCGATGAAGGTTTCGGCACGCTGGACAGCGAAACGCTGGATACCGCGCTGGACGCGCTCGATGCGCTGAACGCCACCGGCAAAACCATTGGAGTGATAAGCCACGTTGAAGCGATGAAAGAACGCATTCCGGTGCAGATCAAGGTTAAAAAAATCAACGGGCTGGGCTACAGCAAACTCGACAAGCTGTTTGCGGTGGGATCAGCATAAATCTCCAGGCCGGAGCTATCCGGCACAATATGTAGCACAATATTGCATACTCAAAGACGGATATGAAATGGCATTCCACTTCGCTTATCCGCAAGCTATCTCTGTTGGCGGCGAACGTTCGCCGCTATGACGCACATCCGGCGTCTTTCTTGTTGGCAGGTGGTATGAAAAAAGTCGTTTTCTCTTTAGCGCTGGGGACATTTGGGCTGGGCATGGCCGAGTTCGGCATCATGGGGGTACTCACCGAGCTGGCGCGGGACGTGGGCATTTCTATCCCGGCCGCTGGCCATATGATTTCGTTTTACGCCTTTGGCGTAGTGCTGGGCGCGCCGATTATTGCGCTCTTTTCCAGCCGCTTTTCGCTTAAGCATATTCTGCTGTTTCTGGTCACGCTGTGCGTGATTGGCAACGCCATCTTCACCCTTTCCTCCTCGTATTTTATGTTGGCGGTGGGCAGGCTGGTTTCCGGCTTCCCGCACGGCGCATTTTTTGGCGTTGGAGCTATTATTCTGTCGAAGCTGGCGCGCCCAGGAAAAGTCACCGCCGCCGTCGCGGGCATGGTTTCAGGGATGACCGTTGCCAATCTGATTGGCATTCCCGTCGGTACCTGGCTGAGCCAGGAATTTAGCTGGCGCTATACGTTCCTGCTGATTGCCGTCTTTAATATCGCCGTTATTGTCTCGATAGCTTTTTGGGTGCCCAACATCAGCGATGAAGCGAAAGGGAATCTGCGCGAGCAATTTCATTTTTTGAAAAGCCCCGCCCCGTGGCTGATCTTTTCCGCCACCATGTTTGGCAACGCCGGGGTTTTCGCCTGGTTCAGCTACGTCAAACCGTACATGATGTACATCTCCGGCTTTTCCGAAGCGCTGATGACCTTCATCATGATGCTGGTGGGATTGGGGATGGTATTAGGGAATCTGTTGAGCGGTCGGCTTTCTGGCCGCTATACGCCGCTGCGCATTGCGGTAATAACCGACTTCATCATTGTGCTGGTTCTGCTGCTGCTTTTTGTTTTTGGCGGTATCAAAGCCGCATCGCTGACCTTCGCCTTTATTTGCTGCGCGGGCCTGTTCGCCCTATCGGCGCCGCTGCAAATTTTGCTGCTGCAAAATGCCAAAGGAGGTGAACTACTGGGCGCGGCAGGCGGGCAAATTGCCTTTAACCTCGGTAGCGCAATTGGCGCCTGGTGCGGCGGTATGATGCTGACGCTGGGCTTTGCCTACAACTATGTGACGCTGCCGGCTGCGTTGCTGTCGTTCTCCGCCATGTCATCGCTGCTGATTTACGGCTACCTGAAGCGCGGCGTGCAACAAGTTGCAGCCGCGACGTAAAACAGATTACGCCTGCGGCCACAGCCAGGCCGCACCGCGTACGCCGCTGGAGTCACCATGCAGCGCCTTGCGTAGGGGCGTTTCACACTCGCCGCCAAAGACAAATTGCTTCATCAACGTGGGAACGTTTTGATATAGCCTGTCGACATTACTCATTCCCCCACCCAGTACAATGACGTCCGGATCGAGAATATTCACCACATGCGCCAGCGATTTTGCCAGACGCAGCTCATAGCGGCTCAATGCCTGCTCCGCCACAGCATCCCGCACGTTAACCAGATCGATAATGTCGCTGCCCTTGAGCGACTTACCGCTCAGACGCTGGTAGTCGGTGGCAAAACCGGTCCCGGAAATAAAGGTTTCAATGCAGCCTTGCTTGCCGCAATAGCAGGGTACTTCCTGGCGATAACGCAGCTCATCTTCGTCCATCCACGGCAGCGGATTATGCCCCCACTCGCCCGCGGTACCGTTGCCCCCCGTGTGCGCCCGACCATTCAACGCCACACCCGCGCCGCATCCGGTGCCAATAATTACCGCAAATACGGTTTGCGCCCCTGCCGCCGCGCCATCCACCGCTTCAGAAACCGCCAGGCAATTGGCATCATTCGCCAGGCGCACTTCACGGTTCAAACGCATACTTAAGTCTTTATCAAAGGGTTGCCCGTTAAGCCAGGTTGAGTTGGCATTCTTGACTACCCCAGTGTAAGGCGAAATTGAACCAGGGATCCCCATCCCCACGGTTCCCGTTTGCCCGGTAGCCTGCTCCGCCATCTCCACCAGCGCGGTAATGGTTTCTATCGTTTGCTGATAATCCTCACGTGGTGTGGGCAGGCGATGGCGAAAAAGCTGCTCGCCTGCATCGCCAAGCGCAATAACTTCCGTTTTTGTACCGCCCAAATCGATACCTATACGCACTGTTTGCTCCTCTTCCCGATTAACAATGCAAGCATAGCGACAATTCGCTATCATGCCCGCTGGATTTAACGACAAGGCCGTGGAAATTATCATGCTGTGGTTCAAAAATTTAATGGTTTACCGTCTTAGCCGCGATGTTTCTTTGCGTGCCGAAGAGATGGAAAAACAGCTGGCATCAATGACGTTCACCCCTTGCGGTAGCCAGGATATGGCAAAAATGGGCTGGGTTCCGCCGATGGGATCGCACAGCGATGCATTAACGCATACCGCCAATGGCCAAATTATTATCTGCGCCCGCAAAGAAGAAAAAATTCTGCCGTCGCCGGTTATCAAACAGGCGCTGGAAGCCAAAATATTCAAACTGGAAGCTGAGCAAGGTCGCAAGCTTAAGAAGACCGAAAAAGACTCGCTGAAAGATGAAGTTCTGCACTCATTGCTGCCGCGCGCCTTTAGCCGCTTCAGCCAAACGATGATGTGGATTGACACCGTTAACGATCTGATCATGGTTGATTGTGCGAGCGCGAAGAAAGCGGAAGATACGCTGGCGCTGCTGCGTAAGAGCCTCGGCTCGCTGCCGGTCGTTCCGCTGACGATGGAAAACCCTATTGAGCTGACGCTAACCGAATGGGTTCGCTCCGGCACAACGGCGCAGGGCTTCCAGTTGCTGGATGAAGCAGAACTGAAAGCGATCCTTGAAGACGGCGGCGTGATCCGCGCGAAAAAACAGGATCTGGTCTGCGACGAAATCGCCGTACATATCGAAGCGGGCAAACTGGTCACCAAGCTGGCGCTCGACTGGCAGCAGCGCATTCAGTTCGTTATGTGTGACGACGGCTCGATTAAGCGTCTGAAGTTTAGCGACGAATTGCGCGATCAGAACGAAGATATTGACCGCGAGGACTACGCTCAGCGTTTTGATGCCGATTTCATCCTGATGACGGGCGAACTGGCGGCGCTGATTAAAAGTCTGGTAGAAGGATTAGGCGGCGAAGCGCAACGTTAAGCCGTGTTTACCGAATGGCGGCTCAATGTCGCCATTCGTCACTTTTACGCTTACAGGTAGCGGCAAAGATAGGATGTTGGCTCTGCCACCTGCAGATGAAACTCGCTGCTGCCTGGTACGTTAAACACGTCCCCTGCGGCATAGACTTTCCACTCAGTTTCCCCCGGCAGCAGCACGTTCAGTGCGCCGCTGACGACCGTCATCTCTTCAGGCGCCGCAGTACCAAAGGTGTATTCGCCTTCAGCCATCACGCCAACACTGGCACGGCCAGTACTGCTGCTGGTAAAACCGATGGATTTTACTTTGCCGGAAAAGTATTCATTACTTTGAAGCATACAACTGGCCCTATCTTGTGATTAAGTTAATAACCAATATAGGGGGCTGGCGTTCCACCTGTCACGCAAAATTACGCAAGCAATTCCGAAGCCAGCCGGGCGATCAGCACATTGGACAGCAGAACCGGGACATCCAGCGATTTTTGCAGTAAATCGCGATGACGTTGATTAAAACCCAGACAATCCAGCATGATCACATCCGCGCCTTGCTCAAGCAATTCTTTACCGGCATCAATCAGTTGTTGTTCGGAACCGTGAATCGGATTCGCCACGGCATACACTGGCGGCGTTTGCAACACCTGCCATTTTTGCGTCTGGGCTTTAAGCAATTCCGTGACGGGGACAAGAACCCCGACCTGATGCCCTTCCACAATCGAGGCGACCAGTGGAGGAATTATACGTAAAGGTTCCAGTAACATACTCTTGCGGGCGGTCAGGCGGGCAATTGAGGCCGTACTCATCAGCAGGATCACGTCAAAGCCCTGATTATCGAGTACTTCTACGATACCTTGGAGTGATCGTTCCACTTTCTGGCGCGAAACATGGGCAAGCTGATGGTCGCTGAGCAGCGTTAAAAGCGGCTCGTCACCGGGAGAGACGCCGTACTCGGCCATCACATCCTCTCGCCGCATCTGCCCCAGCAGACTGTGGTGAGTGATGTGCTGCTCATCAATATATTCCGTCAGGAGCGGTAACACCTCACGCATCGGCACCACGCCAATCGTGAGGATAGCCAACGACGTACCCATTTTTTGCTCCACCGTCTTCTTACTTTGCTGTGAATTCCCGAATAATTGCCGGGCGCTGACCTGTGCTACAAACGCTCAAAAGCGTAGCAGCAGATCGGCGGTCTATTTTGTAAAGATTCCAAATCATTCCAGTACTGTATTGTTATTGTTTAATTTTCAATTTTTACTGTATACGGCGATATTTAAAAAAATGTGATGTACGCCCGTCCTGGCACTTTTCAGACTCGTGCCAGGACGGTGCTTAATATCAGTCTTTATCGGGATCTTCGTAGCGTTTTTTAGCATCCATGGCTTCCTGAGCGGAAGGATGCTCACTGATCAGCGAATTCGGTTCTGGGTGATCGGCGCGAAGTTGATACCAGGTTACCGTCTGGCCTGGCGTCCCCTTTTCAACGGTAACAATGGTTGCTTGACGCGGATAAGGTGGTTTTGTCGGCATAGCTCTTCCTTTTGTCTGAATGAGCTTTAAGTATAGACACCACCCTGTAAGCGTGGCGCTGCCTGCGACAGTATCCCAAGAATGTCGTCCACCACCTGCGAAGGCGGATTGGTCGCATCAACAATATAATGCGCCGCTGCACGGTACAGAACATCACGCTGGGCAAGCACTTCCTCTACTTCTTCAGTCAGCGGCTTGCCGGTTAAGGTTGGGCGCAACCCCTCTTCAGGCGTAGCCTCCAGACGATCAACCAGTACCGATACCGGCGCGCTTAAATAGATAACCACACCGTGGCTACGCATATAATGACGATTAAATTCGGTCAGAATGATGCCGCCACCGGTCGCAACAACCGTTGTCGGAGCCGTGACGGCCTGCAGAGCGGTCGTTTCCTGGGCACGAAACCCTTCCCATCCTTCTCTTTCGACGATTTCCGCTACGGTCATCTGCACGTGCGACTGCAACCAGCGATCGGTATCAACGAACTGGTAATCGACAGCCTTCGCCAGCGCCATACCGATTGTCGTTTTTCCACACCCCCGGGGGCCCACAAGAAAAAGAGGTTGCGTCATCACAGAATTTCCCCAGAGAACCGCCGACGAGCGGGATCTGATGCAATTAAAGATATAATCATATCATCAAACTAGTACACCACCAAATCGTAAAGAAAAAATTACACAAACAGTGATGGTGTCAATTAAACCCTACTATAACAAGAATTCACATGGATGAAAGTGTAAAAAATAAATTACAGGTACTATTTTCTGCGCTGAACTTCCAGCCACCACTTATCCAGCTCAGCCGCAAAATGCTGTCGGTCACGGGGAGAAAGGCTATCCGGTCCCCCGGTCTGGATGCCGCTGGCGCGTAGCGTATCCATAAAATCACGCATCATCAGACGTTCTCGGATCGTCGCTTCGGTATAACGTTCGCCGCGTGGATTAAGCGCTGCCGCCCCTTTTTCAATGGCTTCAGCAGCCAGCGGAATATCCGCCGTGATCACTAAATCACCGGCGCTACATTGTCGTACAATCTCGTTATCAGCAACGTCAAACCCGGCGGGAACGCGTAATGTACGGATAAAACGCGAAGACGGGACGCGCAAATTCTGGTTCGCTACCAGAATAAGCGGCATCTGCATGCGCTCAGAGGCGCGGTATAAAATTTCTTTAATCACGTTCGGACACGCGTCGGCATCCACCCATATTGTCATAATCTCTCCCCAATCGTGTGTAATCGCGCATTGTCTCGTGCTTTTACTTGCAGGCAAAGTGCTGTTTCTCCTTCTGCACATATTCATTCCGCGCTAAGCTTAGCTTTCCCAGATTTACCCTAAATAATTCGGGTTGCAGGCAGGCGGCAAGAGAGTGAGTCCCGATGAGCTTACTCTGGTAAGTGATTCGGGTGAGCGAACGCAGCCAACGCACATGCAACTTGAAGTATGACGGGTATAAAACAATGAATATCATCCATAGGGAGTGACAAGATGGACAAAAAAATTGGTTTTATCGGCTGCGGTAATATGGGCAAAGCAATTCTTGGCGGCATGATCGCCAGCGGCCAGGTTCTCCCGGGACAAATCTGGGTTTATACCCCTTCCCCCGATAAAGTCGCTGCGTTGCACGACCAGTATGGCATTAATGCAGCGCAGTCTGCGCAAGAAGTCGCGCAAATCGCCGACATTGTTTTTGGGGCCGTAAAACCAGGCATCATGATTAAGGTACTGAGTGAAATCACCTCCAGCCTGAACAAAGACTCTCTGGTTGTCTCGATTGCCGCTGGTGTTACCCTCGATCAGCTCGCCCGTGCGCTGGGTCATGATCGCAAAATCATTCGCGCAATGCCTAATACCCCGTCACTGGTTAATGCCGGAATGACCTCCGTCACGCCGAACGCCTTAGTAACGCCGGAAGATACGGCCGACGTACTGAATATCTTCCGCTGCTTTGGCGAAGCAGAAGTGATTGCAGAATCGATGATTCACCCGGTTGTCGGCGTCAGCGGTTCTGCACCGGCCTATGTCTTTATGTTTATCGAAGCGATGGCGGACGCCGCCGTGCAAGGCGGTATGCCCCGTGCGCAGGCATATAAATTCGCAGCGCAAGCGGTAATGGGCTCGGCAAAAATGGTGTTGGAAACGGGTAAACATCCTGGGGAACTGAAGGATATGGTGTGCTCGCCAGGCGGCACCACTATCGAAGCGGTACGCGTCCTGGAAGAACGCGGTTTTCGTTCATCAGTGATTGAAGCGATGGTTAAATGCATGGAACAGTCAGAAAAACTCAGCCGATCCTGAGTTAATATCACCGGACGTCAGGCCGCCGCTTCGGTGCGGTTACGTCCGGAATTCTTTGCTTTATAAAGCGCCATATCCGCCGATTTTAACCATTCCCGATAATGCTCAGTTTCAGAAGTCAGCGGCGCTACGCCAACGCTAATACGTAAGGCGACCTGCGGAGCGCAGGATAAACGCAACTGACTAAGTCGTTCATGCACGCGCGACATGGCCGCAATTGCGCTGGTTGCGGGCGTACCACACATAATCACCGCAAATTCATCACCACCAAAACGGCCAATCACATCGCTACCGCGTAAAGTCATCTGCAACTGGCGGGTCAGCGCGACAATAGCCTGATCCCCGACGTCATGACCCCAGGTATCATTGATGCTCTTGAAATGGTCGATATCAATAATAAGCAACGTGGCATCACGCTGATAGCGGCGGCAATTATCAAATTCATTGCGTAGCAATAACTCCCAATGACGTCGGTTATAAACGCCGGTCATCCCATCTCGCGTACTCATCACCTGTAAGCGGCGTTTATGTTCCGCCAGCTTGATGATCGTCTGATAGCTGACCCAGGCAAACAGCAGCGGGTACATCACCAGTACCGGCAGTGATAACATCACGCTCAGTTGACTGCTGCTAACAGCGACGGGAATATCGGTTAACTGTAACGTCACCAGGCATGACACCGCCATCAACACGACGCCCGCGAGGAATACTCGCATTCCCCCTGCGCCCATCAGGTTGATGCAAGTAATCATGAGCAGCGCCGTGGACGGCAACAGGTTTGCCCCCATAATTCCCAGCCACATACCGGCGAGGATGGCATCGGCTTTTAAATTGGTAAATTCACTATGCAGAGGATCGTCTGCTTTACTTGCCAACTGCCAGGCCAGATGTGGCCAGACAAATGCCCATCCCACCAGTAACAGCCACCAGCCGCCAGTAATAGGCTGGGAAACTAATACCGACGCGATAGGGAAAAACATCCCCCCCAATCCCACCGCTCGCGGCAGCCTGATCCGTCGGGCAAATCGCAGACCGGAACGTTGGTGGTCGTTTTGATGAAGTGATATAAACGCTTCATCCGCGACGACCTTCTTTTGGAAAAAGTTTTCATCATTCATCGTATTTGGGAACATTCTGAAACAAATTTCCCAAATTATAGGTAGGGGTCTGCTGGCGGGAGTATGAAATTTCGGGTGAGCGTTTTTACCTGCTCACCCGTAAGTGCTACGCAGCTTTTTTCAGGCAAGCGCTCATAAACTTGTTACGATCGTCGCCTTTCAGTGACTGCTCCGTCGCCTTGACGTTGCATTCACGCATCTTCTGCTGCTGTGGGGTTAAACTCTTTTCCTCAGGCGCAGATTTGCTGTTTTTCAGGCAATCACTCATATACGTCTTTCGCGCATCCCCTTTTAAGGCCTGCGCCGTTGCCTGCTGATTGCAGGTGGTCATACGCTGTTGTTGCGGGGTTAACGTCTTCTCGGCAGCACCGACGGTAGTTAAAAAAACCAGTCCAAAGAGCAGCGTCATTAATAATGTAATTTTCATAGCACCATCCTTTTCTGAACGACGACACACAGGTAAGTTTGGCTGCTAACGATAAAAATACCACCCGGCGGCAAAACTATTGTCACCGGGGGGTAGAGTTACTTCAGCCCTAACGCCGCTTTCATGGTGTAAAACAGATCAGTTTGATCGGTCAGACCGACCACATTCGCCGCATGTGGGCCATAAGCGGCGATGCGCAACTGGCTACCGGTGTGCTCCTGAGATTCCTCTTCAGAATTGCCGTAGCTGATGACCATCACCGCGCCATCTTTGGTGTTCAGTGCCTGAGTCAGACCAGGCGCTTTGGTATCAGGCGCGACAATCTGGCTGGCATGCGCGTGGTCAGCGGTTACCACCACCAGGGTGTTGCCGTCTTGCTTCGCAAAGGCAAGCGCGCGCTGTACCGCTTCGTCCAGATCAACCGTTTCACCAATCTGTCCGCACGGGTTGGCGGCGTGATCCTGTTTATCGATGGATGCCCCTTCAACTTGCAGGAAGAAACCTTTCTCATTTTTGCTTAATAGCTCAATCGCTTTATCCGTCATCTGCGCCAGCGTCGGTACGGTGTCATCACGCTTTGGATTTGGCGTACAGGTCACCGCTGGTTTATCCAGATTCCCATGATAGGACGCTTTCGGACCTTCCCAGCGTACCGGCATGTTGCCGTCGGAGAACAAGCCCAGCAACGGCTTATCCTGGTTAGCTTCGGTAATCGCAGCCAGCGTCGCGGCATCACTTACCATCTGATAACCGCGCGCCAGGGCTTGTTCACGCAACGTTTTACCCTGCCACTCCCCTGCCGCAGCGGTTTCGGCAAACGTTTTTGCCCCACCGCCCAACGTGACGTCAGCCCGGGCATTCAGCAATTGTTCTGTAATTGACCCTTTGCCGCCTTTTTCCAGGGCATTGGTTGGGCATTTTTCACGGGTCACGTCAGGGCCATAGCACTTACGTGAAGTCACATGAGCAACCAGTGCCGCTGGGGTTGCATCCTGCAATTCAGCGGTAGAAACGTTGCCCGTCGCCAGACCTGCCGCTTTTGCCATTTCCAAAATTGTTGCGTGATCTTTTTCATGTATATCAACGCCCAGCGCGCCATTGTAAGTTTTAACCCCGGTGGTCCACGCCGTCGCTGAGGCCGCAGAGTCCGTCACATAATCCGGCTTGCCCGTTTTCTTATCTAACGCATAGTGCGTGTATTGTCCGGTCAACGGTAAGGCATCAATACCTTTAAAAAAACCGCCCGCGCCTTCGGCATAATTTCGCGCTGCCGTTATTTCTGAATCGCCCATCCCATCGCCAATAAGTAAAATGATATTTTTGGCAGGTTTATCGTTCAGAGATTCGCGTAAAGCCGCCGTTTGATCGGCTGACAATCGGCGGGCGCCGCCTGGCGTGGTGATATCACCCTGAGCGGCACGATTATCCATAACCGCTACGGTAGATGTTTCTGCATTAATAATCGGGGTAAACAGCAAAGGTAACAGGGCAATAGCGAGTGCGCTTTGTTTCACTTTATTTTCTCCATGTATAAATACGGTAAAATTAAAACAAAGCGACTATAAGTATTTGATGTGACACTTTTATGATAATTTGTGGGGACGTCCCACAGATTAATCAAAACGTTTTGACACGCTTTCGCCAGCGTTATGCAGGGTCGTCATAAACGCTGGCACGGGGTTGACACCTGCCAGAGCCCCTTCAATTTGACGCAGCAATATTTGCCGATCGCTCCACGCCATATTGCGCAGCATTTCGGTGATTACCTGCTCTAACATTTCAACCTGCGCGGCCAGGTTTTGTGACTCTTCTTCTTTTTGGGCGAGCTTAAGCAACAACTCAGTGACGAGATTTTTCATTTGCGTATTCCCTTAACAAAATATAAGCCACGTTAACATTAAGGCTCATAACTGCCTAGGTGATAAAAGTTTTATTTTTAGAAGAAATTAAACTATTTGCGAAAACAATCACATCACAAAATAAGGGAGAGACGAGACGTACAGCAGAATCATTCAATATCAAAAGGTAAGATTATGAATAATCACATAGAGATATAATGCAGAATTATCGATAAACAACGCCGACTGGCAGCGTTGTTTATCAGGAAGTCAGCGCGCATGACGCCGACGTCGCAACGCGATGGCCAACTGCCAGATGTTAATCAGTACAATACTCGCCGTAGCAATAAACACCCAGCGGAATCCCGCCATGGCTGATACTGTTGCTCCCATCAATGGCCCGGCGACATTGCCCAGGTACATAAATGACTGGTTATAACCAAAGATACGCCCGGTTATCTGGTCGCTGGAGTATTTCACCAGTAGCGTCTGTACCGCTGGCAACATCGCGCCGTCGGCAAAGCCGAGCAGAAAACGTAATACCCCCAACTGTAATGGCGTGGTGACCCACGACATGGCAAAAAACAGCACGACAGCGAACATCAACGTCGCCATTAAAATCCGCTCAGTGCCAATACGGTCGCCTAATTTGCCAAGCCGGGGCGCGGAAATCAGGGCCGAGATGCCAGGTACTGAGGCGATCAGCCCGCTGAGAAAGGCAATATTCGAACTGTCTGGCACCATTGATTTGATAAACAGCGCCAGAATTGGCCCGATAGAGCCGTTACACAGCTGAATCACCATCGTCGTAAAAAACAGGCTGATCACCAGCGCCGGATAAGGCAGCGAGGCAAAGACGGCCTTCCCGCTCAGGCGTTCGCTTTTTTTGGTCGTCGGGCGCACACCCTCTTTGATCAAAAACAGCGTGACAAGGAAACTGACCACCAACAAAGCCGCAGTAATACAGAACACCGCCCGTAAGCCAATATGGTCGGCAATAAAACCGCCCATTAACGGACCGCCAATAACGCCGCTGATTTGCGCTGTAGAAAGCGTGCTCAATGCCCATCCGCTGCGTTCACGCGGAACCTGTGATGCTACCAGCGCCATTGCGTTCGGAATATAGCCTGAGGTTAACCCCATCACCCCGCGCAGCAGAAAAAGCTGCCAGACGTTAGTGGCAAATGCCTGCAGTAAAATCGCAATCGCCATCCCCAGCGAGGCTCGCAGCAGCATCAGCTTGCGTCCTTTACGGTCAGCTAAACTGCCCCACATTGGTGAAACAATGGCTGAAATAAGGAAGGTGACGCTGAACGTTAACCCAGACCACATAGAGAGCGCTTCGTGCGAGGTGACACCCAATTGGGAGATATAGAGCGGTAAAAAAGGCAGGATTTGGCTAATCGCCAGTCCGGTAAAAAAGCATCCGAACCAGACGGAAATAAGGTTTACTCTCCAGGATTCCATAAGGACTCATAACGATAAGTAGCTGAAAACTGCGAGCAGCTTAACAAATTACTTAGCCAAATAAGGATCCACAGGTGCGATATATCACAGTTTAGAATTTTATCTTCCCGCTCATCATATTTGTGATACGCCTCACATCAAACCCATAATACAAGCAGGGAATTATGCTTGATGCGAGATCAACGCTTTTGCGCGTATCTATTCCCCTGTTGCCCAGACAAACAATCTGCCAGAAGCCGAGGAAACCTGCGTTTTGTCGTGGTAATGTATGTGCTTTGCATTCATGGAATGGGTTTTTAAGATGGCAAAGTTGCGGGTAGGAATCGTATTTGGTGGTAAATCAGCGGAACATGAAGTGTCATTGCAATCGGCAAAAAATATTGTCGATGCCATCGACAAGACTCGCTTTGACGTTGTGCTGTTAGGTATTGATAAACAAGGGCAATGGCACGTTAGCGATGCCAGTAACTATCTGCTCAATTCAGACGATCCGGCGCACATTGCGCTGCGTCCTTCCGCGACCAGCCTGGCTCAGGTTCCGGGTAAACAAGAGCACCAGTTGATCGATGCGCAAAACGGTCAGCCGCTGCCGACGGTCGATGTTATTTTCCCGATCGTCCACGGTACGCTGGGTGAAGATGGCTCTTTGCAGGGTATGCTGCGCGTAGCGAATCTGCCGTTCGTCGGTTCTGATGTCCTGGGTTCCGCAGCCTGTATGGATAAAGACGTAACCAAACGTCTGCTGCGCGATGCCGGATTAAATATCGCGCCATTTATTACACTCACTCGCGCGAACCGCAACAATATTAGCTTTGCTGAGGTGCAATCCCGCCTGGGTCTGCCGTTGTTCGTGAAACCCGCCAACCAGGGATCGTCCGTTGGCGTTAGCAAAGTGACCAGTGAAGCGCAATACAACCAGGCTGTCGCGCTGGCATTTGAGTTCGATCATAAAGTCGTGGTAGAGCAAGGGATCAAAGGCCGTGAGATCGAATGCGCGGTACTGGGCAACGATCATCCGCAGGCCAGCACCTGTGGTGAGATCGTGCTGAACAGTGATTTTTACGCTTACGACACCAAATACATTGACGATAATGGCGCCAAAGTAGTTGTTCCGGCAGCGATCGCGCCAGAGATTAACGACAAGATCCGCCAGATCGCCATTCAGGCGTACCAAACACTGGGATGTGCCGGCATGGCGCGTGTAGATGTATTCTTAACCGCAGACAACGACGTTGTGATCAATGAGATCAACACCCTGCCGGGCTTCACCAACATCAGTATGTATCCAAAACTGTGGCAGGCGAGCGGCTTAGGCTATACCGATTTAATCACGCGTCTGATCGAACTGGCGCTGGAGCGCCACGCTGCGGATAGCGCGCTGAAAACCAGTATGTAAACCCGCCAGGATGCCTGATAACTATTGGGCATCCTTCGCTTCATCATCTTCATTTTCCACGCGGCGACGGATAATTAAACCGGCCAGCCAAAAGCTGATTATCCAGGTAACCAGCCCCACCGCATAGGTTTGCCATCCCTGCGCTTCAAAGCCTAATAACCCGACCACGCCATTCAGAATAAAGATAAGCCCAATAGCGAAGGCATAGTAGTGCCAGTCTCGGCGGATTTTTACAGGCAGGTTCATAACGGCTCCGGTGGATATACAACATGGGAAAGCATCCTCGCACATTTCCCCATGGGCGTCTGTGGCATAGGCGTAATTTCTGAAATGTAACTTAATTTAACTTAAGGTTAAATAATTGTGACACACCACAAAAAACCGAAATCCAGGAATAATCTCCACCTGAAATTACCAACATTCTGATATTGACATTCCTAATCACCTGTCAGACTCACACTCAGTTACAGGCATTACGCCAAAAAAGCAGGTTATTTCCGGAGGTCTTTATGGCTGATTTTACGCTCTCAAAATCCCTGTTTAAGGGCAAGCATCGGGATACCTCCTCCCTGCCCGGCAACATTGCGTATGCCATATTTGTGCTGTTTTGCTTTTGGGCAGGCGCGCAGATTTTAAATTTGCTGGCCCACGCACCCGGTATCTATGAGCAGTTGATGCAGTTGCAAATGCAAGAGACAGGACGCCCGCGCGTTGAAATTGGTTTAGGCGTCGGTACCCTGTTTGGGCTGATCCCTTTCCTGGTCGGTAGCCTGATTCTTGGCGCCGTCGCGACAATTATCCGCTGGCGCCGCCGTCATCATAACGATGACTGAGCCATACACTTCGCCCGACGATCGTCCACGCGTTTAGCAAACCACGCGGTCGTCAGATTACGCGTGATCTTCGGGCTTTCCAACTGAATGCCAGGCAGCATTTCACGAGGTAGCGATTTACCGCTCTTCGCTTCCGCCAGCTTATAGACCTTCTCGTACAGCGCAGTCTCTTCAAAGGCCAGGCTATCGCCCTTTTGCAGTTGCCGGTGGATCTCACTCTCGCTCATCCCCAGCTTCCCGGCCAGCTTGCGTACCGCCAGCTCCGTTTTCCCCGGCTCGCTGCTGCCGTAGAGAATCAAATCCCCGTCCAGCGCCAGCTTCACTCCGCTGGCTTTACTGACTGCATTCTGGAAAGCCGCATTGCGGCTGGCGTACCAGCCGGCATTAAAATCTGCAAAGCGGAAGATGGGCGCACTGTAATTCGCCGGATAATTGAGCAGATGATAAGTGCCAAACCACAGTCCGCCGCGTCGGCTGAACACTTCCTGACGGACCGTCCCTGCCATTTTCCATGGATAGCCGCTGGCGTGCTGCTCGGCAAACGCAATGCTGACCTGCATCGGTCCGCCGGTATGCACCGGATTCAGTGAACCAAACAGCGTCTGCCCCATCGGTACCATATTGATGAAATCATCAAAGATGGCGCTAAGCTGTTTTTCCGTCTTCACCGTATCCAGACGCTCACTGTAGCTTTTCCCCGTTGGGGAGTTAATCTTCAGCGCAGTGTGCACCACAAACAGCGGAATATGCATGCGCTCGGCGCGACGGTCGATCTCTTTCCAGGCGATTTTACTTAAGCCAGGAACCGCCGGGTCAGCCTGGTAGTTTGACTCCTGTTGCGCGACCGCCAGCACCGAACAGATGTTTTCAACCGTTGGCGCCAGCTTCTGACTTTCAAACGTCTTCGCCAGATCCTGCGCCCAGGCATCCCGGTCTTTCACGCTGGCGGGCATTTTCTGGCGCACCACGCTCGCCACATCGACGGCTTTCTCCCCTTTTTTTAACGGCTGCGCGGGTTGGCTACTACATCCCACCAGCACCAATGCTGCCAGTCCGGACCAGGGGTAAAGACGGGAAACCGTCGACATAACATCTCCTTTTGTTAGCTAAGCGTATGGGTAACTTCCTGAATATCCTGGCCATCAAGCTCACGTTCAAAGCTGCGCAGACGCTTATAGATAGACATCAGTTCAACTAAGGTTGTCCAGGAGTTAATCAGATACTGGAACGAGCCGCGCACCTGGCCAAACACGTTAGTAATTTGCGTCATCAAACCGAGCGTAATCGTACCGGCAACAATTGACGGAAACAGCAGGAACAAACCGAAAACGTTATCAACCTGCAGGTACAGAATACGGGCGATATTAAAATACATGTAGTGAAAATAGAGACGGAAATAGTTTTGCCGCACCGCATGGAACAGTTCACGCACCGTCGGCGGCGTTGCACGACTGGCATCATCTTCACCGTATACCAGTTCTTTACGGTAAGCCGCTTCCACACGCTGGTTTTTAAACTCCAGACCCGGAAGTTTGATCCCGACTACCGCCAGCAAGCCGGTTCCCATCAGCGACCAGACAATCGCAGCAATCACCAGCCCATAAGGAACATGTCCAATAATCGGCAGATCGGGAACATGCGCCGACAGCGTAACCAGTACCGGCAAGAAGGCAATCAGCGTCATAATGGCGTTGATAAAGCTGACGCCCATATTTTCCAGCGTGGAGGCAAAACGCATGGTGTCTTCCTGCACACGCTGTGCTGCGCCTTCGATATGACGCAGATGCTGCCAGTGCGCCATATAGTGTTCGTTCATCGCGGTACGCCAGCGGAACACATAGTGACTGACGAAGAAATTGTTCATCACGCCAATGACCACGGCAATCAGCGCAATGCCGAGAAAGATCCCCACTTCATTATAGAACTGCTCAATTTTCACCTTATGCGGTGCGCTGAGCGCGGTTTGAATGAGATCGTAGAATGGCGCATACCAGGCGTTGACGGCGACGCCGACCTCAACCAGAAACCAGGTCACAAAAATTATCAGCGAGGTACCGAGAATGGACCAATACTGCCAGCGGTGCGGGCTGTAGAGAAACCAGAACAGCGCGAACACCCCAACGCAAAGAATGTAGTAAGCATAAAAAATCAGGTAATCCAGCGACCAGAAACGCGCCGCGCTAATCGGTACATCCCCCGACGCGCCGGTAATGCGCGCCACCCAGGCTCCCCCACCTGCTTGCCAGAATACAACAGCGACCAGTGCCCAAATAAATGCCGAAATAAAGAACGGTCCCGGCTTTGGGAAAAAAGACTTAAACATAGTGCTCTCCTGCTAACTTCTTATCGTTATGACGACTGCTGTGCGTTTGCCACCGGGAAATGCGGCGGCGAGACGGCTTACGCCAAAAAACACAAGCTGAAACCGACAATTGTGACCAAAACCGTGGCACATAGTTCGCCCCACGGCGATGAAGAATTGTTTCTGTGGTTTTCACACTCGACAACGTTCCAGCATGTGCAGATTATCACAGCGTGAGATCACAAAAGCGAACATCCACAATCCGGGAAACACTCACGTTTACTCATCGTTACGTTTTTCACACTATTATTGGCTGATAAGCGCTTTGCAATACGCCGTTGAGTAGTATAAATACGCATACGCACGACATCCTTTTTCACTTTTTCTAACTCATGGACACCACCGTTGAAACGTAGTCTGCTTTTTTCTGCCGCGCTGTGTGCGGCGTCATTGACATCTGTCCAGGCGGCACAGCCTATAACCGATCCGGTCTTCGCCTCAGATATCGTCGATCGTTATGCCGACCATATATTTTACGGCAGTGGTGCTACGGGGATGGCGCTCGTGGTGATTGATGGTAATCAACGCGTATTTCGTAGCTTCGGTGAAACGCGCCCCGGCAATAATGTTCATCCACAACTGGATTCCGTGATTCGCATTGCCTCTATCACTAAATTAATGACCAGCGAAGTGCTGGTGAAATTACTCGATCAGGGCACGGTTAAACTCAACGATCCCTTGAGTAAATATGCACCACCTGGCGCACGCGTGCCGACTTATCAGGGAACGCCAATCACGTTGGTGAATCTGGCGACGCATACCAGCGCGCTGCCGCGCGAACAGCCTGGCGGCGCAGCACATCGCCCGGTGTTTGTCTGGCCAACCCGCGAACAACGCTGGAGCTATCTCTCAACCGCCACGCTTAAAGCCGCGCCAGGTTCTCAGGCTTCTTATTCGAATCTGGCATTCGACCTGCTGGCCGACGCGTTGGGGACAGCCGCCGGTAAGCCTTATCCGCAGGTGTTTGAAGAAAAAATCACCCGACCGCTGGGAATGAAAGACACCACCTTTACCCCATCCCCGGATCAGTGCAGACGTCTGATGGTCGCGGAAAAAGGTGCCAGCCCTTGTAACAATACCCTGGCGGCAATGGGTAGCGGCGGCGTCTATTCAACGCCCGGCGATATGATGCGCTGGATGCAACAGTATCTCTCTTCTGATTTTTATCATCGCAGCCAGCAAGCCGACCGTATGCAGACGCTGATTTATCAGCGTACGCAGTTAACCAAAGTGATAGGGATGGACGTTCCGGGCAAAGCCGATGCGCTTGGTTTGGGCTGGGTGTATATGGCACCGAAGAATGGCCGCCCGGGAATTATTCAAAAAACCGGTGGTGGCGGTGGTTTTATTACCTATATGGCAATGATCCCGCAGAAAAACGTTGGGGCATTTGTCGTGGTGACCCGTTCTCCGCTGACGCGCTTTACCAATATGAGTGACGGTATTAACGATCTGGTCACAGAGTTGAGCGGAAACAAACCGCAGGTTATTCCCGCATCCTGATTCAATACTCAAAAGGCAAACGTTTAATGCTCACCAGTTTGCCTTTATTCATTTCAATGTAACCCCCCTTACGCAATGCCGCGAGGACCTCAGCGACAACTGAGCGTGAAATTCGTGTGCGTTGGTGAATATAGTTCATAACGCCGATACGCGAACGCAGGCCTTCGTCCCATTTCGTCATGGATATCAACGTCGCGCGGATCTGATCGTAGGAGTTATTACCAATCAGCTGCAGATCGCGCATTTCAAGCATGCGGTTCTGCCAGGCCAACCAGCAGAATGCTTCGCGCCAAAGCTGGCATTGTTCAATTATATTAATCGTTTGTAAGGCAGGAAGATGATATCCCGTACAATAACTTTCGGTCATTAATCTGTATTGTACATCGGTTTTCATCACACCATCTGAAAGCCCCATAATAAATGGTGCCTGCGCAATGCCGACGAGTACATTCTCCCCGCGTCTCAGGGAAACTACACCACTTAAAATAATAACGGTATCATCGTTATTTACCTCACTGGAATATATAGTTTCTTTATCGTTATCACATTCAAAGTGCTTGCCATATTTCGATAAACATTTATCAAGCTTACTAAATTCAGGAAGAGGTTTATTCGTAGATAACATTGCTCGTTCCTTGCAATAAATGCCCGTCAAATCCGTGACGGGCATTTTCCAGATTAAATTATTTTTTCTCTATGATAGATTTCTTACCAGGTATATTTAACACCAACATTGGCAGACCAGTCTTGATCGACATCGCCACCACCGAGATAATTAGCATCGGTGTACGCGCTGAAGTTTTTGGTAAAGCTGAACTGCGTACCCAGTCCGACACGTACCGCAGAACCTTCTACGCCATTGTCGATAGAGTCGCCGTTTATGTCAGAATCGTTGTTCGAGTCATCGTAAACATAGGCCAGTTTGAAGAACGGGGTCAGCGCCTGGTCATCGCTGTACGCGAAGGTATAACCTGTATCAACCCCCAGTTCATAGCGCATGCTGTCATAAGACTGACCGTCAACTTTCATGTCGTTGCTCAGCTTATAGTCATCACCAGACTGGAACAGGCCGGATACACTACCATAAGGCGTTACGTAGCCAGCGTCACCCAGCGTCAGGTCATAACCCAGTTTCAAGCCAAAGCCCCAGGCATCAGAAGAAGTACTACCATCAACGTACTGACCGTTGCTCATGCTGGCAGACAAATCGTTGTTGAAGTGAGAGTAGCTTAAGTTACCGTCAACAAAGAGATTGTTGGCAAAACGAGCAGAAGAGTAGATATAGGCAGTCTGGCTGTCCTGATCCACTTGACCGGTACGGTCGCTCATATCTCCTTTGGCAAAGCCTGCCGCGGCACCGACAATCCACTTCGCGTTGTTACCATCAATTTTGGAATCAACACCGACCATGATGCCGTTAACATCCTGATCGTAGTTAATGGTGCCGTTATCCGCGTCGAAGCTACCACCGAAGTAGCTGACCCATGCGCCACCGTTATCAACCAGACCATGACGTGCGTTGGTCAGACGAGTACCCACGGTATCTTGTTCCAGGTTCCAGATATTGGTGTTGGCAGAGGGGATGCTCAGTGCCATGTTAGCGTAGTCCGTCAGCTCCATCTGCAGCAGAACAACGGTGTTCCCCTGCTGCTGTGCCTGATAGGTGTAAGCGCCCAGGTCAGCTTTATTGGCTGCAGAGAAGGTGGCGTTGGTGTTTACGTCATCAACGTAAATCAGCTCTTTGCCTTTATAATCAGCAACAGAACCTGCACCCGTTGCGTTATCAATGCGAACTTTGTAGTTACCGGTTGCAGCAACAACGTTATCGCTGGTGCTGCTGGCATCAGCTTCGTCGCCGCTATTGATATCACCATTCCCGTTGACGGTCAGGTGACCATCAGAATTCATCGCGATGATACCGTAACCATAATTAGCCTGAGTGGTGTCCCAGGTACGATCGTTGACGAGATCTGAATTCAGTACGTAGTTGTTGCTGTTAATATTGAATACACCGGCGTACACGTTGCCGTTGTTATCAGCCACATTTCCGCTTGTCAGTTCCAGCGTACCGACGGTAAACAGACTGGAAGCGCCATTATTGCTGGTTTCGACATTCAGCATACCGCCGTTGGTTGCGGTAATGGTGTTGGCATACAAAGCAGCCCCTGACCATGCAGAGCTAACGTCATCAGACAACATCACGGTACTGTTAGTGTCAATCGTCAGGTGATCGGTATCAACCGCGCCGTCTTCGCCGATATTCATCGTAGAAGCACCGTTCAGGGTAATGGAATCAGACGTTACGCTGGAACCGTCGGCAACATTAACCTGAGAACCGCTGTTGATAGCCAGGGTATCAATCAGAGACGTTTTCGTGGTATTCCATACAGATCCATTATTCAGTGCGATATCAAATATACCGCTCTGGAAGGAGTTTGCACTGTTAACACGGTTCCAGTTATCAGAACTTGTCGCATTTGGATCTAAGCTGTTAGCTGCAATATCATAGAACTGTGAAGGGGTCACGGTGTCATAGTCAATATTGGCTGCCCCCGTCCAACTGCTATTATTCAGCGTCAGAGTCAGGTGATCGACGTTTTGATCGTCATCATCCCAGCCGCCGTGGGTATAATCTGAAGTAGAACCATCAACCAGATGGCCAGCGGAATCAAAATTGCTGTTCCAGGTACTCGTAAACATAACATCGCCTAACAACTGAGAATTGTTCAGCGTGACGGTGTTTACCATACGATTAGCAGAAGCGCTGTTATCTGTGAACGATAGTGCAGCATCATCCTGAGTTGAAGAATTACTGTAATCACTCGGCTCTGCAGAGTTACCAAAGTGCCCCGTTGATTCATCAGCAGTATAAGAACCCGACGTGACGGTTGAGTCATTTACCGTAATGGTGTTATCCCACTGAGTTGCGCCAGTGGTATACGCCGCATTGGTGGTATCACCCTGCTCCAGGCTAATACCTGCAACATGTGAATTATTACTAATATTGATAGCGCTTTCGACATCCAGCGTTACCGCCGTTCCCAGTCCAGCTACAGAATATGTTTCGTAGACTGACTTCGATGTTGTGCCATCCAGATAGGTATCGGTGTAATAAAATGCTTCATAGTCATCATCAATCGTCGAGTTATTGATATTTAATGTGAAGATATCACCGTCAACCCAGTCATGCGCAATCGCATCATTAAAGCCAGATACCTGCTTAGAGGTAATCATACCGTGAATCGTGGAATTGGTTACATTCACGGTATTTGCCGTATCGTCTGCATAATCGCGGTTCAGATAATACGTCGAAACAACGCCATTCACCGTATCGCCAGAGAATGAGGTGTCGAAATAGCTGCTATCGGTTGCTGCGTTGTTATAAACATAACCACTGTAGGTCATGTAGTCAGCATCTGACGTGTTATATGTGGTCGTATCGTCGTGAAAACCAAAGGTATCGTAAGTGGTAGCATTTGCCTGAGAAGTGATTGCCAAAGTGCAGGCTAATGCTAATTGTGAGACTACGAGTTTCTTTTTCCAGGTGTGCATTTGTCATCCCTCCTCAGGGACGTAATATTGTTGATCCATCAATTATCAATGCAAAGAAAACATTTTATGTTTCGCAGGAAGGATTATGCGGCGTCATGGATGAAAGGTTCAATTATTCTTTGCCTTAAGTCCGAAAGCAGACCATAAATAAGACAATTAAGAAAATTCTATAAGAAGAATTAAAACACCTTTAAATTCAGAGCATTAAAATAATAAAAACCTCCAACACATACACTTACCCTATCATTTAAAAAGAAATAAAAAACGCAAGCAATAAATACCGCCACCCCCTCGCAACTTAATTAAACATTAAACAAAGCGGAACCAAGATTAAAACCAATCGATATCTAAAATAATTAACATCGCAAAAATATAAATAGCATATATGTAAAAGAGGTTATTAAGAGTGGAACCTCACTCGCATAACGCCAACTTTCGTAAACCACCCGCCCTCAGGTTCAGGTATACTGCGACCTTCAATTCCACAAACATCAGGCATACCATGACAGACCTAATCCATCGCCCTCGCCGCCTGCGCAAATCTCCTGCGCTACGCGCTATGTTTGAAGAGACAACACTCAGCTTAAATGACCTGGTGTTGCCGATCTTTGTTGAAGAAGAACTCGACGATTACAAAGCCATCGACGCCATGCCGGGCGTGATGCGCATTCCAGAGAAATACCTGGCGCGCGAAATTGAACGCATTGCCACCGCAGGTATCCGTTCGGTCATGACCTTCGGCATTTCCCACCACACCGACGACACCGGCAGTGATGCCTGGAAAGAAGATGGTCTGGTGGCGCGCATGTCGCGTATCTGTAAGCAGACCGTACCGGAAATGATCGTCATGTCCGACACCTGCTTCTGTGAGTACACCTCGCATGGTCACTGCGGCGTGTTGTGCGATCACGGCGTCGATAATGATTTAACCCTTGCCAACCTCGGCAAACAGGCAGTCGTTGCTGCCGCTGCGGGTGCAGATTTCATCGCCCCTTCCGCCGCAATGGATGGTCAGGTGCAGGCGATTCGCCAGGCGCTGGATGCTGCGGGCTTCACCGATACCGCGATAATGTCCTACTCAACTAAGTTTGCCTCTTCTTTCTATGGCCCGTTCCGTGAAGCGGCAGGTACAGCGCTGAAGGGCGATCGTAAAACCTATCAGATGAACCCGATGAACCGCCGCGAGGCGATTCGCGAATCACTGCTGGATGAAGCCCAGGGTGCAGACTGCCTGATGGTGAAACCGGCCGGCGCGTACCTCGATATTCTGCGCGATATCCGCGAACGCACCGAATTGCCAATTGGCGCTTATCAGGTCAGCGGTGAATACGCGATGATCAAGTTCGCGGCGATGGCGGGTGCTATCGATGAAGAGAAAGTGGTGCTGGAAAGCTTAGGTTCGATCAAACGCGCGGGCGCGGATCTGATCTTCAGCTACTTTGCGCTGGATCTGGCTGAGAAAAAAATCCTGCGTTAATTGACCTTGTGCCGGATGGCGGCTTCGCCTTATCCGGCCTGTTATCGCCAGGTCCGGTCAGCGAAGCGCCAGCGGTTATTCACCCGGCCCGATAAAACGGCTTGTCTCCAAGAATTGTCGCCCGGTGCATAATGCGCCGCTGCGGCAGATAATCCGCGTTAGCATAGTGCTGCGTCACGCGATTATCCCAAATCGCCACATCGTTAGGCTGCCAGCGCCAGCGCACCTGGAACTCCGGTTTGGTGATATGCGCGAACAAAAAGCCCAGCAGCGCCTCGCTCTCTTTTTCCGTCACATCGACAATTCGCGTAGTAAACCCTTCATTCACAAACAGCGCTTGCTTGCCACTCACAGGATGGGTACGCACCACCGGATGCAATAACGGTGGATGTTTGGCGACCGCCTCCAGCCAGCGCTGATGCTCCTCTGGCGTCTGGCGATATTTATATTCCTGAAATGATTTACGAAAATCATGCTCTGCCCGCAGGCCGCTCAGCAACTGGCGAAACGGCTGTGAAAGAGCATCATAAGCGGCAATCCCGCTGGTCCACAGGGTGTCTCCGCCTGTCGATGGCAGCTCTTTCGCCGCCAGAATCGCACCGGCGGGCGGCGTGTCGATAAACGTCACATCAGTGTGCCAGTTGTCGTTATCGGGCGGATTATCGTTGTGGGTATCCAGCACGATTATTTCGTCCACCCCTTCGGCATGTGGATAGACCGGGTGAATATGCAGGTCGCCAAAACGTAGCGCCAGCGCGCGCTGCTGCTGTGGCGTAATCACCTGCTCGCGCAGGAACACCACCTGATGGCGCAATACAGCATGATAAAGCTGTTCAAACTGGTTATCGCTTAATGGGCGCGTTAAATCCGCGCCGGTAATTTGTGCGCCAATGTATGGCCCCAGCGGGGTAATGCTCAGACGTTCACTCATTGTACTTCTCCATGCCAGGGTGTCAGACGGCGCTGAAGCGCGCGCAGACCCAGCTCTAAAATAAACGCGATAACGGCAATTACCGCGATCCCCGCCAGCACAACATCCGTTGCCAGAAACTCACCGGCTGATTGCACCATGAATCCTAAACCTCGCGTCGCGGCAATCAGCTCCGCCGCCACCAGGGTCGACCACCCCACGCCCAGTCCAATGCGCAGTCCGGTCAAAATCTCCGGCAAGGCACCTGGTAAAATCACAAACCACAGCACCTGCGCACGGCTGGCCCCCAGCGACTGCGCGGCCCGGATTCTCACCTGCTGCGCACTTTTTACGCCCGCTAGCGCTGACATCGCCACAGGGGCGAAAATCGCCAGGTAAATCAGCAGGATCTTGGAGGTTTCACCAATACCAAACCAGATAACCATCAGCGGCAAATAGGCCAATGGCGGAACCGGACGATACAATTCAATGATTGGATCGAGAATGCCGCGAATCGTCGGACTCAGCCCCATGGCGATACCGACCGGAATCCCCAACAGCACCGCCGCCAGCAGCGCGATAACAATACGCGTCAAACTGGCCGCCAGATGCTGCCACAGCGTGGCCTCCATAAACCCCTGCGGCCCGGCAATACTGATGAGTTTTTGCAAAACCTGGCCCGGCGGCGGCAGAAACAACGGGCTGATTAACTGCAGCGCCGCCACCGTCCACCACAGCGCCAAAATGACGGCCAGCGTACCGAGGCTTAAAGTCATCTGGCGCGAGAACGGCCAGCGCCAGTTCAGCGCCCGCGGGCGGCGGGGTTTGTCATTAATCACCACGCTCATGAGAAGGCCTCCCGTTGTTCAAAGACACGACTTAACACATACTCGCGCATGGCGATAAACTGCGGATCGGACTTAATGCTGCGACTCGCCTCTCCGGCCACAAAACGCCGGGCGAAATTAAGCGGCAGTCGTTCCAGCACCCGGCCAGGGCCTGGCGACAGCAATACCAGTTCCGTGGCCATAAACACCGCTTCTTCGATATCATGGGTAATCAACAGCACCTGTTTCCCCGTTTCATGCCAAAGTTTCAGCAGCAGGGTTTGCATCTGCTCGCGGGTAAAGGCGTCGAGCGCGCCAAACGGTTCATCGAGTAGCAACAGCTGCGGGTTGGCCGCCAGCGCCCGCGCAATGCCGACACGCTGACGTTGCCCACCGGAAAGCTGCCAGATAAAGCGTTTTTCCGCGCCCTCCAGCCCCACTTTCTGCAACATTTCCTGAGCAATACGCTGACGCTGCGGTTTCTCCATGCCCGTCAGTTGCAGACCGAAGGTGACGTTGTCCTGCACGTTGCGCCAGGGCAACAGACCTTCATTCTGAAACACCACTCCACGTTCTGCGCCAGGTCCTTCGACCTTACTGCCCGCCAGCATAATACTGCCGTGTTGATACGGTACAAATCCGGCAATCAGATTTAACAATGTGGTTTTCCCACAACCGGAAGGTCCCAGCACCACCAGCAGTTCACCGCTATCGAGCGTCAGGTTGATATCCTCAAGCACCGGTTTACCGCCGTAACTGGCATTAAGATGAGAGATTTGCAGCATCAGCGTCCCCTTTATTGCACGAAACGATCGGTCACGTACTGGCTATAATCCGTCGCTACGGCGGGCACTTTGCCCTGCTCTTTAAGGAACTGCGCGGTGTCGATAATCGCTTTATTTACCGGTCCGGTAAGCTCGGCGGTTTGCTGCTGCGGAGTCAGATAGGTGTTACCTTTCACCAGCCCCGGCACATCCGCCTCTGGCACACCGCTTAAGCGCGCCAACTTGCTGATATTCTCCGGTTGTTTGAGCCAGGCATCCGGGTTGGCGATATAGGGCTGCTGCGCATCGATGGCGCTTTTCGCAAATGCTTTCACTACCTCAGGGTATTTCTCGGCAAAATCTTTGCGTACCACCCACACGTCCAGCGTTGGCGCCCCCCATTCACCGACTTTTTCCGAGTCAGTCAGTACCTTGCCGTCTTTTTCCAGCGCATTGACTGCAGGCGCCCAGACGTACGCGCCGTCAATATCTCCGCGCTGCCAGGCGGCAATAATCGCCGGTGGCTGAAGGTTCACAATCTCTACCTGGCCGGGTTTAATCCCCCAATGTTTCAGCGCTGCCAGCAGGCTGTAGTGGGTGGTGGAGATAAACGGCACGGCAATGCGCTTACCAATCAAATCTTCCGGTTTACTGATGTTTTTCTTCACCACCAGCGCTTCAGAATTGCCGAGCTTTGATGCCAGCAGGAAAACCTCAATCGGCACCTGCTGACTGGCCGCTACCGCCAGCGGGCTGGAGCCGAGGTTACCGATCTGTACGTCGCCGGATGCCAACGCGCGGACAATACTCGCGCCGCTGTCAAACTTGCGCCAGTCAACGGTGGCTCCGCTCTCTTTAGCAAAGGTGTTATCCGCCTGCGCCACTTTGGCGGGTTCGGCGGAAGTTTGATACGCGACGGTGACGTTCACCGCCTGCGCCTGAAATGCGATGAATGCCAGTGCGGCAAGAAGTGCGTTACGCGATGAATTAGCCATGATTGTCTGCTCCCCTGTCTTGTTATAGGAGGCAGTATTTCGTTGCGGCCCACTTTGATAAAGGAATTAAAAATTCTGGCTAAGAACAAAGCGTTTTTAGAAAAAAACCGGCAATGCTTATACACAAAATCATTCAAGATGCGTCGAGGCGGCAAGGGAAGAAATCCCCAGGAGCATAGATAACTATGTGACTGGGGTTTCTGAGTGCAGCCAACAAAGAGGCAGCTTGAAGGATGAAGTGTATTGCGATTTTGTTACATTCGTTACATAACTGCGCCTGGATGATTGCCAGCGCTGCGCTGGCAGGCATCATAGACGCTATTGTCAGGCAAGAGAGCAATATCATGATTCATGTTGTGCTGGTGGATGACCATGTGGTGGTTCGTTCCGGCTTTGCGCAATTACTCAGTCTCGAAGACGATCTCAACGTCACCGGTCAGTTCAGTAGCGCGGCGGAGGCCTGGCCTGCATTACTGCATGATGACGTCAACGTGGCGGTGATGGACATCGCCATGCCGGATGAAAATGGCCTGAGCCTGTTAAAACGACTGCGGGCGCAGAAGCCCGGTTTTCGCGCCATTATTCTTAGCATTTATGACTCGCCAACGTTTGTACAAAGCGCACTGGATGCTGGCGCCAGCGGCTATCTGACCAAACGCTGTGGACCCGAAGAACTGGTACAGGCGGTACGATCGGTGGGTATGGGCGGGCATTATCTGTGCGCCGATGCGCTGCGGGCATTACGCGGCGGCGAGCAGCCCGCGCAGGTCCTGGAGGTACTGACCCCGCGCGAGCGCGAAGTGTTTGATCTATTGGTCAAAGGCGACAGCGTGAAAGAGATTGCCTTTAAGCTCGATCTCAGCCACAAAACGGTTCACGTCCACCGTGCGAACGTGCTGGGCAAATTGCAATGCCACAGCACTATCGAGTTGGTGCATTTTGCCCTCGACCACCAGCTACTGACGGGGCATTAATGTCGCGTAACCTTCGTCATTGGGTAATCTCCCTGTTTATTCTGCTGGCCTGGGGATCGGGCTGGTTGATGCTGTGGACGCTGGGGTTTTACCTGACCCACAACGGTCAGCAGGCGGCATTATTCCTGCCACACGGGGTCTATCTTGCTCTGTTGATTCTGCTTTCTCGCCGCTACTGGCCCGCGCTGGTGCTGCCGCCGGTACTGATGCTGTTCTGGCTGCACAGCGAGCAATTATTGAATGGCTATATTTTGCTGGTAGCCCCATTAATTAGCCTTCTTCCGGCAAGCATCGGTCAGTCATACTGGCACCGCTTCCCCCTGTACTGGCAGCGCTTAACGCTGCTGCTGGCCGCGGTAACAATTACCTCATTGCTTAATACCGCCCTGCTGTCACCGTTTATCGAAAGCCCGGCAACGTTAATTGGCCTGGCGTCGTTTACCGGCGGCGTGCTGCTGACGCCGTTTGTCTATCTGATCTATGAATTTCTGCGCCAGCAGCACCGTTATCATTTGCTCGGGTTGGATACCACCAATCCCCCGCTGCGCACCTCGCTTATCATCTGGTGCAGCCTGTTTTTTATTATTGGCATTGGCACGCAGATGGTACTGTCGCCGGATATCGAGCGCCTGCTGCTGATCGTGGTGTTTTTACCAAACGTGGTGATGGCATGGAAATTCGGCTGGCAGGGCGGCGTGTTGTCTGGATTGCTCGGCAGCATGATGATCACCATCGCCCGGCAGATAGGCGTGGGGTTCAGTAATCTTCTTGAACTGGAGATTTTTCTCGCGACGCAGGCGTTGCTGGGTATTGGTCTTGGCATCGCCATCAGCCGCCAGCAGCATCTGGCGCAAAACTTGCACCATTATCGCCAGCGTCTGGAAGCCGAACTGGCGGCACGCCGTGCGCTGACCGAACAGCTGATTCGTACCGAGGAAGACACGCGAAAAAGTTTAGCGCGTGAACTGCATGACGAAATAGGCCAGAACATCACCGCCATCCAGATTCAGACGCAACTGGTCAAACGCGCGCCGGGTCGCGAGCAAACGCTTGAGGCAGCGAATCAGATCAACGATCTTGCCCGGCGCATTCACCACTCCACCCGCCAACTTCTGCGCCAGTTGCGCCCGCCCGCGCTTGATGAACTGTCTTTCAAAGATGCGCTGTATCATCTGGTGAATGAATTTGCCTTTGCCGAGCGGGGCATCCGCTGCCGATTTAATTACCATCTGGAAAATACGCCAGAAAATGAAACGGTGCGCTTCACGCTGTATCGCCTGATGCAGGAACTGCTCAATAACATCTGTAAGCATGCCGATGCCAGCGAGGTATCGATTACGCTACGCCAGCGGGAACACCGTCTGTCACTGGAAGTCGATGACAACGGCGTGGGTATCCTCCCGGAAAAAATCCCCGGTTTCGGTATCCAGGGCATACGTGAGCGGGTAAGCGCCCTCGGTGGCGAACTCACGCTGGAATCGAACCACGGCACGCGGGTAATTGTTAACCTGCCCACAAATTTGCAACAAACCAGCCGCTAACCAGGAAAAAGTCTTAGTCACTGCGGACTTTCTCTCATCCCCTTTTGCTTTCACTTTCCTATAGTCAGCACAAACGGAGACCGCCATGCACGCACGCGAAACAGACCAACAATACCGGACGCTACGTCCACAATTGCTGATGTGCATGGTGATTGGCTACGCCGCGTTTTATCTGACGCGCAAAAGCGTCAACTATGTACTCCCGGCGCTGCAAACGGATCTGGGGCTGGATAAAGGCGATATCGGTCTGCTGGGATCGCTGTTTTATCTGACCTACGGCCTGTCGAAATTCGCCGCCGGATTGTGGCACGACAGCCATGGGCAGCGCGCATTCATGGGAATCGGCCTGTTCGCCACTGGTGTTTTGAACGTGGTGTTCGCCTTTGGTGAATCGCTGACGCTGCTGCTGGCGGTCTGGACGTTGAACGGATTTTTCCAGGGCTGGGGCTGGCCGCCCTGCGCCCGCCTGCTGACCCACTGGTACTCGCGCAACGAACGCGGCTTCTGGTGGGGGTGCTGGAATATGTCGATCAACATCGGCGGGGCCATCATCCCGCTGATTAGCGCCTTTGCCGCCCTCTGGTGGGGCTGGCAGGCAGCGATGCTGGCACCAGGGATAATCAGCATGGCGTTAGGTATCTGGCTCACCCTGCAACTGAAAGGCACGCCCCAGGAGGAGGGATTACCGACGGTTGGAGAGTGGCGGCACGATCCGCTGGAGCTACGTCAGGAGCAGCAGAGCCCGCCGATGGGGCTGTGGCAAATGTTACGCACCACCATGCTGAAAAATCCGATGATCTGGCTGCTTGGCGTGTCGTATGTACTGGTCTATTTGATCCGCATTGCGCTCAACGACTGGGGCAACATCTGGCTGACGGAAAGCCACGGCGTGAATCTACTCAGCGCCAATGCCACGGTGATGTTGTTTGAAGTCGGCGGCTTGCTCGGCGCGCTATTTGCCGGATGGGGATCGGATCTGCTGTTCAGCGGTCAGCGCGCGCCGATGATATTGCTGTTCACGCTGGGGCTGATGGTATCCGTCGCCGCCCTGTGGCTGGCCCCGGTGCACCACTATGCGCTGCTGGCAGTGTGTTTCTTTACCGTGGGCTTTTTTGTGTTTGGCCCGCAGATGTTGATTGGTCTGGCTGCTGTCGAATGCGGACACAAAGCGGCGGCAGGTTCAATCACCGGTTTTCTCGGGCTGTTCGCCTATCTGGGGGCCGCGCTGGCGGGTTGGCCGCTGTCGCTGGTCATAGAACACTACGGCTGGTCGGGAATGTTCAGTTTGCTCTCGGTTGCCGCTGTTTTTATGGGTTTATTGCTGATGCCATTGCTCATTGCGGGCATTACCCCTTCTCTCAGTCAAAGGATAAAACAATGAAACTGACGCTTACCTCTACCCTGATTGCCTCCGCTCTGACGCTGGCGGCCTTCAGCAGTGCGGCACAAGCTCAAGGACGTCTGGTGGTGTATTGCAGCGCCACCAACGAGATGTGCGAAACCGAAACCAAAGCCTTCGGCGACAAATATGATGTGAAAACCTCATTTATTCGTAACGGCTCCGGCAGCACGCTGGCGAAGGTCGATGCCGAGAAGAAAAACCCGCAGGCTGATGTGTGGTACGGCGGTACGCTGGATCCACAATCCCAGGCCGGCGAAATGGGCCTGCTGCAGCCGTACAAATCACCTAACCTCGCGCAGATCATGGAGAAGTTCCGCGATCCCGCAAAAGTAAAGGGTAACCTCTCCTCGGCGGTGTATGTCGGTATTCTGGGCTTTGGCGTTAATACTCAACGCCTGAAAGAGAAAAACCTGCCGGTGCCGAAATGCTGGAAGGATCTGACCAAACCAGAATACAAAGGGGAAATCCAGATTGCTGACCCGCAGAGTTCAGGCACCGCCTACACCGCGCTGGCGACCTTCGCCCAGCTTTGGGGTGAGGATCAGGCTTTTGATTACCTGAAACAGCTCAACGCCAACGTCTCCCAGTACACCAAATCCGGCATTGCTCCGGCGCGTAATGCCGCCCGTGGCGAAACGGCGATCGGCATTGGCTTCCTGCACGACTACTCGCTGGAAAAAGAACAGGGCGCCCCGCTGGAGCTGATCTCCCCGTGCGAAGGCACCGGCTATGAAATTGGCGGCGTCAGCATCCTGAAAGGCGCGCGTAACCTCGACAACGCCAAACTGTTCGTTGATTGGGTGCTGTCGAAAGACGCCCAGGAGTTGGCATGGAAGAAAGGTAAATCCTATCAGATCCTGACCAACACCACCGCCGAGACCTCGCCGAACTCGCTGAAGCTCGACGACCTGAAGCTTATCAACTACGACATGGATAAGTACGGCTCGACCGACGTACGTAAAGCCCTGATCAATAAGTGGGTTAGCGAAGTGAAGATGGGTAAATAAGCCCACGTTGCGTTCATTTGCCGGGTGCGGCGTAAGCGCCCGCCCGGCCTGAAATACCGGAACCGCTATGTCACACACACTTGCACTCCATCCCGTGAAAAAACGGGATGCGATATTTCTTTGGGTTTTGCTCGGCTGGCTGGCGTTTGCCCTGCTGCCAAGCTGGAGCCTGGACTACGGTCTGCTGGAGTCGACGAGCGAAGAAATACTCGCCGCCTACGGCTGGTCACAATTCAATATCAGTTGGTTATGGTATCTGCTACCGAGCCTGCTGCTGGTACGCCCGTTCCATGAAGCCAGACGCGAACAGCGCGGCCGCCATTATCTTGACGCAGGCTGGGCATTCTTCTGCATGGCCTTTATCGTCGCCAGCGCCACGCTTGAAGGTCGCGGCTTAGGCTATGCCACCATCGTCCTGTTTGTGGCGCTTGGCGCAATTATGACCCTGGCGCTTACCCGTCTGGAATGGCTGGGCGGCGACCGTTTTGTCATCGGCTCGCTGACCGCGATTGTCGCGCTGATCGGTATTTTTATCGTCTGGCCGAGCATCGCTATTTTCATTCCGATGTTCACCAACGACGCTGGGGAATTTGCGCCACTGGCGTTTATGAATGTGCTGTCGCAGGCGCATATCATTCAGGTGATCCTCAACTCGATTATGCTGTCGATTGCCGTCGGCGTCGGCTGTACCTTCTTTGGCCTGGTGCTGGCTATCTACACGACCCGTATCGCCAGACGTAGCGCCATCATCGGACGTATCTTCTCGATTCTGCCGATCGTTACCCCGCCGTTTGTCGTCGGTTTAGGCGTTACGCTGATGATGGGTCGCTCCGGTTACATCACCGAATTTATGGTCGACTGGTTCGGCTTAACCAACACCAACTGGCTGTACGGTTTTACCGGCATCTGGCTGGCGCAGGTGCTGGCCTTTACGCCGATGGCGTTTATGATCCTCGACGGGGCGATCAAGACCATTCATCCGTCGCTGGAAGAAGCGTCATACACCCTGCGTGCCAGCCGCTGGCAGACCTTTAACGGCGTGTTTGTCCCGCTACTGAAACCGGCGCTGGCGAACGCCTTTTTAATTGTGGTGGTACAGTCGCTGGCCGACTTCAGTAACCCGCTGGTGCTCGGCGGTAACTTCGACGTGCTGGCAACGCAAATTTACTTCTACATCACCGGCTCGCAGCTCGATTATCAGGCCGCCAGTACGCTGGGCGCGTTCCTGCTGCTGTTCTCGCTGCTGGTATTCTGTGTGCAGTACATGTGGATCGGCAAGCGCTCCTACGTGACGGTCTCCGGTAAATCCTACCGGGGCGACGTCCAGCCGCTGCCAGTGACGCTGGTGTGGAGCGTGGTTGCGCTGCTGGCGGTGTGGATTGCCTTTAACGCCCTGCTCTACGGCAGCATTTTCTACGGCAGTTTCACCGTTAACTGGGGCGTGGACTACACCCTGACGCTGGCGAACTTTACCAAACTGTTCGGTCAGGGGATGAGCGACGGCGCGTGGCCTTCACTGCTCGACACTCTGCTCTACGCCGGGATTGCCGCGCCGATCACCGCAATCTTTGGTCTGCTGATCGCGTGGATTGTGGTGCGCCAGCAGTTTAAAGGTAAAAAAACCATCGAGTTCACCACCATGCTGTGCTTTGCCGTTCCTGGCACCGTAGCGGGCGTGTCGTACATTCTGGCCTTTAACAGCGCCCCGGTGTACCTCACCGGCACCGCCGCCATCGTGATTATCTCAATGGTGATGCGTAACGTGCCGGTCGGAATTCGGGCGGGCATCGCGGGCTTAGGCCAAATCGATAAATCGCTGGATGAAGCCTCGCTTAGCCTGCGTGCCGGTTCCCTGCGGACCATTACGCATATCCTGCTGCCGCTGCTGCGCCCGGCGATACTCTCGGCGCTGATCTACAGCTTTGTGCGCGCCATTACCACCGTCAGCGCCATTGTGTTCCTTGTGACGCCGGATACCCGCGTGGCGACGGCCTACATCCTCAACCGCGTGGAAGACGGCGAGTACGGGGTGGCGATTGCCTACGGTTCGATTCTGATCGTGGTGATGCTGGCGATTATTTTCATCTTTGACTGGCTGATCGGCGAATCACGTACCTCCCGTTCAAAAGCTAAAAACCAGGCGTAATGGAGCGCACTATGACTCAGAAAAATTTCGTTGAACTGCGCAACGTCACTAAACGATTTGGCAGCAACACGGTTATCGACAACATCAACCTCACCATTCCGCAGGGGCAAATGGTGACGCTGCTCGGCCCCTCCGGCTGCGGCAAAACCACCATTTTGCGCCTTGTCGCCGGGCTGGAAAAACCGAGTGAAGGCCAGATTTTTATTGATGGCGAAGATGTCACCCATCGTTCCATTCAGCAACGCGATATCTGCATGGTGTTTCAGTCGTATGCTCTGTTTCCGCACATGTCGCTGGGAGAGAACGTCGGCTATGGCCTGAAGATGCTTGGCGTGTCGCGCAGCGAAGTGAAGACGCGGGTGAAAGAAGCGCTGGCGATGGTCGATCTGGAGGGGTTCGAAGAGCGCTATGTCGATCAGATCTCCGGCGGTCAGCAGCAACGCGTGGCACTGGCCCGCGCGTTGATCCTCAAACCGAAGGTGCTGCTGTTTGATGAGCCGCTGAGCAACCTGGATGCCAACCTGCGTCGCAGCATGCGCGACAAGATCCGCGAGCTACAAAAGCAGTTTGATATCACCTCGCTGTACGTTACTCACGATCAGAGCGAAGCCTTTGCGGTTTCCGATACCGTACTGGTGATGAATAAAGGACACATCATGCAGATCGGTACGCCGCAGGATCTTTATCGTCAGCCGGCCTCACGTTTTATGGCGAGCTTTATGGGCGATGCCAACCTGTTTCCGGCCACCTTTAGCGCAGGATACGTTGATATCTACGGCTATCGTTTGCCGCGACCGCCGCACTTTAACGATCACGGAGAAGGGATGGTCGGCGTGCGCCCGGAAGCGATCACGCTCAGCGATCGCGGCGAGGAGAGCCAGCGCTGCGCGATCCGCCATGTCGCCTATATGGGCCCTCAATATGAAGTCACGGTGGAGTGGCATGGACAGGAGATCTTGTTACAGGTCAACGCCACGCGCCTGCAGCCGGACGTCGGCGAGCAGTACTACCTTGAAATCCACCCGTACGGCATGTTTGTGCTGGCAGATGCGGCATAAGATTTTGTTGCTTTGTAGGTCGGATAAGGCGCTTATGCCGCCATCCGGCAATGCCTGATGCGCTGCGCTTATCAGGCCTACAGTGAACGATGTAGGCCTGATAAATTCTCAGCTTCACGCTTTAAGCGCGGCAATATCCTTCGGCGTGGTGCGACAACACCCGCCGATCAACCGTGCGCCAGCGGCCTGCCACTGCGGCAAATAATCCGCCAACTGCGCACAATGCTCACTGTGATGATGCCAGGTTTTGCTTGCCGCATCATAATGCTCGCCTGAGTTTGGATACACCACCAGCGGCAGCGCCGTTAAGCCGTGCAGATGCTGCAATGCGGCGGTGGTCTTTTCCAGCGCAATACAGTTGATGCCTAACGCCACCACCTGCGGATAAGCCGCCAGCAACGACACCACGTCACGCAGCAGCGTACCGTCGCTCAGGTGCTCGCTGTCGCGCAGAGTAAACGAGAACCACGCCCTGGCACGCGGATACGCGGTCAACAGCTCAGCCAGCGCGCCAATCTCGGTAAAATTCGGCAGGGTTTCACAGGCCAGCAGATCGGCCCCGGCATCCAGCAACGCTTCCACGCGCGGACGGTGAAACGCCTGAAATTCCTCAGCGCTACGTTGATAATCGCCACGATACTCTGATCCATCCGCCAGATACGCGCCATAAGGCCCGACGGAGCCTGCCACCAGCAGCGTACCCGCCTGCGGGTTCTCAGCCAGCCAGGCTTCACGCGCTTTACGCGCCAGCTCCACGCTTTTGCCAATCAGCGCTTTCGACTGCGCTTCATTCAGGCCGCGCGCGGCAAAACCTGCCGGCGTGGCCTGATAGCTGGCGGTGATCGCGCATTGCGCCCCCGCCCGGAAATAATCAAGATGCACTTCGCGGATAAGCTGCGGATTTTCGACCAGCACTTTGGCTGACCACAGGCTGTCTGCTAAATCACAACCGCGCGCTTCCAGCTCCGTCGCCATCGCACCATCCAGTAACAGGAAATCCTGTTTGTCGAGGATGGCGCTTAACGGATTATTCTGCGACATGTTCTGGCTCCTGTTTTGATGGAAATAAGCCCTCACACTATCACAGCCATACCCGCAAGGCTCCGCGCTCACCCGCAATTATGGCGATGCGTCAACTCTGCACCAGACGGTCGCTTAAGCACCGTTAGCCGGCATCGACATCTGCGATTTACGGCTCATCAGGATAAATACCGCCAGGCCCGCCAGCAAAATCCCCGGCGCAGACGCCGCCATCACGCCCACCGTTCCAGTGCCCAGCGCTAACATTTTCCCGGCCAGCAGCGGGCCGCTCATCGCGCCCAAACGTCCGACAGCGACGGCGGTGCCCACACCTGTGGCGCGAATCTGCGTGTTGTAAAATAACGGCGCCAGCGCATACAACACGCTTTGCCCACCAGTGGCAAACATCCCCGCCACAAATCCCGCCATCAGCATGCCGCTGAATGTCGACACCGTCCCCAGCGCCAGCAGCGAAGCCAACATCCCGGTGTAGATCAGCAGCGACATCACCACCGGACGCAGTTTGTCCATCAACGCCCCGAGAATTAACGTCCCGCTGGCTGCACCGATTTGCAGAGCAAACATCACGCCTGCCGCCTGCGAGGGTTGAAATCCCTGCTCCACCAGCAGCATCGGCAGCCAGTTGATCAGCATATACACCACCAGCAGGGTGAAGAAATAGCACAGCCACAGCAGCAGCGTAGCGCTCGCTGCTGCTGGCGCAAACAGGGCGCGCAACGGCGCGGCAGCTACCTGCGTTTGTTGGGTATAAACCTGCGATTCCGGCAGCCAGCGCATCAACAGCGGAACCAGCAGCAGCGGGATCACCCCACCAACCCAGAACACCGTTTGCCAGGCGGAGGCGAGACCGCTAAACCCAAGCGCCGCCGCTAACGCCGCGCCAATCGGCACGCCGCAGTACATCAGGCTCACCGCCGTGCCGCGAAAACGTGGCCCCGCCGCTTCGGAGGTCAGCGCGATCAGATTCGGCAATGCCGCGCCCAGCCCGACGCCGGTCATCAGACGGGCAAATACCAGCGACGAGAAATCCCAGGAAATCGCCGTCACCAGCGAGAACAGGCCGAACAGCGCCACGGAGGCAATGAGAATGCGCTTGCGGCCATAGCGATCGGCCAGCATACCGCCCACCAACGCGCCGGGCAGCAGCCCGAGAATACCGGCGCTGAAGATCCAGCCCATCTGCATTTTATCCAGCGCAAACGCCTGAGCGATACCGACGGCAGCGATCCCGGCGGCCTGGAGATCCAGTCCTTCCATCAGGGCGACTAAAAAACACAGCCCGACGGTCAACGTCAGGCGCCAGGATGCGGGGGTACGGGTAGTCATAAGATGTACCTCTGAGGTCACGATGCAGGAGAATCGCGGCTGATACGTTGCCAGCCGCGTAATCATTTTTATTTGCTGTGGCGCAGATCCAGCGCCACGTCGACGATCATATCTTCCTGGCCACCCACCATTCGGCGCTTGCCCAGTTCAACCAGAATATCAACCGCGCTCAGGCCATAACGCGCCGCCGCCACTTCACAATGACGCAGGAAGCTGGAGTACACCCCGGCATAGCCCAGCGCCAGCGTTTCGCGATCCACCCGCACCGGGCGGTCCTGCAGCGGACGCACCAGATCGTCGGCAGCATCCATCAGCGCATACAGATCGGTGCCATGCTGCCAGCCGAGCTTATCCGCTGCAGCGATAAACACTTCCAGCGGCGCATTGCCCGCGCCTGCGCCCATCCCCGCCAGGCTGGCGTCGATACGATCGCAGCCCTCTTCCACCGCAGCAATCGAGTTCGCCACACCGAGACTGAGGTTGTGGTGCGCATGCATTCCGGTTTCCGTCTCCGGCTTCAGTACCGCTTTCAAGGCGCGGAAGCGGGCGCGAATATCACTCATGTTCATCGCCCCGCCGGAATCGACCACGTAGATACAAGTCGCGCCGTAGCTTTCCATCAGCTTCGCCTGCTGCGCCAGATTTTCCGGCGTGGTCATGTGGCTCATCATCAGAAAGCCGACGGTATCCATACCCAGCTCGCGCGCATACTGAATATGCTGGGCCGACACGTCCGCTTCGGTGCAGTGGGTCGCCACGCGAACCACCCGCGCCCCGGCCTGATACGCATTTTTCAGGTCGTGAATAGTACCGATCCCCGGCAGTAACAGCGTGGCGATCTTAGCGTGCTGCACCACGTCTGCAGCCGCTTCAATCCACTCGAGATCGCTGTGCGCGCCAAAGCCGTAGTTAAAGCTGGAACCTTGTAAACCGTCGCCATGCGCCACTTCAATAGAATCGACCCGCGCATCGTCCAGCGCTTTCGCAATCTGGCGCACGTTTTCCAGCGAATACTGGTGACGAATGGCGTGCATACCGTCACGCAGGGTCACGTCAGAGATATAGAGTTTTTTACCGTTCATGCTGCTTCTCCTGACTGACGGGTGAGTGACTGCGCCATCTTCTCAGCGGTCGCCAGCGCGCTGGAGGTCATTATGTCGAGGTTGCCCGCATAGGCAGGTAAATAGTGCGCCGCGCCTTCCACTTCCAGATATACCGCGGTTTTGAGCCCGGAAAACTGGCCGATACCCGGCAGATTCACCGGTTTATCCTGCGGGATAACTTCAAACTGTACGCGCTGTTTCAGGCGATAACCCGGCACATAGGCCTGTACCGCCGCCGCCATCTCGTTGATAGACGCTTCAACTTCAATCTCGGAGGCCGCTTCGCTTAGCACATACACCGTGTCACGCATCATCAGCGGCGGTTCGGCCGGGTTGAGCACAATGATGGCTTTACCTTTTTCGGCGCCGCCGACCACTTCAATCGCCTTTGAGGTGGTTTCGGTGAACTCATCAATATTGGCGCGAGTGCCCGGTCCCGCAGATTTACTGGCGATAGAGGCAATAATTTCGGCGTAATGGACTTTTGCCACGCGAGAGACAGCCGCCACCATTGGGATGGTCGCCTGCCCGCCGCAAGTCACCATATTGACGTTCTGCTGATCAACGTTAGCCTCCAGATTCACCACCGGCACGCAGTATGGACCGATCGCCGCGGGCGTCAGGTCGATCAGGCGGATCCCCGGTTTAATGGCGCGCAGCGCGGCGTCGTTCTTCACATGTGCGCCCGCGCTGGTGGCATCAAACACGATGTCGATATCGGCAAATTCCGGCATGGCGATAAGCCCTGTCACCCCTTCATGGGTGGTGGCAACGCCCATACGTCTGGCGCGTGCCAGACCATCGGATTGCGGGTCAATACCGACCATCACCGCCATCTCCAGGTGCACGCCGTGGCGCAGAATTTTAATCATCAAATCGGTGCCGATGTTGCCGGAGCCGATAATGGCGACTTTACGCTTACTCATGACTGACTTCCTTTTGTAACCGCCGTTGAAAAAGTGGCGGCAACTGAACCAATACCGTCGATATGGGCTTCAAAACGATCGCCCGCATTCACTGATACCATCGGGCCTAACGCCCCGGTGAGAATGATGTCCCCCGCACGCAGAGGCTCGCCGAGGCTGGCCATTTTGCGCGCCAGCCAGACGGCGGCGTTGATCGGATGTCCCAGACATTCGCTGCCGCGCCCACTGGAGACCTCTTCGTTATTGCGCGTCATTTTCATTGCGCAATTTTTCAGATCTAACCCGGCCGGACGCTGCGCCGGCCCGCCGACCACATACACGCCGCAGGAGGCATTATCCGCCACGGTATCAACAAACTTTATTGACCAGTCGCGGATACGACTGCCGACCACTTCGAGCGCGGGCAGCACCCACTCTATGGCGTTATATAGCTCATCAAAAGTGGTGTCGGCATTGGGTAGATCGCGGTTCAGCACCAGCGCAATTTCCGCTTCAATACGCGGTTGCAGTACACGTGAAAACGGAATGGTGTCGTTATCGCCGTAGCACATGTCGGCAAACAGCGTGCCGAAATCCGGCTGATCGACCCCCAATTGCTGTTGCACTTTCGGGTGCGTCAGCCCCACTTTGCGCCCAACCACGCGCCGCCCGCGCGCCACGTTGTCCTGCACGTTGATGCGCTGAATGGCATAGGCCGCTTCGGCATTGTCCATGCCAATCAGTTCACGCAGCGGGGCGATAGCTTCTCCTTTTTCCTCTGCCAGGCGTAAATCGGCGGCTAACTGCTCAAGATTAAGATTCGTCATGTCCGTTCCTTAAGGGCGTGCGAGGAAGTTCAGCACCAGTTGGTTAAAGGCATCCGCATGTTCCCACTGCGCCCAGTGCCCGCAGTCGCGGTAGATGTGCAGTTCAGAACCGGCAATCCCGGAGAGCAGGCGCAGACCGGCGTCCATCGGCACGAACCGGTCGTTGCGGCCCCAGACAATCAGGGTCTGGGCCTTGATTTCACCCAGACGCGGGCTGAAGTCAGGGAACTGTTTCGGGTTGGCTTCCAGACTCTGGACAAAGTTGTCCAGGTGATCGCGGCGCGACAGCATGTTATTCAGGCGCGCCTCAAACAGCGCTTCAGTCAGGTCACTGGTGTCGAAGACAAAAATCTCCATCATCAGCTTCAGATTTTCGATGGTCGGCTCACGATATAGCTGATTCAGACGCTTGATGCCTTCGGTCGGCATCGGGGTAAACAGGCTCATGCCGCCCGTTCCACCGCCCATCAGCACCAGCTTGCCCACGTGCTCCGGCCAGCTCAAAGTAAACGCCACTGCACTGTGGCCACCCATTGAGTTGCCCAGCAAGTGGATTTTCTGAATATCCAGTTGATCGACCACGCTTTTCAGAATGCGAGCGTTGAGATCGGATCGTGACCCGCGGTTAACGATCCCATCGCTTTTCCCCCAGCCAGGACAATCCAGCAGGATCACCCGGTATCCGGCCTCAACCAGCGGATCGATGTTGCGGCTGAAGTTCGCCCAGCCCGTCGCGCCAGGACCTGAGCCGTGCAGTAGCACCACGGTCTCTTCGCCCTGCCCACAGTCATTGAAATGCACGCGTAAGGTTTCGCCTGCTTCCTGCACCTCCAGAAAACGGCTGGTGGCGGCTTCGGTTTGCGGTTGGTAAGTCATGATCTTCTCCTGCATATTCAGTTCTGTTTCAGTTCTGTGTGGTGGCGCTCAGGGAGCCGAATCCGGCGATCCACTCCGGGATCGGGCGATAATAACGACCTTCGCTGCGCCAGTTGCCAAAGGCAGAAATGGCGGCGAAGGCGGCAACCCAGGTTTTCACTTCGTGCGTTGATTTGCCCGCCATCGCGGATAGCTCTTCATTGCTGACCGCGTCCAGCTCCTGCAAACGCCCCTGCTCAAGCAGGGTCATAAAGCGGTTATCCCAGACGGGGTTAAGCGGGTGCAACGTGTGCTGGTCTTGCACAAATTTCTCGGCGGCACTGATCACTCGCTGCTGGCGCAATTCACGCTCGTTTTCGGGTAACTGTTTGCCGCTGCCGAGCAGGCGGTCGCGCATATGGGCATCGGCCTTTGCCAGCTCCGGCACCGGTGGCTGATGCGACAGGCCGCCGGAACCTAAAAACAACACGCGTTTATTCAGCGAACTGGCGAAACGACCAATGGCTTCACCGAGCATGCGGGTACGCTGAAAGCCCGGCAGCGGCGTGGCGACGCCGTTAATAAACACCGGTAACACCGGGACCTTATCCAGACCGCCGAGCAAAAACTCCAGCGGCTGCGCAAAGCCGTGATCGACCTGCATGTTGTAGGACACGGCAAGATCGATACCGCTTTTCATCACCGCATGGGCGCAGGCCTCAGCGAGATCGGTGGGCACCGGCAGTTCCCCGGCGGCACTGCCGAAATCGCCGATTGCGGTGGCCCCTACGCCTAAACAGAACGGCGGCATCACATCGTAGAAAAAACCGTTGTAGTGATCGGGGGCAAACAGCACCACCAGCTCAGGATCGAACGCCGCAATACGTGCGCGGGCGCTGGCGATCACGCCGTTAACTTCATCGAGCACGGCCTGCGCCGGGTCGACATAGCCCACCAGCGGCGAGTGGGAAAGACAGTGAAGATAAGCGTGCATATCAGGCTACCTTTTCAACAGGAAGATCGGTATTTACGCGGGTGAGCGTCATCACCGACGCCAGTTTATTCAGGGTGTTGCCCAGGGTTTGCGGAATAGCGATGGCAGCGACAAAGCGGTCCGGGCGCATCACCACCAGCGCGGCATTGTGTTGGGCAAACCACGCGCGCAGACGGTTTTGCGTATCGCCAATGCGGGTAACGCCGTCATGGTTATCCTGATCGATATGTATCTGCGTATCCGGCACCACCTGGATAAACCGCGTCCCCAGCGCCTGCCACTGCTGGATCTGCGCTTCACTCATGCCCCATAGCGGATTACAGCCCCAGCCAATCACCGCGAAATTCGGGCCAATGACGTTATCGAGCAACGTCACTTCGCCGGTTTCCAGCGTGACCTTCGGCTGGATAAACATCTTGCCGACTGGCGAGGTTTTCGCGTCACCTTCACGCACCAACGCCCCGATGTGGTACTGCGGCATCGGCTTAAATCGCATTTCAAGGAAGTAACGTTTGACCGGCGGAATGTAGTTCAACAGCCAGGAAACTCCGTCGCGCACCGCGCCGTGCCAGCGTTTTGGCGGCGCCAGCACGTTGCCTGCGGTAACCGACAAATCGATCATCGCTTTGGCATGATCGCGGCGCTCCTGCTGGTAGGTATCCAGCAGCGCATCACCGGCTTTGCCATTAATCACCAGCGCCAGTTTCCACGCCAGATTGAAGGCATCGCGCATACCGCTGTTGTACCCCTGCCCCTGCCAGACCGGCATAATGTGCGCCGCGTCGCCCGCCAGCAGCACACGGTCAATACGAAAGCGTTCGGCCAGCCGGGCGTTATGGGTGTACACGCGCTGGCGGATCAGCTCGACGTTATCCGGGTTCGGCAGCACTTTGCTCAAGAGTTGGCGCATATTCTGCGGCTCGCTAAGCTGGGCTTCGGTTTCCCCCGGCATCACCATAAATTCAAAGCGGCGCACCGCATGCGGCAGCGCGGCAGAAACATACGGGCGCACCGGATCGCAGCACAGGTACACATGCGGCGTACTCAGCGGATCGTTGGCGATATCCACTACAATCCACTGATTCGGCGCGGTTTTACCTTCAAATGGCACATTCAGCGAGCGCCTGACGTTGCTGGCGCCACCGTCGCAGGCCACCAGCCACTGGGCCTTCACCGTTTCCCGCTGGCCGTCCGGCGCTTTCAGGTTCAGCGTCACTTCACCATTTTGCTGGCTGAAGGCTTCCAGTTCGCGAGAAAACAGGCAACGCACGTTGGGGAAACGCGACAGCCCTTCCAGCATCACCGCATCCACCTGCGGCTGAATGAACGCATTGCGGCGCGACCAGCCAAATTCGTCGGTCATCGGCTGGATATCGGCAAAGCAGCGGCCTTTCGGGGTAAGAAAGCGCATCGCGTGCCACGGCGTGGTATGTGGCAAAACGTTCTCGACCAGACCAACGGACTGCATGGTGCGCAGCGCTTCATCGTCAATACCGATGGCGCGGGGATAGTCGATCAGCGTGTCGAGCTTCTCTACCACCAGCACCTCAATGCCCATCTGGCCAAGATAGTTCGCCATCATCAGCCCTACCGGGCCGGCTCCAGCAATCGCTACCTGCGCGGTGTGCTGCACTGCGGGTTGGATATCAGGATTTATAGTTGTCATTTCAGAACCTCACTACTCGGACAAAACGCAATTGCAGGCCCTGGTGAGGCGCAATTTGTTTTGTTAAAAATATGTGAATAATTTTTATTGTGCGGTCAGTATAGAAGTGAGTTTTTGCGCTACAATCAAAACATGCCTGGATGTGCACTAAGTGCACAACGTTGTTTTACCTATATATTTGTCAATGAATATGAAAAGTGACGACGGTACCGAATACAAAACCGTGCGCGGGTTAACGCGCGGGTTAATGTTATTAAATATGTTAAATCGGCTTGACGGCGGGGCCAGCGTTGGCCTGCTGGCAGAGCTGAGCGGCCTGCACCGCACCACGGTCAGACGTCTGCTGGAAACGTTGCAGGATGAGGGTTACGTCCGGCGCAGCCTGTCCGATGATAGCTTTCGCTTAACCATAAAAGTCCGTCAGCTCAGTGAGGGATTTCGTGACGAGCAGTGGATTTCTGCGCTCGCCGCCCCGCTGTTGGGGGATTTGCTGCGCGAAGTCATCTGGCCGACCGACGTGTCCACGCTGGACGTTGACGCGATGGTAGTGCGTGAAACCACCCACCGCTTCAGCCGCCTGTCGTTTCACCGGGCAATGGTCGGACGTCGTTTACCGCTATTAAAAACCGCATCCGGCCTGACCTGGCTGGCATTTTGCCCGGAGAATGAACGTCAGCAACTGATTGAAATGCTGGCCTCAAGACCAGGAGAAGAGTTCCAGTTAGCCCGCGAACCGCTGAAGCTCGACGCTATTCTGGCCCGCGCACGTAAAGACGGCTTTGGACAGAACTATCGCGGGTGGGATCAGGAAGAAAAAATCGCCTCCATCGCCGTTCCCATCCGCAGCGAACAGCGGGTTATTGGTTGCCTGAACCTGGTGTATATGGCCAGCGCCATGACCATCGAGCAGGCAGCGGAAAAGCATCTTCCGGCCTTACAAAAAGTGGCGAAACAGATAGAGGACGGCGTGGAGTCACAAGAGATTTTGGTTACCGGGAGGTGAAGTAGATCACATTTGTTGGCGGATTATCCAAAGCTTAAATAACCTTCCGCATTCCCGGTCTCCTTTAACGAGACCGGGATACAGAACAAAAAAATCGCCAGATTCGCTAGTTAAAGCTACATTGAATTCAGAACCAACTGGTATGACCACACAGATAAGGCTCAATGAATGAATTCAATAATAATACCCGTAAATGAAGGCGGATTTCTGTCCGCCACGATTTGGGAAAGAAGCGATGCCAAAGCGATCGTTATTCTTCATCCAGCCACGGCGGTTGTACAGGCGTTTTATAAGGGGTTCGCAGAGTACCTTTTTAACCAGGGATTCAGTGTCGTCACTTACGATTATCGGGGAACGGGCCGCTCGAAATCCGGGAAGCTCCGTAGCTACAGCATCTCAATGTCAGACTGGATCGAGCAGGACGTGGGCTGCATTACTGCCTGGGCTAAAACGCGTTTTCCCGGACTTAACCTGCTGGCGGTAGGACACAGTGTCGGCGGGCATGCGGTTCTGCTTTCCACGGCCACTTCCGCCCTGCACGCGGCCGTCATTGTGGCCTCCCATGCCGGGGTAACGAGCACAATAAAACAAACGGCAGAGAAAGTGCGGGTCTGGTGCCTGCTGCGTGTTCTGGCCCCGGTTCTTTGCCGTATCTTCGGGTATATGCCTGCCAGGCGCCTTGGGCTGGGCGAAGATTTGCCAGCTCCAGTGATGCTTCAGTGGGGACGCTGGAGCGCAATGCCGGGTTATTTCTACGACGATCCCGACTGGGATGCACGCCAACGGGCAAGTGAGATAACCTTGCCTTTACTGGTGATGGGTTTTGATGACGACCCGTGGGCTAACCCTGAAGCCATTGCATCCCTGATGGAGCCAGTGCAAAACGCAAAAATCGAACATCGCGAAATTCGGCACGCAGATTATGGTCTTTCTTCAGTTGGACACATGGGCTTTTTTCGAACGCGGAGTGCGGATAAATTATGGCCTATCGTCGGTCAGTGGCTGGCGAGACAGAGCCAGAATTGAGCCAGCAGATATTTAATTTTATTTTCTGCCGTACTGTCAGGCCAGATATACTTTTTATAACAAATCTAATCGTTAAAAAAATCTGCCACAATGACAGATTTCTTTAATTTAGAATTAGAGATTTGCAACGTTATGATATACTTTTTGAACATCGTCGTCATCTTCAAGAGCATCAACAAGCCCTGCAAAGATTTCTAAATCTTCTGGCGACAGTTCAATTTCTGATTGAGCAATCATTTCTAATTCTGTTGTTGAAAACTCTGTAATTCCCGCTGCTTTTAACGCTGCAATGCCTTTGTGAAGGTCGGTAGACTCAGTATAAATAATGATATTTCCTTCGTCTTCGGTGACATCACGAACATCAACTTCAGCTTCAAGCAAAATTTCAAAAACATGGTCAGGGTCAGTGCCTTTAAATACGATTACACCAGTATTGTCAAACATGTAGCTGACAGAACCTGCCGCCCCGATATTCCCGCCTTTTTTATTGAAGATTGAGCGAATATTAGCAATCGTGCGGTTAACGTTTGATGTCAGGGTTTCAGCGATAATCATGGAACCGCTTGGGCCAAAACCTTCATAACGCCCTTGCATGAACGTTTCGTCGCTGCCACCTTTGGCTTTATCAATAGCTTTATCAATAACGTGCTTGGGAACCTGGGCTTGTTTCGCACGTTCAATAACGAATTTTAAAGCTGTGTTTAATTCTGGGTCTGGATCACCTTGTTTAGCGGCAGCATAGATTTCCACACCGAATTTTGAATATACTTTAGACGTTGCACCGTCTTTAGCCGTTTTTTTACCAACAATATTGGCCCATTTACGTCCCACTGGAATACACTCCCCGAAAATTTATTTACATTACGCGCAGATTAATAAACCGCGAGTTTTCTCCACCATATTATATCATGATGTGTAAATTCTCGTCTATGAGAAATGAAAATATCAAAACTTCATGAGCTGCTACTTTTATTTAATTAATAATTAACATTATGAATAGGTTATTACCAGACTCCCTGCTGGTTCTTTTGTTTTTATCCTAACTAATTGGACCACAGTAATAATAAGGACGCGAAGCCAGCGGCGGCTTCAGCAATTACATAAAGTGTTCTGCTCTGGGCGAGCGGTTTCTTGCATCCTCAGCGCTCAGAGCAACACTATCCGCATGGGGCAATGAATAACAGAGTTGCGGCACTTATCAGTCTGAAGAGCTTCAGACCTTAAGCAATTTTACTGTCGCATCGATGTCGATTTCATCTTCGGAGAAGATCAGCGTCGTGCCCTGGAAAGTGGTGATAGCCAGTTTTTTCAGCTTACGCATTTCGCCTGGCTTCACCTCTGATTTCGGCCGGATGCTGTTCATCAGTACGCCGACAGACAGCACCGCGTTTTCTTTATCAATACGGGTTTCGACAGGAACTTCTTCACTGTATACCAGGTACGACTTGATCGCCGTGAGCTTCAGACGCTCGCCCGCGATATAGATGTATTTGCTGTCTGGTATGACTTTCACCGCATAGGCAGACAGACCTTTGTTGTTGGTGGTCGGTTCAAAGGTTACCGCCGCGTCTTTCTTGATTAGCTCAGGATTAGCAACCTTAATCACATGAAAATAGCGGTTATCGCCATTTTCATCTTTGATAAATCCAAAGCCTTTATCTTTAAACCACGTTGTGATTGTTCCGTTCATTGCTGTTTCCACCTGATTAAATCTAATACTCGCAGAGTATATCTACTGAATTTGCGCGCAGTGTAAAACACAGACCACGTCTTTGGCTACTCGTTACCCCAGCGATTGAGGAACTCCGCGATATCGTCGATACGCTGCGCGTCGACACCGGCCACGGTTGCCATCTCCTGCTGCGCTTCTTCGCTAATCTCTTCGTTGTTCATTAAACGGGTGATCAGTTGCTGGAAGTAGTGCGCCAGCGCATCGCGTTCGGCATCGTTTACCGGCTTTGCGGCTTCGGTCGCGTACTCGTCGGCGATATCATAATATTTTAGCGGAATGTCGTTATTCATGAGGTGCTCCGGGGTGAATGCGTGTGCCAGCAGTTGTCTGCCGCGTCTGATGTGAATGATAGCATTCTTATTTCATAGTTCGCGATCTGTTTTATTGGCTGTTACACATTACATATATCAACACTATTTTCTGGAGCCGCTTCGCATTTAATAAATATGCCATTTTTAAATGACGACAGTTTTATTAAGTACGGTGTGATAGCCATAGGTTAAATAGTGTAGTAGCAAAGGGGCACAAACACCTTTATTCCGCTTAATACATGACAACTTACAAGAAGCTGATTATCGCTGACACAAATTTTATGCCAGAACCCGCCGTTGCCCAGGCATATTCAGGTGTTTCACCAGATGCCCCGTAAAACCACGAGTTACTACGCAAAAAACCGCTTTCCCTCGGCACAGTAGGCTGACAGGTACGGCAAGTATTCACCTGCGAACGTAATCAGCGCAGGACAGTTCCGCCTTCACCCAGCTTTTCCCTGACCTGATTTTTCAGGGATTCAGCAGCCCGTTTCGCCGCTTCTCGGGCCTTATCACCGCTGAGTGAGTTATTCTCAACAACAACTCTTTCCGGTGCGCACCCCGTAACAATAACATTTTCCACTTTATTTTCAGTGACTTAAAACCAGTTTTCTCTGCTATACTTCCAGCCCACTAACTTTTTGCCCTGACGCGCCCTTTCAGCCAGTTACACCATTTCCCCCAAATCTGTTAAAGAATAGCTCCCAACACACTATGACCATCATCCTTCCATGCAGTCATAGACAATATTACACGGGCGATAGCTTCTAATTATTCAGAGGGTAAGCTTTTGAAAAATCATTGTACGTTTCATGAAGATGATAAAATTTTGCATCAGGGTCATTTTTCAGTTCTTCATATCTTTTCATTAGTTTTTTGAATAAACCCTCTGGTACAGGATAAGGATCTGCCTCATTTTTTGCACAGTAAAAATAGAAAAGCGCCTTTTCAAGCTCTGCAAGAGTTATATTATCCGTATTGCCTGTCAAATACTCAAATGCGTAAGACCACTGTTCTGACAATAATAAGAAATTCAGCGCCGAACCTTTAATAAAAACACCATCAATGTTATTTGAATTAATTATTTTTTTACAAAATGACAGACAGCACCCCGAATCTTTAACTAATAAATTACTGAGACACTCTAACGCATCATCCTCTGGGTCGTTAAAAGAGTTAGCCTCTACATAGCCATTAGCCAGGTAACTTTCTAAACCTTCAATATCCTTTGTGGTACTATTCACATTTATCATTTGAATGCTCCCGTATTAACAGTTGAAAGTCTTTTCGTGCCATCAGGTAATATTGCCCATGTAGCATAAACCCTTACGTTACCGTTAGGTCCTGATACGACAACAGATGTTTTTCTATTTGCAGACGTAGCCCCCTGAGCTGAGTCCAATAACTTATCCATTATCATGCTGTTATTACTGGCAGTATTCACTATACCTGCTTGCTCTAATACACGAGCCATATCTTGAGAACGCTCAATATTATGGATTTTTTTCTAACACTTCCATCCTTTAGCGTTATTTGGATCTTTTGCAAATTCTTTTTGGCTGCTAATTTTTGCATCTTTTAAAGAATTATATTCTATTTGCAAAGACTCAAGGTCACCGGAAGCTTTACCACGCATATATAGTTCAATCTTATCGACAGGTATTTTAGCATCACCTTTTACAGCCGTGATGTGATTTTTCCCATTTGCATCTGGGAGTGAGCTAACCTCGAAACTATTAGACAAGCGTTGTTTACCAGCCAGAACTTCTATCTTACTGGCCGCCGCAGCACCTATTACTGGTGCCATCGAAGCCGCTACAACCTTCATTCCATCATAAGTTTCAACGTATGCCTCTGCAGTCGCCCTATCGACCCCAAACTGCACTATGGCATAGTTCACCATCGCATCCTTCACCTGTTGTTGATTTTGTGCATCAACACTGGTGATATTCAGCAGGTTTACTGTCTGCCCGTAAGCATCCGGATACATGTCGCTGGCTTGGTTATTGTAGTTTCCGGTTTCATAACCTCCTTTAGCAGCAATAACCTTCAGTCTTTCACCGGCACAAGCCGCGCTGGCTGCCTGTCCATTACTGCATGCAGCGATTACCGCCTTATCACTGCTGATATCTTTTTCAAGCAATGCATCATATTTCTGCTGTGCCTTTTCGCGCTCTGCCGCATCTTTACTGTTTTTAAGCGTCTGTTTTGCTATCTCAAGCTCTGTCTTTTCAGACACGCTCAGGTAGTTATTCTCAACAACAACTCTTTCCGATGCAGGTTGCTGCGATAGACTCGGTTTTTTCCTGTTATTTCAATTTGTTGATAACAATTTTTGTCTATTGTACTTTCTCCCCAGGATTTTTTTGCGCTGTTAAGCGTTTTCGGGGTCACAGGCGCTACTGCCCCTCTGCAACAGAGTTGAACGAGCATGGCTGAACGGCAAGTCCAGCACACAACAGCACGCCACCACAACCGCCGCCTTAGAGCCGTAGGCGCATTATTACAGGGTTAGTTATCGACTCCGCTGCCGCAGTTTACCCTCAAGGGCCGCTGGCTGAAGACGCTAATCTTCTATACCGGACTGACAGTAGTGGTCACTGCCGAGAAGGGGGAGCTGGCTATTGAGCCGCAGCAGAAGGTCTAAAAATCCCGGCTTTTGATGGCCGGGATTTGCTTAACCAACTAATTTTTTTAAATATTTAAACGGTGGTTCACTTATATCTAACTTCATCTCTTCGATAAGTTGAGTTATTAACTCATACTCATTTTCAGTTATGGTGATGTCATACTCGCTTATATGGTCGCAAAGAATCTCAAAAGCAAGAGGCTCCTCGTCATATTGAATATAATCTAAAGCGCCATCAATTAAATCCGGATCTAATCGATCTTCAAGCAACTTTCCTAATTGACTGATTTTTAAACCAAACATTTAATAAATCCCTTCCTATTTTTTTATTGGTTTCGATGCCGGAGGTACAGGTTTATTATCGGGAAAGGCTGTAACAATTTTCCCTGTAGCCGGTTGATAAACAACACGAATACGGACACCATCTCTGACTTCATATGCGACCCATTTGGCAGGATCGCCCTTAGCGGTATACATACCACCGGTTCCTGTCTGAGCAAACCATTTGGTATCAGGCGACGTTGCTATATCACCTATCTCATGTACAACTTTGTCAGCTGACCAGTCTTTTGGATAAACCGTTTTCCCAGGGTTTCCGGGATAGAGATGACCACCACTAGTTGGACTATCGCCAAACAAAATATGTTGTTTAGCTTCTGGAGACAAAATGTCAACATACTTTTGATTGGAAGCAGATAAACCAAGATCGGTGCTTTTCGCGACGGTAAAAAATGCTTTAGCCGCCACATATTGCATTAATTTTGCTTCGCTGGTTGGAACTCCACTGGATATTATCTCAGCAGCTTTTTGAGGCGTCATTTGCTCATTTGAGAGAACAATATCTAACGGAACCCCGAAGAAGTTCCCCCATGCAGACAGTAAGCCTTTAACAGGATCTTGTCCTTCCGGCGTCTGTCCTTGGGCATTTTTCACTAAGGCCGCCGTAATTTCATCAGGAGAAGCTCCAGCCCGAATCATTGACCCTCCCAGCGATCCCTGAGAGTTGATAACATCCGTCAACCCTTTTGGCAGATTCTCCCAGCCACTGAGCGAGTTATTCTCAACTGCATTTTTCCCGGCCTGCGCACCTGCTGCGGCTGATGACGTACTGTCTCCTGCCAGACCACCGGCCATCCCTGCTGATATCGTTGCCAGCGCGCTGATGGTCTGCTTCTGATCCTCACGCAGTTGCGACAGGTCCTTCACATCAGGATACAGCATACCTGCAATCGCCCGGGCCGCAAGTTCGCCCGTTGCCGCACCCGCTGCACCCGCTGCCGCGCTGTTACCCTGCATCGCAGCCGCTGCGCCGCCCAGTATCGCGTGGGCAATGACATTTACCGCAGTATTGCCCTCTGTCGATTTAAGCAGATTCGCCAGCTCTGGTGCCGATGCCCCCGCCAGCGCGGCCCCCACATCACCGCCAGCCAGCCCCTGAAGCGCCGCCGTTGCCGCCTGAATTCCCCGCTGAATATCGCTGCCCGTGCCATACTTCGCCAGTTCTTCCTTGTACTTCGGTGTATCTTTCAGCTTATCCGCTGGCAGATTTGGATTGTCCCTCCGCGCCTCTTTGAGCGCAATAATCTCTCCCTGGGTCCTGGCGATATCGGCTGCCTGACCGCCAATGTCGCTGATGAGTCCCACCGCTTTCAGCCGGTTCTGCTCTTTCTCCTTGTCGAAAATCGGGCTGATGCTGCCGTTGGCGTGTTCCGTATCACGGCTCAGATTCGCCACGTCCTGTTTCTGACCGGTTTTATCACGGATAGTTATGGTGCCGTCTGCCACCGCCGCCTGCGTCGTGCCTTCCGCGTGGCCACTGTTGCCAGCGGCTGAAATCATTCCACCCGGCATGTTACCTTTAAACTGATCGCCGCCAAAAGCCCCGCCGCCGCTCAGGCTGGCTCCTGAATGACTGACCTTAAAGTCTGCTTCGTTGTGAATGTCCCTGAACCCCAGCGTTCCGGTATCAAGGCTGTTTTTATCCCCTGGCGCCGTCGAGGCGATTACCGTACCGTCCAGTTGTGTGTGACGTCCCACCACCACATCAAATCCGCCATCGCCAGCAAAAAGCCCGGTCTGCTCCTGCACCGAGTCATAAGTGCTTTTCATCTTGTCCTGGCTGGCACTGATATAGCCCGAACCGGTCATGCTGCCGAAGGTAAAACTGCCGCCTGCTGCTACGCTGTTCTGTTTCGATTTATAGTCGTTGCTGTCCTGCTGGCTACTCATCCACAGGTCGCGACCAATATTCGCCACCACTTTATCGCCGCTGACCTGCGCGCCATTCAGAATGGCATCACGACCACTGGCCATCGATACCGTGCCACCGCTATCAAGCGTGGTCTCAGCCCATGATGTACCGTTACCCTTCTCATGCCCTTTCGCCGCATTCACATTAGCGAAGACGCCAATACCATAACCATTGGCCCCCCCGCCAATACTGACGCCCACACCACCGCCGCTGCTACTGTTTTTCCCGGCCGTCTGCTGGGTGTTTGCCACTCCGCTCAGTACGATATCGTTCGCTGCCGCAAGCGTGGTATCCCCACCCGCCTTCAACTGGCTTGCGCCAATCAGAATATCGCCGCTGTTTCCGCTCTGACCTTTACCTGTCGCTACAATAGCCAGGTCGTTACCTGCATTCAGGGTGCTGCCTGCCACAGTATCACTCCAGGCATGCTGCTCAGATTTTGATTTCTGGGAAGTCAGGGAAATGCTGACGCCTATACCGTTATTCGGATCGCCACCGGCCTGAGCAACTGCAACACCCTGCGCCGCCTGCACGCCGGAAAGCGCCGCCTTCGTAGCCTTCAGCGCTGCAAGCCGGTCATCACTCTCATCTTTCACATCCTGCGCGGTTTGTACTGCACTGTTTATCGCAGCACCAGCAGCCCCCGACAGCGCCACCGTCAGTCCACTGGTTTTCTGCTCAAACTTCTCATCACGGGTGCGTTTGTCATGACCCGGTTCAATAAGTACGCTGTCGCCGCGAACAGCAATATCTTTCTGGGCGATGATATCCGCGCCGCCGAGATGTGCCTGCTGGCCCGCGGTGATACTGACGTTGCCCCCCGTTGAGCCGACAGTACTGAAGCTCTCGCTTTGGGTGGTGCCTTGTTCACGCAGATCGTGCGTCGTTTTACTGCTACCGATAGTGAAACCGATCCCGCCCGACCCCATCAGACCGCTCTTTTTAGTCTCTTTAAAGCGCCATGAAGTATCGGTATTGGTGGCAGCAACGATATCCACATTGTTGCCAGCTCCCAGCGCCACATTGCCGTCACCGGCAACGGCTGAGCCCTGTACCAGAATGTTATTCCCGGCGGCGACCGTCACATTGTTCCCACTCAGCAGCGCGCCTTTTTCCCGCGTAGCGCTGTCTTCTTCAATCGTATGGGTAGTCTTTTTACTGAGGAATCCTTTTTTGGTTTTCGTGGTTTCCTGGTAGTGATAATCGCTCTCTGTGGCGGTCGTGAGATTCACATCCCGGCCTGCCGTTACGCCGATATCGCCGTGCGCCGTAACATCCGCTGCCTGTGCGTTTACATCACGCCCGGCAATAATGACGGCGTCGCCGCCGCTGGCAATTTCCGTTCCCTGTTGGCGTACGGCGTCATTGACCACGGTTTTCTTCTTCGCACGATAACTGTCACCGTCTGTCGTTGCTTCAGCCAGCAGGTTGACATCTCGCCCGGCCAGCAGACCGACATCATTCTCCGCAGCCAGCCCGGCCGCATGGGAATTAATATCCTGACCCGCTTTCAACAGCAGATTGTCACCCGCTGCCACGGTGGTACGGGAAAGCCCGGTGCTGTGCGATTCACTGCCGCCGTTACGGCTACTTTGCTGAGTGGAGCCCGCATTCAGATTAAGATCGTTACCCGCTGTAAGCTGAGCATTCCCCCCCGCGTTAACATCGCTGGCGGTGACGTTGAGGTTATTTCCAGCATTGATACCGAGCTTACCGCCCGAACTGATGGTGCTACCCTGCCAGTCCACTGACGAACGCCCCGTCTCTGTTATCCAGCGTCCGGAGTGGCTCCGGGCATCGTTAATCTGGTTGGCATTTACCGCAATATCTCCCCACGCATCCATCAGCAATGAACCGCCAGCAGAGAGATTCGCGCCAGTAACGGTGATATCTTTACCTGCCGAGAGCGACAATCCATCCTGCGCGGTAATGGATGCCACAGACCCCAGCAACGTATCTTTAAAGCTCACATTGCGGTATTTATCCCTGGCACTCACATCAATCTGTTCCGCCAGCGTCAGGTTATTGATGTTGCCGCCCAGACTTTCCAGCGCCACCGTTTTTCCGCTGATGGCGGAGCTGACGTTATTGATATCACCCATCGCGCTCAGGTCGAGATTGCCCCCGGCCTGCATCAGACTATTGTTAAGGTTATTAATACTGTTTTGGCTGTCGAGGGTGAGATCGTTTCTCGCCAACAGCGTACTGCCGGAGTTGGTGATATTCCCGCTGGTCAGCTGAACATTATTCCCGGCAATGACGCTACCGTTATTCACGGTGATATCTTTCGGCGAGAGATACAGCTTCGGTATCATTACCGTTTCACCGTTGACGGTCGCGGCTTCCCACCACAGCATGCTGTGCTCAAGGGACGCGATTTGATCGGCCGTCAGCGCCACCCCAAATGTCAGTCCCAGCGACTGCTGGGTACTGGCAGCGCTATCCATCAGATAACGCATCTGGTCAAGGTCAGAACCAATACCGTTGATGTATCGACTTCCCGTCTTATTCAGCATGGCGTTGCTGACATAGCGGGTATCGAACGCCGCATCACCGAGGAAACGGTAGTCATATTCCGGGTTCAGTTTGAGACGATCGAGCATATAGGCCGACCCAAGGAACTGGTTTTGATCGGTATACGCAATATTGGTTTCACGCGGCGCTTCGCCAGGTTTGATACCCAGCATCGCATTCAAATCACCAAACAGGCTGGGATCGAGCTGACCAAGACCGTTCAGTTTCGGGTTAACGTTGATCAGGTACGGGCTTTTCGGATCGTCAGAGACGACGAAATACCCGTTCTTTCCGGAAGGCAACGGATACGCGCTGGTATCCACCGTTTTGCCCTGATTTTGCCCGGCAGTATTCACGCCCTTCTCGCCTGGGTTAATCAGGCCATTGAGTTGGCCGAGGCTGGCGTTACCTTTCTGCGTGGTAGAAACAGGGTTGAGCGTAGAATCTGATACGCCGCCGCTTTCCAGCGCGCCTGCGCCGTTAATCTGCTGCAATGCGTCATGCAGTCGATCGTTCCACTGAGGGGAACTGACGCTCACCGTGTCATTGCCTGCCAGTGCCTGCTTTTGCACCCCATTACTGATGGTTTGGTTGCTGAGGGTGTTGAGGGTTGGGGTAACGATGGTATTGCTAACCCGTCCCCCACCAGAGGTTGCGTTTTCGTTGCCAATAGAAGTAGTAAACCTGGCGTTTACATTACCGCCCGCCTGAATCACCGAACGGTACGTTTCTCCCCCTTCCTGAACCCGGTCATGCCCTTCCAGGGTAAATGTTATTGTGCGTTCTTTAGGAAGCACAATAGTTTCACCTTTACTGTTTCTCCCCTCGTTATAACGCGGAGGTAACACATCTATATTATTTACGGCAAATTTCTGACGTGAGTATTTCTCTGGGGTATAGGTATAAACCAGATAATCAGTAAGCGTCCCGGACTGCCAGCTCTGGTTATTGAATGTGCTTCCTGAAAGGTCGATATGATTGTTTGCCAGAATAGTACTGGCTGCGTTATCCAGCGTGTTTGCGCCAATTGACAGATTTCGCCCTGATGAAATACGAGCTGCGCCGCCAGAGCTGGAAACCTCTGTTTTTAGCTGGCTGGAAATGAATTTCTGCGTCGCCGTGTCTTTAAACGGTGCGTAGTAATACTGGTAATAATGGTGATAGCTACAGGCTCCATGTGCGTTACAGGCTCCTGATTCTGTTGTGTAGGAATAACCATTAACACCATAGGATCCTGACGGTAATTGGCTTATATCAACTTTTATTGTCGCATCACCTATCCCTGGAATACTGTTTGCTCCAGCTATTTGTGTCTGGTTTGTTTTCAACCCATCCCGCTGGTTCAGCAGATGTCCTGTTTTTATCGTGATATCACCGTTCTGGGTTTCGATATTGCCGGAAGTGTTGACCACTTCGCTGTTGGCATTGCCCGCAGCATCTCGCTGCATCCACAGATTGTTGCCCGCGAGGATATCGCCGCGCTGGTTGGTGATAGTGTTCGCATAAAGCGCCAGATTATTTGCCGCGTACAACAGCGCCGTATTGACGATGGCGCCCGGTGCATTGAGCGTCAGAGAGCCACGCGTTCCGGTGAAACCAGCGACTGAAATATTACCGCGACTGGCCAGCGTAATATCGCCACCACCCTGTAACGTTCCGGCGGCATTGAGCGCTACGCTGTCGCCGCTAAGATAACTGACGCCGCTGCCAGTTGTAATTTGCCCGTTATTGCTGAGCTGTCCGCCCGCCGTCAGGTTGAGCGATTGCCCCTGAAGCACGCTACGGTTATCGATAGCGCCATCGCTGGTAATGGTCAGTGTTTTACCCGCGGCAAAAGCGCTTTGCGCAGTAAAACCATTCACCAGCTTCAGCGTCAGATTACCCAGCGCAACCACCTGTCCCAACGCACCCAGCCCGCGACTTTCAACGAACAGGTCGCCGCCGCTGAACAGTTTCCCTGCCGCATTCTGATTAACTTCGCTGGCATTCACACTCAGTTGCGAGTTGCCTAACAGCGTACCGTTATTCGTCAGTTGCGCGTATTTCACCGCCAGTTGACCGGCCTGCGCGGTTCCCTGGTTGGTAAACCGGGTCCCTGCAAGCGTGGCGCTATCGGCCAGCCAGTTACCGTCATTGGTGGCCGTTGCCGCATTCAGAATGAGGTTTGTCGCCTGTAACCAGCCTGCGCCGGAATATTCTGCCGTGGTCAGCGTCATTCCCGCGTCGGAAAGCAGTTTGCCGTCATTGAGCGCGCGTGTTGTGGCGTTAAGATGGGTCTCTCCACCGCCCTGCATTAAACCGTAGTTGGACAGCACTGGCGTAGAAAGCGAAAGCCCCTTCCGGCTGACAATCTCCCCGGAAGCCTGGTTTATCAAATCACCGCTCAGCGACAGCGTTGCGCCATTATCCCCTTGTAGTCGTCCGCTGTTGGTCAATGCGCCGGTCGTCATGCCCAGCGTCGCCCCCTGAATTTTTCCATCGTTGGTGACTGACGCCGCAGTCAGATCCAACGCGCCGCCGCTCAGCATACTGCCCGCTTTCTGCTGCCTGACCGCGCCGTTCATGGCAAGCGTGAGCGCATTTACGCCGCTAATCGCCGCGCTGTTATCAAGGGTTGCCCCCTTCAGCGTAAGATTTTTCGCCGTCCATTGCCCCGAGTTAGTCAGAGAAAGCGCCTGTAGCGTCGCGTTACCAAGGGCGGTAATTTTGCTGCCGGCCGCAGAAGTCAGGCTATTTGCGAGCGTAAACTGCAGGGCGTCGGCGCTTTGTATTGCCCCGTTGTTTGTCAGCGTTTGCGCACTGAGCAGAACGGACTGTCCCTGCCACGTGCCATTATTCGTCACATCGCCAGAAGTGAGTTTCAGCGCTCCCTGCGTCAGCAGTGAACCACCTGCTGCGTTAATCAATTCCTGTTGCGGTGAAGCCATCGCCATTCGCGCCATCAGACGCTGACGAGCCTCCAGCGTCAGGCTTTGCAGGCCGGTCAGCGTGCCCTGATTGTGGATCCGGTTTTGCTGCAAGGTCAGGGTATTTCCCTGTACCGCGCCACTGTTATCGAACTGTGCGCCGTCGAGCGTTACGTCGCTCTCGCTGAGCAGCCTTCCACTGTTATCAAGCTGCTGCGCGGTTAGTGACATTCCACCATGGCTCATCACATCGCCTGATGTTGTAAGGCCGTTGTTTACAGTAGCCGTCAGATTACCCAGGCTTATCAGCGATCCTTTGTGCAGCCAGTTATCAGCGGTCAGCGTGAGCTGCTGCCCCTGCAGCGTTCCTTGCGTCGTTATATTGCCAGCATCAAAGGTCAACGCGCCGCCGCTCAGCGTACGGGAGGTTATCCCCGTCGTGAGTACATCGCCAGACAGCGCAAGCCCGTTCGTCCCCTGCCACAGGCCTGAATTGTTTAACGTCGAGGCAGCAAGAGTCAGCCTGTCACCGGCAATACGTCCGGCACTGTTGATATCATCAGCCGTAAGCGCCAGTGCGCCGCCACTTTGAATGTGTCCGGGGTTGGTAAGTCGCCCGGATAGCTTGCCTTCCAGGCCATGTAAACCGTTAAGCACGCCGCTGTTATTCAGCGAGTCGGCAGTAAATGTCAGGGTATTTCCCTGCAGTACGCCGGCGTTTTCCATCGTACCGGTATGCACCAACAACGCATTACCGGCCAGCCATTTACCTGTGGTATCCGTGGTGAAGGTATTCGCAGAAACCGAGGTACTGTCGTTGCCCTGCACCCGTCCGCTGTTACGGATTGATTTTCCATCCAGAGCGACACTTGTCGCCGCCAGCGTACCGCGGTTATCCAGGGATGCAGTATTCATCGACGCCCCCTGTTTCGCCACCAGGTTCCCCTGATTTTCAACCGAGTTTGCCAGCGTCAGGTTCAGGGAGTCGGCCTGAATATCACCTGCGTTAATTAATGTGCTGCCGCGCAGCGTGAAGCCGGTATTCGCCAGCAGCAGACCGTGGTTTTCCAGTGAGTCGAGGTTTAAATCCAGCCCCGCACCGCTGACCAGTTGCCCCTGCTGACCATTGAACAGATTGCGGGTGGTGAGCTGTAGCGCCGAATTACCCTGCACAATGCCGTTATTCATAAGCTCCGGCACGGAAATACTCAGGGATTTTGCTGCAATCGTGTTGTCGTTAAACAACTGCGCCGCAGCCAGCTCGAACAGGTTGAGACTGCGCAGCGATCCCTGGTTATCCAGTCGCCCGTTAGCCTGAATTTTCAGGCTATCCAGTGCCTGAACGCTGCCGCTATTGTGCAGGTTATCCAGTCTGATCGCCGCCGTACGGCCCTCCAGTTGGCCATCATTTTCGAAACGTTTTCCGCTAAGCTGTAGGTCTTCACCGCTGGTCACCTGCCCACCCGCAAGGTTAGTGAAGCGACTGCCATCCCAGGCCAGCGCCTGATCCCCCTGCAGGATCCCACTGTTGCTGAGATCGCCATGTAATGCCAGCACCTTCGCCGCCAGCATTCCGCTGTTATTCGCACTGGCGGCATGCAGTGTCATACCCTGTTGACTGAGTACATTACCCTGGTTAGTGAACGCGTCGTGTACTGTCGCCGTTACCCCCGTTTCACCCAGCGCATTACCGCTGTTTTGCCACGTATTTGCTTCCAGATTCAGCGTGCCGCCCTGCAGCAAGCCGGTGTTGTGCAGGGTCTGATTCTTCAGGCTCAATTCACCCACCGACAACACATTCCCGTCGTTTTTCACGTCCTGGCTGTTTAGCGCGAGCATTTCGGCGGCCATGAGTCCGAGGTTATCTGTCTGCTGTCCGTTAACAGACAATGACGTGTCCGCCAGCAGGCGCCCCGCGGCCTCGTTTTTTACCGTCGCATATTCACTTTGCAGATTAACGCCGTTAATTTCTCCGCCGTTAACCAACTGGCGACCATTGAGATGCAATGAACCGTCGCTGGTAATCAGCCCATGGTTGGTCAGATACGGTATATCCAGCGCCAGAGAATGCCTGGCATAGAGCGAGCCGCCGCTCAGGTTATCTAACTTATCAATCTGTAGGTCTATTGCCGCGTTACCCTGCATCAGACCGCTATTCACAATATGCTGACTGTGGAGAGTTAGCGTGTCGGCTATCAGAGAGCCGCCGCTGGTCAGCAGTTCAGGTGCAATAATCGAGATGCGTTCAGCGCTGGCGCTGCCGTTATGAGTCAGCGTCGCCGCGCTGAGCGTCAGGGTATCTGCCAACAGTTCGCCATGGTTATCAACTGACTGCTGCGCGCTGAAACCAACGCGTGCCCCGGTGGATTTTCCGCCATGACTGAGCCGGTCAGCCGTCACATCCAGCGAACCTTTTGCCGCCTGTACGCCGTCCAGCGTCACGCTGTTGCCGGTAATCGCAAGGTCCAGACCGCTCTGTAAATGACCGTCTTTGCCGGTAGTCAGTTGCTTTGCGCCGACGTTAAGCGCACCGACGGCATTAACCTGACCGTTCAGGTTAAGGTTTTGCGTAACGTTTAACTGTATGTTTTGTTGCCCGGCGATCAACGAATCTTTCGCGGCGGTGAGATTTTCAGCATTGAGCGTTACCCCCTGATTGCCAGAAAGGACGCCATATTGTTCAACTGACGCGGCCTGCACCGTTAGAGTGCCATCAGAGAGCAACTTTCCACTATTACGCAGCGTGGCATCAGCCCGGATATCCGCATCGTTTTTCGCGCTCAGGATCCCCTGCTGGTTCAGCGCTGCCGTCTGTACTGAAAGCTGGCTGCCGCTCGCCAGCGTGCCCATATTATCCAGCGAGCCGCTGCGGACCGATACGCTGTTACCCTGCATCAGACCTGTGTTGCTAAGGCTGCTGACAGAAGCATCAAGACTGCCGTTTGCCGCCAGTTGACCACCATTAACGAGGTGGTCACCAGAGAGAGATAAAGCATCTCCCGCATTGACCTGTCCCTGGTTGTTCATTTCGCTACCGGTCAGGCTTAATGCGCCTTTCGCATCGGCCCGACTGGCGTTATCCAGTGCTATGCGCTGCGCCTTCAGCGTTAATCCATTACCTGCTGAGAGCAATCCCCCTTTCGCCGACAGATAGCCCTTACTGTTAAGGCTAACATCAGCATCACTACCCAGCGTGGAACGGGTCAGCGTCAGTCCATGAGTACCCTCGACATCCAGTTTTTCTTTACTGGTCAGGCTGCCGTCGGTAACTGTCAGCGAGCCGTCACTGCGCAGTGAGGTGTTTTTCTGGCTAACCAGAGTGGTTGCAGCAACGGCTACATCCTGTTTAGCAGCCACCTGCAACTCGCCAGCTGCGGCAATCCCACCACCATCGATCGTCACCTTGCCATCGCTGCCCAACTGCACGTTTGCGCCGCTGGAGAGATTTGCATCCTGTAGCGCTAACGCCCCGGTACTGTTGATGGCCATCCCGCTCCCGGTCTTATGACTACCGGTTAACGTGACGCCTTCGCCCCTGGCAGAAAGACCACCATTTGCCAGACTATTGCCGATCGTTAACTTCCCGTTAGCATTGAGGGTGATATCACCCTGACGGGCATTCAGATTCCCGAGGTTGACCCCCAGCCCTTTCTCGCTGGAGACCAGGTGAATTCGGTTAGCATACATGCCACCTAACGCGCCGGTGTCTACCGCAATTTTCGGTGCTTCTCCTTCGCCATTCAGCGGGCTTGTCTGGCCATTCGCCGCAACGCGATTCGCGCCGGCGATAACCGTCAAATCTTTGGCGTGTAGCGCAGCATTGATTTCCGTGGCGCGGGCAATAATCGACACTGCATCGCTCTGGCTACCATCCAGCCCCTTACCTTCGATGGTAATACTGCCCTTGCTTACCTCCAGCGACTGCAGGTTGCCATTGGCGTCCAACACAGGTTTACCGGTGGTCAGGGTGGCGTTAGGCGTGTTGATAAATCCACAACCATTACAGGTAATGCCATAGGGGTTAGCGACCATGACGTTGGCGGCTTTCCCCGCGACTTCGGTATAGCCCTGCAGCTGTGAACGGTTAGCGCCGGTAACTTCGTTGATGATCCCTGAAGCTTCCTTTCCTGGCTGTAGGTTTGGGTTATTCTGGATAATGCCGCCGAGCTGGGTTTGGGTAAATTGCCCGGTCGCGTTGTTAAGGATCAGCCCCTCTTTTCCCACGTTGTAGTCGTTATATTTATTGTGTGAAATCCCGGACTGGTTCGGTGTGGCAATATTCACCACCGGAACACCATTGGCGGCTTTATCCATCTGCGTATTGCCTTCAGGCGTGATGACGGCAGCCATCGCCGGGAGCAGTGGTTGGGTAGCCAGCAGAAAACTCAACATGCCGCTTAGCAAACGCTGGGAAAAACGAACCTGATCCTTTTTCATCACCCTTGTTCCTTAAAATGCCACCGCAACGCGGTAATACACATTGAGATGATCCGGGGCTAGCCAGTCCGGATAGTTAACTGGCGTTCCTACGGTAAACTGAGAGGAGAACCAGCGCCCTGAGCTGGTTAATCCCAGCGCAGCCCCCCACAACGTGCCGGAGGCATACCTGTCAACGCTATCCTGTTTCAGCCAGCCGCCGTCGAATGCCGCCATCGCGCCAATCTGTCCGAATACCGGCAACGTAAACAGCGAATAATTCACTTCGTTGCGCCAGTAGCCGCCGTTATCTCCAGAAATGTATTGTTCTTTAAAACCGCGAACTGAGGTTTCTCCGCCCAGCGTCAGGCGCTCACTGCCGTAGAGTCGGTCCACAGACCATTGAAAATAGACGCTGCTAAGCCACCACACTCTTTCTGCCAACGGGCGCTGAAAACTGCCATTGACGCTCCATTTGCGAAATTCCGCCCTTGGCACATCCCCCTGTTTATTGTTGTCATCCTCTGCGCCAAACCATGGCACGCCCTGGGTGAATGAAGGATTAAACGTCGCAACGCCAGAAGCAATTTTTTGCGTATGGTTGATACCCAGCGAAACACTGGAAAGCTTGCGGCTACTGGTTTCCAGCAGGACATCATTCAATCTGTTACGGTTAATTCGATGCGTGAGACCCAGCGATGCAGCGGTCTTGACATCACCATTGCGAAACAAAACCCAGGATCCGTTCAACCGATGGGTTTCGCTATCACCAGTGGAACGCCAGGCATAACCATTGTTATCAATAGTGCTGAGGTAGTTACTCCAGCTGTAGCTGTAATCAAGCAGTCCGTAGCCATAAGGAATACTCACGCCAGTAGCAAAGTTCTGCGCATCTTTGCTACTGGAAAAATCGCTGCTGCGTCCACCGCTGATAAACCATTTATCTGCCAGACCGAGCATATTATTGAAAAATAATGCGCCACTGAGTTGCCCGGTTCCGGTGCTCTTTTGCCCGCTGTTATCAAAACTTACTGAACCATTGAGTGGAAATTCTGGCGTGGCGGTGAGGTTAACTATTGAGAACCCCTGCTGACTGCCCGGCAAAATTTCAATTTCCACCGGCGTCTGGCGAACCCGATTCAACTGCTCCATCCCTTGTTCAATGTCACGCAGATTGAGAATTTTTCCTTCCATTCCGGGAAAGGTCATCAGCAGAGTGCGCGATGGGACGCCTTCCAGACGTATTTGCTGCAATTTCCCCTCAAGCACCGCGATATGCAGCACCCCGGAGGAGAGATCCTGTTCGGTTAAAAAGGCGCGACTGGTGATATAGCCTCGGCTGATATACCAGTCGGAAATCGCATTTGTCAGTTCCGTCAGACGGGGAATATCCAGGCATTGATTCACCCACGGCGCGATAAGCTTTGCCGAGGCAGCGGCGGACAACTTCGTTGCGCCGTCAATATCAATGCGCGAAATCATAAAACACGGCCCTTCAGCCCGGGCTGGTGTTTTCGGCGTTACGGTTACAGGCAACGTAACGCTACGCTCCAGCTCTTCACGCTGGCGCTGGTTTTCATTAAGTAGCTGCTGCTGTTGCTGCTGAATGGTATTACGATCCGCAGGAGAGAGTGGTGCGGCAGAAACAGTTGTGAAGGGTAAAATTAACATCCCAATCAGTAATGCCAACTTTCTTTCATCCCTGAACTTCACCCCACCCTCCAAAAAAGTACGAAAGCGAACTTGACTGCAAAGCACAGCCGACCATTTTAAAAAAGCACAAAATGTAAACAAAAGTAAAGACATTAAGTGCTGTTTCACTTCATTCCTATTGCATTTTAGGATTTCTTGTATTTTTAAATTAAATTATTCTTACTCTTTTGGCCCAATCCCATCGCTAGTCGCCCATTTGCCCACATTCAACTTATGCACAACACTCTACGATGACACCACTGACCCAACACGTGGAGCAAACACCATGAACATCACGCAAATCCGCAACGCCACGCAGCGCATCACCTTTGGCGGCAAAACCTTTCTAATCGATCCAATGCTGGCGGCAAAAAGTGCTTATCCGGGCTTTGCCGGAACGGCACGTGCGGAGATCCGCAACCCAACCGTCGATCTGCCCGTCGATATCGACACCCTGCTCAACGTTGACGCGCTGATCGTGACCCACCTGCATGAAGATCACTGGGATGAGGTTGCAGCACGCGTCGTGCCGAAAGACAAACCGATTTACGTGCAAAATGAGCAAGATGCGCAGGTACTGCGAGATCAGGGTTTCACACACCTGATCGTACTGACGCACAACACCACGCTGGGCGACATCATCCTGCGTAAAACCGGCGGCCAGCATGGCTCAGATCGCGCTTACGCCATCCCGCAAATGGCGGAACGTTTAGGCGATGCCTGCGGGGTAATCTTTCAGCATCCGGCGGAAAAAACGCTGTATCTGGTTGGAGACACTATCTGGCGTGACGAAGTGGAAGCCAACATGCTGACTTTCCAACCGGACGTGGTCATTTTGAACGCCGGTTTTGCCCACGTTATCGGTTTTGGCCCAATTATTATGGGTGCAGAAGATGTACTAAAAACCCACTTCACCCTTCCCAACGCACAAATTGTGGCCACGCATATTGAGGCGATAAACCACTGTTTGTTGACCCGCGCCGCGCTGAAGTCATACGCCAGCGACAACCAGATTGCGCAATGCGTCAACGTGCCGGAAGATGGTGAAACCCTGACGTTTTAATATCCGCAGAGGAATCGTATGCAGCCGCTTACCGTCGCTATTGTCGCCGTGGAAGATTTCAGCCCGTTTCACTTCTCGGTGCCGTGCATCATTTTCAGTGACAAAGTAGCGGCGAAAAAGCGCTTCGACGTGCAATTGTGCGCCGAACAGCCCGGTATTGTTTCCTCGCAGGACGGTTTCTCGATTAACGCAGCTCATGGCTATGAAGCGGTGGAGGCTGCCGACATCGTGGTAATCCCTTACTGGGGCACTACCGCACATCGCCCGCCGCAAGGGTTGCTTGATGCGCTCAACCACGCCCGACAAAACGGCGCGCAAATTGTCGGGCTGTGTCTGGGCGCATTTGTCCTCGGCTATGCCGGTCTGTTGGATGGCAAACGGGCTGCCACGCACTGGGAGTTCGAGCAGGATTTTCAGGCCCGCTTCCCGGCGGCGCGTCTGGATATCAACGCTCTGTATGTGGATGACGACGGTATTATTACCTCAGCAGGCACTGCCGCCGCGCTGGATTGCTGTTTGTACGTGATCCGCCAACGTTTTGGCAGCACGGCAGCGAATCAGATTGCGCGGCGGATGATTGTGCCGCCGCATCGCGAAGGTGGTCAGGCACAATTTATCGAACAGCCGGTGGCGAAAAATACCCAGGATCAGCGCATAAATGCCCTGCTTGATTATTTACGCCTGCATATCCACGAGCAGCATAGTATCGATGCGCTGGCGCAGCGGCTGATGATGAGCCGTCGCACGTTAACCCGTCACTTTATGAAAGCCACCGGATCGAGCGTGGCAGAGTGGTTGATTGTCGAGCGTCTTCGCCGCAGCCAGGCGTTACTGGAGTCCAGTCAGTTGCCCGTTGAACGCATCGCCGAACAGGTCGGTTTTCAGTCGCCTGTCACCTGGCGTCAGCATTTTAAATCTCATTTCGGCGTCAGCCCCGCCGAATGGCGCAAAACCTTTCGCGGCATTTAGCTTTTTTTCGCCAGCCACACCGTGTGCCCTGCGCATTCCGGATCTTCCATCACCATCTCGACCACCGCAAAGCCATGCGCTGACAACAATGCGCGGTATTCGTCCGGCGCGAGGCTGGCGTGAAATAGCGGCTCGCCTTCAAATTGCCCCATCGCAATGCCGTTCCCGGTACCGCTGGTAAACATCAGCGCGCTGCCGGGATGGCTAAGCCGGTCAAAGATCGGGAACATCTTTCGTTGGTCTTGCTGGGTTAAATGGAAAAAGCTGTCCCACGCAATCAGGCCGTCGAACGTCTCGTTAAGCACCAACTCCCGCATATCTTGCTCCAGCCAGCGCTGCGCGGGAAAGGATTGCCGGGCGCGGACCAGCATCGCTGCGGAACCATCAATCCCTGTGAGTTGAAAACCTTGCTGGATAAAATACCCGGCAATCGGCTGACCATTCCCGCAGCCAATATCCACAATGCTGCCCTGCCCGCCCATCACGGTGATGAACTTATCCAGCCAGCTTTTCTCGAACAGGGCGCGTGAGCGCTGGCTGGCAAAGGCATCCGCATGGCGTCGGTAGATGGACAGAATGTTGTTTGCCGCAACGTCGCTCACGATGTCCTCGCTTTTTTATTCTGTTAATAATCACGACGATAAATCCTCCGGCACCAGAGACGCAACCCTGGAATGCGCCTCGCAGAACCCATGCGCAAATCCCCCAAAACCGTTCCGCTGTGGCATCATAGCGCGTAGAAAACATCATGACAGGGGTGATAAACGTGAAACCGGTAACGCTATACGATGTGGCAGACCATGCAGGAGTCTCTTACCAGACCGTCTCGCGCGTCGTAAATCAGGCCAGCCACGTTTCTGCAAAAACCCGACAGAAAGTTGAGGCCGCGATGGCGGAACTCAATTACATCCCTAACCGCGTCGCACAGCAACTGGCTGGTAAACAGACGTCGCTGATTGGCGTCGTGACGGCGAACCTTGCCTTGCACGCCCCTTCACAAATCGTTGCCGCCATAAAATCCCGCGCCGACCAGTCCGGTGCCAGCGTGGTGATCGCCATGGTCGAGCGCAGCGGCGTTGAAGCATGCAAAGCCGCGGTCCACAACCTGCTTTCCCAACGCGTAACCGGACTTATCATTAACTATCCGCTGGATGAAGAAGACGCCATTGCCGTGGCTGCCGCCTGCGGTACGGTGCCGGTGCTGTTTCTCGATGTCTCTGACCAGACGCCAATTAACAGCGTGATTTTCTCCCATGATGACGGCGCACGCCTTGGCGTTGAACATCTGGTACAGCACGGACATCAGCGTATCGCCCTGCTGAGCGGGCCGCACACTTCGGTTTCGGCAAGGCTTCGGCATGCGGGGTGGCATAAATATCTGGCGTACTACCAGTTGCAACCCGTCGCGGAGCTGGAAGGCGACTGGAGCGCGATGTCTGGTTTTCAACAAACACTGCAACTGCTCAATAGCGGTAATCTCCCCACCGCTATGCTGGTTGCTAACGATCAAATGGCGCTGGGCGCGATGCGGGCAATCAGCGAGTTCGGCCTGCGGGTGGCGATGGATATCTCGGTGATCGGCTACGATGACACAGAAGATAGCGCCTGCTACATTCCACCGCTGACCACCATCAGGCAGGATTTTCCATTATTGGGTGAAACCAGCGTCGACAGGCTGCTGCAACTTCCCCATGGCGAATCAACCGTGGGCAACCAACTGCTGCCCGTAACCCTGGTGAAGCGCAAAACGGTTCTGCCTCCCGATACGCAAACCACCTCGCCCCAGGCGCTGGCGGATTCACTCATCCAGCTTGCGCGACAAGTTTCTCAGCTCACACCTAAAATGTGAACGCATAACAATTATGTGAGTCAGTTCACTCATTAAACGCCCCATCCTTTACAGCTGGGAGCGCTTATCCGTATTTTGATTGAAATTGTGAGCGAATAACAAATTCAAACAGGATACCGTTATGAACCTGAACACAGATTCACTCTCCGCTGTTCTGGCCCGCCGCGACTGGGAAAATCCCGGCGTCACGCAGCTCAACCGCCTGGAGGCGCACCCACCTTTCTGTAGCTGGCGCTCAGCAGATGATGCGCGAACTAATCAGCGCTCAACTCAGTTACGCTCGCTGAATGGCCAGTGGCAATTCGCATGGTTTCCCGCGCCGGAGGCTGTGCCGGAAAGCTGGCTGACAAGCGATCTGCCACAGGCTGACACTATCAACGTCCCCTCTAACTGGCAGATGGACGGTTACGACGCGCCAATTTATACCAACGTCACCTACCCGATTCCGGTTAATCCCCCGTACGTTCCGGCGCAGAACCCAACGGGATGTTACTCGCTCACATTTAATATCGAAGACGCATGGTTAGATGAAGGTCAGACGCGCATTATTTTTGACGGCGTCAATTCCGCATTTCATCTGTGGTGCAACGGTCGCTGGGTCGGCTACGGTCAGGACAGTCGTCTGCCGTCTGAATTCGATCTGAGCGATTATCTGCTGCGCGGCGAAAACCGCCTGGCCGTGATGGTGCTGCGATGGAGCGACGGCAGCTATCTGGAAGACCAGGATATGTGGCGCATGAGCGGTATCTTTCGCGACATATCTTTGCTGCATAAGCCCACTACGCAAATCAGTGACCTGCGCATTAACACCCGTTTTAACGATGACTTCAGCCGCGCCGTGCTGGAAGCGGAAGTCAGAGTGGCGGGCAACGCGAGCGAAGATTTACGCGTTACCCTGCAATTGTGGGAAGCTGAAACGCTGACTGACGAAACGACCTCCCTACTCGGCGGCGAGATTATTGATGAACGCGGCGCTTATCATGACCGGGTTAGCCTGCGACTGAACGTCGAAAAGCCAGCGCTGTGGAGTGCCGAAACGCCCAATCTGTACCGTGCCGTTGTGCAGTTACATACCGCGGATGGAGTGCTGATTGAAGCAGAAGCCTGTGACGTCGGCTTTCGTCAGATTGATATCAAAAACGGCCTACTACTGTTAAACGGTAAGCCGCTGTTGATTCGCGGCACCAACCGTCATGAGCACCATCCGGTCAACGGTCAGGTGATGGACGAGGCGACGATGGTTCAGGACATTCTGCTAATGAAGCAGAACAACTTTAATGCTGTGCGCTGCTCCCATTACCCGAACCATCCGTTGTGGTACACCCTGTGCGATCGCTACGGCCTGTACGTGGTCGACGAAGCCAATATCGAAACCCACGGCATGGTGCCAATGAATCGCCTGAGCGACGATCCCACATGGTTGCCTGCCATGAGCCAGCGCGTGACACGCATGGTGCAGCGCGATCGCAACCATCCGAGCATTATCATCTGGTCGCTGGGCAATGAATCCGGTCATGGCGTCAATCACGACGCGCTGTATCGCTGGATAAAATCAGAGGATCCGTCACGCCCGGTACAGTACGAAGGCGGCGGCGCGAATACCGCGGCGACCGACATTATTTGCCCGATGTACGCCCGCGTCGATCAGGATCAGCCCTTCCCGGCGGTACCTAAATGGTCGATTAAAAAGTGGCTGTCGATGCCCGGCGAGCAGCGTCCACTCATTCTCTGTGAATATGCCCATGCGATGGGCAATAGTTTCGGCGGCTTCGCCAAATACTGGCAGGCATTTCGTCAGTATCCGCGCCTGCAGGGCGGGTTTGTCTGGGACTGGGTGGATCAATCGCTGATTAAACACGATGATAATGGCAAGGCATGGTCAGCCTACGGTGGCGACTTTGGCGACACGCCTAACGATCGTCAATTTTGCATGAACGGACTGGTGTTCGCCGATCGCACCCCGCATCCGGCGTTATACGAGGCCAAACATGAACAGCAATTTTTCCAGTTTACGTTACTGCCGGGCGCTGAACGCCAGATTGAAGTGACCAGCGAATATCTGTTCCGCCACAGCGATAACGAAGTTCTGCACTGGTCGATTGCCCAGAACGGCAACCCGCTGGCCGCCGGACAAATCGTTCTGGATATTGCCCCGCAGGGCCGCCAGGTGATTACCCTGCCAGATTGCCCGATGCCGGAAACCGCAGGCCAACTGTGGCTGACGGTGCGCGTGGAACAGCCTCGCGCCACCGCCTGGTCAGACGCCGGGCACATCAGCGCCTGGCAGCAGTGGAAGCTGGAAGAGAAACTCAGCCTGGCGCGGCAGCCAACTGCCCGCACCGCGCCACAGCTCAACGTTAGCGAAAACAGCTTTACTGTGGAGAATGACAACAAGCGTTGGCAATTCGACCGTCGGTCTGGCCTGCTGACACAATACTGGCTTGATGATACAGCCCAGTTGTTATCCCCACTGACCGACCAGTTCACCCGCGCGCCGCTGGACAACGACATCGGCGTCAGCGAGTCAACCCGCATTGACCCGAATGCCTGGGTTGAACGCTGGAAGGCCGCCGGTCATTATCAGGTTGCAGCAACGTTACTGCACTGTGCTGCCGACGCGCTCAGCAACGCAGTACTGATTACCACCGAACATGCGTGGCAGTATCAGGGTGAAACGCTGTTTATCAGCCGTAAATCGTATCGTATCAACGGTCATGGCGAGATGCAGATAACGGTGGATGTCGATGTTGCCAGCGGCACGCCGCATCCGGCGCGTATTGGCCTGAGCTGCCAGTTGTCGCAGGTTGCCGAGCGTGTGAACTGGTTAGGTCTCGGCCCACATGAGAACTACCCGGATCGCCTGAGCGCCGCCTGTTTTGACCGTTGGGATCTGTCACTCGATGAGATGTACACCCCGTATGTTTTCCCGAGCGAAAATGGTCTGCGCTGCGGCACGCGCGAACTGCGATACGGCACGCATCAATGGCGTGGCGACTTCCTGTTCAACATCAGCCGCTTTAGCCAACAGCAACTAATGGAAACCAGCCACCGTCATCTGCTGCAACCGGAGGCGGGTACCTGGCTCAATATTGATGGTTTCCATATGGGCGTCGGCGGCGATGATTCATGGAGTCCTTCCGTGTCGCCGGAGTTTTTGTTGAGTGCCGGACGTTATCACTACCTGGTTATCTGGGGTTAAACATAATAATAATGGGCAGGTTATGACCTGCCCTTATTTTTCCTGAGGAAGTCTGTCATGTATTATTTAAAAAACACTAACTTTTGGATGTTCGGCTTTTTCTTTTTCTTTTACTTTTTCATTATGGGTGCTTATTTCCCCTTCTTTCCGATCTGGTTACACGATGTGAACCATATCAGTAAAGGTGACACTGGGATCATTTTCGCCTGTATTTCACTGTTTTCATTATTATTTCAGCCTGTTTTCGGACTACTTTCCGATAAGCTTGGCCTGCGAAAACACCTGCTGTGGGTAATTACTGGAATGCTGGTAATGTTTGCCCCGTTCTTTATTTACGTTTTTGGCCCGCTATTACAGGTTAATATTTTACTGGGGTCGATTGTCGGCGGGATTTATCTTGGCTTTATTTACAATGCCGGCGCTCCGGCGATTGAAGCCTATATTGAAAAGGCCAGCCGCCGAAGCAAGTTTGAATTTGGTCGCGCACGCATGTTTGGCTGTGTGGGCTGGGCGCTGTGCGCCTCGATTGCAGGAATTATGTTCACCATCAATAACCAGTTTGTCTTCTGGTTAGGTTCTGGCTGTGCGGTCATTCTGGCATTGCTGCTGTTCTTTTCAAAAGCAGATGCCCCCTCTTCTGCAAAAGTCGCGGATGCGGTAGGCGCCAACAACTCAGCATTCAGCCTGAAGCTGGCGCTGGAATTATTCAAACAACCAAAACTCTGGTTTCTCTCCCTGTACGTGGTCGGCGTTTCCTGTACTTATGATGTGTTTGACCAGCAGTTCGCCAACTTCTTTACTTCGTTCTTTGCCACTGGCGAACAGGGCACCCGTGTGTTTGGCTACGTCACAACCATGGGGGAATTACTCAACGCCTCGATCATGTTCTTTGCTCCGCTGATCGTGAACCGCATCGGCGGAAAGAACGCCCTGCTGCTGGCCGGTACGATCATGTCGGTACGGATCATTGGTTCATCATTCGCCACCACGGCGCTGGAAGTCGTTATCCTCAAAACGCTGCATATGTTCGAGATACCGTTCCTGATTGTCGGTTGCTTCAAATACATCACCAGTCAGTTCGAAGTGCGTTTCTCGGCCACGATTTACCTGGTGTGTTTTTGTTTCTTCAAACAGCTGGCAATGATTTTCATGTCAGTTTTGGCCGGGAAAATGTATGAGAACATTGGTTTCCAGGGGGCTTATCTGGTGCTGGGGATAATTGCGCTGAGCTTCACGCTGATTTCCGTATTTACCCTAAGTGGACCGGGGCCATTTTCCCTGCTGCGTCGTCGCGAAAGCGTCGCGCTGTAAAAGCCTCTTTGCCGGATGCACCACTCACGTGGTTTATCCGGCCTACAACGTGCAATTCTCACTCTATGAGTCCTGACCCGGTGGTTTAAGTTTTGTGAACAAAAAGCCGCTTTTAACCTGCTATGGTAAACGAGACGGTAAACCCAGGTCACAGGATGAGCAGAAAGACGGTTGCGGTAATGGCGTTCTTGATCAGCACATTACTTTCAGGATGTGGCAGCATTAATGCGCGCACGGAAGGCGAGGATTCGAATACCTATTATGTGGGTACGCACCACGACATGGCTAAACTAAAAAACCCAGGCGCTTACGATTATAATTATTTCGATTTAGCGCTGCTATTTATCGATGTGCCGCTGTCTTTTGTGGCGGATACGGTCTATGCGCCGTTTGATTACTATCACGGACCGTATAAGAAAGTCGATTAGAAACCAGACCCGGTAAGCATCGCGCCACCGGGCCAATTAATAACGGCTACTCCTCGATCGCCTGGCGAATTTGCTGCAGCGACGCCGGATCGTCAATGGTCGTCAGATCGCCGGGATCGCGCCCTTCACAGATTGCCTGGATGGTGCGACGCAGCATTTTACCGGAGCGCGTTTTCGGCAACTGCGACACAAACCAGACGTGTGCCGGACGGCCAAAATTACCAATCTGGCTGTCCACCAGCGCCATTATCGCCTTCTCTTCTGAATGCGCGATGTCACGGTCTTCCAGGCTATCGCTCTGCTTCGGAATGACAAATGCAACCGCCACCTGCCCTTTCAGTGCATCTTTCACGCCGACCACCGCCACTTCTGCGACGTTTGGATAGCTGGAAATACTCTCCTCTATCTCACGCGTACCCAGTCGATGTCCGGCGACGTTAATGACGTCATCCGTCCGACCAAGGATGAAGTAATAGCCGTCGGCATCGCGAATGCCCCAGTCAAAAGTGGCGTATACCTGACGAGAAAACAGCGACCAGTAGGTATTTACGAACCGTGTGTCATCGCCCCAGATGGTCTGAATACACCCTGGCGGCAGTGGCCCTTCAATCACCAGCATACCCTTCTCATTCGCTGCGCAGGGTTCTCCGCTGACCTCATTGAGCAACTGCACGTTATAGCCATACATCGGCACGCCAGGGCTGCCCAACCGCGACGGCCTGTCGTCCAGCCCACGGGCGATCGCCATAATTGGCCAGCCGGATTCGGTCTGCCAGTAATTATCGATAACCGGGACGCCCAGCGTTTCCGTTACCCAACTGGCGGTCGGTTCGTCCAGCGGTTCCCCGGCCAGATACAGCACCTCCAGCGAGGAGAGATCGTGATTGCGGATCTGCGCGGTCGGGAATTTCTTCAGTACGCGGATCGCCGTTGGCGCGGAGAACATCCGGCTAACCTGATACTTCTCAACAATCTTCCACCACACGCCGCAGTCCGGATACGTTGGCAGCCCTTCGTACACCACCGTCGCCATCCCCGCCAGCAGTGGGGCATACACGATATACGAATGCCCAACCACCCAACCGATGTCCGACGCGCAGAAGAACACGCCGCCCGCTTTACCGCCGAAAATGGTATCCATCGTGGTTGCCAGCGCGACCGCATAGCCGCCAACGTCACGCTGGACGCCCTTCGGTTTACCGGTTGTCCCGGAGGTATAGAGAATGCAGGAGGTTTCATTCGATTCCAGCCACGTCACCGGCACCCGCGCGCCAAGATGCTGTTGGCGCAGCGCGGCAAAGTCGAGGTCGCGCCCCTCTACCCGCGCCATTTTCGCCAGACCACGATCGACCAATACCACATGACGCGGCTGGTGCTGCGCCTGACTGATTGCATCATCGAGCAGCTTTTTATACGGCAGGATCTTGCCCCCACGCGCGCCGGCATCCGCCGAAACGATAATCACCGGTTGGGCGTCGTCGATACGTGCCGCCACGCTGTGCGAGGCAAAGCCACCGAACACTACCGAATGGATCGCCCCAATGCGCGCGCAGGCCAGCAGCGTAATGTGCGCCTCGGCGATCATCGGCATATAAACCAATACCCTGTCGCCGCGCTGTACGCCCAGAGACAACAACATTGCCGCCGCCACGTTCACTTCGTCGTACAGCTGACGAAAGGTAAAGGTACGCTCTTCTTCGGTTTCCGATGACACCGCAATCAGCGCTAGCACCTCAGGCTGTTTCTCCACCCAGCGGTCGATGGCGTTATGACACAAATTGGTCTTGCCGCCGCAAAACCAGCGGGCAAACGGCGGGTTGCTGTGATCCAGCACCTGCGTATACGGCTGCTGCCAGTCAATACGCTGGGCCTGCTCGGCCCAGAACGACTCCGGTTGCGTAATCGAACGTTGATAAAACTCGCTATAAGACATAATGCTCTCCTGTTGAACTTACGCCTTGCCGCACGCAGGTTTAGATTACATAAAGGTCCATATACTCATTGACCGGCATCTGCTCCAGGCGGGCTCTGTCCAGGGAGACATCCAGAATGCGCTGCTGCTGACGGGTCGGGAACTGACGCGCCAGGTTGATTTTGAACTTCTCGACCAGCTTCGGCATACCGTCGTGGCGACGGCGCGCATGACCGATTGGGTACTCCACCACCACTTCTTCAAAACGTGAACCGTCGGTGAACTCGAGAGTGATGGCGTTAGCAATGGCGCGTTTTTCCGGGTCGTGATAATCGGCGGTAAAGGCCGGATCTTCGAAGCAGGTGATCTTCTCGCGCAGGGCATCAATGCGTTTGTCCTGCGCCACGCCGTCTTCGTAATCTGCCGCGGTTAAACGCCCAAACAGCAGCGGGATGGCGACCATATACTGGATGCAGTGATCGCGATCCGCTGGGTTATCCAGTGGGCCTTTTTTATCGATGATGCGGATACAGGCTTCGTGGGTGCGAATGGTCACTTTTTCGATATCCGCTGCCGTTTTACCCGCGGCCTGCAGTTGTTCATACAGCGTCATTGCCGCTTCTACCGCGGTCTGCGAGTGGAACTCAGCCGGAAAGGAGATTTTAAACAGCACGTTTTCCATCACGTAAGAGCCGTATGGACGCTGGAAGCGGAACGATTCCCCTTTGAAGGAGACGTCATAAAAGCCCCAGGTTTTCGCCGTCAGCGCAGACGGATATCCCATCTCGCCCGTTTTTGCCATCAACGCCAGACGTACTGCGCGGGAGGTCGCATCGCCTGCCGCCCAGGATTTACGCGTGCCGGTATTTGGTGCATGACGATAGGTACGCAGCGACTGGCCGTCGACCCACGCCAGCGAAACGGCGTTGAGGATTTCCTCCCGGCTCAGCCCAAGCATCTCCGCGACCACCGCCGTGGAGGCGACTTTTACCAACAGAACGTGATCCAATCCAACGCGGTTAAAGGAGTTTTCCAGCGCGATACAGCCCTGAATTTCATGGGCTTTGATCATCCCGGTCAGCACTTTTTTCATGGTCAACGGCGCTTTCCCCGCCGCCACCGCGTTGCGTGACAGCCAGTCAGCTGTCGCCAGAATACCGCCGAGGTTATCGGAAGGATGGCCCCATTCCGCGGCCAGCCACGTGTCGTTGAAGTCCAGCCAGCGGATCATCGCGCCGATGTTAAACGCCGCCTGCACCGGATCAAGCTGGAACTGGGTGCCCGGTACGCGAACGCCGTTCGGCACTACGGTCCCCGGCACCACCGGTCCTAACAGTTTTTTACAGGCCGGATATTCCAGCGCTTCCAGGCCACAGCCAAGGGTGTCGAGCAGGCAATAATGCGCGGTGTCGTACGCCACCTTTGAGGTGATCTCGTAATTCATAACGTAATCAACGATATCAACGATTTCACGGTCAAAGTCTGGGCGAACGTTCGAAATATGTGCGGACATAGGGTACAACTCCTGTTTTTATATTTAGAGGTTTCAATTAGCAACGCTTTTCGATCGGTACAAATACGCGATCTTCCGGGCCGGTGTAGTTGGCGGAGGGTCGGATAATTTTGTTGTCCTGGCGCTGTTCGATGATGTGCGCCGCCCAGCCGGTCACGCGGGCGATAACAAACAGCGGAGTGAACATTTCGGTCGGGACGCCCATCATGTTGTAGGAGACCGCCGAGAACCAGTCGAGGTTAGGGAACATCTTTTTGGTTTCCCACATCACCTCTTCCAGACGGTCGGCGATGTTGTACATTTTCAGCGAACCGCCTTCCTGAGAAAGCTGCTTCGCCACGCGTTTAATCACCTGATGGCGCGGGTCGGCAATGGTGTAAACCGGGTGACCAAACCCAATCACCACTTCTTTATTTTCCACGCGTTTGCGGATATCCGCTTCGGCTTCATCCGGCGTTTCATAACGCTGCTGGATCTCCAGCGAAACTTCATTCGCCCCGCCGTGTTTCGGCCCACGCAGCGCGCCAATCGCGCCGATAATCGCGGAATACATATCGGAGCCGGTTCCCGCAATCACACGACTGGTGAAGGTGGACGCGTTGAATTCGTGCTCGGCATACAGCACCAGTGAAATGTGCATCGCCTTTTCCCAGCTTTGCGACGGTTTTTCGCCATGCAGCAGATGCAGGAAGTGCCCGCCAATGGAATCATCGTCCGTTTCCGGCTGAATGCGCTCGCCGTTATGGCTGTAGTGATACCAGTACAAAAGGATCGAACTGAGGGACGCCAGCAGCTTGTCGGCAATATCGCGCGCGCCGGAAACGGTATGACCCTCTTTTTCCGGTAGCGTACAGCCCAGCGCGGAGACGCCGGTGCGCATCACATCCATCGGGTGAGACGCGGCAGGTAGCGCTTCCAGCACGGTACGCACGTTAGCGGGTAAACCGCGCAGCGCCTTTAACTTGCTTTTGTAGGCGGTGAGCTCATCGCGGGTGGGTAATTTCCCGTGGATCAGCAGGTGCGCGACTTCTTCAAATTCGCACTGCTGCGCCAGGTCGAGAATATCGTAGCCGCGATAATGCAGGTCATTACCGCTTTTACCCACGGTGCATAACGCGGTATTTCCGGCGGCGACGCCTGACAGCGCAACCGATTTTTTTGGTTTAATGACATGCGTGTTGTTTTGCAGGATTGTTGTGTCGCTCATGTTGTCCTCGTCATTTTTATAATATGTAGGGTACAAATTTATTGCCGGATGGCGGCTTCGCCTTATCCGGCCTACGACGGTTACTTTTTTGTGTACAGCGCGTCGAGTTTCTCTTCGAACTGGTAGTAGTTGATGCTTTCGTACAGTTCGTTGCGCGTCTGCATAATGTCGATCACGCTCTTTTGCGTGCCTTCCTGGCGCAGCACGTTGTAGACCCGTTCAGCCGCACGGTTCATGGCGCGGAAGGCAGACAGCGGATACAGGGCCATGGCGACGTTCGCGCTACGCAGTTCATCGGTAGTAAACAGCGGCGTGGCACCAAATTCGGTAATGTTAGCGAGGATCGGAACCTGCACCGCATCGGCAAACTGGCGGTACATCGCCAACTCGGTAATGGCTTCCGGGAACAGCATGTCGGCCCCCGCTTCGACATACGCCTGGGCACGATCGATAGCCGCCTCTAACCCTTCCACCGCCAATGCATCGGTGCGCGCCATAATCACAAAGTTGGGATCGGTGCGGGCATCCACGGCGGCGCGGATCCTGTCGACCATCTCTTCTTTAGAGACGATCGCCTTGTTCGGACGATGCCCGCAACGCTTGGCGCCGATCTGATCTTCAATATGCAGCGCGGCGGCACCGGCTTTAATCATCGACTTCACGGTACGCGCCACGTTGAACGCCGACGATCCAAAACCAATATCCGCATCCACCAGCAATGGCAGCGGGCAAACATCAGTGATACGACGAATATCGGTCAGTACATCATCAAGGGTAGAAATACCGAGATCCGGCAGACCCAACGACCCCGCCGCAACGCCGCCGCCAGAGAGATAAATCGCCTGATACCCGGCACGCTGAGCCAGCAGAGCGTGATTGGCGTTGATGGTGCCGACGATTTGTAATGGGTTTTCTTTGCTGAGCGCGGCGCGAAACGCCAGCCCTGGAGAGTGTAGAGACATATCCGTCCTCTTGTTATCAACTTGTTACCATTCGTTGATTTACCTAAAGCAAGGGATATGCCAAAGACCGTAACTTTTGTGCAAATTCAATTTTTACTTTTTAAAACAGATAATTACATTTAGAGCCTGTGTTTTTATTGCACAAAAGCGTGTCAGCTATCGTTTCATGAAACCGACTTGAATGTTTCATTGCAACATTTATGAAACACAACTAAACCCTTATACTCGGTTCCTTACTTTTTGGGTTGCTTATGGCTGATACGCATCTTCCGCCGCGAGTGAACGATGACAAACCGGTTATCTGGACGGTTTCGGTCACGCGCCTGTTCGAACTGTTTCGCGACATCAGTCTGGAGTTCGACCACCTGGCGACCATTACCCCTATTCAGCTGGGTTTCGAAAAAGCGGTGGCCTATATCCGTAAGAAGCTGGCCACCGAGCGTTGCGATGCCATCATTGCGGCAGGCTCCAACGGCGCGTATCTGAAAAGCCGTTTATCGATTCCAGTGATCCTGATTAAACCCAGCGGGTTTGACGTACTCCAGGCGCTGGCAAAAGCGGGAAAACTGACCTCGTCGATTGGCGTCATTACCTATCAGGAAACCATCCCCGCGCTAATCGCCTTTCAAAAGACCTTCAATTTGCAGCTTGAACAGCGCAGCTATATCACCGAAGAAGATGCCCGTGGACAAATCAATGAGCTGAAGGCCAACGGTACCCAGGCGGTGGTCGGCGCGGGGTTGATTACCGATTTGGCGGAAGAAGCGGGCATGACCGGCATTTTTATCTATTCGGCGGCCACCGTGCGTCAGGCTTTTGTCGACGCGCTGGATATGACCCGTCTGACGCTACGCAGAAACGGGCAATACGCCTCTGGCGATATGCTGCGCACCCGCTATGCGCTGGGAGATATGCGCGGTCACTCTGCGCAAATGGAACAGGTGCGGCACACCATTATGCTCTACGCCCGTTCGCGTGCGCCGGTGCTGATTCAGGGTGAAACCGGCACAGGTAAAGAGCTGGCGGCGCAGGCTATTCATCGTGAGTATTTTACGCGTCAGGAGAATCGGCGCGGAAAACCTTCGCCGCCGTTTGTTGCCGTCAACTGCGGCGCCATCACCGAATCATTGCTGGAAGCGGAGCTGTTCGGCTATGAGGATGGCGCGTTTACCGGCTCCCGCCGGGGAGGACGCGCGGGCCTGTTTGAAATTGCCCACGGCGGGACGCTGTTTCTTGATGAGATAGGCGAAATGCCGCTACCGTTACAAACCCGGTTATTGCGCGTACTGGAAGAAAAAGAGGTCACCCGGGTCGGTGGACATCAGCCGATTCCGGTCGATGTGCGGGTGATCAGCGCCACGCACTGCGACCTGGAACAAGAGATGAAACAGGGAGAATTTCGTACGGATCTGTTTTATCGCCTGAGCATTCTGCGCCTTAAACTGCCGCCGCTACGCGAGCGACTGCCCGATATTCTGCCGCTGGCGGAAGGCTTTTTAAAACAGTCGCTGGCAGAACTGGATGTACCGTTTTCTGAACCCGTGCGTAAGGGATTAGCCCTGAGCCAGCCTACGCTGCTCAATTATGGCTGGCCCGGAAATATCCGCGAGTTGCGCAATATGATGGAGCGTCTGGCGCTGTTTTTAAGCGTCGAACCACAGCCGGAGCTGAACGAACAATTTCTACAGCAGTTGTTACCTGAACTGGCCGCGGTTGCTGCCCCACCGCAGGTCACTTCATCACTGACGCCGCAGCAGGTGCTGGCGCAATTCAATGGCGATAAAACCGCGGCGGCGAGATATCTCGGTATCAGCAGAACTACGTTCTGGCGCAGGCTAAAAGAAAACCCGCCAGTGCAATGACTGGCAGGTATGTTATCTTTCAGTACCGCGCATTATTTTTTCTTGTAAATATTGGCTGTACCGTGGATTTTATTGTCCGTTTGGCCGGAGGTTAATACCACCACATCTGCGCCTTTCTCTTCGGCTTTCTTCAGAAGGTCTTCTTTCGCATCAGCGGCTGATACTTCATTACTTGTTGAAATATCACCGATTTTGGTATATTGCGACTCAACCTTTTCAAACTCAACCTTCGTCATAAATTCCGCGGCATACGCGTTGGACACAACAAAAGCTAACGCACCAATAAGTACTTTAATTCCAGTTTTCATATAAAAGCTCCAGGTTTTGTTATATATGCCATCATCGCCCCCTGAACATTCGCCATGCGAGTCAAGGATGATTAATAAGTAGTTCAGGCCGCAAAAAAGATCCAGAGCTGGCGGAAATATAAAGATATTTTGCGTATCGCGTATAACAGAAGATCCCACGCCGCGGCATTATCCGGCGCAGTTGGGTTACAGAAACCAGGCGTAGACGCTATTGGCAAATTTAGGCGCATTTCACAATACAGTGTGAGTAAATACGCAGAATGACGAGCGCGCTAAAATTATAGTGTTAGCAGTCTAAGCATGCCCCAGGCCCGCTCTTACTAATGGAATCGTTGTCTATGGAACCTTTACACGCCGTCGTACTTACCATCAGTCTGTTTGTTTTAACCTTTTTTAATCCCGGCGCGAACCTGTTCGTGGTGGTGCAAACCAGCCTGGCGTCAGGACGACGCGCAGGGGTGATGACCGGTCTGGGCGTGGCCTTAGGCGATGCGTTCTACTCCGGCCTCGGGCTCTTTGGCATGGCGACGCTGATTACCCAATGCGAAGAGATATTTTCACTGATTAAAATTGTCGGCGGCGCCTACTTGCTATGGTTTGCCTGGAATAGTGTTCGTCATCAGGCTACACCGCAAATGCCAACGTTACAGCAGCCGATTTCCGCCCCCTGGTATGTATTTTTCCGCCGCGGGTTATTAACGGATTTATCTAATCCGCAAACCGTTCTGTTTTTTATTAGTATCTTCTCCGTCACCCTCAGCGCAGAAACGCCTACGTGGGCGAGGCTCATGGCCTGGGCAGGTATTGTGTTGTCTTCCGTTATCTGGCGTATTTTTCTCAGCCAGGCGTTTTCTTTGCCCGCCGTACGCCGTGCGTATGGTCGAATCCAGCGGGTTGCCAGCCGGGTGATAGGCGCCATTATCGGCGTCTTCGCGCTCAGGCTTATTTATGAAGGTATCAGCCATCGTTAAGCGAGTTTAACTTGACCATTGTGACGTAATTGTCCGTAATACCGCCTGAATTTTTAAATCGCATTTTGAGTGGCAGTGAGATGGAACAGGTTGCTCCGGTAAACGACACATTACTCCTTACAGAATGGCAGGCGTTGTTACGTCAAACATCCCCTGAAGTTCACACGATCCTGACATCATTAAGCGACGAAGAGATCCGCCATTTAGTGAGCGTTTTTTATGACTATATGCTCTCCCATGCGGAGAGCGCATTGTTCCTCAATACAGAACAGGTCAGCACCCGCCTTAGCGGCAGTATGTTTGACTGGCTACGCAGCGTACTTGGTAGCGCGAACGAAGATCTCTCACAACTGCTGGCAAAACAGCGCAAAATTGGCGTAGTGCATGCCCGCATCGGGCTGCCTATCGATCTGGTTAATCGCGGCGCGCGCAAGCTGAAAGATGAATTGTATCGGGTCCTGAAAAAGAAAGCGGAATACTCGCCCGCCCTGCTGAGCGATGCCATCTGTTTCAGCAGTCTGGTAATGGATACCGCCCTGGAGGCCATGACCGTCTCCTATTCCCCCAGCTATCAAAACTCACTACATACCCAGGAACAGTATCGCCTGCAGACCATTTACGATGACGTTAACGTCGAACGCGAGCGGCAAATACGTTCATTTACCGACTGGGAAAATCAGTTTATCTATAACATCGCCACCGGAATGCCTTTCGGGGAGCTGGTCCTTTTGGCGAATTCTGATTTTGGTATGTGGTTCGCGCATAAGGGAAAATACATTCTGGGCAACAGCAATCTGCTGAAAGAAATGGAGTCGCTGATTGCGGAAATCGACAACCGCCTGACAACCACGCTGTCGCATCAGCATCAGGCGACAGAGCCTGAACGGATGAGCTTGTTGCAGGATGTACGCCAGCTCTCGGCAAAAATCCATTTCCTGCTCGCCTCAATGTTCGACGCGCTGGTGAAGCAGGAAAATGGTAAAGACTCATTGACTCAATTGCTTAACCGACGCTTTATCCCGACCATTATGCGCCGTGAGATCTCGCTGGCGTTACATACCCGGAAGCCCTTTACCCTGGCGATGCTGGATATCGACTACTTTAAGCAAATTAACGACAACTACGGGCATAACACCGGTGATATGACGCTCAAAAACGTCGCGGCGGTTATTTATGATCATATTCGCAGCAGCGATTACGTGTTCCGCTACGGTGGTGAAGAATTTATGATACTGCTTGTCGAGTCAGATCAGTCTCAGGCCAGTATTATCCTCGAAACGCTGCGTATGAAAATTGCCGAGATGCGCATGGCGGCCTCAGCGACAGAAGTGTTTTCTGTCACCGTCAGTATTGGCATCGCCGAATATGACTACCATCCTGACTACAAGCAGTTGGTTGATAAAGCCGATCGGGCGCTGTACCTGGCGAAAAGTAATGGCCGCGACCGCGTAGAGATATTTCAGGAATAACCTATTTTCCCACGGAGAAATAAATACCCCGTTAAGGGTATTTATCTGACCTGCGATAAGTATCGGGCTGTTATTTTTATTCAGGCCTATTGGCGCTATAAAAATAACAGCCGCCTAATAAGATGCAAATCAAATACACCAAATCTGAATAGCGCTAGCATATCCCGGTGATGACGCCTTCTGAATGCGGGAGGGGAAATATGAGGGATAGTGTAAAACCATGAACGGGAAAAAGAGCACGCGCTGGCAGCGCCGCCCAGGCACGACCGGAGGCAAATTGCCGTGGAATGACTGGCGTAACGCCAGCACCTGGCGAAAAGCCACCCAGTTTCTCCTGCTGGCCAGCAATATCTATATTGGCGTGACGTTTTATTATTGGGTCCGCTATTTTGAAACTGCCGGTACCAGCGTCTATATTCCAAGACCCGGCGGTATTGAGGGGTGGCTGCCGATCGCGGGTTTGATGAATATCCGCTACACGCTGGAGACCGGTTTTCTCCCGCCCATCCATGCCGCCTCCATGCTGCTGTTAGTTGCGTTTATCCTGATTAGCTTGTTGTTAAAAAAAGCCTTCTGTTCGTGGCTATGTCCGGTTGGCACGCTTTCCGAACTGCTTGGTACTCTGGGAAAAAAAGTATTGGGTCGCAACTTCACGCTGCCGCGCTGGCTGGATATCCCACTGCTCAGTCTGAAGTATCTGCTGTTGGGATTCTTTCTGTATATCGCTCTGTCGATGCCCGCCCAGGGAATCCAGTACTTTCTGATGTCGGCCTATGGCATGATCATTGACGTGAAGATGCTCGATTTCTTTCGTCATATCGGCTCCGCCACGCTTATTTTCCTGATAATTATCAGCGTCCTGAGCGTGTTTATTCGCAATGCCTGGTGCCGTTATCTGTGCCCTTATGGCGCACTGCTTGGCCTGTTTTCACTGCTCTCGCCGTTTAAAATCCGGCGTAATGCAGACAGTTGCATTGACTGCGGGAAATGTGCGAAAAACTGCCCGTCTACTATCCCGGTCGATCGACTGATTCAGGTGCGTACCGTGGAATGTACCGGTTGTATGACCTGCGTTGAATCTTGCCCGGTGGCCTCTACGCTGAGCTTTTCACTGCACACCCCTGCGGGGGAACAAGGAAACGGCAAATCGTTATGGCGGCAAACGGCATTGTCAGGCGTTGTCATGACTATCCTGGTGCTGGGTATCCTTTTTGCCACCATTGGCTATGCGGTTTACGCCAAGGTCTGGGATACGCCGGTGCCCGAGCACATGTATTTCCAGCTGATCCCGAAGGCTAAAATGATCGGCCATTAATTTTTAATAACCCTGCCAATTCTGGCAGGGTTTCCCGCCTGTTCCGCTATTTTAAGACTATTGAACTTGTGCCTTCGCGCCCCGGTTTATACAACCTTAACTATCACCTGTGATCATTCATTTTCTATTATGTTATGGGCGACTGCATCCAATAATAAACGGGACAGCATTATGACTAAAATAAAACTGGCACTGCTATTACCTCTGTTTCTGGCGGGTTGTACGATGAGCGACGGGGAATTAAGAAATGCTTACGTTCAGCATTATCAGCAACCCGCCGCCTATGTCGAGACTTATAAACAGAAGATAGCCAGTATGGATATTAATACCCTGGCCCAATATGCCGCCGCAGAAGATAAGAAAAAAATGCGTGGGCAGCCGAGACTGAAAATCGACGAATTCATTACCATCGAGAACGTGCAGGCGAAAGGGAATCGGGTAGTCTACGATTACTCGCTGTCAGAGAGCTGGCTGGCGCTGTCTGCGGACAAACAGCGCGAGAAGCAGATCAATATGAATAAAGATCTGGTCTACCGTACCTGCTCACTGGAAACGGTACGTCTGGCGCAGGCAAAAGGGCTGGAAGAAGAGCATAACTATTACAGCCAGTACCCAGACAAAATCGCCTTCACTCTGAGAACCAGCGCGCAGATTTGTATGCAAAACGGTTTTACGCAATAGCCGCAATCCACTAGGCCTGATGCGCTGCGCTTATCAGGCCTACAATTTACACACTACAGTAGGCCGGATAAGGTGCCAGCGCCGCCATCCGGCTAAAGCATCAGAATTTCCAGGATACGCTGCCGACAATGCTGCGCTCAGCGCCGAAGTAGCAGTATGAGAGCGAATTACAGGCCGCAACGTAGCGTTTATCGGTCAGGTTGTTGACGTTCAACTGAGCACTCAGTCCCTTAATACCGATATTCGTTAAATCGTAGCCAATCGCCATATCCACCAACGTATAGGATGGCAGGGTGTGCGTATTCAGACGATCACTGGTGATTCCGTTGACATAACGCACGCCCGAGCCAAGCGTCAGACCATCCAGCGGGCCGCTTTTCACATCGTAGCTCAGCCAGGTGATGGCCTGGTTCCGTGGTGCATACACGGCACGCTTGCCCTGCTCCTCCGGACTGCTTTTCTTGTAGCGGATGTCGGTGTAGGTATATGCCGCCTGCAGTCGGAAGCTGTCCGTCAGTTGACTAATCGCCTCCAGCTCCACCCCTTCAGATTCAATTTCCCCAATCGAGCGGTACGGATCGGTCGGCTCTTCTTTGGTGGCGATATTGGTTTGATTAATGCGGAACACCGACGCGCTGAACTGACTGTTAAGCCCTTCCGGCTCATATTTCAGCCCCGCTTCCCACTGCTTGCCTTTCATCGGCTCCAGCAGATTGCCGTTCTCATCGGCAAAGCTGGTTGGCGTAAAGGCGGTGGAATAACTCACGTAAGGCGCAAAGCCGTTATCGAACAAATAGAGCAACGCGGCGCGGGTACTAAAGTTGTTTTTATCCAGATCGCTGCGGGTATCGTTGATCTTATCAATGTTAGAAACGCTGACCTGATCGTAGCGACCACCGAGCGTAATACGCCAGCGATCCCATGACATCTGATCCTGCAAATAGTAGCCCGTCTGGCGCAGCTTGTGCTTCTCACGCGCATACATGTCGATATAATCCGGCTTCGCGCCATAAACCGGGTTAAAAGCGTCGATCGGCGGGAATGCGCCGTAGTAGCCGGTGGTATTGTTGCTGCGATCCTGATAATCAATGCCCACCAGCAGACGATGGTTGACCTGCCAGGTATCAAAGCTGCCGTCGAGCTGGTTATCCAGCGTAATCGCCGACATTTTTTCATCAGAGCCGGAATAGCCGCGATTAAGCTCGGTTTCGTTCAACCAGCCCGCCGCATACACCTGGTTCAGTTCAACGTCGGTATGCAGATAGCGCAGCTTTTGCCGCACCGACCAGCCGCTATCAAACATGTGCTCAATATTGTAGCCTACCATGTTTTCACGGCGATCGTATTTGTCGTAATCATCCTCACCTTCGTAAAAGGTGTTAGAGATCTTTTGCCCGTAATGCGGAACCACGGTGCCGTCATAAGGCAGACCGGAGTGGCTACCGCCTTCCGGGTCGCGATGCAGATAGGCCATCAGATCCAGACGCGTCTGGTCGGTGATCCGCCAGGTCAGACTGGGCATCAGCGCGTAACGCTCTTCTTTCAATGGGCCAAACTGTGAGTCCGCGTAACGCGTCATCCCGCTCAGGCGCGCCGCCACACGATCGTTATCATCCAGCGCTCCGGTGACGTCAAACGCCGCGCCACGCTGGTTATTGTTGCCGGCAAACAGCTTCACTTCCCCACCCGCGTCAAACGACGGTTTACGCGACGTCAGCGCCACAATACCGCCCGGAGAGGAACGGCCATACAGCACGGAAGCCGGGCCGCGCACCACTTCGATATCTTCAAGGAACCACGGATCGACCACCAGCGAGCTGTGTGAGTTGGTGTCGCCCATCATCTTTAGACCATCGAGATAGACGTTGTCCAGGCTGCCATCGGAGAAGCCGCGCAGCACAATGTAGTCAAAGCGGTTGGAGGCGCCAATCTGATTGCTGTATACCCCCGGCGTATAGCTAACGGCCTGACGCACGCTGGTTGCGCCCTGCTCTTCAAACTGTTCGCGGGTAATGATGGATACCGATTGCGGGGTTTCAATATCCGGCGTGGCAAGCTTCGTGGCCCCGCTCTGCATTTGCGAGGTGACAACGACCGTATCGTTTTTTGTTGTTTCCTGCGCCAGCAGAGGAAAAGCCACGCTGCCGGTCACCCATCCTACCAACAGCGCCAACCGAGTCTTCGCGAACATGAGTATCTCCAAAGGCATTTCTAATTGTAAGTGAGAATTATTACCTTTTTGCTGACGGAGATAGCTATGCCGGATGCCAGATTACCTATGCGCAGTGCCAAATTGTCTGCCAGCAACGTGCGCAAAACGCAAAAATGGATTAGCAAAGCTTGAGCATATCGCCTGGCGAAAAACCGTAACGACGACGAAAGGCAGTAGAGAAGTTGGTGGCGTGCTGATATCCCGACATCCAGGCTGCCTGCTGTACGCTGTATCCTTCCAGTAAATAACCGCGCGCGCGTTCCAGGCGGCAATCGCGCAGGTAATCAAAGACCGAACAGCCATAGGCTGCGCGAAACTTGCTACGCAGACTACTGGGACTCATTGCCGCGCGTTGCGCCAGTTCATTGAGCGTGTGATCATTCTCGGGATTCTGTTCCAACAGGCGACGAACGACTTCCAGCCGCTGCTGTTCCCCGCTGGCGGCGAGGCGTTTGCCGCTCTCTACCTGGCACACGCTGAGGCCATGGCCGAACAGTTGCAGTATCAGCCCTTCCAGCATCAACTGGCGAGAAACATTGCTCAGTGCGCTCTGCTGCGCATACTCCAGGCCGCTGAGTAAAAATCCCGGCACCTGCCAGATAAGCGTCGGCGTCTGGCATCTTTCCCACTCACACATCAACGATTCGAGTAGCCCCGTGCGCCACGCGCCGTCGGGATACAGACCGAGCGATAAGGTTCGCAGTTTGCAGTCGGCATGATGGCGGGCGCGCATCGTCTGGTGCTCGCTCAGGCGTGAGCTAAACGCCATGCCGGAACGCACCACGTGTTCCTGGCCGTTAAACGAGAGGATCACGCAGCCTTCCAGTACCACCAGCATATACAAGGGACTGCTGTGGCGGGAGGTGGTTTCATAGGGTTGCAACACCTGTACATCAGAGTGCGTCACGCACATCCCGCAGGGGAGCGTCATCTCCTCAATTTCACCTTGCAGCACAGGGCTAGCGGACGGCAAATCCGGCTTTTGCGCCAGCAGGGGAAAGCAATAGTCGATCCCATAACGCTCACCAAAATCCATAAACTCGCTGACGGAAAAAGTACGCGCTACGCGTCTGGACGCATTCAGAGTGGTGGTGTTGTTCATGCTGTCTTCTGCACAGAAAATGGGATTAACAGTTTTTAGTCAGGAGCAACATTACCATTCCCTGCGCGACACAACAATAATAATGAGAATTATTATCAATATGATTAAAGCACTGTCTCCCGACGACCAGCCATCTCATCAGACTGAATTTACAGCTGATGAGATGGCATGTTCTACTGCTTGTCTTGGGTATCCTGCTGCGGCTTTTCATCAACCTGAAACACAGCCACGGCCTGGGATAGCATTGCCGACTGCTCTTCCACACTGCCTGTCGTGGCGGCGATTTCCTCAACCAGAGACGCATTTTGCTGAGTGACTTGCTCCATTTGCGTGACAGCAACGCGGATCTGCTCGATGCCGCTACTCTGTTCCCCCGATGCGCCGGATATATCTTCCATGAGTATATTGATATTGCGTATTGCCTTAGCAATGTCCGCCATCATGGCCCCACTGCTTTCAGCTATCTCCACCCCTTCCTTGACGCTGATTGCCGCCTTGGCCACCAGTTCGCTAATTTCTTTCGCTGAGGAGGCGCTACGTTGGGCAAGGGTTCTGACTTCACTCGCCACAACGGCAAATCCACGCCCGGATTCGCCAGCGCGTGCCGCTTCTACCGCGGCGTTTAAGGCGAGAATATTGGTCTGGAAAGCAATACTATCAATGACATGAGATATTTCATTCACGCTTTGCGCGTTGCGGCTGATCAGGTGAATTTTCTCAACCATGTCGCTCATTAAGCGCTCGCCACGCAATGCCATTTCCGTGCTTTCACTCGTCATGGCAGACGCCTGATGTGATTTATCGGTGTTATTTTTGGTTGTTACGGAAATCTGTTCCATACTGGCCGCCGTTTCAACCACGGCCGCAGCCTGTTGCTCCGTTCGGGTTGATAAGTCTGAATTACCCGAAGCAATTTCCTGCATGCCGATATTAATAGACTCAACGCCATCGCGAATCGTACTGACGGTCTCCCGCAGGCCGTTTTGCATATGTTGTAAATTTAAACACAGTAAGCCAATTTCATTGTTACCCGGCACCTTAACGGGATGACTCAGATCGCCTTTACCAATCCGTGAAAAATGCTCAGACACGATATTTAATGGCCGAATGATTGTTCGGTTTATCCAGATATTGCAGAGAATAAAGATAAGAACCGTAACGGCCAGCAGCAAGGATATTTTAAGTATTGAGGCATTAAACTGAACATGTGTCTGCTCAACGATATTTTTACCGACCAACATGGTTGATTTGTAGTAGCTCTCAATCTCCTTATCAAAATTTTTTCGCAAAGCCAGCACCTCAGTGTTGGCATTTGTTTGTGTACCAACAATACTACCGTCAGAAATAGCCTCATTTAATTTATCAACATACTTTTGCTCAGCATTCATTTGTTGCTCAAAAGCAGTTCTGACGATTTTACCAATCTGGGGATCATCCGCCGTCAGTCCTGGTATATCCCAAAAAATAGCGAACTGCTTTCTGGCATAAGCTATCTCATCCTGCACCTGTCGCAATGTCTGTTGGGTAGCAGCCATATCTTGCAGTTGGATATTATCAAGAACGCTTCTTACCTTATAAACAGCCCCTACGACGTTATGCAGCGAATCCTGTTCCTTTACTATATTATGCAGTAGAAGGGTACTTTTTTGATTTCCTTTGAGATCGACCAACTCAAACCCATTAGAAAGGAACTGCATAAAGGTAAATACCAAAAGCAATAATAACAGACTGGTTTTAATCCTCATATTCTTTAACATTTGAACATCTCCATAACAATTAGCCAATCATCTATGACTAAATTGTTATCGACACGCCACGTAATATCTTAACCTATAAAATGGTTAATTATGAGAAAGTATCCCCGCTCAACTTAGCATAATAAATTACGTACACCGTGGTACACATGGCGGCAAATCGCCGTTTTATTACCGGGAGCAATTACACTATAAAAAAACCAACATTAATATTATTTATGGATGAGAAAGTAGTTATATTAAATACAATGCGCCACTGAGTATGGGCCAGATAGCCGTATCTGACCTACATCAAGCGAACAAAGCACCAGCCAAACGTCAGAGAATATAGACGGTCACTTTTTCCTGACGATCTGCCGGCACCCTTACCCATGACATTGAATCAACTGCAATTGTCGCCATTTCATTTTCTAACCGGAGTAGCGGCGTGCTGTTATCTGGCGCAGAAGAACTTTCGCCAATCTCGAGAATGCCCCGAAAAGATATAGATAAATTGTCAGCGGTTTCAGACAGCCTAATCCATTCGGTCGCGATCTCTAACTTTTGCTTTAACAATTCTCTGTTCATAACTTGTTCTAATCATTACTTATCAGTAAGAAACTGGAAGTGATGAAATTCATTTGAAATATCTTTCACAAACTCTACCGGCAGGTGGTGTTTGATGAAGGTTAATTTTGCGTACTCAACATCGCCATACACCCGGATACAGAAAGGTTTGACTATCTCGCCCTGAGCACCAAAGCACTCCTGGAGTCTGGTATCGTCCATAAAAATAAAGTTACCCTTTCTCACTTTAATCTTATCATGCAGGTCACGCCACTTCTCTGGTGTGAGTAGAAAGTTCTGCCATCCATTATTTCTCAACATTTCAATCGTGTGGGTGAATTTAAAATAATCATTTTGCATTGTCACATCACCACTTGAGGTGGCGTACAAGTATTCTATTTTAAATTTTAGTTGTGCATTGATGCTTTTTTTCTTACCTTCATCAATTAACCATTGAAGCTCATTGGCCACACTTCGTGAAAAGAGTTTTCTTTTTTTTGCGATGGCCAACCAATGCATAATAAAAATATGCTCTGACATTTTAGAGTGGATCTTGTGATCCTGTAATGCGATACCAATTGCCACTAACGCGCTCCAGGTGAACGCTTCCAGCTCATCCTGATAATGATGCCTCGATTTACTCACTTTTCCTAAATTTTTTACCACTTAAAACCTACCCAGAAAAATCATTATTGTATTTAATTTGTTACTACTCAATTTAAAAACCTACTACAACTAAAACCTGCATAATATGATCCAGATTAATTTATCTCAATGTAAAAAAAGAGCCATGAAACACATTATTTTTATTAATCATTTATAGTTAACAAGATTGACCACAAATAATAAGAATCGCTCGATAAAGATGAAAACTAATAATTATCCCGCGTAATCAATACAACAATGTATCAAACCAGAAAACCTCCAGATTCAATAAACCGGAGGTTTGTCTGGGCATGCAATTGTTAGTAGAAAATACCGATGATTAGCGTATGCGTAACAAAGCCGACAATTAACGGTACGGCGGTGCGTTTAACCACATCGAATGGAGTTATTTTTGCCCCGCTGGAAACGGCGATCACGACGCCAGATACCGGTGAAATGGCCCGTCCCATATGCGATGCCTGCTGCATCGGCAGAATCATGGCCACGGCGTTCGCCCCCATACTGGCAGCGATTTGCGGGATAAGCTCAACGAACGCAAGAAATGGCGCATTACCCGATCCCATAATGATAGCCGCCGCAAGCGTCACCAGCGCAAACACCACCGCCATGGCAAATGGCGGCAATCCCACGTGTTCGGCCATCAGGATTAATTGATCAATCGCACCAATGACTTTAATACCATGAGCAAAAACCCCCGCCGCAACCAGCAGACCTACCACACCGGTAAAGGCAGTCCCCATTCCTTTCAGAAAATGGCTAAATCCTTCGCACACCGCCTTTAAATCTCGCACCCGCAGCCATTCAATCAACATACAAATAGCCATTGAAATAAGCACAATGGTAATGATATTCAGGTTAATACCACTGACGAACATTTCAGAGGATCCCACTGCCATCAGTATTGGAAGCATGGGAAGCAGCGCATAAAATGCGGGCGCAGTTCCTGAGTCAGTCACTTCAGCGCTCCCGATTTCCCGTGGTAAGGTCCCCGCTTTACGGTCGCAATAGCGCTGCCAGAAAAAATGGCAGACTCCCACGACCAAAACGGTAGCCAGAGCAGCCGGTCCCTGGTGGTAGACCACGTATTCCACCACATCCATATTGACTGCTTTCGATCCCCTGATAGCATCGATTGCCGTTGGGGTATACGCCACGCCCAGCGAGGTGGCAATTACCCCGGCAGCAGAGGCAGCGGAAAGCCCTAATCCCAGCATAATGGGGAACATTGTTCCCATCAGCAGTACGGCGAGTCCAGTAGCTGAAGGAATAGCTAACTGCAGGAGACTGGCGAGCAGGTACGAGAAAAAAAGCAGAATATAGGGCGAACGCAGCGCACGCAGGGGTTTTGTGACGACACGCACCACCGCCTCATTGGCGCCGATATGATCCATGTAGTGCGCAAATCCCATCAGCGCCATGATCATCAGGCCAAGATCGGCGGCTCGCGTGCTGAAGAGATCGCGCATAACCTCGAACGGATCGAGAAAGGAAATCCCCGTGCCAGCAACGCCTTTCGGTAGTACGGAACCCCACCCGGTGAGAGCGGTGCAAATCATCAGCACCAAACCCGCAATAAATAGCACGGGTTCCGCACGATAACCTTTCAGAATCAGACGAGCGACCACCACGATAACCAGCAGGGCAATTAACACCTGAATCATGACTGAGCTCTCCGCTGCGTGAACTCAGCAAAGGTTTCCTCAATGACCGCAACCACGACATCGCTGGCGGCCCGCAGTGAACGCACCGGCAGATATTCATAAATAGAGTGAAAATTATGGGCGCCGGTAAAAATATTCGGGCAAGGCAATCCTTTCTGCGATAAAACCGCACCATCATATCCGCCGCGCATGGCGACAGGTGCCGGGGTAATCCCACATTTCTGATAGGCGCGTAATGCAATATCAATCGGGTAGTGAGCATCACCCTGCAAACTATTGAACACGTTCGCATAGCGATCGGCTAAATGACAGACCACGCTATTTTCGCCCCATAGTGCGCAGGTACTGACGGCAAGCTGACGGATAAATGCCATACGCGCCTTATAGCCTTCTTCAGTGAAGTCGCGGATATCCAGCTTAAGCACCGTGCGGGCGCTGTTACCCTGCAACTGCTTAACCCAGTAATAACCTTCGCGCCCTTCCGTATATTCAGGCGCTTCTCCGCCAGGCAGCATCGCAATAAACTTATGCGCCATCAGCAGCGAGTTCTTCAGCTTACCTTTGGCTGACATGGGGTGCGCAGACTGGCCGGTAAAGATGATTTCCGCATCGCCCGCATTCCAGTTCTCATAAACAAACTCGCCGATACCGCAACAATCCAGGGTGTAACCAAAATCAGCGCCGAAGCTGGCAACATCAAAAGCTTTTGCGCCACGCAATCCTTGCTCTTCATCAGGCACAAAACCCACCTTCACCGGTCCATGTTTGATTTCCGGATGTGCCACCAGATACTGTAATGCGTTCATAATTGCGGCGATGGCTGCTTTATCATCAGCCCCTAACAGGCTGGTTCCGTCAGTGACCAATAGATCATCACCGATATAATTTTTCAGTTCCGGGAACTCGCTTTCGCGCAGAAAAATATTCAGTTCTTTGTTCAGGCACAAATCCCCACCGCTATAGTGAAGACGTTGCGCATTTGTGTCCGCAGTCTGTTCCGCGCTGGTATCCAGATGTCCAAAGAATGAAACGACAGGAACCGTGTCATCGGTGTTCCCGGGCAGTGTCGCCGTTACGATGGCGGTATCCCTGACCTCAATGTTTTCCATTCCTAATGCTTCAAGTTCTGCTGCAAGCAGTTTTGCCAGTACCATTTGACCAGCAGAAGAAGGCATTATCCCATTTGCGCCATTTTCTCTTGAAGTCGTGGTATTAATTTTGGTGTAGTTGATAAAACGTTCAACAATATCCATTCCAGGAGGTCCTTTAATATTTTATTGACGAAATACTGTGAGAGGAGGCTCGCGTACAGCGCGAGTGATATTAAACAGGGAACCAGATAAAATCAGCATTCATCCCGGAACGCTGATTTTATGAACATTACGACGTTGATTTATACCCTAAATAATTCGAGTTGCAGGAAGGCGGCGACGCAGCGAATTCCCAGGAGCGTACATAAGTACGTGACTGGGCGAGCGAGGAAAGCCAACGCACATGCAGCTCGAAGTATGACGGGTATATATATGAATATAATGAGATGAGTCATTACGTCAGTGACAAAAACGCCTTACTGATGGGTAAAACCATACTCCCTGTCTATGTTCACTGCTATTTCCCCATGGTGTTTAGCTAACAGAAATCATAAACGGCACTCGTAAGCCCAAGAGATAATAGAAATCATTTAAACTCCACTTCTCTATACCGGCCCAAGAGATAGCATTGCTATATTTTTTTAATGAACGAATACGGTGTCAGCAACATGCAACCGTTTGCACTTCTCTAGAAATAGCCACTTAGCGCACTAAAATCCGTGAGCAAACTCACAATTATATCAATAGCAAAAATTTCTATCATACTGAAAAACCGTGAATTATAAGAAACGCTATATAGTCCCCTGGTAAATAGATTCATTATGATACTATTCGACATTACCTTATTATCGATGGATAATACTTCCCTAACCATTAATTTTAAACATTACCCACCATAATATTGGTATATATTGGTGATTAATAAAATCCTGCACCGGCAAAAAAAACCTCTGCCCTGAGAAGAGATTCAGGGCAGAGGTAATACGGGTGTTAAGGACAGATTTATAGTTTTAGTGATAACGGAAGAGCTTCTTGCGGAACCGAGTATACACAATTCATCGCATTAAGAAAATTCCTAAAATCACTTAATCACAAATTCGGTCGAAAAACATTAAAATAATAAAAAACGCCTTATCAAAACAGCAAATAAAGTGACAAAAAGATTAATCCATCCTAATCAATTGCGTGGCCCCAAATGCGCTCACAGTGCCGCGTTACCACAGATAACACCTTATGCGCAGACAGAATATCAAATTAATTTAATATTTTAATAGACACCTGACATAACGAAAATTTGCAGTTAATAAAGTCACTAAACGCTATAACTCGTTATAGATCACATTTTATGTACAAGGAGTTTTCTCTGGAGATTCTGGCTGGTATGATTCATCAGGTAAATACCTTTCAACTCAACCCGAGGCTTTGATGCTGGAGAATGTAATCATCAGATAATCAGCTTGCCGACCTTTTCAGGACGGACTGGTTATCAATGCGCCGAAATCGAATGCGGACACCGCAGTGTGTTTGCACGTTTTGCACATGATGATTAAACAGGTTTTCCAGTATGAATTTATCCCGTCAGGAACAACGTACCTTACACGTTCTCGCCAAAGGTGGTCGTATCGTTCACGTCCGCGACGCCTCAGGCCGCGTCACCTCCGTCGAATGCTACAGCCGCGAAGGACTACTGCTCTGCGACTGCACCCTCGCCGTGTTCAAAAAACTCAGAACCAAAAAGCTGATCAAATCTGTCAATGGTCAGCCCTATCGCATCAATACTACCGGGCTGAACAACGTTCGCGCCCAACTGGATAATCGCTAAGGAGAGAGAGATGGATATCCCAAAAATTTTTACTATCAGCGAAAGCGCTCATCGCATCCATAATCCGTTCACCGCGCAGAAATACGCCACGTTAGGCCAGGTGCTGCGCATGGAACCGGGAACCCGCATTCTGGATCTCGGCAGCGGCTCGGGCGAGATGTTGTGCACCTGGGCGCGCGATCATGGCATTTTTGGCATCGGTATCGATATGAGCCAGTTGTTTAGCAAGCAGGCAACGCTGCGCGCAGCAGAACTGGGCGTCAGTCAGCAGGTGAGTTTTGTCCACGCCGATGCAACGGGCTATATCGCTGAAGAAAAATGCGATATTGCCGCCTGCGTGGGCGCAACCTGGATTGCAGGCGGCGTCGCCGGAACGGTCAGACAACTGGAGCAGAGTCTTAAGCCTGGCGGAATCATACTTATCGGTGAGCCGTACTGGCGCCAGATACCCGCAACAGAGGAAATCGCCCAGTCCTGCGGCGCGACCGCTGTCGCCGATTTTCTTTCCCTGGCGGAACTCATTGCTTCTTTTGACCCGCTCGGCTATGACGTGGTTGAAATGGTTCTGGCTGACCAGGAAGGTTGGGACAGGTACGAGGCGGCAAAATGGTTGACGATGCGCCGCTGGCTGGAAGCTAATCAGGACGATGAGTTTGCAACTGAAGTCAGGGAGCAACTGAGAAGTTCACCGGGACGCCACGTCACCTTCACCCGGGAATACATTGGCTGGGGCGTGTTCGCACTCATGAAGAGGTAAGATGTGTGGTCGGTATAGCCGGGAGGTTATACCGACTTGCTCATCACTTTGCCGCTGGCTGCATTAATACTTCAACAAATTTAGCCAGCCACTGCGGATGCGCGGGCCAGGCTGGCGCAGTCACCAGATTACCGTCGACGTAGGCTTGATCAATGCCGATATCCGCATAATGTCCGCCGCTCAAACGCACTTCAGGCGCGCAGGCCGGATAGGCGCTACAGGTACGGTTTTCTAATATCCCTGCTGCCGCCAATAGCTGAGGGCCATGGCAGACGGCGGCGATAGGTTTACCCGCTGAGTTGAAATCCTGCACCAGTTGAATGACCTCCGGGTTCAGACGGAGATATTCCGGAGCGCGCCCGCCGGGGATCACCAACGCGTCGTAATCAACGGCCCGTGCTTCGGCAAAATTCGCATTCAACGTAAAACGGTGTCCCGGTTTTTCGCTGTAGGTTTGCGCCCCCTCAAAATCATGAATCGCCGTTTGAACGTAATCCCCCTGACGCTTATCCGGACAGACTGCATCAACACGATGGCCCAGCATTTGCAACGCCTGGAAAGGAACCATCGTTTCATAATCTTCGACATAATCGCCAACTAACATCAGTATTTTCTTCATTCACGTCCCCCACTCACGGTTATTAATGATGAGAAATAGCGGCCATCTTTACTATAGTCCACGCGATAGGCGACATTGATAAATACAGCAGAACATTCGGTCAGATCACAATCTGCGCCAAGGCCCGCCAGATGGCGGCCTCAACGTAAACCTGCATGGTAAAATAGAGTTAATAAATATAAATTATATATAGCTGAGAAGTTTTAATATCAGCCAGCACCATCCATAATTTTATTATTTAATAAAATTATGCGCACTCGCGTTATTATCTATTATTATTTTATTCGCCTGCAGTCAGGTGAAAATACGCAAAGATTATTCCCATGATGACAAGATGTTCGTTCGTCAAGCAAGGATTGGGTATGCTACTCGCCACGTGCCTGTGCGGGCCGGTCGGTCAATCGGCTGGCGGCGTTGGAATTCACTGCGCGATGCAGCAGTTGCCCTGTTAATCATTCGCGATGGCATTTTTGCAGGAGAGTGGGGATACTCGCGTTCCTGGCCACAAAAAAAGATTTCCTTAGAAAGGTATGACCACAGAGTAACTTAAAAAACAAAGCAACAAAATTAACAATAATGAAATAAATAACATTAATTAATAACACTTCAATAGCTTTCATCGATCTTTTATCGTATTTACGATCTGCCAAACCTATCGTTTAAATCTATCAAAATATTTATATTGATCGTTTTTATCGATCGTATATTCTGTATGAAATAAATGCTATTGACGGCATTTTTATTACCAGCGCAGTCAGAAAAATTCTTCTCTCTTGCGTTGTGTCGCACCAGAAAATTATCAAGGATTACGCTTAAAAATTTACGTAACATCTATTCAAATAGATTTCGATTAGCAAGAACATCCAAAAATACACACTTTCAGCACCCGGGCTAACAGGTTTTAAGTAGCTTGCTTACATTGAGAGCGGTGATAACTCACTGAGAATTGCGCATGATGATATCGTTAAAAAAAACGGAAAATATAAATTTCGTTAATACATTTAAAGACTATTTTTGTGTAGGCATCGCATTTTTTGCTTTACAGTTTGTCGCTGGTCATCTCAGTAAGCAGGAAGATATTGCGGGTGCAACCCTGCATTTTTACGATCTCACTTTACCTCTCATTTCCGCATTACTGGTTTTATACAGGCAAAAGGCATTCCCCATTTTAGGTGCCTTTTTCTTGTATGCGCTCTACTCTTACTCATTAGATTCGCTGCTAACGTTATCAGCTCAGGTACTGGCCGCACTCATTAGCCAGACATTCTATGTGTTCTCGACAGGTAAACGAAGTGCCGTAAGCTTTGGCCGCAGCCAGCTTACAACCCTACGTATTGTTTGGCTGGTGTGCTGCAATTCCTTACTCTTTATCTCGATTGAGCACTGGTTCCAGTCGCGAGTTATTTCTGAACCAATGACTCATCTTTTTACACTGCAAACATTAATTAACTTGCAGTGGTTGATGAACTCTTGCCTGACAGGGATCCCTTTTTGTTACCTGTTGCTCAGAAGCGTTCAAAATCCAGTATGGTGTATTTTACACATCAGGCATGTGAAGACATTGATAAAATCCGGCCCACCTATTTTATGTCAAGTATTATGGCTGGTCCTGTTAGTCTGCATTATGTCTGCTTTGATTGTCAGCAGACAGGATATACTCATATTTACTGACTACTCATTACTGTGGCTTCTTCCGCTCATGCTATGGGGAGTGATCTGTATTGGTCATGCTTTCATATCCCCTGTTTGGGTAGCGATGCTCATCTTGCTAGGATATAACATAAATAGTTATATCCCACCCGCTGACGATAAAAACTATTTACATAGTCTGGTGATTTCTTCTACGGTCGTGTTTGTCTTTTCGCTGACGATTGTCGTTGCCGGTGTACTTGCCATTCGTAACCGAAAATACCTCCGACGCCTCAAACAACTTTTTAGATCAGAGCCTAATACTGGACTGCCTAACTTTCAGGCCCTGCAAATGGATATTCGTAAATACTCAACTGAGTGTCTGTGTTACATCCGTTGTACTGAACTGAACACGCTAGAGCAAACGCATGGTATCGAGTTCCGTTTTGAGTTTGTAAAAGGGTTAAGCACCTATGTGCGTAAATTAATAAGCGGTGACGATAATATCTATTATGCCCCAGGTCACGGGATAATTCTTCGCCTTAATGCCATACCTGACATTTCTGAACTGTATAAAAAACTAAACTCTTTCCGTTTTATCTGGAAAGACTACCAATTGGGGTTATCTTGCGGTATGGCGTATACCACCGAGAAAAACCTGATTAAAAATTTATCGCTAGCTATTAAGCAGCTTAATACCCAAAGTTACATCTCGTTGATGCAGGGGCAACCGTTATTACTCAACCCACAAATGCCGGGTGATAGAATTGTCAGTCAGGCTGTGATTCGTCATATGTTGCAAAAAGCTATCGACAGACAATCGTTTGAACTTATGGCCCAACCTATCGTATCAACAATGTTGGTTGTTCAACCGATCGTGTCAACCACTGGACTGACACGTTATCACGAGATACTTATTCGGATAAAAATGGTTGATGGTAAATTAATCTTTCCAGATACCATCCTACCGGTTGCACGCGAGGCAGGACTACTCCCTGCGCTGGATATCACCGTGATTGAACAGACATTTCGTTTTATACAGTCACGACAGAAATCTGAACCCAACAGCCATTTTTCTATTAACCTGACCCCAGATTCGCTTAATAAAATTGATTTTCTTGATAATGTTTTCACCTTGTTTAGAAAATACGCCATCGCACCGGAACGTATCATTTTTGAAGTCATTGAATCAGATATCATTGATAACGCCAATGTCACTGATGTTCTGAGAGCATTACGTAAAGCCGGTTCGAAAATTGCTATTGATGATTTTGGAACCGGAGCATCCAGTTATTCTCGTTTACGAACGTTAGACGCTGACATTCTGAAGATTGATGGCTCATTCATCCGTAATATTCTGACCGATGAGTTTAGTCGATGCGCGGTCAGATCATTCTGCGAAGTGGCGAAACTGAAAAAAATGGAAGTCGTCGCGGAGTTTGTTGAAAATGAGGAAATTGAAAAGATGCTAATCACGATGGGTATTGGTTGGTTACAGGGATACCATATAGGAAAACCCGTTCCTATAGAGTTAGCTCAATTGTAATTCAGTTATTATAATAATAATTATCTTACAACATTGATTCACTTACCGGCTCCCGTGCCGGTTTTTTTATTGCCTAATGCAAGCTGTACATTAATTAAAGCAGCTATGCCGCAACTGTCTGCCGCGGCATAGCGTATTTTATTTTTAGCCCAATTCAGCCGAAAGCTATTGTTGATTCCGCTTCCATTACTCCCAGGCCCGCTCAGTTTTCGCCGCGTCAAACTGCGGCGGCGGCTTACGAAAACGTCCGGTCAGCCAGGCGAGATACACCAACCCTAACCCGGCCCATACCAGTCCCAGCGTCAGCGATGTCACCTCCAGATTGACCCACAGTACGGCAACCGTGGCGGCGCCAACCATTGGCAATACCAGATAGTGCAATTTCTCCTGCCAGGTATGTTTACGTCCTTCACGCCGCCAGAAGTGGTTAAACACCGACAAATTGACGAACGTAAAGGCCACCAGCGCACCAAAGTTAATCAACGCAGTGGCGGTCACCAGGTCAAAAAACAGCGCCGACAGCGCCACAATGCCGACCATAATGACGTTTAGCGCAGGGGTGCGCCATTTCGGATGAACATAACCGAAGTACTTCTCCGGGAAGACGTTATCCCGGCCCATCACGTACAGCAAACGAGATACACTGGCATGTGACGCCAGGCCTGACGCCAGCGTATTCACAAAAGTCGTACACAGGAAAATGGACTGGAACAGTTTGCCGCCGACATACAGCGCAATCTCCGGCAGCGCCGCATCCGGGTCTTTAAAGCGGCTAATATCCGGGAAAAACAGCTGCATAAAGAACGAAGCGGCAATGAAGATCAACCCACCGTACAGGGCGGTGAGGAAAATAGCTTTCGGGATGGTACGCGCCGCATCCGGCGTCTCTTCAGAAAGCGTCGTCACCGCATCAAAGCCGAGGAACGAGAAGCAGACGATGGTCGCCCCGGTGATTATTGGGATCAAATGTGCATTCTGGCTAATAAATGGTTGCAGCGACCAGACGGTGCCGACCCCCTCGCCTTTATGCAGTCCCTGTACCACGAGGAAGATAAACACGGCGATTATCGCCACCTGCACCAGCACAAACAGCGCATTGAAGTTCGCCACCAGATTAACGCTTTTCAAATTGGCCGCGGTGAGGATCGCCACGAACATCACCACCCAAATCCATGGCGCAACCTCCGGGAACAGCGCGGAGAGGTAAATTTTCGCCAGCAGGACGTTAATCATCGGCAGGAAAAGGTAGTCAAGCAGCGACGACCAGCCAACCATAAACCCCACGTGCGGATTGATGGCTTTTTGCGCATAGGTGTAGGCCGAACCGGCCTGCGGAAACTGGCGTACCAGCTTACCGTAACTGATGGCGGTGAACAGCACCCCCGCCAGGGCCAGCAGATAGGAGGCCGGAACATGGCCATTGCTGACGCCCGAAACAATCCCAAAGGTGTCAAACACCGTCATCGGCGTGAGATAGGCCAACCCCATCACCACCACCTGCCACAGTTTCAGGGATTTTCGCAGTTGTGTTTTGCCCGGCTGGGCTGCAACGTCCACAGGAGAATTAGTCGACATAGCGATCCTCCCCGCAACGAGTCCAGGTCTGCGTTCGAAACGTTGGTAACGCAAACCTGAGTCGTGTCGGGGCGGATCTCCAAAAGTAAGGCGTCAATGTCGTACGGCAAAGGTGTGGTCCGTACTTACTGCGGGAGCCATGGATGCTCACGCGGGGCTGGTTTTTAAACACTGGCATCATCACATTTCCTCGTCACAAACTCTGTCGGTTATCTGAAGACCCGTTGTCGCCCGCGCTCCATTACGCGACATCCGGGAAATGGCAGGTATTCCTGCAATTTTTACGGGCTGGCTCCGCTCAGCCCGCATGATGCGACTTCTTTTTAAATGACCTGTTCGACGGTCAGGCGTTTTTCAACATCCACTCAATTTCAGTGTCGGTGATAAGACGTTCAAACTGGATTAATTCATCGTTTTTACAGGCGTGATACACGTGGCTAAAACGCTCCCCCAATAATTCACGCAGACTGTCGTTTTGCATAAACTCCCACAGCGCATCACTCTGACGGATCGGGAACGGCAAACCTTCCTGCTCCAGTCCGTTGCCTTCCACCTCTTCCTGTAACGGCAGCTCGTTATCCAGACCATGGAGGATCCCGGCCAGAATGGTCGACATCACCAGATAAGGGTTGGCATCAGCCCCCGCCACACGGTATTCAACCCGATGATTATCACGATCGCCGCAGGGAATGCGCAGCGCCACAGTACGGTTGTTATGCCCCCAGGAAGCCTGGGTAGGGACGTACATCCCCGGCTGGAAGCGACGATAAGAGTTCACATTTGGCGCCAGCAGCGCCATCGACGCGGGCATCAGATCAATCATCCCGGCAAGCGCACGCTTAAGTAACGCGGAATCATCGCCATTCGCATCGGCCAGCACGTTCTCGCCTTTGTTATTCATAATGCTGATGTGGATATGCATCCCGCTACCGGCATGCTCCTCATAGGGCTTTGCCATAAAGGTGGCATGCATCTTATGTTTCTCCGCCACCAGCCGCACCAGGCGCTTCAGCGCCAGCGCATCGTCACATGCGTCGAGTACGTTATCGGTATGGATGAGATTGATTTCAAACTGACCAGGAGATGCTTCGGCCACCGCACCGTCGGCCGGGATCAACTGCAGACGGGCCAGTTCGTCGATATCGTTCAGCACATCAGCAAAGTGGTTCAGGTTATCAACGGAGTAAACCTGACTTTGGGTATTACGATCGTCCGTTCCCGGCGCGCATGGCGGCTGCAGATAACCTTCGGGATCGCGCTTGCGATCGAGTAAATAGAACTCCAGCTCTACCGCTACGACGGGGAACAAACCGCGCTGGCGCATTTTCTGCCAGAGTCGGTTGAGAACGTTCCGCGGCTCAACGTCAAAGGGAGCGCCATCTTCATCCAGCATTGTCAGCATCATCTGGCCAATAAATTCCGGATCGGCGGCCGAAGGGGTTAACGTTCCGAGTACCGGCACACAGGTCCTGTCCGGTTCGCCAAGTTCTTGTCCTAATCCCGCCTCTTCCACCACATTGCCCAGAATGTCCATCGCGAACACCGATGCGGGAAAATAACAGCCCTTCTCTAACTTAGACAATCCCGACACGGGAATGCGTTTACCGCGAAAACAACCGTTAAGGTCGGTTAACAGCACATCGACAAACTGCGTGTTGGGATAACGTTCCAGATATTGCTTCACTTCGCGCGCAAACGCGCTACTTCGCCTCTCTTCAGAATGCTGAACAAAATTCTCAACTTCTACGATATTGGTTTCCATGATTCACCGCCGTTGGCCTGGTAAGCTTTCTGTGATTTGACTGTTAAATATAATGTCCACCCTTCGACTCTGGATGCAAACAATTTGTTTGTCAAATGTTAAATTAAGTTTGCTAGAAGGTTATTACGCTGCTAGATTGAGAAAATAATGAACGGAATTGCACAACAAGGAACCGTTTGGCAATAATTTATTCCAAAACGTGAGGTCGATCATGGGCAATATATTTGACAAGCCAGTTATTGGTGTAGTGATGTGTAGGAACAGGCTTAAGGGTCACGAGACCCAGACTCTGCAAGAAAAGTACCTGAATGCGGTTTTGAATGCCGGTGGATTACCGATAGCGTTACCTCATGCGCTCGCGGAGCCAGAATTACTGAACGCGCTGTTACCAAAACTGGATGGTATCTTCCTGCCTGGAAGCCCAAGCAATGTGCAACCGCACCTCTATGGTGAAAATGGCGATGAGTCTGACGCCGATCCGGGGCGTGATCTTCTGAGCATGGCGCTAATTACCGCCGGGCTCGAAAGGCGCATTCCCATTTTCGCCATCTGCCGGGGCTTACAGGAATTAGTTGTCGCCACTGGCGGGACTCTGTATCGTCGCCTGTGCGATCACTCACAGTTCCTGGAACATCGTGAAGATGCGGAACTCCCGGTGGAGCAGCAATACGCCCCATCTCATGAAGTCCAGGTTCAACAGGGAGGATTGCTGTCGCAATTAATACCAGGTTGCAGCACGTTTTGGGTTAACTCCTTACATGGTCAGGGCGCAAAAACGCTTGGCCCGCAGCTGCGTGTGGAAGCACGATCGCAGGATGGATTAGTGGAAGCGGCCAGCGTTCACGACCATCCTTTCGCGCTCGGCGTGCAGTGGCACCCGGAATGGAACAGTAGCGAATACGCCCTGTCGCGTTTGTTACTTGAAGGTTTTATCACCGCTTGTCAGAACCACCTCGCTGAAAAACAGCGACTCTGACCACTACTGTTAAGGAAATGCAATTATGAGCGATGACGGCCTGGCGCCGGGTAAACGTTTGTCAGAGATCCGCCAGCAATTGGGTCTTTCGCAACGTCGTGCCGCCGAACTGTCTGGGTTGACGCATAGCGCCATCAGTACCATAGAGCAGGACAAAGTCAGTCCTGCCATCAGTACGCTGCAAAAGCTATTGAAAGTATATGGACTGTCGCTCTCCGAGTTCTTCGCGGAACCGGAAAAGCCTGACGAACCGCAGGTGGTTATCAATCAGGATGATTTGATTGAGATCGGGAGTCAGGGAGTATCCATGAAGTTAGTTCACAACGGAAATCCGAATCGTACGCTGGCAATGATGTTTGAAACCTATCAGCCAGGCACGACAACCGGGGAGAGAATTAAACACCAGGGTGAAGAGATTGGGACAATACTGGAAGGTGAAGTCGTTTTAACCATCAACGGTCAAACGTATCATCTTGTTGCAGGGCAAAGTTATGCCATTAACACCGGCATTCCACACAGCTTCAGCAACACCTCGGCAGGGATCTGCCGCATTATCAGTGCCCACACTCCCACCACATTCTAATAAGTAGCGGCCTGAGTTTCTCAGGCCTTCTTAAATAACGCGCATTAACAGGGTAAATCCCTGGGGCATCGTGCAGCCTGATTTTGCCTGAAAAAGATCAGCAACGAACTTTATCTTATTGATATAAAAGGAGTAGCTATGAACTTTCAGAACCTTAAATATTGGCGTGAGAAAGCCAGTCATTATTCGCCGGAAACCCGTTTATTTATTAACGGCGAATATTGCGCCGCCGCCGATAACGAAACCTTTATTACTCAGGATCCGGCCGGGCAGCGCCCACTCGCCAAAGTCGCCCGCGGCAAAAAAGCGGATGTGGATCGTGCGGTCACCGCAGCCCGCGCCGTCTTTGAACGCGGTGACTGGTCGCAGGCAACCCCCGCAGAGCGCAAGGCGGTTCTCCACAAGCTTGCAGATTTAATGGAGCAGCATCACGAGGAGCTGGCGCTACTGGAAACGCTCGACACCGGTAAACCGATTCGCCATAGCCTGCGTGATGATATTCCAGGCGCGGCGCGCGCCATCCGGTGGTACGCCGAAGCTATTGATAAAGTCTATGGCGAAGTTGCCACCACCTCGGTAAACGATCTGGCGCTGATTGTGCGCGAACCGGTGGGCGTAATCGCGGCTATCGTTCCGTGGAACTTTCCCCTGCTACTGGCCTGTTGGAAACTTGGCCCCGCGCTGGCCGCCGGTAACAGCGTGATCCTCAAACCCTCGGAGAAGTCCCCACTGACCGCCATACGTCTTGCGGCACTGGCTAAAAAAGCGGGTTTGCCCGATGGCGTTCTCAGCGTGGTTAGCGGGTATGGTCATGAAGCGGGCCAGGCGTTGTCGCAACATCCGGATGTCGATGTGATCACTTTTACTGGCTCAACCCGCACCGGCAAGCAACTGCTTAAAGATGCTGGCGACAGCAACATGAAACGCGTGTGGCTGGAAGCTGGCGGTAAAAGCGCCAACATCGTGTTTGCCGACTGCCCGGATCTAGCGAAAGCCGCCGCCACTGCCGCGGCAGGCATTTTCTACAACCAGGGTCAGGTCTGTATCGCCGGTACGCGTCTGCTGCTGGAAGAGAGTATTGCCGACGAATTTATCGCGCTGTTGAAAGAGCAGGCGAAAAACTGGCAGCCGGGCAACCCGCTCGATCCTGAAACCACGATGGGCACGCTTATCGACAATGCGCATGCCGACACCGTGGACACCTTTATTCGCGACGGTGAAACGCAAGGCACGCTGGCGCTGGATGGCCGCAGCCATGTCCATCCGGCGGCTATCGGCCCGACGATTTTTGTCGATACCGCGCCGCAAGCCCACGTCAGCCGCGATGAGATCTTCGGCCCGGTACTGGTCATCACCCGTTTTAGCAGCGAAGCCGAAGCCCTGGCGCTGGCCAACGACAGCGACTACGGCCTGGGCGCCGCGGTCTGGACCCGCGATTTGTCGCGCGCCCATCGCATGAGTCGTCGCCTGAAGGCCGGTTCAGTCTTCGTGAATAACTACAACGACGGTGATATGACCGTACCGTTCGGCGGTTATAAGCAAAGCGGAAACGGGCGCGATAAGTCCCTGCATGCCCTGGAAAAATTTAGCGAACTGAAAACCATTTGGATCTCCCTGGAGCCTTAATCATGACTGAACATACCAGCAGTTATTACGCCGCAAGCGCCAATCAGTACGAACCGTTTCCCACCCTTAGCGAATCGGTTAGCTGTGATGTCTGTGTCGTGGGCGGCGGCTATACCGGACTCTCCTCCGCCCTGCATTTAGCGGAAATGGGTTATGACGTGGTGCTACTGGAATCCGCACGTATTGGTTTTGGGGCCAGCGGACGCAACGGCGGCCAGTTGGTTAACTCTTACAGTCGCGATATTGATGTTATCGAACGCAGCTACGGCCCGGATGCCGCCAAAATGCTCGGCAGCATGATGTTTGAAGGCGGCGACATCATTCGCGAACGCATTAAACGCTATCAGATTGACTGCGATTATCGTCCTGGCGGGCTGTTTGTGGCGCTGAACCATAAGCAGATGGAAACGCTGGAAGAGCAGAAGTCGAACTGGGAACGCTACGGCAACACACAGCTTGAACTGTTAGACAGCAGCGAAATTCGCCGCGAAGTCAGTAGCGATCGCTATGTCGGCGCGCTGCTCGACCACAGCGGTGGCCATATTCATCCGCTCAATCTGGCGATTGGCGAAGCTAACGCCATTCGTCTGAACGGCGGACGCATCTTCGAACAGTCGCCGGTCACCCGTATTCAACACACCAGCCCGGCGGTGGTCAGCACGGAAAAAGGTCAGGTGACAGCCCGCTTTGTGATCGTCGCGGGCAACGCCTACCTTGGCGATAAACTGGAACCTGCGCTGGCCAAAAGCAGCATGCCGTGCGGCACCCAGGTGTTAACCACCGAACCGCTGTCCGCTGAAATGGCGCGTTCGCTGATCCCGAAAAACTACTGTGTGGAAGATTGCAACTACCTGCTGGATTACTACCGTCTGACCGGCGATAACCGCCTGCTGTACGGCGGCGGCGTGGTCTACGGCGCCCGCGATCCGAACGATATTGAGCGCCTGGTGATGCCGAATCTGCTGAAGACCTTCCCGCAATTGCGGGGGGTAAAAATTGATTACCGCTGGACCGGTAATTTCCTGTTGACGTTATCACGCATGCCGCAGTTCGGCCGCCTTGATACCAATATTTACTATATGCAGGGTTACAGCGGTCACGGCGTGACCTGTACCCATCTGGCTGGACGCCTGATTTCCGAACTGCTGCGCGGGGATGCCGAGCGCTTTGACGCATTCGCCAACCTGCCACACTACCCATTCCCGGGAGGCCGCAGCCTGCGCATTCCGTTTACCGCCATGGGGGCGGCCTATTACAGCTTACGCGATCGCCTTGGGGTTTAAGTTCTTCCGCGATAAACCCGACGCACAGGGCGGTCTCCCCTGTGCGTTTTTTTATTCCCGGTCGGTGAAAAACAGATAACAGTCACGAATATATCGCTATAGGACATAACCACACTCTTCGCATTGTTTCTCTCCTTTAATCGGATACGCTTTTTTAGATATCGCTGGCGGCGTGCGCCAGAACTCAACGGGGGAAGAAACGCGTGTTATGAATACGAATAATGAGGAGACCTTTTATCAGGCGATGCGCCGGAAGGGAGTGAGCCGACGCAGTTTTCTTAAATATTGTAGCCTCGCCGCAACATCGCTGGGATTAGGGGCTGGAATGACGCCCCGAATAGCCTGGGCGTTGGAGAACAAACCCCGGATCCCGGTCGTCTGGATCCACGGGCTGGAATGTACCTGCTGTACCGAATCGTTTATTCGCTCCTCGCACCCACTCGCCAAAGACGTCATCCTCTCTCTGATTTCCCTCGATTACGACGACACGCTGATGGCCGCCGCCGGAACGCAGGCCGAAGAGGTATTTGAAGACATTCTGCGCCAGTACCACGGCCGCTACATTCTGGCCGTCGAAGGTAATCCTCCGCTGGGTGAACAAGGGATGTTCTGCATTAGCGGCGGAAGACCCTTTGTGGAAAAACTCAAACGAGCCGCCGCCGGAGCCAGCGCGATCATCGCCTGGGGCACCTGTGCCTCCTGGGGCTGCGTGCAGGCTGCCCGGCCTAACCCCACCCAGGCAACCCCGATCGATAAAGTGATCACCGATAAGCCGATCGTGAAAGTGCCCGGCTGCCCGCCGATTCCGGACGTCATGAGCGCCATCATCACCTACATGGTGACGTTTGACAGACTGCCTGAACTCGACCGTCTGGGGCGTCCGCTGATGTTCTACGGGCAGCGTATTCATGACAAATGTTACCGCCGCGCCCACTTTGACGCCGGGGAGTTCGTCGAAAGCTGGGACGATGATGCCGCCCGCAAAGGCTATTGCCTGTACAAAATGGGCTGTAAAGGGCCAACCACCTATAACGCCTGCTCCACCACTCGCTGGAATGGCGGCGTTTCCTTCCCCATCCAGTCCGGTCACGGTTGTCTGGGATGTTCAGAGAACGGCTTCTGGGATCGCGGCTCGTTCTACAGCCGCGTGGTTGATATTCCACAGATGGGAACGCATTCCACCGCCGATACCGTGGGCCTCACCGCGCTTGGCGTCGTGGCTGCCGGCGTCGGCGTCCACGCCGTCGCCAGCGCCGTCAACCAACACAACCGCCACAAACAGCAATTAGCCGACGCCAGACAGCAGTCGTCAGATAATGAGGATAAACAGGCATGAGCCATTCATATCAAACCCAGGGATATACCTTAAACAATGCCGGTCGCCGTCTGGTTGTGGATCCCATTACGCGCATTGAAGGTCATATGCGTTGTGAAGTGAACATTGATGAGCAGAACATCATCACCAACGCGGTTTCTTGCGGCACCATGTTCCGCGGACTGGAGATCATTCTTCAGGGTCGCGACCCGCGCGACGCATGGGCATTTGTCGAACGAATTTGCGGGGTGTGCACCGGTGTACATGCCCTTGCCTCTGTCTACGCCATTGAAGATGCCATTGGCATTAAGGTGCCCGACAATGCCAACATCATTCGCAATATTATGCTGGCCACGCTGTGGTGCCACGACCATCTGGTGCACTTTTACCAGTTAGCCGGAATGGACTGGATTGACGTGCTGAATGCTCTGAAAGCAGATCCTCGCGCCACATCGCAACTGGCGCAGAGTCTTTCTGCCTGGCCGATGTCCTCACCGGGCTACTTCTTTGACGTCCAAAATCGGCTGAAGAAATTTGTCGAAGGCGGTCAGTTGGGGATTTTCCGCAACGGTTATTGGGGCCATCCGCAGTACAAGCTATCGCCAGAGGCTAATCTGATGGGCTTTGCCCACTATCTGGAAGCGCTCGATTTTCAGCGCGAGATTATCAAAATCCATACGGTGTTTGGCGGTAAAAACCCCCATCCTAACTGGATTGTCGGCGGTATGCCGTGCGCTATCAATATCGATCAGAGTGGCGCAGTAGGCGCGGTCGATATGGAACGCCTGAACCTGGTGCAGTCGATCATCACCCGCACCGCTGACTTTATCAACAATGTGATGGTGCCTGACGCGCTGGCTATCGGTCAGTTCAATAAATCCTGGAGCCAGATTGGCACCGGGCTTTCTGATAAATGCGTTTTGAGCTACGGCGCGTTCCCGGATATCGCCAACGACTTCAGCGACAAAAGCCTGTTGATGCCTGGCGGCGCGGTGATTAACGGTGATTTTAACAACGTATTGCCTGTGGACCTCGCCGATCAGCAGCAAATTCAGGAGTTTGTCGATCATGCCTGGTACCGTTACCCGGACGATCAGCTGGGCCGCCACCCCTTCGAAGGCATTACCGAACCCTGGTATAACCCCGGCGATGTGAAAGGCAGCGATATTAATATCCAGCAACTTAACGAGCAGGAACGTTACTCGTGGATTAAAGCCCCGCGCTGGCGGGGACACGCCATGGAGGTTGGACCGTTGGCGCGCACGCTGATTGCCTATCACAAAGGGGATGCCGCGACGATTGAATCCGTGGATCGCATGATGTCCGCCCTCAAACTGCCGCTGTCGGGCATGCAGTCGACACTGGGCCGAATTCTGTGCCGGGCGCACGAAGCGCAGTGGGCCGTGAGCAAGTTGCAATATTTCTTCGACAAGCTGATGACCAACCTGAAAAACGGCAACCTGGCGACGGCGAATACCGAAAAATGGGAGCCAGAAAGCTGGCCGCAGCACTGCCGCGGGATCGGTTTTACCGAGGCGCCGCGCGGGGCATTAGGCCACTGGGCATCGATTCGCGACCAGAAAATCGATCTGTATCAGTGCGTGGTGCCAACCACCTGGAATGCCAGCCCGCGCGATCCAAAGGGGCAAATTGGCGCTTACGAGGCGGCGCTGATGGGTACCCAAATGGCGATACCGGATCAACCCCTGGAGATCCTGCGCACCTTGCACAGCTTCGACCCCTGCCTGGCATGTTCAACCCACGTGCTTGGCGACGACGGCAGCGAACTGATCGCAGTCCAGATTCGCTAAGCGTTGAGGAAAAGGAACGATGACTGGAAAGATATCCCCACGCGTCGGGGAGGCGCGTGATACCGCCGTCAGCCACTATGTGTTTGAAGCGCCTGTTCGCTTGTGGCACTGGCTGACGGTAGGCTGCATGTTGGTTTTGATGGTGACCGGATACTTTATTGGCCGACCGCTGCCATCGGTCAGCGGCGAGGCCACCTATCTGTTCTATATGGGCGACATCCGGCTGGCACATTTCGCCGCCGCCATGGTGTTCACGGTGATACTGCTGATGCGCATTTACTGGGCCTTTGTCGGTAACCGTTATTCACACGAGTTGTTTATTGTGCCGGTCTGGCGTCGCAGTTGGTGGCAGGGGGCGTTTTCGGTAGTACGCTGGTATCTGTTTCTGGAAAAGAAACCAGGGGAGGATATCGGACATAACCCCGTTGCGCAGGCGGCGATGTTTGGCTATTTCCTGCTCTCCGTTTTTATGATCCTGACCGGTTTTGCCTTATACAGCGAGCATAGCCAGTACGCCATCTTCACTCCCTTCCGCTATGTGACGGAGTTTTTCTACTGGACCGGCGGCAACTCTCTCGATATTCACAGCTGGCACCGGCTAGGAATGTGGTTCATCGCCGCCTTCATCATAGGTCATGTGTACATGGCTATCCGCGAGGACATCATGTCCGACGATACCGTCATCTCGACCATGGTCAACGGCTATCGTAGCCACAAATTTGCCAAACGTCAGCGCGACAAGGAGGCGTCATGAGCGAACCGAACGTCATCGTGATGGGCTTGGGCAACCTGCTGTGGGCAGACGAAGGGTTTGGCATTCGCCTCGCGGAGCGCCTGTACGCCCACTATCACTGGCCAGAATGGGTAGAGATTGTCGATGGCGGCACCCAGGGGCTGAATCTGCTGGGCTATGTTGAACAGGCCAGCCATTTGCTGCTGCTGGACGCCATCGACTACGGACTCGCGCCGGGCACTCTGCAAACCTACGCCGGTGACAAAGTCCCCAGTTACCTCAGCGCCAAAAAAATGAGTCTGCACCAGAACAGCTTCTCCGAGGTGCTGGCGCTGGCAGATATTCGCGGCCATCTCCCCGCGCACATAGCTCTCGTGGGACTGCAGCCGGTACAACTGGACGACTATGGCGGCAGCCTGACCGACATCGCACGCACTCAGCTCCCGACAGCGGAACAAGCCGCGCTTACGCAGCTGGCCGCGTGGGGTATCGCGCCACAGAGAAACGAGGAAACGCGTTGCCTGAACTATGAATGCCTGTCGATGGAAAACTATGAAGGCGTGCGTATTCGCCAGTATCGCGTGACGCTGGAGGAATAAACAATATGTTAAATGACACCCCATTTTCTGCGTTATGGCAACGTATGCTGGCGCGTGGCTGGCAACCGCTGAGCGCGTCTGAACTGGATGGCTGGGTAACCCGCGTGGGCAATGGCGTGGTCCTGCTCAGCAGCGATCCCCGCCGCACGCCGGAAGTCAGCGACAACCCGGTCATGATTGCCGAGTTACTGCGGGAGTTTCCCCAGTTTGCCTGGCAAATAGCCATGGCCGACCTTGAACACAGCGAGGCGATCGGCGATCGTTTTAGCGTGTTCCGCTTCCCGGCCACACTGGTGTTTATCCACGGCGAGCTGCGCGGCATTCTCAGCGGCATCCACCCCTGGGCTGACCTGCTTAACCTGATGCGGCCCTTAGTTGAAGAACAGATACCGCCGGAGTCTGCATGATGAGCGATTCCTTTTTTCATCTGCTGGGTCCGGGTACGCAGCCGGGCGATGATAGCTTCAGCATGAATCCCTTGCCCCTCACCTGCCTTGTCAACTGCGACCCCAGCATGGCGATACTGGAAAACTGCCCGCACAGCCCAGCGGTGATGGCATTGTTAGCCGATGTACGCCACCAGCTCGCCCGGAGAATTCCCGTCAGGCAGGAGGTGTTGAGATGGGATCTATCCACGCTCAACGCCGACGATCTCACGTTTTTGAATACGCTGCTCGGTGAAGGCGAAGTTTCAGCGCGCATCCAGCATGCTGACGGCCGGGAAAGCGAAATTCAGGAGTCGATTTTCTGCGGCATCTGGCGAGTGCGTTGTCAGAATGACAAGGGCCAATGGGAAGAACATCTGGAAGCCGGTGGCGCGCCGCAGGCGCTGTGGCAGGCGGCAACACTCAATACGCTGCCGAACGATAGCCTGCTGCCTGCGCCCATCGCCGGGTTAATGAATGGCCTGACGCTGGCCCAGGAACTGCTGGCGCACCTGCGCGATCCGGCCACGCTTCCTCATAGCATTAACCTCACCCAACTGCCTGTTAGCGACGCGGATCGCCGATTCCTCGCCAATCTGTGCGGCGAAGGGCACATTCAGATCCGCACCATCGGCTACGGCGAGAGCCAAATCGACGCCACGGCGCTGCGCCATGTCTGGCATGTGCGCTGTCTGGATACCCTGAAAGGGCTTTTGCTCGAGAGTTATGAGATCTGTCCATTACCGGAACTGGTACTGGCTGCGCCGGAAGATCTGCTCGACTCGCTCGAGCGCCTGGATGAAGTCTGCGCCTGGCTGGCATCCGGCCCGCCTGCCTGACTCCCCTCTTTAAGACCCGCGTACTTTTCTGCTGCGGGTCTGACGTTTTCTTCTTTATCTATTCACTCTCTAATGCCTGATGGAGTTCGCATGTGGGACGTCATTGACTTATCGCGCTGGCAGTTTGCGCTGACCGCGCTGTACCATTTTCTGTTTGTTCCCCTGACGCTGGGGCTGATATTTTTGCTGGCCATCATGGAAACCCTGTTCGTGGTGACCGGCAAAACCATCTACCGCGACATGACGCGTTTCTGGGGAAAGTTATTCGGTATTAACTTTGCGCTCGGCGTGGCTACCGGCCTGACCATGGAGTTTCAGTTCGGCACTAACTGGTCGCTCTATTCCAACTATGTGGGCGATATTTTCGGCGCCCCGTTGGCGATGGAAGCCCTGATGGCTTTCTTTCTTGAATCCACCTTCGTCGGGCTGTTCTTCTTCGGCTGGCAGCGTTTAAACAAGTACCAGCACTTACTGGTGACCTGGCTGGTCGCGTTTGGATCCAATATCTCGGCGCTGTGGATCCTCAACGCTAACGGCTGGATGCAATATCCGACCGGTGCTCACTTTAATATCGATACCCTGCGCATGGAGATGAGCAGTTTTAGCGAACTGGTCTTTAACCCTGTCAGCCAGGTGAAATTTGTCCATACTGTGATGTCCGGTTATGTCACGGGCGCCATGTTTGTGATGTCCATCAGCGCCTGGTATCTGCTGCGTGGTCGCAATCGCGAGTTTGCCCTGCGCTCCTTCGCGGTGGGTTCCGTTTTTGGCACGCTGGCTATCCTCGGCACCCTGCAACTGGGTGACAGTTCAGCCTATGAGGTCGCCCGGCTCCAGCCGGTAAAACTGGCGGCAATGGAAGGAGAATGGCAAACCGAGCCCGCCCCCGCTCCTTTTCATGTCATCGCCTGGCCGCAGCAGGAACAAGAGCGTAACGCCTTTTCCGTGAAGATACCGGCCCTGCTGGGTATCCTGGCGACCCACTCGTTAGATACCCCGGTTCCGGGACTCAAAAATCTGATGGCGGACGCGCTCCCCCGCCTGCAGCGGGGCCGGGAAGCGTGGTTATTGTTGCAGGAAATCGCCAACGGCAAACGCACGCCTCAGGTGCTGAAGGCTTTCCACGCCGTAGAAAATGATCTGGGTTACGGCATCCTGTTGGCGAACTACGCGCCTGATATGAACCACGTTACGCCCGCGCAATATCAGGCCGCGCAACGCGGCGCCATCCCGCAGGTGGCCCCCGTGTTCTGGAGCTTTCGCATCATGATTGGATGCGGTTCTCTGTTGTTGCTGGTGATGGCGATTGCGCTGATACAAACCTTACGCTGGCGTATCGACCAGCATCGCTGGGTACTACGCATGACGCTGTGGAGTCTGCCGCTACCGTGGATTGCCATTGAAGCAGGCTGGTTTATGACGGAGTTTGGCCGTCAGCCGTGGGCGATTCAGGATATTTTACCCACCTGGTACGCCCACTCCGCGCTGAGCGCGAGCCAGTTGGCCTTCTCCATGGGGCTTATCCTTACGCTTTACACCCTGTTTTTAATTGCAGAGGTCTACCTGATGCAAAAATACGCGCGTCTGGGTCCAGATACGATGCGGGACCAACAACCGGCGCAACAACAGGGATAAAGGAGATAATCATGTTGGATTATGCAACGCTGCGGCTCATTTGGTGGCTGCTAATTGGCATCATTCTGGTGGCCTTTATGGTCACTGACGGATTTGATATGGGGGTCGGCTGCCTGTTGCCGCTGATCGCGCGTAACGATGACGAACGCCGGGTATTAATCAATAGCGTCGGGGCGCACTGGGAAGGTAATCAGGTGTGGCTCATTCTGGCGGGCGGCGCATTATTCGCCGCCTGGCCACGCGTGTATGCCGCCGCTTTTTCGGGATTTTATGTGGCGATGATTCTGGTGCTATGCGCCCTTTTCTTTCGCCCGTTGGCTTTTGACTATCGCGGTAAAATAGCCAACGCGCGCTGGCGCAGAATATGGGACACCGGGTTGGTTATCGGCAGTCTGGTTCCGCCTGTTATTTTCGGCATTGCGTTCGGCAACCTGTTTTTGGGCGTGCCTTTTATCCACACGCCGCAACTGCATGTGCAATACCTGGGCACCTTCTGGCAGTTACTCTCTCCCTTTGCCCTTTTGTGCGGCGCGTTAAGCCTGATGCTGGTTATTCTGCAAGGGGGCGTGTGGCTCCAGTTAAAAACCGATGGCATCGTTCGCCAACGCGCGCTGTCCGCCACCCGCCGCAGCGCAATGCTGGTGGTACTCTGCTTTCTGTTAGCCGGTTACTGGCTGTGGACAGGAATTGATGGCTTTGTGCTGCTTAGCCAGGATCCTAATGGTCCTTCCAACCCGCTATTAAAAGCGGTAACAACCTCGCCGGGCGCGTGGATGGCGCATTTTTATCAGTCACCATTGTTGTTGATTATTCCGCTAGCTGGCATGATTTTTCCAATGCTCACGATCTATGTCTGCGGGCAACGTCGGGCCGTGTGGGGATTTTTGTGCGCTTCCCTGACCCAGGCCTGCGTGATCTTCACCGCCGGAATCACCCTGTTTCCGTTTGTGATGCCTTCAAGCGTGCAACCCCTGTCCAGCCTGACGGTGTGGGACAGTACCTCCAGCCAGATGACGCTCAGTATCATGTTGGTTATTGTGCTGATTTTTCTACCGATAGTGCTGCTTTATACCGCCTGGAGTTATTACAAGATGCTGGGGCGAATCAAGGTAGAAACGATCCGCCGCCACAACCACGAACTTTACTAGGGAGGAATGCACAATGTGGTATTTGTTTTGGCTGGTCGGCATTCTGCTGATGTGCGCGTTCTCCACGCTGGCGCTGGTCTGGCTTGAGTCGCGGCAGAAGTAGTTTTGCAACAGGAGGGAGTGTCATACTGCCTCCTGTTATATTTATGGTACTCATTGCGTATTCTGAGCCAGATGTCTGGAATCTCAGTAAAAATTGAGCCTTACCACTACGTCCGCACTAAAAGGTCCTGTCTTAACGTCCTGACCCGATATCTTTTGTAAATTCGCGGTGAAATAATTCTTCAGGATTGAGTCTACCTTTACATCATCAATCTTCCATGCGGTATTAAAAGGAATATATTTTCCAGATGTATCTGAAATAGATAATCCTAACCCGTTATTTAAGTTAAGAGATCCATCAGCATTAATCCCTGGAGCTGCTGGTTCAAAGTACATATTGATACCAAATGGCGCGCTGACCGCAATGGTACAGCCTTTACTCTTCTGAATTAACGTTGTGAATTTCCTTTGCAGCTTCATTCCCTTTTCCATATCGCTGATTTTAACTGCACCAAAGTCAATGGTGTTGGGAGAGACAGCCACCTCCATCGTACAAGGTATAAAAGTAATGTCTGGTGTTGAGATTGATATTATCGATCTTTGAAGAAAATAATTATTATCAACAAGAAAATATATTGATTGGAAAGAACCGTTCAATAATGTTCCTTCAGGAGGTACTTTTCCTTTTGATGAATCTACTTTTATTTCCACCCAGACTGAGAGATTTTTTTTAAAGCTATTTCCCGTTGCCGTAGTAAAACCGATCACATTTTCTTGTTGACGATCATAAGGCTTACCGTCAATGTATATTGTTGTTGTAATTCCATTTTTTCTTGACAGATAAGAATTAAAATCAGATGTAGTTACTGCGGTAACGAATTGCCCATAAGTCTCACCTTCACAACTCAGATTAATAGATGTCTTCGGCGATGTGTAAAGTACTGTGCCATTTGGTGTATCAGCCGGAATAGACATCCGTGGCACACTAAGAAAAATATTTTGAGCTGAACCATTGAACTGACACCCTGCCGCATAAGCAAACGACAATGGTAAATATCCACTGCTGAAAACTAATAAAAACAACGCAAGTCTTGGCATTTCCCCCCCTCCAAAAAGTTGTGCATACCCATTTAATTTAAGTTTACTTCCCTTCAAAAACACACAGCATTTCCGCACAGCGATACGGATTTATGTGAAGCCCGCCAAAGTCATCTATATATCCTACATTCAATGAGTTACCACCAAATTTAACGTTAAAATCCAACGAGGAGAGTGGTGCTATCATAATACTGTCAAAACCAGGGAAGCTCCCTTTATTATCAGCACCTAAATACCCTAAGGTAATATAGTAGGGCGTCGGATTATTAAGCACCAGCTTACCATTTTGACGTGTTACCGTAACTTTTTCCTCTACGCGGTCGCTGGCTTTTTTCTTTATGCCGTCAGGACGATAAAATAACTTCAAACGACTCTGCAGGGCGATTTGCAGCACATTTTCCTTGTCGCTTTTCGGCGGGATTTCGCGGACGTTAAAGTAGAAAAGTGTCTCCCGGTCTTTAGCCAGAGAGGCAATAGCGGGTAATGCCATAATTCTGACCTGCGTTTTTTTCCCCGCATCAATTCGCTGCAAAGGTGGTAATGCCAGTAAATATGATTCTGAGCGTTTTCCATTGGCATCATCGATCCATGACTGTGCCAGATAAGGCTGTGTTTTACTTTGATTAGTTAACGTGACTGCCAGTGATTTATCAGAACCATCCATGATGATTCGGGTCCTGTCAATATTTACAGCCGCATTAGTAGTCCCTGCTCTTACCAGTAAAAGACCAACAGCAAGCGATGCCAAAAGTTTATAAACACGTTTAGATAACACAACTCATCTCCATTAATGGCAGGGTAATAACAATACGCCCGATGTCAGGTCCGAATGTTCAGGAAGCTGTAATTTGCACTGCCCCTGTGACCAGGCGACGCTGACATTATTGCGATCTTCATGGCTGATACCGGAAAGGTAGGTAAAACCCTGATCACCGATAATGCCCAGTACCCTACCTTTCTGGTTTTTTACCTGTGTACCGAGCGGTGGAAACGAACCATCAGCCAGTCGTATAGTTCCAATCAACTGACCGCCTTTTGTAGCCATAATCTTCTTATATCCGATGGCCCCTTCAGTCAGCACTTTACTAATGACATTACCCGACACGTTAACATCTGTAGGCAGGGCGGTAATATCAACAGCAATGTCTGAGCGTTCATAGCTTGAACCAGCCGGTACCACCGCAATACCAAAGCGGTTTGTCGTACCGTTATCATTATCAACAGGCACCCCCGCCACATCTCCGGTATCAATCATCAACCGCGGCTCATTTCCCGCCATATTTTGATGAAGCGCAGCGCCATAACGCGTAGCCGTGAAAGAGCCATACCAGTTCAGGGATAAGCTCTTATACTGCTGGCTCAGCATACTGAAGTTCGCATTACCCTGACCGTATGGCGTCATTGTTTGAATATTTCCGTTCAGTGACGTACCGTCCTGCTGCCCTTCATCATGCTGTTGACCGACCCCCAGGCTCCAGGAGGTTTTATTCGATGGCCGGTTATAGAGGGTTGCGGTCTGATTCATACGTCCATTGCTATCGTGCTGGATGCTGTAGCTGACCTGCCGTTGTGTATCCCAGGGCAAGGTTAGTGAAAGATAAATTTGGTTATCCTGTTCATTACGTAATGTGCGATTTCGCCCCAAAGAAAGTGAAGCGGTTGCTCCCTGAAAAGGACCAAGGTTAAAGATCTTATTCAATGAAGCGGTGTAGTTCTCACTGACATTACTGTTCCAGTAATTCTGATGACTCACGGAGAACAGAGCATTGAGCCCGAGTGAGCTGATGGATTGGTTAAACGTAAGTACATAGCTCTGTTTTTCGGACAGTGACGAGCCATAGCCATTCGAGCGGTCTATATACTGGCTCATCGTCATAAAGCTTTTTTCAGAAAAACGGTACCCGGCAAATGCGATTGTACTACCCGTTTTATCGAAGGTTTTGGCGTAATTAAAACGATAGCTGTAACCCGTTTGCTGAGGCTCGTTTTGTATCTTTGCTACAGACTGCGTGACATCAAATGACGCGGCACCAAATACCCCCATATTTTCGCCGATCCCCAGTGCCAGTGCGCGATAATCACCATCACTGGCAATAAAGCCGCCATAAAGGGATGTATTGTTAAATGCTCCCCACGTCATCTCGCCGGTTGAGAAAAGCGGCTCGACGGTGTGGCTGCTGCCAGCGTAGATCAGCGGTTTACCTGCCGCGGTTTTAAACTGAACGTTTCCTTTTCGGGTAAGAAACGGAACGCTGGCTGTATTCACCTGCCAGGTATGTACCTGCCCATTGTCTTCCCGAACGGTAACATCGAGATTTCCACGGACCGTTTCACTTAATCCAGGCACAACGAATGGACCCGCTGGTACCTGAGACTGCCAGAGAATACGCCCATTCTGGGATACGGTGACCTGGGCATGGGTTTGTGCTATTCCGGTTATCTGTGGCGCATAACCACGTAACGACGGGGGCAGCATACGTTCATCGCTGGTAAGTGATACTCCGCTAAAACGGAACGTATCAAAAATATCGGAGTTCAGATATGTTTGCCCCATCACCAGTCTGGCCTGGAGAGAAGGAACAGGACGAAAGAGGTATGTTTGCGGGAAAGTCAGTGATGACTCATTTTCCCCACTTCCCCTGATTGTGGTGTACTGGTAATCAGAACGTAAGCGCCATGCGCCAACATTCAATCCTGACGTACCGTATAAGCTGTAATTGCTACTTACATCTCCTTGATGTGGCATATAGCGGTTGCCAAGCAGGTTATAGTCAAAAATAAAACCGTTGACACCGTCCTCCCACTGGGAGGGCGGAGACCATTCATCATCCTGATATAAAAGGTAGGCCTGCGGCACCGTCACAGATAGAGTCTGGTTATCAGGAGAATAAACGACACTGCTGTCGGAGGCAGTAAGATTGACACACTGTGTTCCAGGGTAAAAGGACAGGTTATTTTTGACTTCATTTTTGAACGCTATCAGTCCAATCAATGACGGAGTCAAACAGGCAAAGCTGTTACTTTTATCATCATTTAAATAAAAATTAACAATCTGTTGCTCTTTAATCGTTCGGCCATTAAGGACAATATCTAAAATATATTCACCAGGCGCAATATAACCTTGTTGAGAATAAGCTGACAAATCGACATTCTTCTTATTATCAGCATCTAAAAGATGAGTATTAAACTCAACACTCCGTGCATTCACCATAGGAAAATAGATTGCCAGAAGCAATGCGAGATATGCAGGTCTAATACTCATATACAATAATCTTATATCTATTATTTAGAATAAATGTCTTGCCTGGATTTTGTATCGATAGAGATTACTTGTAATTCAATGCATAAGTAACATCAGCAGCAACTGTCCCCGTTACAACAGCCTGACCATTTTTTTCCAGACGCGCACCGAATTTCAGTAAATTATCGCCAGATGTCAGGCCATGCTCAGCCGAAGTAGTATTCGCTGACAGTGGAACATTTCCCGCCATAGTATCCATCAGACGAATACCTACGCCCTGGGCAGTACCCGTGTTTGCATACAACTCGGCATTGCTAGCATCTGCAGATCCTGCAAACTGAACGGTGACTTTAGAGAATGAAGGATAGTCGACGGTACCAGTACCGCTGCTTACGCCCGTATGTGCAGTTAGATCACAGTTTTGCAGATGAATTGTGATTGGCTGTGTGAGAGAATAACCAGCACCAGCTTCTAAAACTTTGTTGGCAACCTGACCTAATGGAACGTCTATATCCTCGTCTCCCGGAGCAATACTGCATGGAGAGTTAATCACGCTTCCCGTAAAGTGCAGGGTACCATGTCCATAATCAGCACCAACTGGGGCCGCTGCCCATGCACCATTTACCATACTGCCAGCAACGCAGGCCGATAAGATTAACTTGTTTACTTTATTCATTTTTCAGTCCGTTCATTTAGGCAATTTAGACAGATAAAACCCGACATACTGTTCTGCTTATCGGTCAACGGGGAGCGTAGTTCAGTTTGTGAAAAACCCGGCTATCAACCAACCGTCACTTCCTAGCATTGCTAAAAAGCCTAATCATTTTTTATATAATGTTTACAACAAGTAAAATCGATCTTTACGATCGACAATAACGAGTAAAGTGCTAAGCATCACGTCAGAAACCAATAAAAAACAAACAAAATTCATTTATAAAACAATAACATAGAAAAAATCATCATATTTCCTTTAATACACTATCTATCTCTATTACTGATGAAACCAGCCATTACAGCCTGGGCTATAAAACTACAGACACAGTAACCCACCCATGCAGAGGCCTTTTGTGACGGGATTTCTATGACTAAATTATTTGTAAAAATCACTGGAGCCTGTATCTATCTTTTTGATGTATATTGCCTATCTTATCGATTGATATTTTTTGCTTTTACCGATTGATATTTTTTGCTTTTAATATTATCCACACTGTTATCAGGACAATTTATGGAAAAAACATTTTAATTTTTAATGCACACGGTTCATGGTGTACTGATGAATAATATCCAACAGAAGCAGCTGGAAACGTTTTGGGCAGAAGTATTACATCGTTCAAAAATGCAATTAAGCGATATGAATGTTGGCAAATTCAATCAGTGGAGAAAAATTATTGGCGACAGAAAAATAAATCGATTATTAAAGCTAATGGAAGTATTACTCTCTCCAGATAATAATAAATTTGAAATTAAATTGATTATTGATTTAATTAATAATCAATTTAATGGACAACTTCTTTTTAGTTGTTTTAGAACAAGTGGCAGGATAATAGTAAAAGAAGGTATGAAAGGTGACATCTATTGCATGCCAGTTTTGTACGTTATTATTCGCCATTTAATTGATAGCATAAGTACAGACACAACAGAACATAGCGAACAAAACCTGGACATTGACTTAAAACAAATGTTTACATCCAACCCCATTAATATAACCCTACCCAAAAATCAGTCAATATAAAAACTTAACAAATTATAACGATTTAAACACTCTCGCTGTCTTAAATAGGATAATAGCATGAAAAACGAATCACTCAGAAATATAAACTATCACAATGTAATTATACCTGACAGCGTTTCACAATACTCAAAGCAACCACTATACATAATTATTGCTCTATGGTGTCAGCAACAAAAAAAATGGGTGAATCGCAACGACATTGCTAAGGCTTTTGCGATGCCTAAACGAAGGGCCTCTTTCCAGTTATCATATATAATAAGTCGCCCTAACTCTATTCATTTTCGATCACGACAGCAGATACAGCCAGGAATGCGCCATCCATGTAATGAAATATGGGTGGAACGCGTCATGATCGAATCAGTCAAGAACAAGATAAAAAAGTCGCCCCCATCAAATGCAAAACCCCGGAGAACTATTATGGGATCTTATCGTTCACGAGTTGGAAATGGTATGTCGGGTAACAACGATATATGGCATACCCTTGTCATGATGCGGAATACAAAAATGGGGGGAGAAGATGAATAATATTAGCTATAGCGAATTTCTGATCGTATATGCACTACAATGGCCTGAAACTTATGCAATCGAGGAGTTGTATAGCCAGGTATTTCCCGATACCCAGATTAAGACCTGCTTCTCACCACAATCACTCGTAGAATTATTGGAGGTGTATACCACTGCGCCAGTAATTCTTGGAATACTTCCACATGAAAGTATTCTGTTATTATCCAGATTATCTCCTCATCTACAGCAACGACGAATACTATTTTTCGGTCAAAAATTTAACTATGCCGATCGCGTAGTTCCACTCTACTTTTTCCCGACAGATATTGAATTTATTGAATATATGCATAAAACACCAAAACAAATCATCCCGATGTTATCAAGCCTTATCATTTCAAAACTTGATAGCTCTGATATTATTAAAAAATATCGCCACCCTATTCCATCAAATACTGATGATTTAATTTATCATGTCAATAGCTATATTTACCAGACACTTTCAAATTATGGAATAGGAAAGCAACCGAGAAGAGTATTACTCTTGCTGGCATGTGGTTTATCAGTGAAAAAAATTGCGCAAATATTAAGCATTAATATAAAAACAGTAAGTTTATATAAACTCAAAGGATTTCATCATTTAGGAATGGGAACAAGTAGCTATGATGTTTATCGTGGTGTTTTTGTGAAATCTATATTACAACAATACAAACCAGATGATAAACGCAATCAAAAAAAGGAGCTTCCAGCTAACCGCGCCAAAAAAGAAAATAGCCGAAATCTACTATTTCTTATTCAGATGCTTGATCATGAGATTGACATAGGTGAGCATTTTCAGTGAAAACCCTCATTTCAGTCGAAATGGTACTCCCCTGAAGGCTATATTGGGGAGTCGCCTTTAAATGACCTCAAACCTGCTCCTTTCCATCAGCTCACCAGGACGTTTAATCTGCCGTCTCAGGCTATCGAAATTACGCTCATTGAGCCACATATCGTAGACCGGTCGGAGTGTCGGGTACTCACCGTCAATGCCTCGGATCTGTCTGTTCTTGCATGTTTTTTACATCATCCAGGAAGGCGTCAAAAGTTTCAAAAGGCCATGCCGCCAGATATGTCTAGTCACGAAAATCGCTCGCTTTGCAGTACGCTTCATAACCATACTTTGCATGGCAAACAACATTAAGACGTTCTGAACAAATTATTATTTAAATAACCTGAGCCAGACGACGTATCCCATCAACAAGTGCCTCTGCCGGATGATTTGCAAAACCAATCAAAATCCCCTGTCGGGTGATATCTCGCTGGTAATAACGGCTCAGTGATAGTATTCCCATCCCCAGTGCTCTGGCTTTTTCCTCGACATCATTTCCGGTCAATCCGTTTTGTAGCCAGCACACAATATGAACGCCAGAGTCAGAAGGCTGAACAATCATTTTATCAGCAAGGTATTCTTGAATAGCATTGACCAGCGCAGTTCTTCTTTCATAACACGCCTTGCGAATTCGACGCACATGACTGGCATAATGCCCATCCTCAATAAAACTCGCCATCATTGCCTGCTCAAGATAGCTGGTGCCGAGATCTGTAAAATATTTCGTCACCATAATCTGTTGTTGCAAACCTGGCGGGACAACTAAAAAACCTAAACGGAACTCTGGATACATCATTTTCGAAAATGTACCGGCATAAATAACCCGTTGATTATCATCTAATCCCTGCAATGCCTGTAAAGAGCGATCGGCATAGCGGAACTCGCTATTATAATCATCTTCAAATATCCATGCCTGGTTTGACTTCGCCCATTCCAACAGCTCAAAACGCCGGGATAAATTCAATGTTCCACTTAATGGATATTGATCCGACGGGACAACATAGGCCAGCTTAGCGTCAGGGAAATGATCAATACCATAGCGGACGTTCATTCCTTCGCTGTCTACCGGTACCGGCCTCACCATTGCGCCAACAGACATAAAAGCCCCTCGTGCGCCTTTGTAACCCGGTTCATCCAGCCAAACTTCATGGCCTGTCGACAGCAGCGCTCGTGCGGTAATGTTCAATGCTTGTTGGATACCATTTACGATGATTATCTGCTCTTCGTTACAGTTCACTCCACGCGTTGTTTTGATGTAACGACAAACCGCTTTTCTCAAAGGAAAGTATCCGCAAGGGTGAGTGTGGGCCCCCAATTGGTGCCGGGATTGTCTCCAGATCCGTTGCAGTAATTTGCCCCATAGTGCGTGCGGGAAGAGATCCGTACAGCCAACACCAACCGCAAATAGACGGTTCATGCCGCGCCCTTCATACTCATTTGACCATAAATCGCGCACAGGATTATTTTGGCCATTTACCTGTTCATCAGGCGCGACGACTTCCCCCGACGCTATCATTGGATAGCTATTGCTGATACTCCGATCCGGAATATTGTGCGCAACGTAGGTTCCAGACCCTTTCCGGGTCAAAATATACCCTTCATCTAATAGCCTGTCATAACCGGCAATCACTGAATTTCGTGAAATTGCCATCATCTCGGACAACGCCCGGGTTGAAGGCATCTTTGTTCCTGTTGGTAATCGGCCTGCAAGAATGTGTTCACGAAGAGCATGATAAACCTGTTCCTTCACGACACCTTTTCCTAAAACAAATCCTTGAAATAAAGGTGCATTATTTTTCTTCATTGTATTAACCTTTATGCTAAAAGTGGATCCTATCAATAGGTAAAAAGTGTCTCTTTACCAGAATTTATAAAGCCCCTAGGATCATACTCCTGAGACATTATTCTTATACAATATCAGGAGAAATATATGAATAGCAAAAATACTATTACTATTGCAGCTGCAGAACAAGAAGATTACTCCAGCTGGCTTCCTTTATGGATAAACTACCAAACATTTTATCGTACTAAAATTTCAGATGAAGTAACGAAATTAACATGGGAGCGTTTTCTGACGCCAGACGAACCAGTTTATTGTGCAGTTGCCAAATATGATGGTAAAATTGTGGGCCTGGTGCATTATGTTTTTCACCGTTCAACCTGGGCAGAATCAAACTATTGCTATCTCGAAGATCTATTTGTTAGCGAAGAAGTGCGCGGTCAACATATCGGTAAACAGCTGATCGAGTATGTTCAAAAGCAAGCCCAAAAAAACCATGCGTCAAGATTATACTGGCACACGCATGAAACCAACCTGCGTGGACAAAGACTGTATGACTGGGTTGCCAAAAAGAGTGGGATGATTGAATATCGTATGTGAGAGAAATAATACTTTTCACAGACGTTAATCATTCAGTTTAAAAAAAATCAAAGATTAGCCTCTGAGTAGATATACTCAGAGGATGTACTGATAACTCATCACCCCGGTCTTAATTCGATGAAGAAAGAACGTTTCACAACCCTTCGATGTGGGATGGCAGGTGTCCATGCGGTATCTGCCGATACGTCCTTCCGGTTTGGGCGTCATACTCATGATCAGTTCGGCATTGGCTTAATCGTTCGTGGAGCTCAGGTTTCGATGAGCGGGCGCGGTAGGGTAGAAGCTGTAGTGGGGAATGTGATCACCGTTAATCCTGGTGAAGTCCATGATGGCTCACCTTTGGGAACAGAAAGCAGGTCGTGGCGCATGCTCTATTTCGACCCCACCGTTTTGTCCGGCGCCATGCAAGCTCTGACGGAAAGTCGCTCTGGCTGCGTTGAGCTATCCAGCCCAGTATTTCGTAATCGTGAGCCTGCAGCCCATTTCTCAACACTCTTTCGAATTCTGACGGATTCCCGCGGCGGGCACAGCGAAATTGAACAGGAAGAAACCCTGCTCTTTTTACTGGCAGGCTTACTCGCAAGCCCGCGTATTGAGAAAAAAGGCGTACCAAAATCAATTATCCTGGCAAAGGAGCGTATTGATGATGACCCCTCATTACCGTTATCACTCCATGAGCTTTCAGCTCTGGGAGGCGTGAGTCAGTTTCAGCTACTACGCGCTTTTTCTACAGTCACAGGGCTTACTCCACATGCTTATCTTATCCAGCGGAGACTGCAAAAGGCGAGGCAGCTTATCGCTGGAGGAATGTCTCTTACTGATGCCTCCTATACCGCCGGTTTTGCAGATCAAAGTCATATGACGCGACTTTTTGTTCGTACTTATGGCATAACGCCCGGCGCCTATGCTGCAGCGATAAAGTAAGCTGCAATTTTATTCAATACACCAATCGTGACACTCGGCATGCTGCTGGAAACATTCCGGAAGAGAGATTTGCCAATGTCACTATTCTACCCTCCCATCATTCGTAATCATGTTGAACGACTCTACACTGGAATAATTCATGCAGATGGCATTATTTCCCGTACCAACCTCACTGCGCAGACTCAGTTGCCCCGTTACATCGAGTCCGAAGTAAAAGTCTGTGGGGGAAATTCATTATGACGCTTGAGTTTCTCCTTACCACTCTCATTATCGTGGCATCTCCAGGGACTGGCGTACTCTATACTGTCGCCACGGGCATTTCAGATGGTGCTCGCGTAAGTATAATTGCTGCATTGGGTTGCACGCTGGGTATTGTTCCGCACATATTAACAGTTATTACAGGACTGGCTGCAATACTGCATACTAGTGAAATGGCCCTTCAGATAATTAAATATTTGGGCGTAGCATATCTGCTTTATATGGCATGGAAAACGCTTAATGAAAATAAAAATCTGAATATGGCTAGTAAAACTAAAAAACAGAGTTTAAGGCAAGTTATAACCTCAGCGATACTTATCAATCTACTCAACCCCAAACTCTCCATGTTTTTCCTGGCATTCTTACCGCAGTTCGTTATTAAAGGTGAGATCTCACCTGTTTCTCAGATGATGGAGATGAGCCTGATTTTTATGGTTATGACTTTCTTTGTTTTTACCGTATATGGAATTAGTGCAGCCAGCATACGCCAGCATGTGGTTGCTAATGCTGCTGTGCAACGTTGGGTATTGCGTTTCTTTGCTGTTGCGTTTGCCGGGCTTGCCGTTAAACTGGCATTGATGCAAATCTAGACGTCAGATGAACTCATGATAAATAAAATCCAATAGTTAATTTTCCAAATAAAAACCAGTGATAAGCAAATTCTCAAGCATCAATAAGGTAAAGAGCCGGTATGGCAACGATAAAGGATGTTGCAGAGTTAGCAAGAGTATCCACTGCAACCGTTTCACGCGTTATTAATCAAACTGCATGGGTTGAACCGGTGACGCGTGAGCGTGTTGAAAAAGCTATGCGCGAGCTGAATTATCATCGCAATGCCGCCGCAATTGCATTAGCGAAACGCAGCGGGGACATGCTCGGGTTATTGACCGGCAATCTTGCCGATCCTTTTTTTGCCAGACTTGCCCGAGGCGTGGAAGAAGTATCACGCCAGCAGCAATTTCGGCTGATGGTATGCAGCGGTGGCCACGATGAAGGAATGGAAAAATCCGGGCTCGATTTCCTGATCAACCAGGGCTGTGAAGCTATTGTGGTCCATGCCAGTAGGCTCTCCGAAAAAGAACTGTTGCGATATGCCGCGCATTTCCCGGCCATGGTCGTCGTGAATCGCTATATTGCCGGGATGGCCAATCGCTGCGTATGGCTGGAAAATAGTCAAGCAGCTAAAACAGCCACGCTACATCTACTGGAACAAGGACACCGTTGTATTGCCTGCGTGACAAGTGATTTACCGATTATCGATCGTCGTGAGCGGCTGGAAGGCTATCAGCTGGCGCTGGCCGAATATGGCATTACGCCAGATAAAAACTGGGTTATTAGCGTCCCCTTCAATGAAGAGGGGGGCGAACGCGCTGCGCATCAGTTGCTAAATTGCGGCATCCCTTTCACCGCAGCGGTGACATTTAATGATGTGATGGCCGCCGGGATTATGCGCATCCTTCATCAACAAGGAATTACCCTTCCACAGCAGCTTTCAATCGTTGGGTTCGATGATGTGGTGATGGCGCGCTATCTCTATCCCGCGCTGACAACAATGCATTACCCCGTTGAACGGATGGCGCGCTGTGCTTCGCACCTGGCGATACAGCTTTTTAAGGGCGCAACCCAGCGTCCCAGTGTGAATAGCTTCACTGCGGATCTGGTGATCCGCGATTCTGTTCTTCCCCCCGTCATCAATGCGTAAATCGTCAAGCCCCTGAATTGTGATCGACTTCAAGTTTAACGTTCTCATGTAATCGCTTACATGAGGGCCAATGAACGATCACAGTCAGGCCTAAGGGTGTTCTCTACTCTTGAACGACCTTACAGACTGGAGATTCATGAATGAATGCCTCTCAAAATCAGAAAAAAACGCTCTCATTTGGACTGGCAGCGATCCCTATTTTAGCCATGCTCCTGCTATTAATTATTGGCTACGGCATTATGGGGTTACGCATTGAACCTTTGTTACTGTGCTCTGCCGCTGTCGCCGCAGGGATGGCCTGGTGGCAAGGGTATTGCTGGGAAGACATCATTAATTCGGTGGTCGATAAACTCGCCAAAGCAATGCCGGTTATTATGATTCTTATCTGCGTTGGCGGCCTGATTGGAACATGGATGTTTAGCGGCACCATCCCTTATATGGTGTACTGGGGACTTAAACTCATCAGCCCCGAATACATTCTCATCGCCGCCTTCTTTTTGACCAGCGTCGTATCGGTATGTACCGGAACCTCCTGGGGTTCAGCCGGAACGGTGGGCGTAGCATTGATGGGGGTTGCCGCCGGACTGGATGTCTCGATGGCAGCGGCTGCGGGAGCCGTTGTTTCAGGTGCTTACTTCGGCGACAAGATATCGCCTCTGTCAGACTCAACTAACTTTGCGGCCATTGTCGCAGATACTACCCTTTTCGAGCATATTCAGCACTTATTGTGGACCACAATTCCCAGCTTTCTGCTTGCAGCCGTGGTTTATTTAATTGCGGGCCACAGCAATATGCTGGGCGAGGTCGCCACGCCACAACGGGTGACCGATATTGTCAACGCACTGGAGTCGCTGTACCACTTCAATATCATTCTGATTTTGCCGCCAGTAATCGTTTTATGGGGGGCGATTCGTAAAAAACCGGTCATTCCTTTAATGCTGAGCGCGTGCGTATTAGCCCTGATTCTGGGCGTTGTGATGCAGGGACTTAGCATCAAGCAAGGACTGGATGCCTTTATCGATGGCTTTAATATTACGATGTTCCCGCAAGGGAGCGAGGGCATTATTGCGGATGTACCACGCCTGCTTAACCGTGGTGGAATGTTCTCAATGATGAGCACTATCCTTCTGGTATTTTGCGCATTCTCTTTTGCCGGGGCTTTAACGTTAACGGGGGCGCTCAACATTCTTATTAACCGCCTGTTGACCGTCATTCACAGTGTCGGTCAGCTAATTGCGGCGACCATTGGAACCACCATTCTGGTGACAGGTGCGACAAGCGACGGCAAACTCGCTCTTCTGGTTCCAGCTGAATTATTTAAAGACGCTTACCGTCGTATGGGACTGGATACTAAAAATCTATCCCGCACTATTGAAGATGCGGGCACAGTTATTGAACCGCTATTGCCGTGGACCTCTGCCGGAGTCTATATGGCAACGACATTAGGCGTGAGCACGCTGGATTTACTGCCATGGGCAATTCAGTGCTATGCCGCAATCTTCTTCGCCTTGATTTATGGTTTTACAGGAATCGGTATCGCAAAAGCGCCATCAGCGGCAGGTACAGCTAAAAAAATTACGGCAACAGAATAGGGAGAGCATGTAATGGATTTTAATAAGGTTATCGATCGCCACAATACCGGTTCGCTGAAATGGGACTTTATGACGCGATATTTCGGCGAAGATACACATGAACTGTTGCCAATGTGGGTTTCTGACTTTGACTTTGCTTGCCCCCCTGCCGTTCAGGAGGCTTTAACACTCCGCGTCGGGCACGGCATTTTTGGTTACAGCGAACGCCCACAAAGTTACTTTGATTCATTAAACTCATGGTTCTCCACCCGCCATCAACTGGAAATAAAGCAGGAATGGGTCTGCAGCATTGAAGGCGTCGTTCCGGGGTTATCTCTACTGGTGCAAATGCTGAGTCAACCCGGTGAAGGCGTGGTCGTTCAGGGGCCGTACTACGGGTCATTCGCCAAAATTATCACTCTGAACGGCAGGCAGCTCCTGGAAAACCCATTATCTGAGGATCCGGTTACGGGTTATCAAATGGATTTTGTGCACCTGGAAATGTTATTCCGGACTGAACGCCCACCGTTGATGATTTTATGTAATCCGCATAACCCAACTGGCCGTTGTTGGTCTGCGCAGGAGCTGGAACAGTTACTCACCTTATGTGAGACCTATAATGTTACGTTGCTGTCTGATGAAATATGGGCTGATTTATTACTGCCAGGGAAAAAATTTACTTCAGTTCTGCATCTGGGAGCGCGCTGGCATTCGCGCGTTATCTCTGCCACCTCCGCCAGTAAAACGTTTGGTTTGTCGACACTACGCATTGCTAATTTTCTGATACCGGCACCGGCATTGCGTGAACACTTTTTACGCCGTCTGGATGCCCATGGGCTGGATGTGTTCAATGCGCTATCCGTCGAGGCAAGTACGGCAGCATGGCAGCATGGCGCGCCCTGGTTAGACGAGTTACTCGATTATCTGGCTGAAAATCGACGCTGGTTTATTCAACAGATTAATGAATATCTCCCGTGGGCTCGGCTTGTTCCTTCCCAGGGTACGTATCTGCTGTGGATCGATTGCAAAGCGCTTGGACTGGATGATGAGCAACTCAAAGGGGTTATGCTTGATGTTGCCGGTATTGCGCCTTCAATGGGAAATAGCTTTGGTTCGGCTGGCAAAGGTTTTATTCGCCTGAACATGGGATGTCCACGCGCCTACCTCGAAAAAGCGATAGCGGGGTTGAAGCGTATTACAGTTTAATCTTCCTGCAAAAATAAAGTAAAAATCCCCGCCATCCGATGAGGATGCGGGGACATTCACAAAATCATAGAGAGCTAAAATTACTTAGCTCGCCGATATCATGCTTAAAGGTCTTTTATTTCGTCGTCCGGTAGATGACATTGCGTAATAAAAGCATTCAGCGTTTCGATATCCGGCAGTGCGGTCAGCGCCCCCTTGCGGGTTGTCGCGAGCGCTCAACAATTGATCTAGCCCCCTAAGTTCTCTCGTCATTGGGTGTATATTTATTAACCACCCCTCTAACAAAAGGAACGTTGTATGACAGAGCATGAACGGTTTTGCCAGGCCTGCGGAATGCCAATCTCCGGTAGTGATGCCAACGTTGCCAGCAATCAATATTGCACCTGGTGTAGTGATGCCGACGGTAATTTGAAATCCTGGGATGAAGCCGTTGCAGGTCTGGCGGCGTTTCTCGACTCATGGCAAAAGGTCGGCCCGGAAGAGGCGCGTATACGTGCTAAGCGTTATCTTACAGCGATGCCCGCCTGGGCGCATAAGGCGGATAACCACTGAGCCTCCTGGCATCATGAATATGAGGGACAGTATGTTTTCTTACATTATGTTAGGTACCAACAATCTCCCACGCGCCATTCAGTTTTACGATCCGCTAATGGAACTGCTTGGGCAACCGCAGGCCGGGCGTAATGAAGAAGGTGCGTCGTGGGGAACATTCAACGGCAACCACACCGTTGGGCTGTGCATCGGCAGCCCCTTAGATCGACAACCTGCCAGCGTTGGTAATGGCACGATGGTGGCGCTGAATGCACGTTCCGTCGAGCATATTGAGCAGTTACACACCCTCGCGCTCAGTCTGGGCGGCACAGATGAAGGCGCACCGGGTCATAGGCCGCAGTATGGTCAGGGATTTTACAGCGCCTACGTACGCGATCCGGACGGCAACAAGCTCGCGTTTATCTATTACGCGAACGTAGCCTGAAGGAGTCTTTATCCGGCAATTCTGCTATCGGTGTGAACTCGACAGGCATAGAACCCAAAAGCAGTTCAAATCTTTACCCCGAGTCGAAAAGTATGCGTGCGGCGCGAGAGGAGAAACGTGGTTTTCTTAAAGGCCGGAGGACGTCCTGGCTTGAAATGGTGCCGATAAGAGGAGTCGAACCTCCGACCTTCGCATTACGAATGCGCTGCTCTACCAACTGAGCTATATCGGCCCTGAAAAGGACATGTCCACAAATGTGAACACGGGGTAGAAGGTTAAAACTAACCGGGCGATGCGTCAATGGCCTTGTGAATCAAACGCCTATTTTTGCATCACCCGGATTCAATTACGCACGAATCGTGTCATCACCAGCTACGGCGGAACGCGCTCAGCGCTTTCCGTGTTCGCGATAGCGCGTTATTGCATCAGACAATTCTATAACCAACGACGAACCCGTTGCTCATAGCGTTCCCATTCCGGCCCGAAATGTTTTCGCAGCTGTTCTTCTTCAAAATCGATATGCAATCTGGCTATCACCAGCATAAATAATGGTACAGCCAGTATCCCGGCGAGGCTGCCGACGTAGAAAGCGAAGGCCAACTGGAGTCCGCTCATTCCAAGGTAAATAGGGTTGCGGCTCCAGGCGTAACAACCTTCGGTAACAAGCGTGGTCGTTCTTTCCGTATGAAGCGGGTTCAGCGTCGTGCGTTTCATCCTCATCTGCCACGCGGTATGCAGTGCTACCGCCAGACTAACGCAGGCCAGCAATATGCTTACGACGATATTCACCGCACCGAACGTAAAACGCGGGGTCGTCATCAACGCATCCATGACAAGAAATAATACTAAGATGAGCGGTGGCGGAAACCATACTCTTACTTTTGTCAGAAATGTACGCATGGCGAAGGGCTAACCTCAAAACTTTTGTATTGAACATTAATACAGTTATGAATAACCCTTTTAGGATAAACAAACAAACGATGCATCGCTCAGAACAGCAAACCTTCTTGAGATCTAGGTTGAGAAAGTTGAACCAGATACAGGTTCATACAAACTAACAGAGTGCTCGTAATACCGGATAAAATCACTAAATGTCACTGGCGGTAAAAATTGATAGCCTTGCAGGTAATCAACTCTCTGTTTTTCCAGCCATTGCTGTTGAAAGTCATGTTCAACGCCCTCCGCCACTACGCGTAGCCCTAAAAGCCCGGAAAGATGAATAATTGACTCAAGCATAGGAATATGTTGCTCAACCTCTTTAATAGCCTTAATGAATGTTTTATCAATCTTGATTACATCCAGGTCTAACTCATTGAGATAACAGAGGTTAGCGTAACCGGTCCCAAAATCATCTAAAGCAAACAGAACGCCTCTGTTTCGTAATGAACGAATAAGCTCTTTGATTGCTGGAGTGATTGTAAGCGTCTGATTTTCAGTTATTTCTATCATCAGTTTTATGGGTAATTTTTGCGTCATTTCCATAAAGTTAAGGCATTCCCAATAAAAGACAGGGTTACTTAAACCTGATGGGCTGACATTAAATGAGACAAATAAAGTGTTGTTGATCCCTACACCTCCGCCGACGAAATCACGCGCAACGACGGTCATTAAATAGCTGGTCAACTCATTAATCAACCCACTTTTTTCTGCCAATGGAATAAACTCACGCTGAGAAATAGCGTAGTTATGCCCCTGTGGCCAACGAGCCAAAACCTCAACGCCGCAAACATCACCACTGGTATTTACTATGGGTTGAAAATAAGGAATGATTTCTTCATTCCTTATTGCCATGCTCAGTCGACTAGTATCTGAAACATCATACACCTCATCGTAAATCATATTCTCCGCTGTATTTCTTAGCGGTGAACTGTCTTCACGCAAGAAATTATTCCTGGTTAAAAAAATGATTGTTTCATTGAAATGAGAAAATCCGAGCCGAGTGGTAATTTTTTCCCGATATCGATATACTGACTTAATTGTCAGCGAGTTGGCAATACAAAAATCGTGCAATCTTTCTTTAGTGAAAGAAGCATACAACATTTCTTCCTCAAACTCGGTTAAATAAAAAGTAAATAGTGGTGAACCTCTGTTGATTTCGGCTATCTCACCAGGTGCCAATAAATAATCTTTTAACTGAGAGATCACCTTCTCTGATAATTCCCATCCATTAATAAAAACAAACTCTTCATACCCTCGATTAACAGCCTGGTTTTCACTCATCCGAAGAACAATACAGCTCATATTAATGAACTGTGCACTATTTCTCTGGAGCCACTTCCTGATCAGGAATAATGGCAGTCGATTATCAATAACCAACACACAGGATGGATATTGTGGTATGACGGGTTGCGCTCCAGAAATATATGTGCGCGCATCAACCAGTACTAAATTTGGCAAAGACGCTTTTAACCCTGAGAAAAGGAAAATATCATAACTGAGAAGAAAAGCCTTTTTCACATTCATAGTTATCACCAACTTTAATTTATGGCATAGCAGGTCCCTCGTTTTATGCACGAGAGCATATACAACACCTTCGACCTCCAATAATTATAAGGCGGTGCGTGAGTTAACTTTTTCCATAAGTCATATTACACAGGTTAGGAATTTATGATTACAACTGTCCATATGAATATCCCCGTCAAATAGTAAGGCCATTTAAAATATTGAAAAAGGAAAATTCCCATTTTCTAATCAGAACAAATAAATTTACTCACTTTCACAACAAGACAAAACATAAAACCACAAAAAAGCAAAACAACAACATATGTAACTAAAAAAATTTGTAATACAATATATCAACTCTGTTAAGCAGCCCGACAAACCATAAGCGTACGTCGCAAATCTCTTATCCCATAAACATTTCCGGCGATACGGACAACCTTATAATAGAAAATATCCTGCCGTGACATAAGCAGCTCAGTAATTTCATCAGGGACATTATCATTTTTATTTTTAACAATAGCCACGCGGCGAGTCTGTCGGTATCCATCGTGATCTTTACCAATAAATTTCAGGACGACATTACGATCTACGGCATAATGTTTGCCCTGAATGACAAGACTTCCTACCTGAGATACTCGCCCTTCGGTGGCGGAAGATATCCGGAAGACAAGAAGGACTTCACCTTCAATTTTCACCCCCTGAGTTTGAGCTTCCAGATGCAGATAATTTTTAGCAGAACAAGTCAGCGTCTCAGGTTGCAGATGAAGATAAAAATATACTGTTATCGCTGCAAGGAGGATCACCCCACTAATAAATATAGTTTTCGCATTCATGCGCAGCACCTCGTTTATCTAGCGAACAAACTCCAAGAAAGTTCTCTTTAAGAGAATTGCTTGCTGATAAATTATTATCATCATAGAAAACTATTGTTTTCTTACCGCTATGACAAACCGAATTTACTTTTCGCCACATATCAGAGGATAAGAATGCTTTCGTTTTATCAGCATTATTGTCATCTGCAGTATAAAGTTCACAATCACCTACTGTCCTGATGTAGATAAAATTCCTGGTACCTGTATTAAAAGTCTTCACGATAAAAAAAGTGCTTGCGATTAAAGCGATTAATAAAATGAGAACAAAAATTTTTACGTATTTCACTTTTCTTGATGGAACTGCCATTTCCGTTTTAGGTACCAAGCGCCTGTCTTGATCCTCACTGGAGGATGTCGATGCGTCACGGACCGCAGCATGGAACAAAAATCCCTGTCTGGGCAATGTTTCAATGGGGTTCTCCGCCCCCAACTCGCTAAATGCTTTTCGTAAGACACTTATACTTTTATTAAGACTATGGCCGGATGGCACCATGCCATGCTTTTCCCATACTTCCTCAATGATAAATTCGCGGTGGAGCTGTTGATTTTTATGAGTAATGAGTAAATCAAGTAGTCTCGCTGTAGACGGCGAAAGAATTATTGTAGTATCGCCATGTTTCAGGCTTTTCCTGGTGGAATCGTACTCAACCTGATCATTAATTATACTTTTCATACAACCTGACTCTTAAATACCGTAATATTGAGTTCGGATGGCCAAAATTTCATCTACTCTGAGCTTATGACTGTATTTTATAAAGATACATACAGTATAGATTCAATATCTCATCATGACATATCCGATCAGATTCAATACTTACTCACGATTGAGTTTGAAGCACCCCTGCCCCACGGGTAGGTATTTCTGCAAGGCAACTATAAATTTTCTGTTTTATGTTTTTAGTTGGCTACTACGCCAGGTTTCCCCCGGCAACACATAACGCATGGTGGCTTCATCATCGGTTGAGTTGCACCCCTGGTGTACGATGATTTTAAAAAAAGTATTCCCGGTGTTTTTCAGCGTTCCGTTAGCCTCATCAATGGTGTAGGTCAGATTTATTTTTCTCGGGCGAACAACCAGTATAGTGTCCATAGCGATCACCGGGAGAGCCTGTCCGCCTTTTCCTTGATTACGCTCGGTAAACAGCGTGATCGGCATTTCACGAAACAGAATTCTATAATAACGCTCCTTATCATCCTGCGGTCCACGGTAGAAAATCTTAAAAAACTCACTCGCCTGCGGTGCCAGTGAGAAATTCAGCGGTGTAAACAGAAGTTCGCCTTCAGCAATGGCGCTTCTGTTTTCACCTCCCGGCCCCGGCTTATCAATTTTTACGGCGCTAATACTGTACAAATTCTGTTTGTGGCTATCGTTATAGATTCGCTTACTGATAAATGATTTATCCGATGGCATCTCATAGATGGTCGACTCCAGGTAGACAGCCTGTGCAGAGCATGCAGTCAGCCCACAAAAAAAGACAAATGCCCATCTAAGTGCGAAATGGTAGCGATTCATGGTGTGACGCCCACCCAATTCGCCGTCACTTTTATCTCTCCGCTGGCGCTGACGACACCTTCCCAGTCTGCTCCGGAAACGGTTAACAGCGAACGTGAATCATTCATGGGGAAAAGCAACTTCAAATCAGTCGTATAATAGCTTCCATCGTCATTGTTATTGGCGTCCCAGGGCGTCTGTTGCCACTGCGCATCGCTCATGCTGACTGGTGCTTCACTGCAGCTATTTCGTTTCTGCACTACGCCCCCCGACTGGCTGTTGTACTGCAGAAAGGCGGGGATTGGGACGGATAGCCCGCCTTGCGTAGAGGTAAACAGGCAATAAGGCACACTATTGATCGTTGTACTATCCCCGATAACCTGGGCGGTAATGCTATCGGCCTGACGAGGGCCTGAGACGGTTACGGTGTAATCCATTTCTATAGGAGCGGCATCGCCAATCGTGCCACTGCCGCTCGCAGAAGCTGTGTTGTCCGAAGAGACAATACTGATTCCATACTCCTTCGGCACAATATTGAGCTGTAACGAAGGGGTAAACTGGTAGTGCCCTGACTCTGGTGTTAAGCCATTATAAAAACCGAAAGTAAACGGCTGACTGTTAGTAATACTGATCCCTGAATCGACGAGATTTTTCAGAAATACTTTCGACAGAAAAATATAAATATACTCCCCGGACGTGGTGAAAACGTTGTAATACGCTGTTGAAGAACCATAGTTATACCAGTTTGAGCCATTCCCGGAGTATCTCACGGTGGCCGCTCCGGGCGTAAAACCAAGCATCGCCGTGTCAACATAAGCGCGAAACGTCAGAGAGGGGGTCAGATTAGCCGTTTGTTGCAGGTTATAACTCACCATCTTGCAAATCACACCGTCTGTGCCGCCCACCACGCCAAGCTCACAATAACCAGAGTCTTTGGTGATGCTCGGCGTTCCGTCGCTGGCAACCCAAAGTTCCTGAAACGCATTAGTCGATTCAAGCGACAGATGCCCGCGTTTGGTCAACGTATAATTAACGTAATTCCATGATCCGGTCGACTGGTCTTTGCAACGCTGTCCGGAAGAATAATCATAATTTACAGACGTATAACAGCGGTTGAATACGTAGGTTTCGCTGCTACCGGTAGACACATTGCGAAAATACTCATAGGCAGTATCCGTCAGAGAGGCGAATCCGTAGGCTCCGCCAACAACGCCTGCGACAGAGCCCACCTGTGCATGATAAAACCCGTTATTGTCAGTTCCTTGCCCGGCAATAAACCCGGTCGATGGACACTGGGTTCCACTATAACAACGTATTCCCCGGAAAGGCCCATTAATCGGGGAATTATCAATCCACATATCCTGATAATAATTTCCGGGTGCAGTCCAGCCCACAAAACCTAAATATCCGAGACTGACCTGCGAGGTACCGTATTTTATCCACGTATTTGACCCGCTGAAGCGCGGATCAAGTGCCGATGGGGTAATAAAATATTCACCATCGATAGCATTTTCAATAAACAAATAATTATTGCTGACTGAGCCGGACGAGGAGGCCTTCAAAGCTAAAACAGGCAAAGGCGTAAAGCTTCCCACAGCACAGATAAAAATAGCCAACTTATTTAATACTTTCATTTTATTACCTCTGTGCCATAGTGGTTTGCGTTGCGCATTTCACCTCACCCACCCACGCCGCGCCGCGTGCTTTTTCCAGATCGAGATCGGCTTCACAAACGCTGCCATTGGCTGAAATTAGCGTGATGACCGGATATTTTTTATCAATATCGATAGCAAACTCACCCTTTTCATCGGTACGTGTTTTCCCGATGTGGTTATGAATATCGGTATTTGCAGCTAACTGCCCATCAGGGTAACGAATACGCCCAAACACGGTGACCATGCTTTTCACTTCAGGGTTAATAACACCAACGTTACCCGGATATAGCGTCAGTTCCTGCTTGCGTCCTGAAACAATATCGAAGCTGTCCTCAGAGTTTTTATCATTGAGAATTTCCAGCTTGTACTGGGCATAGGGCGGCAGTGCAATGAAATTTGATTTACCGCTGAGAAGATAATTACGATTGTTAATCTTCGCCGCCAGTTTACCCTCACCGGTCAAATCTGTTTTCACGATGACACCTGACCGTTGCCTCTCTTTACTCAGACCGAAGTCTTTCCCAGCCCACGCCAGAGAGCCTTGAGAAGAGAAGTTCATATTGGTGGAGTTATCCGCGGAACGCGTGACCGATACGGTACCGGCGTTATATTTCGTGTCATAACTCAAATTGCCGTTTATCGAATAGTTGTTGTCGTAATATTGTTCACCACTCAGACGGGTTGACGCCGCCAGGCCGACTGATTTAATGGGGCCTTCAGTATACTGCTTACGCGCGCTGATATTCCCCTGGGTGCTGCCATAGCGATCCCGGGAGACCCCCATGCTCAACCAGGAAGCCAACGGCAACGATAAATCCAGGCTGACATAACGTTCCTGTCGCCCATCGTCATTTCGGTTGTTGTAGTAATAACGCTGGATCCCTGCACGCAGTCCAACCGAGGCATATCTGCCTGAATAAAGGGTCGTGCTGTAGTCCAGGTTACGGTATTTATTGCCTGAATAGCGATTCTCCGTCTGGCTAACGGTGAGCGAACCGCCATGAGGAATAAACTTTCCGATATTCAGCGTGCCGCCAATGGAATAATTGTCACGTTCCTGCACGGGCAAACGATCGCCAATTTTACTGTCTTCACGAGATGCCCAGAGAGAGCCATACCCCTCAGGCACATTGAGATTAATGTTACTGATGTTTCGCCATGACGAATCGTTCGCTACCAGCGTCTGAGTGCCAATGCTTACGTATTCATTTACATTGAGCGTGACATCCGTTTCATTAACCGCATTGTTGTCAAAACCGTAGAGCGTGGATTTCAGGCCCAGTCCCGACAATACCGCCAGCGTTACCGATGCGGCCCCGCCAGCAATCCATGTCTGCTCGCTGCCCAAATCCTGATAATGGTTTCGCTTATAGCTCACACGATCATAATCCAGTGAGCCGCCAAAAAACTGCCACGAGAGCTGATCAATTCCGGCTGCTTGTTGGCGGGCAAAGATTTTATTTACCCTGCTGATGCGACTATTAATTGTCCGGCCATTGACCACGATATCTACCGTGACGTCATAAACTCCATACGGGAAACGACTGGTATCAATTTCATAGCTGCCCATATTAAAGTTCTGCACGCTGAGCAATCGCCCGTCACGAAAGACATGAACCTCGCCAGCGGCTGGCAAAAATACGGTAATCGGCGTGAGCGAAAGCGCGGTATTTTCAACAACCGTACTTCCTTTATTTCCATAGCTCACACCGTAAATTTTACCGCCGTTCAGCGCATTCAGGCTGGCAATAGACTGGACATTCCAGGTGTCAAGCATCCCAAGCGCCAGTCGATACCCGTTATAATCGCGCTCATACATCGCCCGATAGAGTTTGCTGGTGCCATTGCTGTCGCCTATACCGTAAAACGAACCGTTAATGTTGATATGGTGCTCACGCAGCGATGTTGTATTGTCTACCGTCAGATAGCTGCGAGTACTGCTGCCGTTGTGATAATCGTTGTAGTAGGTACCAAAGTTATAATTCAGGACATTGGAGAGCGTCTCCACACTGGAAGGCCCAAGCAGACTGCTGCGTGCGACAATCGCTTCAGTTAGCGCATCTTTACTAACAATCATCTCCAGATGAAATGAAGAGACGTTAAGCTGCAGGCGTGCATTAGCCGATAGCTCGATATTGGTATTATCGTGAAACTTCACATCACGAATTTTTTCCACCAATGCGCGGGTTTTTCCAGATAACACGGCATTATTAGGTAATTCAGTAAGCGTCAGGGATTTAACGGTAATATTGCCATCAACAAGCGAAATTACCGCATCGGCAATTTTTTGCTGACTTTTCTCGTCAGTCTCGTTGTAGCGAATATATACCGGTACCGTCATTCCCTGCTCCAGTGAACGGGCGAAAGCGCTGGGAATAACGTAATTACCCACTTTTACTGGGGCTGCATGTGAAAATCCTGGTGTCAGCGCAAGAAAAAGGCAAAAGCTACCGCCGACAATGTTTTTTGTTGTCATATGCATCCTTACATTCCGGTATTTTATTTATCCCGTACAGATGGCTGCAATCGACCATCACTTCACTGTAATAAACTGCTTACCGTGCCAGATACCGATCCGTGAACGGCTATTATTAATATCGGTAAACTGTAATTTTATTTTCGTACCTGGCATAATGTAATAACGTTCGCGACAGCCTCGTCCTCGATCGCGGGCCTTCTCTTTACACGTGCCATAGGCGATCACTCGAAACGAAACATTGCCAGTATTGGTAATAACATCGCCATTTCGGTTATATTCAAAACGCTCCTTTCTCGGCGCAACCACCAAAATAGTTCCAATTTCAGCCGACGCTGTTGCAACCGCCATTTTATTGGCCCGGGTTTCCGCGCTCTCGGTAACCGGTTCATCAATCCATTGCAGACGATAATAACGCTCAACATCATCTGCTGGTCCTTTATAGAAAAAGCGAAATACATCCTTCGCCTGACCAGGAAGAATAAGGTTGGCAGGTGTAGAAAGTAACTCTCCGGAATTAACAGGCTTTATTTCGACTCCGCCAGCTAAAGGTGATGACAATTGTTTTACCGAAACACTGACATAACGCGCCGCATCAGTCGTATTGGTAATTTCTTTCGATAATGAACTCTCAGCAGAAGTCATTATCGATGTAATTTCACCAACATTAATTGCCCATCCGGGAAAAGATACTACTAACCCTACCAACATCGCTGTCGGTAAATATTTTTTCATGACACCATTCCTGATAAATTCGGGAGATAAAATTCTCCCGAATTTTTTATTACTTAGGTAGTCGTCCAGGTTGCATTGAACTGTACTTTTACATCACCAGTCCAATAGCCGTCTGGCAGGGCAGAGTAATCCGTTACTGCCTGGGTACCATCAGAAGTCGCTGACGTGATGGTGAATTTGAAGTTGGATTGATCGCTGACACGAGCAGCACCGTTATAAGCGCCATCAGCCATCAGGCTTTCAAGACCAGAAGTCGAGCTGGAGTTGACCAGGACAGTATCTGAAGACTTAGTCAGCGCGGTGCCATTCCATGCCACTCCTACGTTCAGGGTAGATGCATCACCACTGGCGTTGGTCAGAGTGTTGCTAATGATCTGCGCAGTCAGCTCAAAATCAGTTGCCGTCTCCTGGCCCTGAATAGTCACATCAAAAGCACCGTCCTGAGAGTTGAAGGCATTCAGTCCTTCAGCATACTGGAAAGTCAAAGAGTTTAGCGGGGTGACAACCAACATGCTGGTGGTATCTTTTGTTGCCGTCGCATCCCACGAGGCAGTTGCAGAAGCAGTAACATCTGCCATTGCATTTGCCGCAACAAATACAGAAGCCAGAGAGGTTACTAATAATAGTTTTTTCATTTTTATCTTCTCCTAAGAACAAACTCACCACCGAGTCTTATTATTAAGTCACTCCAGCGGTTCCATTAATTGCGAGCCAGAATTGCCGCGCAAAAAAATTATCATTTGAATTAAGTAACATCTCAACAAACCCTGAAACGCAGAAATTACAAAAGACTAAGAATTTTCTTACACAAATAGTCTTCCAGGAACTTTCCCAAGATATATTTACTCAAAATAAGCCGCATTTCAGAATTATTAACCACACAAATAAGTCGAACCAAACAATTCATCTTTTTTATGTTTTTGATAAATATCAAAAAGGTCATACAAATAAAACCCTAATAAAATCCTTACAAAACATAAAGATAATTAAAATATTTATATCTTTTCTAAAATGCTGACTATTTGTTACAACTTTGATAAATTTTCATCTTCACAAGAAAATTCTCATAAAACTTTCGTTTGAAGGGGAATATTCTTATAAACAAAGCAAAAATCTGGAGGATTAATACTCGAATTGATAATTATTTCACACAAATAAAACCAGGAATTTTCCATATAAAAAGAATATTCCTGGTATTGCAAGAAAAAAATCATATTCATAAAAGCGAGAATTAGATGAAGCTTTTCAAACCGAGATAACTATTAAGTGTTACCGTACGTACACGATGTAAGGTAATCAAATCTTGTTGTTCGAGTGATTTTAATGAACGGCTGACGGTTTCAATTTTAAGATCGAGATAACTGGCAATTTCTTCCCGGGAAAAAGGCAATCGAAGCGTCGTTTCCGGTCTGCCAATACGCAAATGCATCTCGTAAAACTCCACCAGGAAAGCGGCGATTCTGGCCTCCGCGTGTTTATTCGCATAACGCCGCAATTTCTCAACAATGAACCCATTATCTCTGCACAGAAACTTGATGACTGCTGCGGCAACTGAAGGATCCTTCTCTGCGACCTTGAACAACCGCGCGATGTCGATATGGCAAACTTCCGCAGTCGTTGCTGCCCTGATGGTGGTCAGATACGTTCTCCCTTCGACAGCATCCAGCGCCATGATATCCCCTGGAACATAAAAGCGGCTGATAAAAACGTTATCGCCACATTCCACGCTGGACTTGCAATACCCCTCATGAATCACAAAAAGCATCTCTGCGGCTTCATCCTGCCGAGCGAGAATCTCACCGGCTTTAAACTTCCTTCTTTTGTCTATTAACTTGTACTCATTATCACGATCAATAGCCGTTCCCTTTGGACACAGCGAACAATGGCGGGGTGGGAACGGATTGCCGAGCGGCACAACAGGAATACTAAGTTTGTGAATATCCGATTTCACGCAACAACTCCTCATAAAAATGAGACTGATTCTAATAGAACAAGCGTTGGGAACAATACGTGAACCGCAGACCAGGAAAATTCATTCCAGACAGGGAAAATTCTGTGCTGGCTCACTTTTCTGGCACAAACGAGAATATGAATAAATATAGTCTGCTGCGGATGATTAAAAACGCAGAGCTCAAACGAACGCGGGTATGGCGAAGAAGGTTAAAACAAACCGGGCGATGCATTACTGGCCTTGCGAATCAAACGCCTGTTTTGCATCACCCGGTTTCAATTACGCGCGAATGGTATCATCTCCGAAGCCAATCCACTTGTATGTGGTCAATGCTTCAAGTCCCATTGGGCCACGCGCGTGCAGTTTTTGCGTACTCACCGCCACTTCAGCCCCCAGTCCAAACTGGGCGCCATCGGTAAAACGGGTGGAAGCATTCACGTATACGGCAGAAGAATCAACTTCATTCACGAAACGGTTGGCGTTGCTGAGCGTGCGCGTCAGGATAGCGTCGGAGTGTTGGGTACCGTGTTCGCGAATGTGCGCGATAGCGCCATCCATATTTTCGACCACCACAACGTTCAGATCCAAAGACAGAAACTCGTTATCGAGCTCTTCCGGTTTCAGCGGCACCAGTTTGGCCGGGCCATGCAGTACCTGCATCACGATTTCGTCGCCGTGCAGCGTAACACCGCTTTCCGCCATCTTGTCGCTTAACGCAGGCAGGAAACGCTCAGCGATATCCTGATGCACCAGCAAGGTCTCCACGGTATTGCAGGTGCTCGGACGCTGGGTTTTGGCATTGACGATAATCTTCAGCGCTGGCGCGATTTCAGCAGAATCATCCACATAAATATGACACACGCCAATGCCGCCGGTGATGACCGGGATAGTCGACTGCTCGCGGCACAGCTTGTGCAGGCCCGCGCCACCGCGCGGGATCAGCATATCGATGTACTTATCCATACGCAGCATTTCAGCGACCAGCGCGCGATCCGGATTGTCGATTGACTGCACCGCTGCTGCGGGTAAACCGCAGGCTTCCAGCGCCTTTTGGATCACCGCCACGGTCGCAGCGTTAGTCCGGTAAGTCTCTTTCCCGCCGCGCAGGATCGCCGCATTACCGGTTTTCAGGCACAGGGAGGCAACATCAACGGTAACGTTAGGACGCGCTTCATAAATCACGCCAATCACGCCCAACGGGACGCGACGACGCTCAAGACGCAGTCCGCTATCCAGCAGGCCCCCGTCAATCACCTGCCCGACAGGGTCAGCAAGATTACACACCTGACGCACGTCGTCAGCAATCGCTTTCAGACGCGCAGGGGTCAATGCCAGGCGGTCGAGCATTGCTTCGCTCAGACCATTTTCACGCGCCTGTTCTACATCCTGCTTGTTAGCGCTAAGGATACTTTCCCTTTGCGCTTCCAGCTCATCGGCTATTTTTTCCAGCACGCGATTTTTTTCGCGGCTGGAGAGCAGCGCCAGCTTGTATGACGCAGCTTTGGCAGCAATGCCCATTTGTTCCAGCATATGCCTGTTCCTTAACGGGTAATCATGTCGTCGCGATGGACAGCAACCGGGCCGTATTCATAGCCGAGGATGGTGTCAATCTGCTGTGAGTGGTGTCCGGCAATACGGCGGAGCGCGTCGCTGTTATAGCGGGTCACGCCGTGGGCGATATCGCGCCCTTCGAGATTGCAGATACGAATCACTTCACCACGAGAAAAGTTGCCTGTCACGCTTTTAATGCCTTTTGGCAGTAATGAACTGCCACGTTCCAGAATCGCTGCGGTCGCGCCCTCATCGACGGTAATTTCCCCGGCAGGCGGCGCGCCGAAAATCCAGCGTTTACGGTTTTCCAGTGGAGAGGCCTGAGCATGAAAACGCGTTCCAACGGAAACGCCTTCCATCACATCGCCAATCACGCCTGGCTTGCTGCCTGCGGCAATGATGGTGTCAATCCCTGCGCGGCACGCGACATCAGCGGCCTGCAATTTCGTGCCCATACCACCCGTTCCCAGGCCAGAAACGCTGTCGCCGGCAATGGCGCGCAACGCATCGTCAATACCGTGAACGTCTTTGATCAGCTCCGCCTGCGGATTGGTGCGCGGATCGGCGGTGAAAAGTCCTTGCTGATCGGTCAGCAACAGTAGCTTATCGGCTCCGGCCAGAATTGCCGCCAGCGCCGAGAGATTGTCATTATCGCCGACTTTAATTTCGGCGGTCGCCACCGCGTCATTCTCATTGATGACAGGAACGATGTTGTTGTCCAGCAGCGCGCGTAACGTATCGCGGGCATTGAGGAAGCGCTCGCGGTCTTCCATATCCGCACGCGTCAGCAGCATCTGCCCGATATGGATACCGTAAATAGAGAACAGCTGTTCCCACAGTTGAATCAATCGGCTCTGCCCTACCGCCGCCAACAGCTGTTTCGAGGCTATCGTCGCCGGAAGCTCAGGGTAACCAAGATGCTCACGCCCGGCGGCGATCGCGCCTGAGGTAACGATAACAATACGATGCCCTGCGGCATGAAGCTGCGCGCACTGGCGAACCAGTTCTACTATATGGGCGCGGTTCAGGCGGCGCGATCCGCCCGTTAACACACTGGTGCCAAGTTTTACCACCAGCGTCTGGCTGTCACTCATGATTCTCTGCCATTCAAAATTGGGGAAAATGATATCAAACGAACGTTTTAGCAGGACTGGCCCCGGTTGCCAACAGCCAGCGCACAAAGCATGAAATTTTATTGCGCAGGATCAGCAAGCGTAGCGGCAGATTTTGACGCATTTATTACAGAAACATAAAAACACTCTTTTTTAAAAATATTCTTACTTTGTCATAAAACGTTCATTGCCAGACGTTAAAAACCTTCCTGTCTTTTAACGGGGATCACACCCAGTGAATATTAGCGCGTACTTTTAATCAGGAATGAAAATGAAAAAGAGCACTCTGGCATTAGTGGTGATGGGGATTGTGGCGTCGGCATCCGTACAGGCAGCTGAAGTGTATAACAAGAACGGTAATAAACTGGATCTGTATGGCAAAGTTAAAGCCATGCATTACATGACGGATTATGACAGCAAGGACGGCGACCAAAGCTATATCCGTTTAGGTTTTAAGGGCGAAACGCAAATTAATGATGAACTGACGGGTTATGGTCGCTGGGAAGCAGAGTTCGCAGGCAATAAAGCTGAAAGTGATTCCAACCAGCAAAAAACACGTCTGGCCTTTGCCGGTCTGAAATTAAAAAATCTTGGCTCGTTTGATTATGGTCGTAACCTGGGCGCGCTGTACGATGTAGAAGCGTGGACTGATATGTTCCCGGAGTTCGGCGGCGATTCTTCTGCACAGACCGATAACTTTATGACCAAACGCGCCAGCGGCCTGGCGACTTACCGTAACACCGATTTCTTCGGCGTCGTGGATGGCCTGGATCTCACCCTGCAATATCAGGGTAAAAATCAGGACCGCGATGTGAAAAAACAGAACGGCGATGGTTTTGGTACATCCGTTACCTATGACTTTGGCGGTAGCGATTTCGCCGTAAGCGGCGCTTATACCAACTCCGATCGTACCAATCAGCAGAATCTGCAAACTCGCGGTACGGGCGATAAAGCAGAAGCCTGGGCAACAGGTTTAAAATATGATGCTAACGATATCTATATTGCGACGTTCTATTCTGAAACGCGCAATATGACGCCGATTTCCGGCGGATTCGCCAATAAAACACAGAACTTCGAAGCGGTTGTTCAGTACCAATTTGACTTTGGTCTGCGTCCGTCACTGGGTTATGTGCTGTCAAAAGGTAAAGATATTGAAGGCGTCGGCAATGAGGATCTGGTGAATTATATCGACGTTGGCGCCACGTATTATTTCAACAAAAATATGTCCGCGTTTGTCGATTATAAAATCAACCAGCTGGATAGCGACAATAAACTGGGCATCAACGATGATGATATCGTTGCCGTCGGTATGGTTTATCAGTTCTGATTTAGGATAAAAAATGCCGGATGGGGTTGCGCCGCCATCCGGCATTTTACTGTTCATTATGCGGTTAATTTAACCGGCTCATCTTTAAAATCGTCAGCAGGCTCCAGCGCCAAATCCAGCGACGTTAACAACCCACGTAATTTTTCATGAAACTCACGTAAGGTGTATTCCAGTCGCTCTACCACTTCAGTCTCTTTCACCGGCACCGCCGTCCAGTTGCCATCTTTATCAAACAAACCAAACTGATAGCTGTAGGTAAAGCGTTTTTCCTGCGCCTCAAGCTCCATCCACCAGCCCCAGAACTCGCGTTTCTCAGGGGCGGGTTTCACGTTGACGCAAACAGCCAAACAATCGAAAAAAAAGCGATTATCTTCGCACTGTCCTTCCCGGATGTACGGGCCAAGCGCGGTGAATTTCTTGATCAATCTACTTTTCGGATGCCCACTCGGTAACGTCATTACGATCTCCTTAGGTGAAGCTCCTGTTTTACCAAATCGATAAAATTTAGCAAACTTTTAACACAATCTCTGATTGATCCACTTGGTTATTTCTTGCAGTCCTTTGTCAAAATTGCGATACACCGGATTGAATGGAATCTCCAGCAGCTTACCGTCAGAAGATGACGAGGTGATTAAACGCGACTCCTCTTCCGGGCTAAACGGGTCATTTTTCCAGAACCCAGACAGCATTGGCGTCGGGCAGCGTCGACCGAGCAGTCCCTGCACTTTTAATGAATAGCGATTAAGCTCAACGCGCAGCGCTTCATCGGAAGCGTCGTGCATCCCCAGGCGGCTGGCCAGAACGTCAAGATACATTTCCGGGACGCTTGCCTGACGCTGCGGGTCACTCAGCAGCGCATGCACAACCGGTCCCAGGCAGGCCACCGCCTTCAGCCGTGACGACTCCAGATACGCCAGGCGTACCGCTACGTTAGCGCCAAAACGGAAACCGAAGGCCGCCACGCGGGTGTGATCCACCCACGGGACATTAGGCAGCGCCTTTAATACATGCTGATGCAGCAGGCTGGAATCCTGAGTCAGTTTCCATTTTGATGAGAATCCGACCGACGGCATATCCAGCGTCAACATGGCAATACCGCGCGGAGCAAAGTAGCGCTCATACAGCGTGTAGTAGTCCGTTTGCATGGAATCGAGACCGCCGCACATCAGTACCGTCGGGAACGGACCATCGCCTTTTGGCATATGCAGGAAGCCGGTTATCGGCGCGCCGCCAGCGACCGCAAATTCCATCTCACGCAGCGTGCCCGGCAGCCGTTGAGCGGCTTCTTCATAGGCGCGATTAGCCAGAGCCTGCGCCTGCTCTGCCAGCTCATCGCCTTTCAGGTGCGGATAAGCGGCAATGTTGTACAGCGTAGAGGCATGCAGCCAGTGGCGTCCGCTCAACTGCGGATCCTCCTCCATAGACGCTTTCTGTTGCCATTCCATCGCCTGCTTTGCCCACTCATAGATCCAGTTCCCGCCACGATAGCCAATGACCGTATCGTAGAGCTCTTTATCCGTACGTTCGGCTTCACTCATCACGATACGCGCCTGTACTTCGAGGATTTCACGCGGATCGATGCCGCGCCAGATCCACATCAGACGATTCACCATGCGATACCAGTGCGGGATTGTTTTGCCATCCAGGGCAGATTGTACGGACGGCTGCGCGCCGTGATTAAAACGACGAACCAGCGTAGACGTTTCAGGGTGTTTGAAGCGGGGTTTGAACAGGACTTCGCTGAGGTTAGCTTGTGACATTCTTGCAGCCTCCATGAATACTCATTAAGGCATAGTGTAACCTGATGGGGATTAATAAAGAACAACGCCCGGCAAAGCCAGGCGTTGAAAGCGCTGTTGATTAGCGACCAGAGATCGGCGGGACAAACACTACGCCCATATCCCACGGCTGCTCAATCCAGGTATCCTGAGGGATATCAACAATATAATCATTTACCAGCGGACGACCTGCCGGCTTAGCGAAAATAGTGACGAAATGCGCTTTAGGATACATTTCGCGGATCGCAACCGCGGTGCCGCCGGTGTCAACCAGGTCGTCGATGACGATAAAACCTTCACCGTCGCCTTCAGCACGCTTAAGCACTTTCAGCTCGCGCTGGTTGTCGTGATCGTAGCTGGAGATGCATACGGTATCGACATGACGAATACCCAATTCACGCGCCAGCAATGCGCCCGGCACCAGACCACCACGGCTAACGGCAATAATGCCTTTCCATTGTTCAGAAGGCATCAAGCGGCTTGCCAGTTTACGTGCATGGATCTGCAACATGTCCCAGGTGACGACGTATTTTTCGCTCATGTGAAGTGTCCCAGCCTGTGTATCTACGGCTAATTAATAATTGAGGGTGAATCAGGTTGCGCGAGATTATAGAGATCTGACGCACTAAAAACCAGTGTTTCGCGGAATCCGCGCCTCTTTTTGCATGCTTTATGCTAGCCGTCGGCGGAGAAAGTGGTATTCTCAATCGCATCGCGCAAGCCTGACTTGTGGTGTTTTTAATTCAGCTAACCCCGTGGACTGCAAGCAAGTTTTGTAGGACACCGCCAAGGAGACTCAACGTGTCTGAACTGTCTCAGTTATCCCCGCAACCGCTGTGGGATATTTTTGCCAAAATCTGTTCTATTCCTCACCCGTCCTACCATGAAGAGCAGCTCGCTGAACACATTCTGAGCTGGGCCCAGGAGAAAGGTTTTCACGTCGAGCGCGACCAGGTCGGTAATATCCTGATTCGCAAACCTGCCACTGCAGGCATGGAAAACCGCAAACCGGTCGTTCTGCAGGCGCACCTGGATATGGTTCCGCAGAAAAACAACGACACCGTGCACGACTTCACCAAAGATCCTATCCAGCCTTATATTGATGGCGAATGGGTGAAAGCCCGTGGCACCACGCTGGGCGCGGATAACGGTATCGGTATGGCGTCCGCGCTGGCCGTACTGGCGGATGACAATGTGGTACACGGTCCGCTGGAAGTGTTGCTGACCATGACCGAAGAAGCGGGTATGGATGGCGCGTTCGGTTTGCAGGCAAACTGGCTGCAGGCAGATATCCTGATCAACACCGACTCTGAAGAAGAAGGTGAGATCTACATGGGCTGCGCAGGGGGTATCGACTTTACCTCAAACCTGCCGCTGTCCCGTGAGGCGGTTCCGGCTGGTTTCCAGAGCTTTAAGCTGACCTTAAAAGGTCTGAAAGGCGGTCACTCCGGCGGCGAAATCCACGTTGGTCTCGGTAACGCTAACAAGCTGCTGGTACGCTTCCTGGCGGGTCACGCTGAAGAGCTGGATCTGCGTCTGGTCGATTTCAACGGCGGTACGCTGCGTAACGCGATCCCGCGTGAAGCCTTTGCGACCCTCGCCGTGGCCGCAGATAAAGTTGATGCGCTAAAAGCACTGGTTAACACTTACCAGGACATCCTGAAAAACGAACTGGAAGCCAAAGAGAAGAATCTGGCTCTGCTTCTGGATGCTGTCGCCAACGATAAAGCCGCCCTGACCACGCCGTCTCGCGATAGCTTTGTTCGTCTGCTGAACGCCACCCCGAACGGCGTGATCCGCAATTCCGACGTGGCGAAAGGCGTGGTGGAAACCTCCCTGAACGTCGGTGTCGTGACCATGACTGACGATAATGTACAGATCCACTGCCTGGTTCGCTCGCTGATCGACAGCGGTAAAGACTACGTGGTAAGCATGCTGGATTCACTGGGCAAGCTCGCCGGTGCCAAAACCGAAGCCAAAGGTGCGTATCCTGGCTGGCAGCCGGATGCTAACTCTCCGGTTATGCACCTGGTTCGCGAAACCTATCAGCGTCTGTTCAACAAAACGCCGAACATCCAGATTATCCACGCCGGTCTGGAATGTGGACTGTTCAAGAAACCGTATCCGGATATGGACATGGTTTCCATCGGGCCAACTATCACCGGTCCGCACTCCCCGGATGAGCAGGTTCATATTGAAAGCGTCGGCCACTACTGGACGCTGCTAACCGAGCTACTGAAGTCGATTCCAGCGAAATAAGTCTCTGTAATAAAGCCGGATAGCGCTGCGCTTATCCGGCCTACGCGCTGATTTGTAGGCCGGATAAGGCGGTTACGCCGCCATCCGGCAATACATCAGAGTCAAATTCCCAGCAGCAGTTGCCTTTCCAGCTGTGGATCAAGCAGCGTGACGTGTAATCCCACCAGCCTTACGCCTCGCCCTCCCCGACGTTCATCCCAGGTTTTGCGCGCTGTTGCAATTAAGTCATCTTTGCTTAAGCGCGGCCAGACGTGCTCCTGCGTGGTTTGCTGAAAATCATTAAACTTGAGTTTAATTCCCTGCCGGGCGATCAACAGATCCGGTTTTACCTTTGCCAGACGTCGTTCCAGTTCGGGATATAGCCGCTCAATAATCTCCTCACATTCAGCCCATTCATGAATATCTTCTGCCAGCGTACGCTCAACGCCGACAGATTTGCGCAGTCTGTCGTTGTTGACATCCCGCTCATCAATGCCCTGGCTGCGTTCCCACAACACGCGACCAAACTTACCAAAACGTTTGAGCAACATGGCCAGGTCGTATTTTTGAACATCCTCGCAGGTACGCAATCCCATCGCTTCCAGCTTAGCGGCAGAAACTTTGCCTACGCCGGGTATTTTCCCTAGCGGCAACGTTCTGAGAAATTCGGGAACATCAGCGGGGGTAATGACATATTGCCCGTTGGGCTTATTGAGATCGGAGGCTATTTTTGCCAGAAACTTAACTGGCGCAATCCCGGCTGAGGCGGTTAACTGTAACTCGTTGAAAATCGTCTGGCGGATCTCCTGCGCTATCAGCGTGGCGGAACCGTGACAATGAGCACTGTCGGTCACATCCAGGTAGGCTTCGTCCAGCGAAAGAGGTTCGATCAGCGAGGTATAACGGGAGAAGATCGCCTGAATCTGGCGGGAGGCTTCTTTATAAGCCTCGTATCGACCAGGCAATAACGTGAGATGTGGGCACAGTTTTAACGCCATTCCGGTCGGCATTGCGCTACGTACGCCAAATTTACGCGCCGGGTAATTGGCCGTGCTGATAACGCCCCGGCGTTCACGACTGCCGCCGATAGCAATGGGAATGTCGCGCAGGGCTGGATTATCACGCATTTCCACCGCCGCGAAAAAACAGTCCATATCAACATGTATGATTTTGCGCATGACTCGCCTCCCATAACACTGTTTAAGTATACAGTATTTTTATGGTGTGAGAAGTCTGATTATGCCTTACGCTGGACCATTCATGACAAAGCGCGCATCGCACAGGTAACGTACGATGTCCGTGGTCTTATGTTCTGCGGGATTACCCGCCGTACTGACAAAAAGCTTATTCACTTTGCGAATCTTTGCCCGCAGCAATTTTTCGATCGTCATCAGGCGAAATGCATCATTTTCAACGCAGAAAAGCTCATAGTCACCCAGACGCTCTCCACAAATTTCACAATGATTCATCCAGTAACGTAGCCCGGTGGTTTTACTTTTATCCAGATAGTAATTGCTGGCCTTAATGTTCTTTTTTATCTCTTCAGGCAGAGAATTAATATGAAACAGAAAGGTATTCCGTCGAATAGATTGCCAGCCTTGGCCATCATGATCCTTTCTAATAAACCGGGTAAACATCACTCCGTGAATATGGGTATGCTGGTGGCAGTTCCAGCAGCGCATCTTCGAGGTAATTACCAGATAGTACGGCGCGACGATGTTAAAACTGTCGGTGTTGTAGACATAGTCACGAAGCGCCTCGTTTAGCTCATGAGGTTCGGTATACCAGATCCCTGAAATCTGGTCGAAATGCGCGCCCTGACAGGCCACATCCGTGACGTTATCAGTATGAATATCCAATGGAATAATATGGGTTACATCTATCACATTGCCTTCCTGCGGGATAATTTGCCCCCCACGTTGCGTGGAGGACCGGGAGTCAAATTAATGAGTGACGGGAGCAGAATGTTGACGTAAAGAAGTCACCTGCTTTTGTTTGTCCAGCTTATCAATCAGCGGTTGTACGACCTTCTCGCCGTGTTGGCCAAAATATTGATACAGCGTATCAGAAGCGCTTTGCGTTAATACCATGATCTCAATGCGACGGTTGCCGGCGCTTTCCGGATTTTTCGCATCCAGCAGCATTTGGTCGGCCATTGCGCTGACCTGCATAACTTTATTCTGCGGCATTCCGGCATCTTCCAGTACGCGTCGAGCAGACAATGCGCGGTCGCCTGACAGGTTCCAGTTGTTGTAAATGTTACTCTTATAGCTTATCGCGTCCGTATGCCCGGTGATGATGATCTTATTGTCCAGCGAGTCAAACACGGGGGCCAGCTCAACCAGCAGCGATTTAAAGAACGGCATAATTTTGGCGCTACCGCGTTCGAACATATTACGGTTCTGATCATCTTTAATCAGTACGCGCAACCCCTGAGGAACAATCTCCATCTCAAGGTTGGTCTCCATATGCGCCTTGCGGGCAATGACGTTAATGTCGGTCGCCAGCTCGCCTAACTCCTGGGCTGATTTTTGTTTCAGTAACGCCGTTTTCTCATTCACATCCAGCGCCTTTTTAGCGTTCTCTTCCGTGATCCTCGCCGTCTCCTGTGGATTCTCGGTTTTATCAAGCTTGTTGCGCGTGACGTTTTTCTTCTGCGCGCCTGGCGCTATCGGCAGTTTGCCCAGCTTGTTTAACGGCGCCATACCGCCACCGTTAAAGATTGACTGGCCATGCAGCGCCGCCACGATATTTTCGCGGTCAGCCTTGCTGACGCTGTTCACAATCCACAGCGTCATAAACAGCGCCATCATCGCCAGCGTAAAGTCAGCAAAGGCGACCTTCCACGCCCCGCCATGATGGCCTGCATGGTTCTTTTTAATTTGTCGGCGGATAATGGTGGTTTTCGCGCCGCGATCGCGACGATTTGGCCCCTTCCTCATGCTTATTCCTGCTCCAGCATCGCATTAACCCACGCATCCAGATTGGCGAAAGTGGGTTTAGAGGCCAGATGGAGAAGTTTACGGCCAGCATCGACCGCCAGTAGCGTCGGTTTACCGCCCGCTTGCGCCACCAGAACGGTACGAACGCATTCGAGCAGCGAATGCTCTGCCCGCGCCTGCTGTTCCATGGCGTTTGCCAGCGGGTCCATCAGGCAATAACAGATGAATACCCCTAAGAATGTCCCCACCAACGCCGCCGCCACTTTCAGACCGATAAGCGCAATGGAGCCATCGATAGACTGCATGGTGATGATGATACCCAACACCGCCGCGCAAATCCCGAAGCCAGGCATCGCCTCGGCGGTACGCTGCAAAGAGCGCGAAGGGGTTAACAAAGACTCTTCAGCGGTATCCAGTTCCTGATCGAGGATCCCTTCCAGTTCATGGGCATCGATTTTACCCATCGCCATCAGACGAAAGTTATCGGCGATAAATGTCACCAGTCGCTTCTGAGTCAGCACCAGCGGGTATTTTTGGAAAATGGTACTTTCTTCCGGCTGTTCGATATGCTGATCCAGCATACGCAGACCACCGTTCTGCACCATTTCCAGCAGCTCATACAGGCACATCAGTAGCTGACGCTGAAATTCCGGTCCCATTTTCTTTTTACTGATCACCCCTTTGATCTGATGGGCGATCTCTTTCAGCACATGTACCGGGTTCCCAATAATCATCGCCCCCAGGCCAGCACCAACGATAATAATAATTTCTGCTGGCTGCCAAATAGCAATTAACTGCCCTCCAGCCTCAAAGTAGCCGCCAAATACGCAGCCCAAAACCACTAATAAGCCAAAAATCTTTTGCATTACGTCCTCCGCATGTTGATTCGGAATTGTTAGTCTGGATATAAACAATCACGAATCTTGTGCGTGATTTTTTTATTCATTTGACAGATTCGGGCTTCGGTCAGCCCTAATACCAGCGCGATCTCTTTTAAATTCATATCGTGTTGGTAATACATTGAGAGCACGAGGCCCTCTTTTTCGCTGAGTTGGCTCAGGGCGTAACTCAACATTTCCTGCGTGACGAATTGCTCTTCCAGCCCCCGCCCTTCGAGCGGTGCTATCGGCATATCGCCATTCAGTAATTCATCCAGGCTGGCCAGCGTTTCCGCACCTTCCAGCTGTTGGTATTCCTGATAATCCTCAGACGATAATCCCCGTCGGGACAACTCCTCCCATGAGGGTTCATGCCCAAGCTGTGTGCGCGCATCACGAATCAAATCTTTAATCTGATGGTATTTTTGGCGTAGCTGGCGAGGCCGCCAGTCGAGGCTGCGCAGCTCATCCAGAATTGCGCCGCGTATGCGGTGAACGGCATAACCGGCAAAACCTTCGTCTGGTTGACCGTAGCGTCGAATCGCATTCAGCAATCCCATCAACGCCGTTTGTTCCATATCCTGCCTGTCCATAACGCAGGTACATTGCGGCGCAAGTTGACGCACCACTTTGCGCACCAACGGCAGATAAGCCTGTAAATAATGGCTCTCTTGCTTTGGCGTAAGCATGGGCGTCGCATTAAAGTCTTCTGACTCGTAAGCATCCTGTATCATGTTATTTCCTGGCTTGTCGCTTATTGGAAAACGACTTTTTTCACCAATATCTCCTTATAAGGTGTCGCCATTTTGCGTTTCGCTAATTCAACTTTCAGATTTTCAAATATTTTCTTTCTGATTTCGGAGATCTTCAGCGCCCGAATATCTTCATATTTCATATTCGAAAGCTCATCTACGGTAATACTTTGATAGAGCGGTTCGTCCTGCTTAATTTTTTCAGCGTCTTTCTCTGAATCAACAACCATCACCAGCTCAGCGACCATATAGCGATCGCCGCCTTCATCATCATGCAGCGTAACCACCGTTTCTGGCAGGGAGACAAAAATATTGTTGGACTCATCCTGGCTATCTTCCGCTTCGTGAGCGGGAGTCGCTGCCGCAGCCGTGGTTCCCTTATTCATAGCATGATAAATGCCCCATCCGGCCCCCCCCGCAATACCCAAAGCGACGACGGAACTGATCACACACGCGATAACGATTTTCTTCATTTTGCTTTTACACTTTGATCAGAACGGATTCATTCCGTTGAAATTGAGGTTCATCATTGAGCACTAATGCTGACGCCACCTCATCCTGTTGATGACCTGACTGCTGTTTTTGCTGCTGCGATTGCCCCTCGGAAGAGACCTGAACATTGACGTCCATGAAGTTCTGCGCCGTCAGGTGCTGACGTAGGTTTTCGCTAAACTGCTGCAATGAGCGGCAGACATCGCTCTGATTTGCGCCGATGTGTACCATCAGCTTCCCAGCATCCAGTTGCACAGCAATTTCAAGTTTGCCCAGCGACGGAGGATCAAGACGAATGGTCGAAATTTGCTGTTGCTGACCTATCTGGAACTGAATTCTGTCTTTAAGCAGCGCAGTGAGTTTCTCCCCGAGTTCCTCCGTTGACATCGTCACTGGTGTGGAAACTGGCGTCGACACGATGTTATGCTCGGTCAGTGGATTCACTGGCTGATTTCCCTGCGCCGCGGTATTGAGCAAATTCTGCGTAGAGAGCGCAGGATTGACCGTCACCCCAGCGGTTTTTCTCTCCACCACCGGGCGAGGACTGGGGTTCTGGGTTGATTTCACCCGAGCAGAAATTTGTTGGGAGGTCGAGAGTGACGCAGGCTCCGGCGCAATCGCTCGCAGATCCTGGGCGGAAAACGTCGCCAGCTTAGCCTGTTGATCCGGGGTTGCTGGCGGCAAATCCTCGCTGAGTGACGCCAGTAACGTTTGCAGCTTAGGCGGCAGTGACGATAAGTCAGTTGTGTGCTGATCAGCCGATGGCGCGGATGTTTTTTCCGGCTGGGCCATGGCGCTCGCCAGTTGGCGCAGCAATGATGACCCCGAATGGGTGGTTTGCACCTGCGCCAGCATTCTCAACATGTCGCCATCAGGCTGCTTTTGTACATCGGCCGGGGCTGCCTGAGTCGGTTGCGCCAATAGCATAGCCAGCAATGCCTGCATGGCTGCCGGATTCGCGTCGTCTTGTTTATGCGCAGCCACCGATGTCTGCTGATGACTCAGTTTTGCGCCAATCAACCGCTCAGCCGCGGCGTTCAGCCCCGACTGGGATAAAGAAAATGCGCTGCCGCCCTCAGGGGTTGACGGCGCCGAAATCGTCGCCTTTTCCGGTGTGGCCTCTGCCGACGCACTGACCGAGGCCAGTAATACAGGATTCATGCCTTCTCCGAAATTAAATTAACCATTGAATACGCCAACATTCCTTCCTGGTTTTGCTGATGTTTCTCCATCCGCGTTTTGAGTTCTTCCGCACGCTGCGTTCGCCGCGCAATTAATGTCTCAAACGCGACCAGCAGTCTGCTTTTCACTTCCCGTAGCGCCTCGGCGTCAGTTTCCCAGGCAGCATAGGCATGAAAGTCACGCATCACCTGCTGATGCAGACCTGGTAATCGACGCCACCGTTTTTGATCCAGGGCATCGTTCATCGCCGCCACCAGGGCATAAAGCTGCTGTTGCTGACGCTCTCTTTCCATCGCCTTATCCAAGTTTTGCTGACAGACCTTCCCAGCCTGTACGCAGATTCGTCAGGATGAGGATCACTTCATCAATTTTTTCTAACGACAATTCGCCGCTGGCTTCATACAGGCGGTAGACGCAGTGGTCATACAGCCGGGAGAGATTCACCACCAGCTCACCGCCGGTTTCAAACTCCAGCGAGCTGGTTAAGGCGTTGAGAATATCGATGCATTTATTGATGCTTTGCGCTTTACGCTCGTAGCGTTTGTTCTCAATGTGGCTTTTCGCGCGTTCCAGTTCGTCCATCAGTCCCGAAAACAGCACCAGCACCAGCTCTAACGGCGATGCTGCTGCCGTACGCGCAGCAAGATCCATCTCTTTGTATTGCGAATAACCATCCTGCGTGTCGTACATATTGGTTCTTAATCCTTCTCTTAAATCAGCCGGTTACATAAACGCGGCCATACTCACTTTCATGGTGTACACCTCAACCAGCGTATTGGTGTACTCTTCCACATAGCGCTCGTAGTTGGTGTTATAGGTTTCGGTCAGTTGATCGCTTTCGTCCTGGATTTTGCTCTGCTGGTCGTCAATGTTTTCCTGGCGCATGGCAATGATGCCGTTGCTGGAATCCAGATAGCTGTCCATCAGGTCGTCCATTTGTGCGACCATGCTGTCGTCACCGACAAAAATAGAGGTCAAACCGTCCGGGTTTTTTTCCATTTCTTCGCTGAACTGGGTGGAGTCGATTTGTAAGTGACCGTCGGAATCCAGCGTGATGCCATAGTCGACAATCGATACGCCGCCGTATGAAGCGTGAGCGATATCATCCATTTGGTTTGCCAGCGAATTCATCCCGGCATCACCGGCAAAGACCCCGGCCGCGGTGTCGTCATCGCCGTAGCTGGTGAGAGAATCTATGGTGTCGATTAGCGTGTTATAGGCATCCACGAAGGTTTGCACTTTTGCCTGAGATCCACTGGAGTCTTCCGCGACGGTAAAGGTGGTCACATCATTAGGATCATCAGGATCGCTGACCTCGGAAAAGGTCATGGTCACGCCGGGGATAACGTCATCGAAAGTATTCGAACTACTGGTGATGGCAGGACCGGTTTCACTTCCCAGATGAATTTCTGCGTCCTGCGGATTCGTGATGAGCTGCTCACTGGAAGACTCCGCCGTCGCAAAATCGGTGTTGCCCGTAACGCTCACTGAAAAGCCGCTTTGTGCTCCGGTGGTATCAGAGGTCAGCATGATAGTGGTGGTGCCGTCGGTTTTAACCAGCGCCGCCGATACGCCAGGGTTGTCATCCGAGTCATTAATTGCATCAACCAGTTCGCTGGCATCAATAAAACTGTCGCCATCTTCATCAGCAGCCGCGAGATCGATATCCATGGTCGTGCCGTCATCCATCGACAACGTAAAGGTACCGGATGCGCTGTACTGGTCATCACTCATGCTGAACGTGGTTTGTTGCGCCTGTGCAAGTGCCGAAACATAAAATGAATAGGTTCCGGCCTGAGCTTCCGAGTTTGCGGATATGGTGTTTGAATCATTGCTCGACGTAGCAGAAAACGTCAGCGGGCCGTCGGTGTCACTGTTAAGCGCATCAATTGCTGACTGAAAGTCGGTGAGCGCCGAACTTAACGAGTCCAGGCCGTTGCTCTCTGCATTCAATTCGTTCTGTTCGTTTTGCAGATTTGCCGCCTGGGTGGCGATGTCCGCGTAGGCAAATTCTTGTGCTAATTTTTGGATCGGACTCGTAAAACTCATAATCAGTGACTCCGTGCAACGTTAGTTATGTAATAGCAAAACGCATGCCAATATTTTTTATTATTGATATTCAGTAAGTTAAGTTAGTAGCGGAAATGAATTTTCCCTTCCTCAGGAAGGTTTCCAGGCAAAGGCCCGGTTGCGGAAAGCACAACACCGCCGGGTGGCGGTGTTGTGAATGACATTACGTCAGGAATTACTGCAGCAGGCTGGAAACCATGCTGGACATGCTGTTGGACTGCTTCAGCATGGTGATACCCGTTTGCATCAGCACCTGTTGCTGGGTCATGTTGGACGCTTCCGTCGCGTAGTCGGTATCCATAATGTTACCGATCGCCACTTCAGTGTTGTCCTGCATGCTGGTCAGGTTAGCCGCGGTGTCGTTCAGGCGGTTGATGGATGCACCCAGTTTGGACTGGATCTTAGACACGTCGTCCATTGCAGTCTGGATAGTTCCAATCATCGCGTTTGCAGAGCCAGAAGTGGTCAGTTCGGAGCCGCCAGAAATACCTGCGCTACCGGTCTTATCTGCCTGGTCACCTTTGAAGGAAGCACTAACCTGATCCAGTGCGTTAACCAGAGTGTCCAGTTGGCTGGAAATATCAACGGTCATGGTGTCAGAAGATTCAGCGCCAACCTGGAAGGTTACGCCGCTCTGGAACAGACCGTCTTTACCGGTGTTGCTGGTACCGGAAACACCGAACAGGTTGGTGCCGCCGTAAGTTGTGTTCTGCAGCATATCGGACATCTGCTGGCCCAGCTCGTCGTATTCGTCCTGCATCGCCTGCAAATCTTCATCGCTGTACGTTCCGTTCGCCGCCTGAGTAGACAGGTCTTTCATACGGCCCAGTACGTCGGTCATTTCGTCAAACATGCTGTCGGCTGTCTGCAGCATGGCAGTGGCATCGTTGATGTTGCTCAATGCAACGCCCATGCCGCTGGACTGCGCGGTCAGACGGTTGGCAATCTGTTTGCCCGCAGCGTCATCTGCAGAGGAGTTAATACGGTTACCTGTCGCCAGACGTTCCATAGAAGTAGACAGTGATGCGCTGCTTTTGTTGATAGCATTTACAGCAGACATTGATGCGGTATTAGTATTAATCGATAACATGGTACTGCTCCTTGGGAATAATCGTTTTCGTTTCGATACTCTGTAAAAACGACCACCCGTTTGGAAAACTTAAAGCGCTGCAGAAAATTTTTTTTGACGCGTTACACAACATCATTAGCGAGATAAAAAACGCTTCCACCTCTATTTTAGCTTTGCGTGCTACCTCCCCAAAAAACCACTTTCTAAGGAAGATCTCAATCAAGATTTAATTAAAAGATTATTAGAAATATCTAATAACGGCTTGGTTGCTTACGCGCCATACGGGTTAACTTTTTGATAAGAATAAGATTATCCCTAGATGAAATCACTTTAAAAAGCCTGGTTATAGCCATGTTTTACATTTAGTTGCAAATACCCTGTACTTTTATATTGTGAGTCTCGGGCACTTTCGCTACATTTCAAATCCTTTTTTGGACAGCATAAAAAACACTCAATAGCGATTCAGCTGCAGCTTCACAGCACAAAGAAATTTCAATTTCTCCAGAATTTTAATGCACTGATTTTTAACGGTGTGACACCAGGGATATAAAATCTTGCACGGGTATACAAATCGATGAGTATCGTAGTCAACAACTGGCGGATGGATTCCTCGCTTAATGCGTTAATCCATTGTGAAACAGGCGAGATACGTCGCCTGGGCGAATACCATTTTATTCTGTTAGAGACATTAGCTAAAAATGCCGATGTCGTTTTATCTCGGTCATATTTAATGAGCGCAGTTTGGAAGAATCGCATCGTCGGTGGAAATAGCCTGCCGACAGCCGTTCATGCGCTGCGTGTTGCGATCGATGATGACGGTAAGCAGCAAGAAATTATAAAAACCATACCTAAAAAAGGGTATTTATTTAATAAGAACTACCTCACTGAAACTATTGACCTTAATGAAACTGTGGCTGATGACAGCACCATTGATGAGGTCGAGAAACGTACCGAGATTGTTGAGTCCCCTGCGCCTGATGAAATGCTTCCATCAACAAATCATGGGGAAATGCCCTTACTTAACAGTCAACTATCGTCAAGAAACCAGAGAAAAACGGCCATCAGGCGGCATCCTTACCGAGCCGTTCTGATTACCTTACCCGTTATCGTTATCGCGCTGTCGTTATTTACTTTAATCTCTTATTTTAAAGCACCATCTGTTACTAAAACGGAAGAAACTCCGCAACTGGTTAAAGAGACACTTGAAAATGCCGACCGTGTTACGGTATATCAACTTTACGACCCCGGTGAGAATAAGAAATCATCATCGCTTGTTTCAACGCATATTCTTCCCGGTATCGAGCAGCTCAACCCTCTGTTGGTAAGCCATAACGCCTCGATGACCTTGTATTATCGGATCTCACTGAACAAACTCGCCCTTGATATTGTGCTTAGCAATCAATGCAATGACAAATGGCAGTTAGCGCTAAGTTTTGAACATTGGCTAAATAAAGATAATGAAATGAATGGTATTTTAATTAAAGAAGTGGAGAAAATGTTAAATGAAATGCCAAAATGCAAATAATTTCTTTTTCCCTGCCCTGTCTGCTTTCACGCTATTTTTCACATTTACGGCTCATGCCCGCATTGAAAATACGGTCATTGCCAATTACGACCTTACTACTGGCAAAAACGTACATTATGAACTTATCGCAAGTTCTCTGGATAAAAGCACCACGATCACTCTCGTCCCTTTGGAGCAAAATAATAAAATGCCCTCTACGTTTAAAGTAGCGTCGTGTATTAATCATTATACCGGCTCATATAAACAGGGTGAGTTTCACTTTAGTACCACCAAAACCGATCAAAACGATTATCGTATGGCTAATTTCGGGGCATTTGTCACTGAGCACAACCTGCATACATGGTGGCTCCATATAACTCCGCAGCAAAATTTGATTTTTACTCGGGATGTCGGAGGTCTGTTAATCACAGACCCCTCTGTATTTAACTTTTCAACCAAAGCATGCCAGCAGAATTAACTTAATAAACTACGGACAGTCTGGCTGGAAAGTCGGGCTTGTCCATTCACCGCCTGCGCTAATACCTGATAATTGTGATTAGCATGATCCAAAACCCCACCCAATGATTCAGAGGCTTGCACCGCACTTTCTGCCTGTGGAAAACGCGCCATACCGTCAATGAGCTGCCGGGCCTTCTCCTGCTGGGCAGCCATTTGCGCACGTTGATCGCCAATAATATCCAACGCCTGCTGTAATCCGTCCTGAGTTCGGGCTCCGCCCTGTGCTACATACTGTTGAAGCTCCTCTGAACGTGAGGGATCGGCAAATGTTTTCAGCGGGGTAAACGCTGATGACTTCGCACCGACATCGCGTACGCTCAGGGTTTGCTGGATCTGCGACCACTGCTTTTCCGTGGTGGAGAACGTTAACGTGCCCTGCCGATCGTGCACCTGTACGCCGACGCGACGCAGCGCGTTGCTCATCATTATCTTGTACTGGCCTGGCTCCATATCCTCACCCACCACCACCGCCGAGTGCTGCGTTTGCCGCCCATCGGAAACACTAAACATGCGCGAGCTTATGGCATCTTTTTGCAGCATCTGCGCCAGTTCAGGCGCGTGAAAGGTCACTCGCGCCTCGCCCTGCAAAACCGGACGCAGTTGCCTGTCCACCGCGCCGCCGGATAACGCCGTTCTTTTATCCAGCCACTGGGTAAGTTCGGCTCCCTTTTGCTGCTGCGCCTGCCCGCCACGGCGCGAGGCATGGCGATAATCCAGCAAATGCTGTTCCAGTTGTCCCAGATAGTGATCGGCCTGCTGTAGCGTCGTGAGCTGATCGTTAAGCTGCACGCTATAACGCTGAGGCCGGGTGGTAATAAGCGGTGAGGCCGGGTAATCACTCGCCGTTGCGGGTAACTTTTGACGGACAGGGGCATTCTGCGCAACGGTATGCTGCTGCACAGAAGGATTAAGCGCTCCGCTACCGGAGAGTGACGTTGTATTTAAACCGACCTGCATACTATTCCTGAGCTACTGCTCGCTGTTAAATCACACTGAAAAGGTTCAACTCACTCACTTTAGAGTAGGTTTTTAAGGTGGCTTCCATCGCCATTTCCAGTCCGGTAAAGGTAATGGAAGCTGGGCCGTAATCCAGATCGCTCAACTGACTGATCAGCTGATCGTTGGACGTTGAGATATCTGTCTGAGCATCGCTGAGCATGGTCATTGTATTCTGCGTTTCACCAATGGTGGCGATGGAGGCGTTGAGCTCATCAGAGGCCACGTCTACCGTATCGATGGCATTCTGAATGTCGCTTTGCACCTGCGGATCGGCAGGATCAACCGATGGGTCCTGCAGCTCTTTCGATAATGACGTTAAGGTGTTCAGCACATCCAGGCTATCGCCGAAGAAATCGCTGACGGCCACATTGGTGTCAACCTCTACGCCATTGGAGACAGTAGTTTGGCGATGATCGCCATTCCCCTGGTAGGTATAGCTGTCGGTCACGCCGTCGCCGTCCTCATCCACCGCGACAATCGGCGGCCGATCGTTCACCGTCCCGCCAAACACATAGTGACCGTCTTCATCTTGGTAATTTAACGCCGACACCATCGCTTCAGTCATCGACTGGATATCCTGCCCCAGACTGGATAATGACTCAGCGGTATTGGTGCCGTTCGCGGCTTCCAGCAGATCGTCGCGAATCGCCAACAGATCGTTATTGACGCCGTCGAGAATAGATTCCTGCTGGCTCATCCCTGCCGACGCGGAATTAATATTCGTTTGATATTGGTCGAGGGCCGATTGCTGGCGGTTAAGCTGGGTGATACGGGTCGCCGCAATCGGATCGTCAGACGGCAACAGAATGCTTTTCCCCGTCGCCATCTGCGTGACGACATGAGAAAGATCGCTGGAAAGGTCGTTAAAACTCTGCGTCATAGACACATAAGACTGCTGGGCAGTGACTCGCATTTTTCATTCCCCTTCCGGTTAGCTACACATTTCCAGCACAGAATCGAAAATATCAGCACCTGTTGAGATGACTTTCAGGTTAGCCTCATAAATCTGCTGATAGGTAATGAGGTTGACCGCTTCTTCATCCATGCTGACGCCGCTCACGCTGCTCTGCTGGTTCTGTGCCTCGGAGTACACGTTCGCTGCGGCTTCGGCTTCCGTCTGGTTTTGCTGGCTGTAGATACCAATATTGCTGATGATCGATGAACAGGCTTCGCCCACGGTTACGCTACCGAGTCCTTCAATTTCCAGCGGTTCGGTTGAGATGTTGATCAGCGCCTGCAGGTTATCGCTGTTGCCGCTTTCGTCCGGCGAGCTGGAAAACGCCAGTTCATCGGCGGTGATATCAGGGTTTACCTCCAGCGGGCCATCCGATGAGTTTTCATCATAAATAAACAGCGGTTCACCGGGATTTCCGTTCAAATCGTAGCCCTGCGCCAGTTGGGTGTTAACCGCATCGGCAAATTGCTCCGCCATGCTGTTAATCGTTCCCGTCAGCGGCGTCAGCACCTCATTCTGATAATCAAACAGCGCGCCCAGCGAGCCGCCGGTATCGGTGTTCATGGATGAGGTGGTTCCGGCAAACGTTAACGACATACTCTGCGTGCCATCGGCGTTGGTATCCAGTTCGATGGTGGAACTCTCCTGCCCGCTGACCAATGGCTGACCGTTTTGCAGCGTGACGTTATAGTTGCCTTCATCATCGATATTGACCTGAACGTCCATAATGCCGCTCAACTCTTCCACCATCTGATCGCGGGCGTCATACAGCGCCGAAGCGTTATCGCCGTTGGCTTCAGCTTCAGCAATTTGCTGGTTATAACTGGCAATACCGGTAGTCAGGGTGTTCACCTGCGCCACCATCGCCTGCTCCTGGCTGACGATCTCACTGCTTTGCGAGTCGATGTAATCGAGGGTGTTATCCACGCGCAGCGCCAGCGCGCCGGACTCGCTGATCACCTGCTCACGCAGGGCGGAATCATCCGGGCTGGTGGTGGCTTCGTTTAGCGCGGCAAAAAAGTTATCAAATCCCCCGCTCAGGCTGCTGTTATCATCGCTGAGGACGGTTTCCAACTGCGTTAAATACTCTTGCTGGGTGTTGTAATAGCCATAATCGCTGGCGGCATACCAGACCTGGTTAACCTGATACTGGTTTGAGACCCGGCGAATACTGTCAACCTGCACACCGTTACCCGCACTGTTCGCTGAACCGGAACTCGCGCCAATGGTACTGGTGATGGCAACCTGCCGGGTATAACCGTCAGTCATCGCGTTGGCGGTGTTCTGCGCCGTTACGTTAAGCTCCACCTGCGCAGTCGATGCGCCGCTGTAGCCAATGTTAATCATATCCATCAAAGCGTCCTCGCCGGTCAGTTACCCGGTCTGTCATTAACAACCTTGCCGATTAAGAGCGGCGAAAAAACCGCAGTTCTTAAGCCGCCGCGCAACCTTTATCCTTGGTGATGAGGGGAGAGCTGTTTGACGATCATCTCCGCAATGCCAATGCCGTGCTGTTGGGCAAGACTGTTGCACAGCTGATCGTCATAAAATCCCTGCATCATGCGTACCGAGTCGCTGTTAAACGGGTTATCTTTTGAGTCGAAGATCTCATTGGTTTTACGCATCTCTTTCAGCATGTTGCGTAAGAAGATGGCTTCGAATTGCTGGGCAGCTTTCTGCAAATCGTTATCTTTGATTTTGGGGCCCATTAACGCATCGCTACCGTCAATGCCCCCGCTATGATTCACCTTGATGTCGGCCATTAAATCACCTCCAGATCGGCATCCAGCGCACCAGCTTCATGCAGGGCCTGTAAAATAGACATAATGTCGTCCGGCGTTGCCCCCAGGCTATTGAGCGCGTTGACCAACGTTTTCAGACTGCTGGACTCTGGCAGACTGATCATCCCCGGACGGGCATGATTCACCGAAATATTGCTTTGCGGCGTCACCGCCGTACGGCCACCGGCAAAAGCGTTCGGCTGGCTGACGTTGCTGCTTTCATTGATGGAAACCGTCAGACTGCCATGCGATACCGCCGCCGCATGCAGGGCGATACCATCGCCCATAACGACCGTACCGGTACGCGAGTTAAACACCACCCGAGCCCGGACTTTTTCCGCCTGCACCTGGACGTCATCTAACTGAGACATAAAGGCCACGCGCGCGCCGGGGCTGGTTGGCGCGCGGACGATAACGTTGGTCGAGCTTTGTGCCGTCGCAATGCCGCCAAACGACGCGTTGATCGCCGCGGCAATGTTATTGGCATCTTTAAAGGAGGGGCGTTTCAGATTGAGCGTAATGGTGTCCCCCATCTGGAAGTCGCTGGGAATTTCACGTTCTACCGACGCGCCGTTCGGTATCAGCCCGGCGGTGGGGGTATTCACGGTGACGCTGGAGCCGCTGGCTCCGGTCGCGTTCATCCCGCCGACCACCACGCTCCCTTGCGCAAGGGCATAAACCTCGCCATCCGCGCCGTGTAATTGGGTGAGCAATAGTGTGCCGCCGCGCAGGCTTTTGGCATCGCCGATCGACGAGACCGTGACGTCAATGGTCTGCCCACGCGAGTACATGGGCGGTAGCGTCGCGCTGACCGCCACCGCCGCAACGTTCTTCACCTTCGGATCGATTTTGCTCGGCAGTTGTACACCAAACTGGCGCAGCATGTTGGTAATTGTCTGGTTGGTGAATTTGACCTGGTTTTTATCCCCGGTTCCGTCCAGACCGACCACCAGACTGTAGCCGACGAGTTGGTTTTCCCTGACCCCCTGGACGTTAACCAGCGATTCCAGAGATTGCGACTGCGCCGCGCCTGGCAGCGCCAGGCTCAGGGCGATAACGATGCCGTTTAACGCGTTCATCCAGCGCCCGCTTAAGTGTTGCATATCAAAATCCTGCTTAGATCGGGAAGAGAGGATGGTTAAACAGACGCGTCAGCCAGCCCGCCGCATTGGCATCGCTCAATGCGCCACGGCCCGCGTAGGAGATGCGTGCATCCGCAATACGCTGCGATGAGACGGAGTTGTCGTTCTGAATGTCATCGGCGCGCACCAGGCCACTCAGGCGAATGTACTCATCGCCCTGGTTAAGGGTGAGCCATTTTTCACCGCGAATTTCCAGGATACCGTTCGACTGTACCGAGTGTACCGACACCGTAATTTCACCGCGCAAACTGTTTTGCTGCTGCGAGGTCGCCGTCCCGTTGAAGTCACGATTGGCGTCTACGGAAGCGGAAAGGTTATCTTTGGTATGTCCGAACAGCGTCGGCGCGCCGATGTCGACGGTATTGTTCTTACCGAAATTGGTTTTCGCCTGTTTGCTCGACTGGGTGGATTCTTCCAGCATCACGGTCAGGATATCACCCACGCGATAGGCGCGGCGGTCCGCCGTCAGCGACCAGTTATACCCCGTTTCAAACACGCCCCCCGCGCGACCATCCGCCGTTGGCGGCGCTTCCGTTTTGGGAGGAGCAAAGAATTCGTCATTTTTTTTGACCAGGAGGGCCTGCGATTCGCACCCGCTTAACAGGGGAAGCAGTACCATCAGCCAGAGATAATTTTTCACGTTCTGCCTATTTCTGCCGGATGGCGCTGTACCATCCGGCATTTCACATTCTTGAGTTACAGTGTCTGACTAATAAACTGCAGCATATCGTCTGCCGCAGAGACCATTTTGGCGTTCATCTCATAGGCGCGCTGTACGGTGATCATCGCCACCATTTCGTTGACGATGTCCACGTTCGAGCCTTCCAGTGCTTTATCCTGTAACGTTCCCAGACCATCTTCCCCCGGAATACCTTCCGTCGGTTGACCGCTGGCCGCCGTTTCCAGATACAGGTTGTCGCCTTCGGCTGAAAGCCCGGCCGGGTTGGCGAAATTCACCAGCGTTAGCTGTCCCAGCTCAGTGGGATCGCTGTCGCCGGGTAAAATCGCGCTCACCGTGCCATCGGAAGCAAATGACACGCTGGTTGAACCCGCTGGCACATCAATTTCCGGCTGTAACGGCAACCCCTGGGAGTTGGTCAGCACGCCATCAGCGTTAACCTGCATATTGCCGTCACGGGTATAAGCGATATCCCCATTGGCTTTTTGCACCTGCCAGAACCCCTGTCCCATGATGGCCACATTCATCGTATTGTCGGTGGTTTCTACATTCCCTTCGGTGAAGGTTTTTTGCGTTCCCACAATACGAACACCGCTACCGAACTGCATTCCGGTCGGCATGATGTTATTTTGATCGAGCATGGCGCCCGGCGCTTCCTGAGTCTGATAAAACAGATCCTGGAACATCACGCGGTCGCGCTTAAAGCCCGTGGTATTGACGTTGGCGATGTTGTTGGCAATCGCACTCATCTCAGCATCCTGCGCCGACAGGCCGGTTTTACTGATCCATAACGCTGCATTCATAAAACTTTATCCCTGATTAAAGGCTACGACTCAGGAGCCGCGTAGCAGCCTGTTGCCTGAGTCGCTGAGATCTTCAGCCGTTTTCATCATCTTGATTTGCGCTTCAAACTGACGGTTCATCGCGATAGATGACATCATTTCGCTCACCGCAGACACGTTACTGCCTTCCAGAAAGCCGCCGCTCACTTTGATGTTCTCATCGCGCTGCGCCGGTACGCCGTCCGCCGTGACCAGCATCCCCTCGCTATTTTTCGCCAGATTGGCGACCGGAATATCCACCAGCTTCAGGCGATCGATATCCATCGTTGCTGTAACATCGCCATCGTCAGGCGTGACGGAGAGCGTGCCGTCGCTGCCGAAAGAGGCAATCGCGTTTGGCGGTAAAATAATCGGGCCGTTATCCCCGAGCACCACGTTACCGTCGATGGTCAGTTGCCCCTGATCGTCCTGCTGAATATTGCCGTTACGGGTGTACACCTCGTTTCCCGCTTTATCCTGCACGGCGATATAGCCGGGTCCCTGAATAGCAACATCTAGCGGGCGTTCGGTTTTTTCCGCCACGCCAGTGCTGTCATTGACGCCGCTGGGACTCTCCTTCGCCATAAAACGCGTATCAAAACCACCGCCTTTTACTTTGTCGTTACTCGCCATCGCCATATCCGCGCGAAAACCATTGGTGTTAACGTTGGCGAGGTTATTGGCGCTAATTTGCTGCTCGAGCAGCGTCTGGGTGGCTCCGCTGAGTGCGGTATAAATCAACCGATCCATTTCTTAGCCTTACATCGCCTGGAAGAGAGCCTGATCCAACTGCGTACTGGTCGAAATCACCTTGGTGTTCGCCTGGTAATTACGCTGGGCGGTCATGAGATTGACCAGTTCGTTGGTAATATCCACATTGGAGCTTTCGAGCATGCCGGAGGAGAGCGTGCCGCAAGAGCCGGAGCCAGGCGTGCCAATTAGCGGCGTGCCGGATTCGCCCGTCTGTACCCAGGCTGTGCCGCTTACCGCTTCCAGTCCGTTCTCATTCGGGAAGGTAGCGAGCACGACCTGCCCCTGCAGCATACGTTCGCCGTTGCTGTAGGTGGCGTAAACTTTACCGTCATCATCCACCTGCACGCCGTTCTGCGTTGCCGAGGCATAACCGGTTGCGGAGTTGGTTGTCACCGAGAAATCAGAGCCGTACTGAGTACAGTCTGAGTAATCAATGGTCATCGAAATCGGCGCAGCGTCATCAGTAGTGAACGTGATGGTTTGCGGTGTTGTTGGCGATGTCAGCTTGCCGGTATTTGAGTCGAAGGTCAGCGTGGTCGGTGGGACGCCGCTCTGCGCCTCACCATCAAAGGTGTACTGTACTTCCCAGGTGTTATCGGCGGTTTTGGTAAAATACTGGCTAACCGAGTGTTCGTTACCCAGCGAGTCATACACAGTGGTGGTGTAGCTGTCGGTATAGGTATCGCTGTTGTTCGCGTCAAACGGTACGCTGGTGCGATCGATCGTTTCATCACTGGCGTCAAAGTTTGCCGTGAAGGTCATGCTATCGGTGGCCTGCGCCGGGATGTTGCCGGTTTTAATCTGGATATCAGTGACGGTACCGGTTTGCAGCGTGCCGCTGTCATCAACCGGATAACCTTGCAGGTAATCACCGGACGCATTGACGATATAGCCGTTTTTATCGGTCACAAAAGAGCCGGCACGCGTATAGGAAATATTCCCTGCGCTATCGCACATGACGAAAAAACCATCATCGTTAATGGCTAAATCCAGCGCGTTGCCGGTTGAAACCATCGAGCCGCCGGTGGAGATACTTTGTGCGGAACCGGCCACGCTCACGCCCATCGCCTGCGTCCCGGCGTACATGGCGGAGAACTGGGTGGTCATTGATTTATAACCCACCGTACCGGAGTTAGCGATGTTGTTACTGATGCCGTCCAGTTGTTCGTTGACGGCGTTTAGCCCCGTCGCTGCAATTTCATAACTCATTGTTTCTTCCTGTAAGATTAACTAAATCAGAGCACCATATTGCTGTTGGCGTTATCGCTTCCGTCGTCAGTATCTGGCGGCGTGGTGTCATCGGAACCGCTGGTTCCGTCGGTGCTGTCCGGTACGCCAAACTGGGTGATCATGGTGAATGGCACTTCGCCAACGCCGTCAACGTTGAGCACCGGCGTGCTGCCATCAAGCGGAATACGCACATCTTCCACCTGGCCCGTCACCTCGATCGGCACTTCCTCTTCCCCGGTATTGGTCACCACGGAAACGCTGTAATCGCCCGGGGGGATGCCGTAATCCGCAGGATTGATGTCGAAGTCCACCTGGCCGGGTCCGACGGAGGTTTCACCTTCCGGGATCAGCGACACGGTGTAGTCATCACCCGCTTCATCGGTAAAGTGCAGATCCACATCGGTACAGCTGTCATCCAACGTGACGCGCCCCTGGATCGCCTTGCTGTTGTCTTCGATATCCAGCGAGGTGGTTTGCACCATGATGTCGTCGCCGACCATATTTCCCAGCGCCATCACCTGGATGTTGCTCATCAGCACGGCATTGGTGTTGGCCTGGACGCTCATCTCTTCCATCATCGCCACCTGCGCCATTGAGGAGAGCTGATCGATATAGGCCGTAGGATCGGTGGGATCGGTCGGGTCCTGGTTTTCAATTTCAGCCACAAACAGCGTCAGAAACGTGTCGACCGCCGAGGTTTCGGTGGACGTGGTGGTTGTTGTGGTGCTGCTGGTGTCGCTGGTATCCGTCGTTGACGACGTCGTCGAAGAACTGCTGTCTCCCACATTAGTGCTTTGCGCCGTGGCGCCGACGTTATTTTCAGCAACCGCCGTCGTCTTCTCCTGAGAAGAAGCCAGCGCCTGAGATTGGGCATACAGAGCCAGGGTATTCATTACACTTCTCCCAGTTTGAGTAAGCTTTGCTGCATACTTTTGACGTTATTCAGCACATCAACGTCGGTTTCAAAATCACGTGATGCGGACATCATGTCAGCCATTTGCTCGACCACGTTGACGTCCGGGTACCAGACAAAACCGTTCTGATCCGCCATTGGGTGATGCGGCTCATAACGCTTTACCGCCCCGCCGCTTTGCATGACGTCCTGCACTTGTACGCTGGCGCCATCAATGGCGTGACGGTTATGTCCCCCTATCAGGCTATTGTTGTAAACCGCGGCAAAAACCGGGCTGCGCGCCTTATAGGCCTGCGCCTCGCTGCTGGCAGGAGATTCCGCATTCGCCATGTTGCTGGCGACGGTATTCAGACGGATGGTTTGCGCCGTCATCGCCGAACCGGAAATCTGGTAAATATCAGTAAACGACATGGTTATTTCCCTTCAATGGCCTCTTTGATGCCGCTAAGTTGCAGATTCAAAAAAGTCAGACTGCTTTGATAATCCATACTATTTTGTGAAAACCGGGCCTGCTCGGTATTCAGCTCTACGGTATTGCCATCCTCTGAAGGCTGCATCGGCACGCGGTATTTCACGTCAACCTCGGGCGGAACATTTGTACGACTTGCCCGTTGCATCTCAGCGGCAAAATCAATATCTTTGGCTTTGAAATTTGGTGTATCGACGTTTGCCAGATTCGCAGTCAGTAGCTCGGTCCTCTCAAGACGTAACTTCACTGCCAGCGGATGTACACCCAATGCCTGCTGAAAACTGATTCCCATTTCTTGCATCACTCCTGCGTAGATATCGCTGTTATTAGCAATATGTATGCCAACTTTTAAGTGATTGATGAGAAATGACTTTATGAAAAGACACCCTCACAGAAGGAAGCCCTCTTTCCTCTTTGCCGTGGAAATGATGCTGGCTATATGCTGTGGCTTACCCGTATATGCCGCCGTCCATCCCATTCAGCACAGCGCCCGGGAACAGATCAACGCGCAGATTCTCAATGCCGCCAGTCATGAAATTGACGCGCTGGCGCGCAAACAGCAGTGGCAGGACTATCGCTACACGTTCAATATTTATATTCCCTCAGCCGTGAGTACCAGCGCGCTATGCGCGTCGGCGCCGCAGGTTACCTCAAGCACATCACCGGAGATGGTCCTGTCACGAATGAACTTTGTGGTCAGTTGTCCGGGCAGCAATGGCTGGCAATTTAACGTGGCGGTACGCCCCGATGTGTCGATTCCGGTGGTCATGCCAAAGTCGTTGATTGCGCGAGATACGGTAATCACCGCCGACGACCTGCAGCTTAAAAAATTCAATATCAGCAACCAGCGCGAAGGGTTGATGACGAATATCGATGAGGCGATTGGTCTCACCAGCAAGCGCGCCCTGCAACCGGGCAAACCGATTACCCGTAGCGAGCTGGTACTGCCCGTACTGGTCAAACGCGACCAGTCGGTGATGATCGTCTCCCACATGGCCGGGATCACCGCCTCAATTCCGGGCGTGGCGTTGAAGAATGGTCGTAAAGGGGATGTGATAAAAATTCGCAACAGCAGCAGCCAGCGGATCATTAGCGGGATGGTGGACGATACCGGCGTGGTCACCACGCTGACGGCGGAATAGTGCGGGGATTTTTTGTGATGGGATTAAAGTTTTCCTCTATTGCCGTCGCTTTTAGCCAATAACAGATAACCAACCCAACGGAATATGTACGAGGTTGCTATGAAAATTACCCCAACTCTGCCAGGCAATCGCCCTGCATCGACAACCGAACAGGCGCGTGCAGACAAGAGCAGCGTGCAGACGAGCGCGTCCAGTTCCGCATCGCTTTCCGCCGACGATATTACTCAGGCGGGATTACAAACGGCGCAGCAAACGCTGAACAGTGATACGCAAAGTGACGTTGATTACGACAAAGTGGCGCAAATGCAGGCCATGCTGGCCTCAGGCGATTTGCAGGTTGATACCGATCAACTGGCTGGGGACATGCTCAGCTTTTTCCAGAAATAAGAGGCTACAACAGTGAGTACCAGGCTACAGCAGGTGAAAACTCTGCTTCAGGGCATCCGCGAGGACGGGACGCGGTATGACGCGCTCAGACACCAGTTGGAACAACAACGTCTGTGTATGATCCGTCGCGACAGCGACGAACTACTGGCCGTCAATGAACTTATTCAACAGCATTATGAGCAGTTGCAAAACAGCAGCCAACAGCGCCGGTCGCTCCTGCAACTGCTGGGCGTAAGCGTCAATCGTGCAGGGATAGAACAGGTCTTTAGCTGGCTGCCGGGCGTGCAGAAAACTGCCGCAGAGGGCTGGTGGCAAAGCCTTGAGCAAAAAGCGAAACGCTGCAAGATGTACAACGAAAAAAACGGCGATCTGCTGATCCGTCAGTATGAATTTATTCAGGCTTTTTTAGGTACTGAGCCCGATTTTATTTACCAGCGCTAAAACTTCCTTCCCTGACGCGGAAACCGGCTTTCCGCGCCTCATCTAACCAATTGATATAAATATAATTAAAATTCAGGCATGGATATTGCACTGTCATAGCCAGATTTTGAATATTGGGATTACTGAGAACACATTATGAGTATGATTGATTGTTACGAGCCTGACTTTGTCCGGTTGTTTTTATCCCACCATCCGGATTCCGCTTTACTGGTCAACGTGCGCTGGAAAACGGAAGTTCGTCAGAGTCTGGTCTTAACCGATCCGGCCAGCTGCCAGGCTGCATTAGGCGATCCCAATGCCTTTGTCTTGCATCATTCAAAATGTGCGGCCGCCCCTGACAGCCCGACGTTATCCCCACGCGATCAGGTATTGAATCAATCTGCTCTGAATACCATTACCCTGCCAGGCTTGTCACCGGAGCTGCGCCTCTATGCGCTGGGCATCATGCTCTCTTTTTGTGAGAAATGCCCAGACAGTAGCGACGAGACGCTGGAAAAGCTGGCTTCGCTACCGCAGGTGCTGGCTGACCATGCGCAAAGTGGAAAACTGCAGGAGCAATTCGCACAACTGCCCAGTCTGCCCCAGTTGCAGCGGGAAATGATCACCCAAATGGGCAACTGCGATTTCAATTGGGAACTGTTGCCGGAAAGCGCGCGTAAGCTGACCTTGCCCCTGCAGGTAAGCCTGCTGATGCTGCAAGATGCTAACAGTGAAGCCTTGCTCCAACAGCAATTGCATGATCAGTGGTTAATGACCTGGGAGCGCTATTTCGCGCAGGATGCCTGGATTTTCAGTAACTATCTGATTTATCGCCTTTATCACGATACCTTCCCGCAACATGACGATGAAAGCGCGCTCCAGCGTTTCTTCTGGTTGGTCGCTGACGTCTTTATGATTCGTACACTGTTTTGCCTGTGGACACTGGACGGTTCCGCATTAAGCCACGACGAAATTTATGCCCTTTTCGCGCTGTTTGAAGCGTGGCGCAATAGCGAGCATGCCATCTCGCTGCGCCAGCATATTGTGAACATATTGCCGGGAGACCCTCTGCTCTCGGCGTTTTCCCTGATTACACGTTAGCACCTGTTGACCGGGTGAATGCCCGGTCCTTTTTCGAACCGCGAATACACATCACCATGCCTGAAACCTCTAAAGCTCGTTCCGCCCTGACCGGCATTGTCAAAACGCTGGAAACTGGCCGTGAAAAACCGTTTGTCAGCGTCATTACCCCAACGTGGAACCGCGCCGCTTTCTTACCCTATTTACTGTATATGTTCCGCTACCAGGATTACCCTGCCGACCGCCGGGAGCTAGTGATCCTCGATGATTCCCCGCAAAGCCATCAGTCGGTCATTGACAGGCTGACACAGAATCACCCGGAGAAATTTAATATTCGTTATATCTATCATCCGGAAAAACTGACGCTGGGCAGAAAGCGGAATATGCTCAATGCGCTGGCGTTAGGTGAATATATTCTGTGTATGGATGACGATGACTATTATCCGGCGGATAAGATCTCTTACACCATCGACATGATGCAACGTCATCGGGCGTTGATTTCGGGTTCCGATCAAATCCCCATCTGGTATAGCCATATCAACCGCTTGTTTAAAAGCCGCAGCTTTGGCCCGCAAAACATTCTCAACGGCACCTTTTGCTACCATCGCAATTATTTGAAAAAGCACCGTTACGATGATGAATGTAACTTAGGCGAAGAAGAAGGATTCACCAATCAATTCACCGTGAATCCACTTCAATTGCCGGGCGAGCGCACCATCATTTGTATCTCGCATAGCCAAAATACGTTCGATAAAGACTTTGTATTGGGAAGCAGCGAGCCGCAGGAAACCACGCTGGCACAGGCGGTTACCGACCCAATGCTAAAAAACTGGTATCAAAGCCTGCATAACGCCACGCATCATCAACCGATCCGCTGGGATTACATTGATCAGGTGGTGATCGTGAATCTGGATTCGCGCCCGGATCGTTTAGCGCACATCCAGCAAGAGCTGTCGTTTCTTAATTTTCCCGCGGAAAAAGTTACCCGACTGGCCGCATCAGTAGCAACCAATGGCCAGATTGGTCGCCGTCAGTCCCATATGCAGGCGCTGCAACTGGCGCAGCGTCAGGGCTGGAAAAACTACCTGTTACTTGAAGATGACAGCGTGATCCTCAAGCAGGAAAAGCATATTCGGGTACTCAATTCGCTCCTGAGCGCGTTACCTAATTTTCCGTGGGAAGTGGTCATCCTCGGCGGAGAAATTAAGCAAGGCAGCGAACTGAAAAGCCTGCAGGGCATGATCCATGCCCGCGACTGCAATAAAGTTTGCGCCTATCTGGTAAACAGCCGTTATTACCCGACGCTGGCTCAGCAAATGGAGCATGACCTCTCCGACACCCTCGAAGGGCAATGGCAACCGCTGCTACGTGAAGGAAAATGGCTCTCGTGTTATCCGAGCATTTGTTATCAGCGTGCGGGATATAGCGATATCGAAAAGAAAGAAACCGATAACATCGGCTACTACTTCAATAAAATTAATAAAAAACCCGAGACCGTCAACGCGCTGGTAAGCAACTCGCAACCGTCGACTTCCACTCATATCGATGCCATTGGCTTCTATATGGAAACATCGCTGCATTACACGGTGTACCGCCCCATTATTAGCGCGCTTCAGGCGATGGGCCATTCTTGCTCGTTGTTGGTGAGTGACAAAATACACAAGTCGTTTCTGGATGAAATGACAGCGACGATTAAAACCATTAACGACTCCGCGCTGGGCGGAACACGCCTTTCTACGGTCATTCAGCAACGCCAGCGTTTCAAATGCCTGGTAAGCCCCTACTACACACCGTTGCTAAACGGGCTGGCGGATACCCATGTGCGTGCCATGTATGGCCTGGCGAAAGAAGAGTGGAACCATGCCTGGTGGAACGCTTTTTATCATCGCATCCTGTGCTACAGCCACTATAGCCAGCACGCGCTTGATATTGGCGGTAGTGCAAAAGTGGTCGGCAATCCCCGCTTCGATGAGTGGCACAACCACACTTTTGATAACACGTTGCCAAACAGTCTGAAGCTCAATGCGAAAAAACAGACCATTCTGTATGCCCCTACCTATGGCGCGCTAAGCTCGCTGCCCCATTGGGCGGAACAGCTCGGTCGCTTAAGTCATGAATATAATATCGTCACAAAATTGCATCATGGCACCCTTCACAGACCGGAGGAAACCGCCTCTCTGGCGCTGGCGCAGCGCTATTTAAAGAACAGACTCGACGACCCACAGCATCTGCTGGCGCTTATTGCACAAGCAGATTACATCCTGACGGACAGCAGCGGCTTTATTTTTGACGCTATTCATATGAATAAACGCGTCATTTTACTGAGCTGGCCAGGTATGGCTTCGCTATTGGATGGACAACAAAGTTTCTCTACCCCTGACAGTGCCGATCAACGTATCCGTGACATTCTCCCGGTGGCTCAGGACATACAGGCGTTACGCAACGCGCTCTCCGACGCGTTTGATTGGGCTGCGCTGGAAACGCCGTTAGCTGAGATTCGCCGCCACTATTGTGATGCATTTATGGATGGACAGGCGGGGAAACGGGCAGCTCAGGAAATCGTAAGCCTCATCGAGGCGTCGCCCCAACAACACAGCAATACGTTGCTGATAAGCCTGCAACAGAAGTTATTTAGTTGATAACACAGTAATTGTCGCCAGAGATGAATCTATGCCAACGCCTTTAGTGAGTATTATCGTCACCAGTTATAATCACGATGCTTTCCTTGAAGAGGCGCTGGATAGCGTCTTTAACCAGACGTGGAAAAATATCGAAGTGATCATCGTCGATGATGCGTCTACCGATCGGTCTGTTGATATCATTAAAAAATATCAACGGAAATATAATTGCAAAACGATCCTACGCGAAACTAACTATTATTCGCAGAAAAATAAAATTGGTGATAAACCGATCATCGAGGCAATGAATATGGCCTCGGGTAAATATATTGCTGTCGTCGACTCTGATGATCTTATCGTCCGCACCAAAATCTCCCATCAGGTTAATATTCTCGAGAAAAATCCACATTGCGTCATGTGCTATAGCGCCATTGAGGTCATCATGCCTGATGGCTCGCGTTTTCCCTACAGCGATATATTCCTTGATGGCGATGTTTTTCATCACCTTCTGGTATCAGGCAATCTCAGTCTTTATATCGGATCGTTAATCCGCCGCGAGGCGTATCTGAAGATAGAGCGCTCCGATCCTGAACTGGTACAGGAAGACTGGGATATGTTTCTGAAACTTTCCCGCCAGGGGCATTTTATTTCATCCCGACGTTTAGTGGCTTACTACCGTCGCCATGACAACAACACCTGGTACAGAAAAGATAACAGCAAATTAATGTACCAAAACCGGATGATGATCCTTAATCAGTGGAAACATGAAGAGGCCTGGGTAGACGCGATGAACAGCCGCTGGAAGCAGTATGCTCATCCCGACCATACGCTGATCAAAGAAGATATTGACGAACTGTTGCTTAAACAGCCAACCGACCCCTTGCTACATTTCCAGGGTTTTATCGTGGCCATTCACCATAAAGACGTCAGCAAAGCACAATATCATATTGTTCAGGCCATCATCTATTGTGATAGTCGCCTGGAAATATTACCTCAATTATATTTTGCCGCGTTAAAAAGTATTACTGATAAGAAGATCAGAAGCACGCTCCTTACCAGTCTGAAAACCAGACTGCCAGAACACTATCAACAGATTAGTGAAAAATTCCCTCAGGACCCTCAGCAATGAAACAAGCAGATCATAACCTTATTACGGTCACCAAACCTTTCTTACCTCCACTCGAGGAGTTTATGCCGTATCTGCAAGAGATTTGGTCAAGTAAGCAGTTAACCAATAATGGCGTCATGCATCAACTGTTAGAGGAAAGGTTAGCGTCTTACTTGAACGTTCCTTATATCTCACTGTTTTGTAATGCGACTATCGCGTTAATTGCCGCAATGCAAACGCTGAGAATTAAAGGCGAGGTCATTACCACCCCTTATTCTTTTGTTGCCACGACTCATAGCATTCTCTGGAACCAATTAACGCCAGTATTTGTTGATATTGAACCACACAGCTTTAATATCAACCCGCACCTGATTGAGTCGGCCATTACCCCGAAAACAGGGTTAATTATGCCGGTGCATGTCTACGGCCAAAGCTGTAACACTACTGAAATAGAAAAAATTTCCAATAATTATGGTATTCCCGTCATTTATGATGCGGCACATGCTTTTGCTGTAGAAGATTGCGGCGGAAGCATTCTACGTCATGGCGATCTTTCGGTCCTCAGCTTCCATGCAACAAAAGTGTTCAATACTTTTGAGGGTGGCGCCATCGTCAGTTACGATAAAAAAACAAAACAACGGATCGATTACCTGAAAAACTTTGGTATTGCTGACGAGTTAACCGTTGTCGCGCCAGGCATCAATGGCAAAATGAATGAAATCCAGTCGGCTTTTGGTCTCTTACAATTAAATTATATTGATGAGGCGATAGCCAGGCGCCAAAAAATCGATCGCTGTTATCGAGAGCAACTCGCCAATACGCAAGGGATCGTTATTCCTGACAGCAATGCCAATCTTAAGAGTAACTACAGTTATTTCCCGATCCTGGTGCGCCCCGACTATAAAATGTCGCGAGATGCGTTATACGATCATCTCAAAAAACATAACATTTTAACGCGGCGTTATTTCTACCCGTTGCTGTCGAATCTTAACATGTACAAAAACATGTCTGGCGCCAATAAAGAGACGCTGCCCGTGGCGAACCAAATCGCCGAACAGGTGCTGTGTCTGCCGATTTATCCTGATATGACCCCCGAAGAACTCAGCACTATTATTGAGCTCATAACAGCATGATCAATGTACTTATCTTCCCTGCAGGGACCGAAATTGGCAGAGAAATTTACCTGTCTCTTCGATACGAAAAAAACGTAAATCTGGTTTTAGCCGGGGCGGATTACGATAGCCATGCCCGACATTACACCAGCGAGTACCATATCGTACCTGACGTTACGCATTGCAATTGGTTACCCACATTGCAGGCATTAGTGCTGCAAGAAAAAATTGATTACATTTTCCCGGCACATGATGAAGCCCTTCTTGCCTTATCTGAAAACCGGGGCGCGCTTTCCGCCACGGTACTCTGCCCATCGCAAGAAACCTGCCAGATTACGCGTTTTAAAAGTAAAACATATCAGGCTCTCACACATTCAATTCCCACCCCGCAGATCTTTAACGACGTTACTGAGATAAAGCAATGGCCCGTTTTTGTTAAACCAGATCGCGGTCAGGGCGCGCAGGGAGCAGCGCGTGTTGATACCCCAGCCATGCTGGCATCATTACAGGCAGAAAGAGATGATCTGATTGTTTGCGAATATTTAAGTGGGGAAGAGTTTACGGTTGATTGTTTTTCCGATCGCGCTCAGGGATTACTGTTTTGCCAACCTCGCATACGCTCACGTATACGTGCCGGTATTGCAATGACCTCAACCTTAGTGAGTCTGCCGGAAGTGGACGCTTACGCTCGCGCTATTTCGCAGCAATTGCAGCTCTACGGCGCATGGTTTTTTCAGTTGAAGCGTTCTGCCTCAGGTACTTTGACATTACTGGAAGTCGCGCCGCGTATTGCAGGCACAATGGCGCTTAATCGTGCTAATGGCGTTAATTTCGCCATGCTGACGTTGTACGAAAGTATGCGGGTAAACGTCAAATTGCACCCGCTCAGTAAAAACCTGCAAATTACACGTAGCTTAACGAATCACTATACGCATAATTTCACGTTTCGACATGTCTACATCGACTACGATGATACCGTCGTCATCAAAGATAAACTCTGCGTGCCTGTCTTCACTTTTCTCTGCCAATGTCTGAATCGCGGGATAAAAATTCATCTCATTACGCGTCATGCCGGTGACATTTATGCTGAACTGGCGAAACGGCGGATTAACAATTTCTTTGACACCATTACCCACTTAGGTAAAAACGATAAGAAAAGTGATTATATTGACGAGGCCGACGCCATATTTATCGACGACAGTTTCTCTGAACGACAGGAAGTTAATTCGGTCACCGGACTTCCTGTCTTCGACATCAGCATGCTCGAACTATTAATATGTGAATAACATGAAGAAAAATATTATATTTTTGCATCTCGAAAGTCTCAATCACACGATCTTTAACAATCGCCAGTGGTTTCCTTTTACGAATAAAATTTATAACCAGTCGCTACGACTTAATAATTTCATTTCTACTGCCACCTCCTCACTGATGGCATTTAGCGATCTCTTGCATGGTGATGACAATACGTTAGAACATAACACCCATCTCGAAGAAAACATCTCCATCCATCGTCACGGCCCCGCGCTTTTCGACGTTTTAAAGCAGCACGGATACACCGCTGCTGGTATGGGGTATCCCAAAAACTGGGCAAATGTGGATACCATCTGGAGTGAAACGGATACTTTTAATTGGTATGACAGCGCGAAAATAATGCAGGCTGAAATGCAGCAGGTCATTTCCCGCCCGGAGCCCTTCGCGCTCTATCTGTGGAACCTCAGTAGTCATCTGTGTTATTACGATGATATCAAAAGAGGGGGCAGTAACAGCCTCGAACGCTGGCAGCGTGGCTACCAAAGTATGGATTTAATGGTCGGTCAGACCATTAAAATGTTGATGGAAAACAAAAAGCTTGATAATACAATGATTATCGCCTTTGGCGATCATGGCGATGACTTTTGGGGGCACGGATTTAATGGCGGTTATACGCATGGTATTGAACCCTACACGCCATTAGTTCATACCCCAGCATTTATTTTCTGTCCAGGCATGAAAGCCGTTGATTTAAACCATATGGTCAGTATGGTCGATATCTACAATACAGTACTGACCTTACTTGATATAACGCCTGCTGAAGGTATTGAAAAACAAGCTTTCGCATTAACGCCACAGCGCCGTTTTTGTTACAGTCGTAATCTATTTGCACAACAGAAAAGTCAGCATGGCGGAAGTCCACTCAAGAAAGGGTATGCCATCACTTCCGAACACTTTCACTTAATGAAGGTCGATAATCAGCTAAAGATGTTTTTATGGAAGGCTGACCCGGCAAATCACTTTGATATATTACCCTTAATTAAATATAAGAAATCAGGAGAAGCTTACCTTGATCTTGATAAAGCACATCGGCAACGTACTGGCGGCATTCATCCGCATATGCAGCATTTTTTCTCAGCCGACATGGTACCGTTGATTGTGCAACATATTGATGATATGAAATTACAGCTGGATGTGTGGATAAAAAATAAAAACAAGATGAAACCGGAAGAATAACCCAGTCCACGAATTTTTTATTTGTATCCCTTCACCACCTCAATAATCGAGGTGGTGGATATCGATGGTGTTCTGGGAAAATAGACCACTTCGCACAGGTACGACAAACTATCAAAGCGTCCGGCCCAGTCATCGCCCATCACCAGCGTATCAGCGTTAAACTGGCGAATATAATCCGCTTTTTTCTCCAGCGACTCTTCGAGAAACACGCTGTCCACGCATTTTAGTCCGGCAACAATTCCCATGCGATCGCTTTGGCTATAAACCGGCATCCGGCCTTTTTTATGCATATTTAGCGCATCTGAGGAGACGCCGACAATCAGCCGCTCACCCAATTGCCCGGCGCGTTCAAGAATACGCAGGTGTCCAATATGAAAAACATCAAATGTGCCGAAAGTAATGATCGTTTTCATACCAGTCCCAGCGTCTTCTGTCTTAGCCAACATTGCGCGGCGATTTCATCTACGGCTTTTTGCTCTTTTACCTGCGCCTCATTGCTCAGCGCGTAACGCTTATCTGCCAACGTCATGGCGACAATTTTCTCTTCACAAGCCGCGGCGACCAGATTTTTTTGAATACGCTGCTCTTTGATTTTAGCCAGCGTTTTTTCCTGTTCCTGCCAGGCAATCACCGTGCGTAGCGTGCCTTTGTATCCGGTCACGTTTTTGAGTGATTCAACCGAAGGCGCCTCAACGCCGGTGCTGGTTTTTTGAATAAGGTAACCCAGCGCTTTGATGTTATTGTCAAAGCCGGTACAGACCTGCTGCTGTTTAGCCAACTGGACCGTCATGTCTTTGACTGATTTATCCCGCAGACGCTGCAACTGCGCCAGGGTATCAATAATTTGCCGCATGATTATTTACCTTCCGTTTTCTTTGCCTGGGGGAAAAGGGCCTGTAAACGACTTTGCACCAGTTCAAGTGACGCGGGTTCACTTACCTCCTGACGCAGGAAACGCTCGATGGCGGGGAACACTTTGACGGCTTTATCAACGCTGGGATCGGCTCCGGCAACATAGCCCCCCAACGGGATCAGCGGCTTAATTTCCATATAGGCGGCATAGTTTTGTTTCAGCAGACGGGCCGATTGCTGATGCTCGTAGGGCGTAACCTGGGTCATGCATCGACTGATCGACTGCCCAATATCAATGGCTGGATAATGCCCGGCTTCCGCCAGCTTACGGGTCAGTACGATATGTCCATCCAACACCGCGCGCGCGCAGTCAACGATTGGATCCTGTTGGTCGTCCCCTTCCGCCAGCACCGTGTAAATGGCGGTCATTGATCCTTCACTTTCACTGTTGCCGGCGCTTTCCACAAGCTTAGGGATCATACCGAACGCCGAGGGCGGATAGCCTTTCGTCGCCGGAGGTTCTCCCAATGACAACGCGATCTCACGCTGCGCCATGGCATAACGGGTTAACGAATCCACCAGCAATAAAACGTGATGCCCACGATCGCGAAACCAGGCGGCGATAGAGTGGCACAGCTCGGTGGCTTTCAAACGCATCAACGGCGACTCATCCGCCGGAGCCGCCACAATAATGGATTTTGCCAACCCTTCCGCGCCCAGCGAGTGATCGATAAACTCTTTCACCTCGCGGCCACGCTCGCCAATTAACCCCACCACCACGATGTCGGCCTTGGTCTGGCGGGTGATCATCCCCAGCAGCACACTTTTTCCCACGCCGCTGCCAGCCATCAACCCCACGCGCTGGCCTTTGCCGATAGTTAATAACCCGTTGATTGCTTTTACACCAACATCCAGCGGTTGGTTCACCGACCGACGCGTAAGGGGGTTGATAGACGGCGCCTGAGGTGCCAGCACATCATTGCCGGTCAGACGGCCTTTGGCATCCAGCGGTTCGCCCAGGCCATTGACCACCCGCCCCAGCCAGCTTTCGCTGATCAGGATCTCCTGGGCTTTTTCTTCGGGGAATACGCGCGCCCCCGCCATCAGTCCGACGGGGTGTTTGAAGGGCATCAGGTAGGTGATATCACGATTAAATCCCACCGCCTGCGCGTCGATCAGCGTATGGTTTGCGCTTTCAACACGGCACAACTGGCCGGTTATCAACGGGCAGCCCACGCTCTCCAGCAAAATGCCGTTCACGCGAACCAGTCGCCCGGCAACCCGGGCTAAAGGAATCGACTCAATAGAACGCAGCGCGTTGTCGAAGCTGGAAAGATCACTCACCCGTCGGCTCCGGCAGCAGCGACTCTTTAAGTGCCGACATACATTGCTCGAGGCGATGCTCGCAGCCAATATCCAGCTCGGATTTATCGGTAATAACCCGACACTCGCCCGCCTGTAGATCGGGAGAGGGAGTCAGTCCCCAGGCAGTGACCTTCTCAGGCGCGACATCTTTGATGCGGTTAAATTCTTCGTTACTTAGCAGCACCTGTAGCGACTCAGGCATCGCCGGAAAGGCCGAAATTGCCTCTTCGACCAGCGATAATAGCTGCGTCGGTTGCAGCGCCAGCTCACAGCGAATCACCTGGCGGGTCACCTTTTCAACCAGCTGCAACAGGTCTTCCCGCTGTTTACGCTGGACGTGCGCCAGATAGTCATTCACTTTGCCGGAGATAGCCTCCAGCGGCTGGGCGGCGCGTTCAAACTGCTTGCGCCCTTCCTGCTGTCCGGCCAGGCTGCCTTCAGTGTATCCCTGACGACGACCTTCATCGTGCCCCTTCTGATGACCTTCCTGAAAACCCTGCTCCTGGCCTTCGGTCATCCCCTGCTCAAAACCTTTTTGCAGCCCTTCCTGGAAGCCGTCCATCAGTTGGCGCTGATAATCCGCCGGAGTAATCCCCGGCGTGAGCTGTTCAGCCTGTAGATGGCGCTGGCGAGGAGGAAAACGATGCAGCCGGTAACGACCACGAATGGTTTCAATCGCCATAGGTTACTCCGCCGTCTGTTCAGCAAACAGCTGTAGCTGTATTTCACCCGCTTCCTCAAGCTCGCGGGCAATTCCCATGATTTCACGGCGTATCTGTTCAATACGGCTCACCGGAACCGGACCAAGACGTGAGGTTATCGCCTCCAGTTGTTGTACCTGACGCTTAGGCATCACGGCATAAATCGAACGGCGTAACAGCGCTTCAGTACCTTTCAGCGCCACCGCCCAATCTTCCATCGGTACTTCGTCCAGCAGACGACGACGCACTTCGTCAGTTTGGCGGCTCAGAATAAAGAAGTCGTACATTTCATCCTGCAACTGTTCGAGCACATTTTCATCGCGTTCGCGCAGCTGATCGAGAATCACCTGTTGATTCCCCTGGAAGCGGTTCACGATATCCGCAGCCTGCTTGATCCCTTTCACTTTCGAGCCATGTTCAGAAAGTACCGACAGCCCACGCTCGATCAAACGATCCAGCTCATCCACCACGTCCCTGTTCACATCGTTCAGTTTAGCTACGCGATAGAGGATCTCGTTTTGCACTGACTCATTCATGTAAGACAGTACCGTGGCCGAGATCTCTGGCGTCAGGAAGGCAAGAAATACGGCCTGTAGCTGCAAATGCTCTTCTGAGATCAGTATCGCCAACTGGCGCGGCTCCACCCACTGTAAACGCGCCATCCGCGAACGGATCTCATCGCCATAAATACCGTTGATCACGCTGCTGGCGATTTCTGTGCCCAGCGCTTTATTGAGGATCCCTTGCAGCATGGAACGCGATGCGCCGTTGATACCGCTTTGTTCGCGGAATTCATCAAAAAAGTTATTGATCACTTTTTTAGCTATGCTGGTTTTTACCCCAGACAGACGCGCCATGTTTTCACTCAGGCGAACCACCTCTTCGCGGCTGAGTTTTTGCATCACCGTGGCTGCCGCCTCCTCGCCCAGACACAGCAATAAAATTGCGGCCTGTTCCAGATAGCTATTGTTGCTGCCGTTATTTATTGTCAATTCGCTCATTGCTGGTAATCCATTGTCTGAGAACTTCAGCTACGCGATCGGTGTCGCTCATCGCCAGTTTTTGCAGGAACTCCAGCTTCACTTCCAGACCGGAGCTCTGCGAAGGCAGGCTATCGTCACCAGGGAAAGAAGGCAGTTCGATATTTTTACGTTCATCTTCAGCGGCCGCAAAATGGGGTTTGTCCGCAGGAATCGCGATCGGTGCGGCGTCCAGCGCCAGCTCTGGCGCCGACGTCCGGCGACGTTCGGCGGTCAACCGTTTCATGACCGGGCAAACAACAAACAGCAGCAACAGCAGAGCCAACAGACCGCAGCCAATCAGACGCACCCAGGCCAGAATGTCGTCATCTTTCCAAAAGGGGACCACCGGCTCGACGGGGATCGACTGCGGCACAAAATTAAGCAGCGATAAAGACAGATTGTCGCCACGCCTGGCATCAATCCCGGCGGCGTTATTCAACAGCGCCGTCAATTGCGTGGTTTGCTCCGGTTTCCAGTTCTTCAACGCAGGCGAGCTCTGGTTAAGTACCACAGCCACATTTAAACGTTTAATGTCGAAACCGGGATGCTGGATATGTTCAACGCTACGGTCCCAGGAGTAGTCGCGTTTGTTCTCGCTATGCTTTGACAACGCAGCGGGCTGGTTAGATTCCTCTGGCGCGGTTCCATTGGCGCCATTCGTCACTTGATTTGCCGCCACTGGAGGACGGTTACTCAGCGAGCCGGGGATCCCGATGGCGATTTGGCTGGTATCGCTATCGAGTACCGTCTCTTCACGGTTAACTTTTGGCGTGTCGCCGTAATGCTCCTGGGTTTCGTCGATATTGCTCAGATCGAGATCCGGCATCACGCTCACCCGGTAGTTGCCAGTGCCGACCAGCGAGTCGAGAACATTTGCGAGGCTGGCGCGGGTCTTATCCTGAATATCTTTGAGGATCTGGTCGCGCTTACGCGTCGCCGCAGAAACCGCTTCACCCGCGCCAATACCGTCAGACAATAAATTCCCCGCCTGGTCGACAACGCTGACCTGCGAAGCTTTCAAATCAGGCACGCTGCCGGACACCAGGTGCACGATAGCATTCACCTGGTCCAGATCCAGCTTGCTGCCATAATGCAGACGCACCACCACCGAGGCGCTGTTTTGCGGCTCGTCGCTGACGACAAAGGAACTCTCTTCATTCAGCGCCAGATGCACTCGGGCGCTCTCGACGGCGTCCAGCGTCATGATGCTCTGCGCCAGTTCGCCTTCCAGACTCCGCTTGTAGCGGACGTTTTGCACAAACTGACTGGCGCCCAGCACTTCATCTTTATCCATCAGCTCATAGCCGCTGGGCAGCATGGCCTGAACGCCTTTCGCCGCCAGCGTCATTCGCGTTTTGGACAAGGCCTCTTCCGGAACCAGAATTTGTCCGCTTTGCGGATCGATCCGGTATTCCAGCTTTTCACCATCCAGTACGGTGACGATCTGCGAAACCGGGATATTCTCCTGGCTACCGTACAGCGAAACATAGCCGTGGTTGCCATTCCATAGCACGCTGACAATAATGGCGGTAGCCGCAACAGCCGCTGCCGCCAGTAACGCCAGACGTTTATTACCATCCAGCCTGAAAGAGAAGGATGGTAAAAACTGAGTAACTTTTTTTATTAGTTCATTCATAGCGTTAGACTGACATGCTCATCAGGTCATTGAATCCGGAAGCGACTTTATTACGTACCTGCACCAGCGCGGAAAACGATAACGATGCCTGCTGGCTGGCGATCATCGCCCCCGCCAGGTCGTCGCTTTTCCCCATCTCAATGGCCGTTTGTTTTTGTTCCGCAACCTGCTGGAACCGATCAACATGATTCAGCGCCCCTTGCATAACGTGGTCGAACGAAACCGGAGATGATGCCTGCTGGGCGTTAACCTGCATCGGCGAAAGGACGGGCGTTTGCGCGACCGCTTTCATCTGCTGCATGTCCTGCATCATTTGCGTCTGCATCGTACTGGCTGGGGCTATCGTATTTATGCTCATGACCTACTCTTAAAATTAGAAAAGCGTTCTCGGTACCACAGACTGATTCAGGAAAATATCTCTATTCCCTGTTTTCGCATTGATGCCAGACGATAACGAAGCGCACGTGGGGTGATTCCTAATAAATCAGCGATTTTGGTTTTATTACCCTGATATTTGCGCATCAGGTCAGCGATATATTGATACTGCGCGCTACGACCATGCTGGCCCAGATTGGCGCTGGTGGTGATTTGCGCGCTGGGTTTAGGTTGCCATTGCGGCTCGCTCCAGGAATCGGACTCAATAGATGGCAGACCTAACGTATCTGGATAAATAACGCCATCACGATTAAGGATCATTCCTCGTTGAATCGCGTTCTCCAGTTGGCGTACGTTACCCGGCCACGCATAGCTGAGTAATGCCCGGCGTGACGATTCAGAAAGCTTGATATTTTTTACCAGCACCGTGGAGTATTTTTTAATAAAGGATTCCGCCAATGGGATAATATCTTCCATACGCTCGCGCAAGGGCGGCATCGTCAACGGAATCACTGACATGCGATAATAGAGATCTTCTCTGAAGCGTCCTGCCGCAACCTCTTCTTCAAGGTTTTTATTGGTGCAGGCAATTAAACGAAAATTTAATTTGATGAGACGGTTACTGCCTAAACGCTCAACCTGTTGTTCCTGTAATACGCGCAGTATCTTGGCCTGTAGCGCCAACGGCATATCACCGATTTCATCCAGTAATAATGTACCGTTATTAGCTAATTCCATCTTTCCCGGTACGGTGGCCACTGCCCCGGTAAACGCCCCTTTATCATAACCAAAGAGCGTGGCTTCCAGCATATTTTCAGGAATAGCAGCGCAATTCACACCGATATAAGGCGCCGACGCCTCCTGCGCAAATGCAATCGAGTGGATAAATTTGGCGATACATTCTTTACCCGTACCGGTTTCGCCATGGATAAGTACTGGAACATTAAAAGCAGCAATACGTCTTGCCATTGAAAAAACGTTAATGCTGGAGGCTGCTTCGGCAATAAGTTCAAACATGATTATTTACACTTAGAAGTAAAGTTAACATCCGTTACGAGAAATATACAAATCATTCCAAAGCACAATCATCGAATAATAGATATCACCCGTGCCATGTCTTAATCCCATCCTTGCTCATGTTTTACCGCCCTTTCACAGGGCAGCCCTATCGGAGACTATTTTCAAATAGGGTTTTTCCTAAAAAAAATACTATCACCGGTATCATTAACAATCTTAAATTAAAAGATAATAAAAATATTATTCCTTGAAAAACAAACAACTACAAGAAAATCAGCATAAAAAATAGACAGTAAGATAACCCTACGCAGCGACAGACTGTAGGCGGGCAACATCACGGATGTGTAATTAATTATTTTTTAATTATAGTTCATCCCCATTAATAACTTGCAGAAGGGAGGGGTAAAATATCTAATATCCAGCCCTGGATCAGTGAAGAGCCCAGGTACTGCATTTCATATCTAATGGACTTCAACACTATGAGAATAGCGTCAAGGATGAGTAATAAATTAAATGGATTTGTATTTTCTTTGATAACCGCGGGATTTGATATCAACTCATCCGCCCCAGAAATTACAGCTGAGAAAGCGCACCATGCTGAAATATAGTCAAACGCCCGGAATCTTTAAACTTGAAGGAAACCGGCTTGGACGTCCATATCATCGTCTGCCGACTATGTTTACGGGAAGTTTTGATACAATTGAATCACATCTTGGAAACTATTTCCTGAAAAAACACCGCACAAATATAACACTAAAAAAAATACAGTGTGAGATGGATGTTATCAATAAAAGTGCGGAGTTATTAGTTTCTCAGGTTGGGCATCTGGCCTTTGATATCGACCGCGCATTATTGTTAATGTTATTAGGTAACTTTTATGGTCTGGCATCATCTCTCGCCGACGAGAAGTCGCAGGATGATTTACCAACCAAAACGGAAATCCGCTTGCGAAGCAGACTGGCGCTGGATATTTGCAATATCATTTTTAATAAAAATATATCTGGTATTCCACTGACGCTCAAACCCGACAGCAGCACCATACAAACCCACTGGGCTTATCAGCTTACATTTGTATTAGGTGATGATGAGAATTGCAGTTTCCGCATCTTACTGGACGATTCGCATACCGATTATATTCTGAATTTGATTCGCCGTAGCGAGCATGGAGAGAAAAAAAAGCAGATTGATAAAGCCAGCGCTGAAACGCGTAAAAAAACGCTGATCAAAGAAATCATTCATACGCTGCCGCTAACCATGAACGTGAAGATTGCAGAAATTCCTCTGAATGTTGCCGATCTGACGACGATTAAACCCGGCGATATTTTACCGATTGCGATGCCTGATACTTTCCCTGTTTATATCGGGAAATCCGAATTATTTAATGCCCTGATCGTAGAGGATAAAGACAAACTGTTTTTGTCCGAATTAACGAGCAAGACGGAGAAATCCTATGAGTAAGCCAGAAGATATTTTAGAGCAAGGCTTCGAGTTAGCCCCCGAAGCAACTACGCCACCCGCGCCGTCTGTCACTGAAAAGCTGGTAGCGCGTTTAGAAGACCGTTTTTCCGAGTCGATGTCATTACTCAAACGTATTCCAGTCACGCTAACGCTGGAAGTCTCCTCCGTGGAGGTGATGCTGGCCGATCTGCTAAACATTGATGATGACACCGTCATCGAGATGGATAAACTCGCCGGTGAACCGCTGGATATTAAGGTCAATAATATCCTGCTAGGTAAGGCTGAAGTGGTTGTGGTCAACGAAAAATATGGCCTGCGCGTCCTTGAATTCAACACGCATGAAATTAACGACCTGGCACCATGAAACGCGCGCCAACACTCACGCTCTTACTGGGTATCTCGTTACTCATCCTTTCTCCCTTTGCCTGCGCGCAAGGGGGAGATATCCCGTTGCTGAATGTGGTTTCACACGGAAATAGCCAGGAATACAGCGTAAAAATCCAGGTCCTAATCCTGATGACCCTGGTGGGCATTCTGCCTACCCTGGTGCTGATGATGACCTGTTTTACCCGTTTTATTATTGTTCTTTCCCTGCTGCGTCAGGCATTAGGGCTGCAGCAAACGCCGCCGAACCGCATACTGATTGGCATTGCCCTGTCGTTAACCATGCTGGTGATGCGCCCAATCTGGATCAACATTTACGATCATGCCGTAGTCCCTTTTGAAAACGATCAAATCACGCTCCCCGACGCCCTGAGTACAGCCGCTTCGCCATTGAAACGTTTTATGTTGGCGCAAACCAATAAAAAAGCGATTGCGCAGATAATGACGATCGCCAACGCGAAAGGGAATGCAGTCGATCAGGATCTTTCTATTATCGTTCCCGCCTATGTGCTAAGCGAACTCAAAACCGCCTTCCAGATAGGTTTTATGATTTACATTCCGTTCCTCGTGATCGATCTGATCGTCGCCAGCGTACTGATGGCGATGGGGATGATGATGCTGTCACCGCTGATCGTTTCGCTGCCCTTTAAGCTGATGCTGTTTGTGCTTATTGATGGCTGGGCGCTGACCGTTGGTACGCTGACCTCCAGCATTCGCGGTCTGGGACTGGGCTAACGGAGAGCTGACATGCTAACCATTGATGTAGCCGCAGACATCGTCGCCAGCGGTATAAAAGTCGTGATCATTTTAGTCTGCGTGTTAGTCGTTCCCAGCCTGCTGGTCGGTATGTTGGTCAGCATTTTTCAGGCTGTGACGCAGATTAACGAACAAACGCTAAGTTTTTTACCCAGGCTGATCGTCACCCTCGCGGTATTGGGTATTTGCGGAAAATGGATGATCGTCCAGTTGAGCGATCTCTGCGTGCATCTGTTCTCTCAGGCCGCCATTCTGGTGCACTGACATGCGCGAAACAGATATTACACAGTTAAGTAATCTGATACTGGGCATGTGGTTTCCCTTCGTGCGCATTATGGCGTTTATTCACTACGCGCCGGTACTGGATAATGCCGCGCTGACCATACGTATACGCATTATTTTGTCCCTGGCGTTGGCCTTTATCATTACGCCGCTTATCCCCCACCCGGTACCCACCAGCCTGCTGTCGATCAACAGCATTATTTTGACCGCAGAGCAGTTTCTGTGGGGAATGCTTTTCGGCCTGATGCTGCAGTTTTTATTTTTAGCGTTACAACTGGCGGGCCAAATCCTCTCTTTTAATATGGGGATGAGCATGGCGGTGATGAACGACCCCAGCAGCGGCGCGTCAACGACGGTGCTGGCGGAAATGATCAACATCTACGCGGTGATACTGTTTTTTGCCATGGACGGGCATCTGCTGCTGGTGAGTATTTTATTTAAAGGCTTTACTTACTGGCCGATTGGCAATGCATTGCATCCGCAATCTCTGCGCACGATTTCTCTGGCGCTGGGCTGGGTATTCGCCGCCGCCACGCTGCTGGCGCTGCCGACGACCTTTATCATGCTGATTGTTCAGGGCTGCTTTGGTTTGCTAAACCGTATTGCACCACCGCTCAACCTGTACTCATTAGGTTTTCCCATCAACATGCTGGCGGGTCTGTTCTGCTTTGCAACCCTGCTTTACAACCTGCCCGACCACTATTTGCACCTGGCGAATTTCGTCTTACAGCAGCTTGACGCGTTGAAGGGACACTATGGCGGATAGCAGTAGCGAAGAAAAAACAGAAAAACCCTCGGCGCAAAAACTTCGCAAGGCCAGACAAGAGGGACAAATACCGCGTTCAAAAGATATGGGGCTTGCCGCCAGTCTGTTTGCCGCATTTATGGTTATCTCCAGCAGCTTTCCCTGGTACGAAGATTTCGTGCGCGAAAGCTTTACCAGCGTGCATCAGTACGCGCAGAACATTAATGACCCGGACATCATCGGTCAGTTCCTTGAACACCATCTGCTGATTCTGGGGAAATTCATCCTGACGCTGTTACCCATGCCGGTTGCCGCGCTGTTTGCCTCACTGGTTCCGGGAGGCTGGCTATTCCTGCCGAAAAAAATATTGCCGGACTTTAGCAAATTAAGCCCGCTCAAAGGGATTGGTCGCCTGTTTTCCACCGACCATCTGGTGGATACCGGCAAGATGACGCTCAAAGCGATAGTGCTGCTGGTGATGCTATGGATCAGCGTACGCAATAACGTTGCCGCATTTCTCGGCTTACAAGAGCTTCATTTCAAACAGGCCGTCAGCGATGGTCTGGCGCTGTACAGCAGCATCATGCGCAACTTTGTCATCCTGTTTGTTTTCTTTGCGTTGATCGATGTCCCTCTGGCGAAAAAAATGTTCACCAAAGGGCTGAAAATGACGAAACAGGAAGTGAAGGAAGAGTATAAAAATCAGGAAGGTAAACCCGAGGTTAAGGCCAGAATACGTCGCTTGCAACGGCAAATGGCGATGGGGCAAATTCGTAAAGTTGTGCCAAAAGCCGATGTGGTAATCACCAACCCAACCCACTATGCCGTGGCGCTACAATACGACCAGTCACGCGCCGCCGCGCCTTTCGTGGTTGCCAAAGGCACCGATGAAATCGCGCTGTATATCCGGCAGGTAGCGGCAGAAAGCAATATTGAAGTCGTTGAGTTTCCTAAGCTGGCACGCTCCGTTTATTACACCACCCAGGTGAATCAACAGATCCCATTTCAACTGTATCGGGCGATTGCACACGTCCTGACCTATGTACTGCAAATGAAGCACTGGCGTGACGGTTCACAAGCACGTCCTTCGCTGAACAGACATATTTCCATTCCAAAAGAGGTTCTTAAACTGGATGCCGAAAACAACTAAACAATTCCTGGCCCTGCTGCGTAACGGTAACATCGGCATTCCGCTGGTTATACTGTGTATCCTGGCCATGGTGATCCTGCCGTTACCACCGGCCCTGCTGGATATTCTGTTCACCTTTAACATCGTGCTGGCGGTGATGGTGCTGTTAGTGGCCGTTTCTGCAAAACGCCCGCTCGAATTCAGCTTGTTCCCGACCATTCTGCTGATCACCACCCTGATGCGATTGACGCTGAACGTGGCGTCAACGCGCGTGGTATTACTGCACGGTCACATGGGCGCAGGCGCTGCCGGTAAGGTGATTGAGTCCTTCGGTCAGGTGGTGATCGGCGGTAACTTTGTCGTTGGTTTCGTGGTGTTCATCATTCTGATGATCATTAACTTTATCGTGGTGACCAAAGGCGCGGAGCGTATCTCCGAAGTTTCTGCTCGCTTTACGCTTGACGCCATGCCCGGTAAGCAGATGGCGATCGACGCCGATCTGAATGCAGGACTGATTAATCAGGCGCAGGCGCAAGCGCGACGTAAAGACGTGGCGGGCGAAGCGGATTTCTATGGCGCGATGGATGGTGCGTCAAAGTTTGTGCGCGGCGATGCCATCGCCGGGATGATGATCCTGGCTATCAACCTGATCGGCGGCGTCTGTATCGGGATCTTTAAATACGATTTAAGCGCCGAAGCCGCATTCCAGCAATACGTACTGATGACCATTGGTGACGGTCTGGTCGCCCAGATCCCTTCTCTGCTGTTGTCGACAGCGGCAGCGATCATCGTCACCCGCGTAAGCGACAGCGGCGATATTGCCACAGACGTGCGTAGCCAACTACTGGCCAGCCCCTCGGTGCTGTATACCGCCACCAGCATTATGTTTGTGCTGGCAGTGGTGCCGGGGATGCCGCATTTCCCCTTCCTGATTTTCAGCGCCCTGCTGGGATTCACCGCCTGGCGCATGAGCAAGCGCCCCAAGGTTGCAGAGACCGAAGAGAAAAATCTCGAAACGCTGACCAAAACCATCGCAGAAACCACCGAGCAGCAGGTAAGTTGGGAAACCATCCCTTTAATTGAACCTATCAGCCTGAGTCTGGGATACAAGCTGGTGTCGTTGGTCGATAAATCCAAAGGGAATCCGCTCACTCAGCGTATTCGCGGTGTGCGGCAGGTGATCTCAGACAGCAACGGCGTGTTGTTACCGGAAATTCGCATTCGCGAAAACTTCCGCCTCAAACCGACCCAGTACGCGATTTTTATCAATGGGATCAAGGCCGATGAGGCCGACATTCCCGCAGATAAGCTGATGGCGCTGCCCTCCAGTGAAACCTATGGCGAGATCGACGGTGTTTTAGGCCACGATCCGGCCTACGGTATGCCGGTCACCTGGATTGTCCCGGCGCAAAAAGCCAAAGCGTTAAATATGGGGTATCAGGTCATTGATAGCGCCAGCGTTATTGCGACGCATGTGAATAAGATCATTCGCAACTATATTCCAGAGCTGTTTAATTACGATGACATTACGCAGTTGCATAACCGTCTCTCTTCTATGGCGCCGCGTCTGGCGGAAGATTTGAGCGCAGCGCTGAATTACAGCCAACTGTTGAAAGTATACCGGGCGCTGCTTATCGAAGGCGTGTCATTGCGCGATATCGTCACCATAGCCACCGTACTGGTCGCCAGTAGCGCTGTGACCAAAGATCATATTCTGTTAACGGCGGATGTGCGTCTGGCGCTACGTCGCAGCATTACCCATCCGTTTGTGCGTAAAGATGAGCTGGCGGTATATACGCTGAATAGTGACCTGGAGAATCTGCTGGCGAATGTGGTGAACCAGGCTCAGCAAAGTGGAAAAGTGGTGCTGGATAGCGTGCCGGTCGATCCCAATATGCTGAATCAGTTTCAGACCAATATGCCGCAGATAAAAGAGCAGATGAAAGCGGCGGGGAAAGAGCCAGTGCTGTTGGTCGCGCCGCAGTTACGTCCTCTGCTCGCGCGCTATGCGCGCCTGTTTGCCCCGGGCCTACAAGTGTTGTCTTATAACGAAGTTCCGGATGAGCTGGAATTAAAGATCATGGGGGCGTTGAGTTAACGCCTGGCGCGGCGGTGTGATTGCACCGCCTTTTGATTACAGAATCGTATTTTCCGTAAGAATACGACGGGCGCCAAGATAATGATCCTGCCAGAAGTCATCGGATAAATTGCTTACCCGAATGGTTTCTCCCGTCCGCGGTGATTCAATAAATTGCCCCTGCCCCAAATAGACGCCCATATGATCGGCAATATCCCGGCTGTGAATATGAAAGAACACTAAATCACCACGGCGAAGATCGCGGTTAGAGACAATCGTTGCCCGTCGGTAGTGATACATTTCATTCGCCGTACGGGGCAATTTTGCCGCCAGGATTTTGTTGTAGGCATAAAAAATCAGCCCGCTACAGTCAAACCCTTCATCCGGACTGGTGCCTCCCCACAAATAGGGTTTACCTAGCTGTTGCTCAAGTCGGTGGATGGCCACTTCAGTGATATTGTGCAGATGATCGCTACTGAGAAAATGGTCATTCTCAGCCAGCTCTTGCCAGCGATGGTCGCTGGCTTTTAGCGGGCCCGGGAACCACTCAGGGTGCTGTTTAATCAGCGCCCGGTTCTGCTGGCGCAGCGCGCGTTTACTTTCTGCGTTGCCTTCCACGACGTAGCTTGCCTGTTTTTTTACCTGTGCGTGATACAGTTTCAGTAGCCGGGCGCGGTTACGCATACGTAATTGCGCCGCATAGCTTAACTGGGCGTTAGATAAGTGGGGCTGAACTTTGGCGACAGACGGTAATGACAGCACAACACACAAAGACAACAGGCCCGGCAAGAAGCAACGGGGTGCAGAGACAAAAAGCATGAAAAGAAGAATACCTGGTCAAACACGTTCGCCGCAGTCTAGCGCTATTGCCCGTCATTCCTGTTTAATATTCGATTATTAAATAATTAATATTTTAAATTCAACACATTAGGCATTCTTTATTAATAAGACGAAATGCAGAGGGGTGGTCAGCAAAATAGGCCCGTGTCTGACAGCCTTTAAGCGCAATTTTTCGTATAAAGAAAAACTAAAGTGTAAACGCCGCACGAGAGACTTGCGAAAAACTCTCTTGGTGCTAATGTGAGCGCTCCAGATCCAGATTTATCCGATTTGGGGACTCTTTTTTGCCGTCCTGGCGTGTGTAATCGTTTTATCAAGGAATAAGCAGTATGCGTAAAATCGCATTTTTTCTTGCGATGCTTTTATTGCCGTGCGTTTCATTTGCTGGTTTGTTGAGCAGCAGCAGCCCGACCACGCCTGTCAGCAAAGAATATAAGCAGCAGTTGATGGGCTCCCCTGTCTATATCCAGATCTTCAAAGAAGAGCGAACGCTCGATCTGTACGTCAAGATGGGCGAACAGTATCAATTGCTCGACAGTTATAAGATCTGCAATTATTCCGGCGGCTTAGGGCCGAAACAGCGTCAGGGTGATTTCAAAAGCCCGGAAGGTTTTTACAGCGTACAACGCGGACAGCTCAAACCGGATAGCCGCTTCTATAAAGCGATTAACATCGGTTTCCCTAACGCCTACGACCGTGCACACGGTTATGAAGGTAAATACCTGATGATCCACGGCGCCTGCGTTTCCGTCGGCTGCTATGCGATGACCGACAACGGTATTGATGAGATTTTCCAGTTTGTCACCGGCGCTCTGGTGTTCGGGCAATCCAGCGTACAGGTTAGCATTTACCCGTTCCGCATGACCGATGCCAACATGCAGCGCCATAAGTTTTCGTATTACAAAGATTTCTGGGCCCAGTTAAAGCCAGGATACGATTACTTTGAACAAACGCGTAAGCCACCAACCGTTTCCGTCGTCGATGGCCGTTACGTTATCAGCAAGCCGTTGAGTCACGAAGTCGTTCAACCGCAGCTGGCATCAAACTACTCGCTCCCCGAGACAAAATAATGCCCATTCGCCTGGCATAATCTTTTGCCAGGTTTCATTGCCGGTTAACGGCTGAGTGGCAATCACGGTGACCACATCATTGGGTGTGGTCTCTGAGCTAAAATCAATTTCCACATCCTGATCCAGCAGCGTCGCTACGCCAAATGGCGCTCGACGGGTGATCCAAAACAGGTTGGTCGAGCAGAAAGCCATCACATAACGACCGTCAGACAACAGCATGTTGAAGACGCCCTTCTCCCGCAGTTCTCCTGCCAGCACCGCGATATATTTAAACACCGCTGTCATATTACCTGGCGTGCGCGGATAACGCTCTGTCAGCTTGTGCAGCAGCCAGCAGAAGGCTTTTTCGCTGTCAGTTTCACCGACCGGGCGGAAATTACCGGTCTCCAGCGATTTATAACCGCTGAGCTGTCCGTTATGGGCATACGTCCAGTTACGTCCCCATAGTTCACGGGTAAATGGATGGGTATTTTCCAGCGCCACTTCCCCACGATTCGCCTGACGAATGTGGGCAATCACGGAACAGGATTTGATGGGATAGTCTTGTACCAGTTTGGCGATAGGCGAATTAAAGCTGGGTTGCGGATCTTTAAACGTACGGCAACCCTTACCCTCATAAAACGTAATACCCCAGCCGTCTTTGTGCGGCCCGGTCCCTCCGCCGCGCTGAACCAGTCCGGTGAAGCTAAAGCAGATATCGGTTGGCACATTGGCGCTCATCCCGAGCAGTTCGCACATACATCACCTACCTTAAAACCGTGAACTGCCTGATGGCGCTGCGCTTATCAGGCCTACGTGGAGCTCATGTAGGCCGGATAAGGCTTCAGCCGCCATCCGGCAATCGCCTTCTTATGATTTAACCATCTCTTTTTCGATCAGTTGAATCAGGATATGGATCACTTTGATATGAATTTCCTGAATACGATCAGCGTAGCCAAAGTGCGGCACACGAATTTCGATATCCGCGCTGCCCGCCATCTTGCCGCCATCTTTACCGGTCAGGGTGATGACTTTCATCCCCTTCTCACGCGCTGCGGCAATCGCTTTAATCACGTTACCAGAGTTACCCGAAGTAGAGATGCCTAACAGGACATCGCCCTCGCGTCCCACGGCTTCAACGTAACGGGAGAACACATAATCGTAACCGAAATCGTTGCTGACGCAGGAGATGTGGCTAACGTCAGAGATAGCGATAGCCGGATAACCTGGGCGGTTTTCACGATAGCGCCCGGTCAGCTCTTCGGCGAAGTGCATCGCATCGCAATGGGAACCGCCGTTACCGCAAGAAAGTACCTTACCACCGGCTTTAAAGCTGTCTGCCAACAGGACCGCCGCGCGCTGAATGGCGTGAATATTGGCGTCATCTTTAAGAAAATTAGCCAGCGTTTCCGCCGCTTCGCTCAGTTCGTTACGAATAAGATCCTGGTACATGAGGATATCCTTCAGCATGAATGTAAATGACAGGATGCAGTGTACCGGATAGCGCTACCAGCGAGAAGTACAAGCCACAGGAATGGCCGCGGCTTTTGATTTTTTGTGCCGGTTAAAACACCAACAATGTGAGCTTTGTTGTAATTATTTTGTAAACACATTGCTAAAAGAATTTACATCCACTACAACCATATCATCACAAGTGGTCAGACCTCCTACAAGCAAGGGAGCTTTTCGTTATGATGATTTTGAGTATTATCGCTACGGTTGTTCTGCTCGGCGTATTGTTCTATCACCGCGTGAGCTTATTCCTCAGCAGCTTAATTTTGCTCGCCTGGACGGCTGCGCTTGGCGTGGCAGGTCTGTGGTCAGTCTGGCTGCTGGTTCCTCTGGCCATTATTCTCGTACCGTTTAACTTTACGCCGATGCGCAAATCCATGATCTCTGCGCCGGTGTTCCGCGGTTTCCGTAAAGTCATGCCGCCAATGTCGCGTACAGAGAAAGAAGCGATTGATGCCGGTACTACCTGGTGGGAAGGCGACCTGTTCCAGGGGAAACCTGACTGGAAAAAACTGCATAACTATCCTCAGCCGCATCTGACAGCTGAAGAACAAGCGTTTATTGATGGTCCGGTTGAAGAAGCATGCCGCATGGCGAATGACTTCCAGATCACCCACGAACTCGCGGACCTGCCGCCGGAACTGTGGGCGTATCTGAAAGAACACCGCTTCTTTGCGATGATCATTAAGAAAGAGTACGGCGGGCTGGAATTCTCCGCGTATGCTCAGGCTCGCGTATTGCAGAAACTCTCCGGCGTCTCCGGGATCCTCGCGATCACCGTCGGCGTACCTAACTCATTAGGCCCAGGCGAACTGCTGCAGCATTACGGCACCGAAGAGCAGAAGAATCATTACCTGCCGCGTCTGGCACGCGGTCAGGAGATCCCATGTTTCGCTCTGACCAGCCCGGAAGCAGGCTCCGACGCAGGCGCGATCCCTGATACCGGCGTGGTTTGTATGGGCGACTGGCAGGGCCAGCAGGTGCTGGGGATGCGCCTGACCTGGAACAAACGTTATATCACGCTGGCGCCTATCGCTACCGTACTAGGTCTGGCATTTAAACTCTCCGACCCGGAAAAACTGCTGGGTGGGGAAGAGGAACTCGGCATTACCTGTGCGCTGATCCCAACCTCAACCCCGGGCGTACAGATTGGCCGTCGCCACTTCCCGCTTAACGTGCCGTTCCAGAACGGTCCGACGCTGGGCAAAGATGTCTTCGTGCCGATTGATTACATTATCGGTGGCCCAAAAATGGCCGGTCAGGGCTGGCGTATGCTGGTGGAATGTCTGTCTGTGGGGCGCGGTATTACCCTGCCGTCTAACTCCACGGGCGGCGTGAAATCGGTCGCAATGGCAACCGGCGCGTATGCGCATATTCGTCGCCAGTTCAAAATCTCTATCGGCAAGATGGAAGGTATTGAAGAGCCGTTGGCGCGTATTGCCGGTAACGCCTACGTGATGGATGCTGCGGCGTCGCTGATTACCTACGGCATTATGTTGGGTGAAAAACCGGCGGTACTGTCGGCTATCGTGAAGTATCACTGTACTCACCGTGGACAGCAATCAATCATCGATGCCATGGATATTACTGGCGGTAAAGGCATCATGCTTGGCGAAAGCAACTTCCTCGCCCGTGCTTATCAGGGGGCGCCTATCGCCATTACCGTTGAAGGCGCTAACATTCTGACCCGTAGCATGATGATCTTCGGTCAGGGTGCGATTCGTTGCCATCCGTATGTGCTGGAAGAGATGGCTGCAGCGCAGAATAACGATGTGAATGCGTTCGATAAGTTGCTGTTCAAACATATCGGTCACGTTGGCAGCAATAAAGTACGCAGTTTCTGGCTGGGCCTGACGCGTGGCTTAACCAGCAGCACGCCAACCGCCGATGCGACCAAACGTTACTATCAGCACCTGAACCGTCTGAGCGCCAACCTGGCACTGCTTTCGGATGTGTCCATGGCCGTTCTGGGCGGTAGCCTGAAGCGTCGTGAGCGTATCTCGGCGCGACTGGGGGATGTGTTAAGTCAGCTGTACCTGGCCTCCGCTGTGCTGAAGCGTTATGACGATGAAGGCCGTAATGAAGCCGACCTGCCGTTGGTTCACTGGGGCGTCCAGGATGCGTTGTACAAAGCCGAACAGGCGATGGACGATCTGCTGAAAAACTTCCCTAACCGTTTGGTTGCCGGTTTGCTGAGTGTGGTTATCTTCCCGACCGGTCGCCACTATCATGCACCGTCCGACAAGCTGGATCATAAGGTCGCGAAGATTTTGCAGGTTCCGAGCGCCACCCGTTCTCGCCTTGGTCGCGGTCAATACCTGACGCCAAGCGAGCATAACCCGGTCGGTTTGCTGGAAGAGGCTCTGCTGGACGTGATTGCAGCCGACCCTATCCACCAGCGGATCTGCAAAGAGTTGGGTAAAAATCTGCCGTTTACCCGCCTGGACGAACTGGCGCATAACGCGCTGGCCAAAGGGTTGATTGATAAAGACGAAGCCGCGATTTTGGTGAAAGCCGAAGCGAGCCGTCTGCGCAGCATTAACGTGGATGACTTCGAACCCGAGGAGCTGGCGACGCAGCTGGTAAAGCTGCCAGAGAAAGTGCGTAAAGTCGAAGCGGCATAACCTTCCGCACGGCATTAAGCACCGCTAAATGGGTAATGCCAGTCAGTTAAGCATATAGGGTGAACATTCCACCTATGAACAGGATTACGTTCACCTTATGCTCATAACTTCTCTGAAACCGCATTACACATGAACGTGCAAGGGAGGCTCCCGCCGCCTCCCTTGCATCCCAGGCTCCCGGCGGGAAAATCGTCGCTTCGCGATTCATTCGTCTTATGCCGTCTGCCTGTCGGGTCGGGGCCGAGCCTGCCTCCATGCAGGCCGTCCCCTCTGCCCGCATCCCTGCGGGCAACCCCGGTCAGCCGTCAACGCCTCATCGATTTTCAGCCGGCCCGGAGTCATCGCTTCAATGCTCTGACTTCCAGTTAAATCTGTTTTGCTGTTCAGACCAAAAACGCAGATGGTGAGGTGTGGGCTGGTCCGGCTGAAAATTGCCGACGTGTTTCCGTAAGGCCGGGAGAGCCAGCATGGATGCTGGCTCAGGGCGCGCTTTGCAGGGACGCTTCATCGCGCCCGGCCCGGTAGCCTGAAGGAATAAGCGGAGGGTATTGCGCAGCAACAATTTTCCCGCCGGGAGCCGGGATGGTAAAGGGCGTGGCGGAGAACGCCCTTTACACGTTCACAGGAATCGATGTTTCAGAGAAACAATGAACATGAGGTGAACGGAACCCTTTCTCTGAGACAGCATATTCATAACTTCTACCAATACTGGTGATGCTTTCTGAAACAGAGGCGTTAACTGAACAGCATTACGCTATATGCGGGGAGATTTCTTATTGCCACATTTTCGTTAAAGCTCATGCTACAGTGTCAAAATGTTGTTCAACGAGGAGCCTCGATCGTGCCTGGTTTGAAAATTACTCTGCTGCAACAACCGTTGATTTGGATGGATGGCCCGGCCAACCTGCGCCATTTCGACCGACAACTGGAAACCGTCACCGGACGTGATGTGATTGTGTTGCCCGAGATGTTTACCAGCGGATTTGCGATGGAAGCAGCAAACAAATCGCTGCCGCAGGAAGAGGTCGTAAGCTGGATGCGCGCCAAAGCGCAACAAACGAACGCCCTGATCGCGGGCAGTGCCGCGATTCACTCCGAACGCGGTGCGGTTAACCGCTTTTTTCTGGTCGAGCCTGAAGGTAATGTGCATTTCTATGACAAACGTCATCTGTTCCGCATGGCGGATGAACATCAGCATTACCAGGCGGGAGACGCGCGCGTTATTTTTGCATGGCGCGGCTGGCGCATTCTGCCGTTAATCTGTTATGACCTGCGTTTTCCGGTGTGGTCGCGCAACCGTAACGATTACGACCTCGCTTTGTATGTGGCTAACTGGCCCGCGCCGCGTTCGCTGCACTGGCAGGTTCTGCTCACTGCACGGGCGATTGAGAATCAGGCGTATGTAGCAGGATGTAACCGTGTAGGAACTGACGGTAACGGTCATCATTATCGCGGTGACAGCCGGGTGATAAATCCACAGGGTGAGATTATTGCCACCGCCGAGCCGCATCAGGCCACGCGCATTGACGCTGAGCTGTCGCTCTCGGCGCTGCGTGAGTATCGCGAAAAGTTTCCCGCCTGGCAGGACGCCGACCCGTTCGCGCTGTAGATATCGCCTCTCCTCCCGCTGCGCAACATTTTTGCATAGCGGGATTGTTGCACTCCGTAACCAACCGCAAAACAAATTCGCGTGGCGACATGCTTCAGGCAACGTATTCTGCAAGGGATAATCACTCGTAACCGGCGAGTGTCTGACAATGTTAATAATTCCTTTATCAGGATTTCAATAATGAAGAACTTCGTTCGCATGACTTTGCTGGCTGCAACCGTAGCTGGCGCTTCTTTTAGCACGTTTGCAGCAAATGTATCCAACGTTCCCGCCCCAGCTCAGGACCCGGTAGTCCAGCACCTTAAGCTGACCACCGACCAGGTTGCGCAGATCAAAAAACTGCACCAGCAGCTTGAAACCAACGTCAGCCAGATTTCAGTGAAAGATGTTAAAGACGGCGCATTGATTGACGTTATCAAGTCCGGGAAATGGGATGAAACCGCCGTCAAGAAGCAGCTTTCCGCGTTCAGCAATATCGAACAACAAGCGCGTTATTATCGCGTGAAATACTACTTTGACCTGAACAAAGTGCTGACTCCGGAACAGCGCCAGCAGGTACAGAAAGATATCGCGCAGACGCTGAGCGAGTAATCCCCAGGGCCTGAATCAGCAATGATTCAGGCTTTTCGGCACAATCTCCTGCTCAAAAAAGAAGCCCTGTACAGCATCTGCGCCGCTCATACGGCAGATGGCGTAATCCTGCGCGCTTTCTACTCCCTCGATCACCACCCGCTCTCCCAGCCCGCGAAATTGATTGACCAGTACCCGCAACTGCCACTCCGATGATCTGAACTGATGAAACATCCCGCTTTCAATTTTAATGGCATCAAAACGGATGCCAGACAGTCGCCAGACAAAAAACAGCTCAGGCGAAACGTCATCCAGCCACACGCGAAACCCATGACGCACCAGGGTTTTTATGGCGATGCATACCGCCTGCTGCTCTGCCTTTTCCAGACGCATCATGGTCGCGGGATCCTGAATTTCAATAACAATCCGCCCCTGATGCGCCTGCCTGGTGAGTCGCGAGATCCACGACAGACAGGTCAGCATCCTGACGGATAAATTCAGCGAATAGCTTCCTGGAAGTACGAGCACCCGCTGCATTTGCCACATAAACAGCTGCTGTTTCGCGCTGACAGAAAGATGCTTGAAAAAAAGATCCAGCGGGAGCGGCGTGCGTACCTGGCTTAACACCTCACGGACATCCAGTGATGCATCATCAAAAAAATGAATGCGCTGCAAACGGATCCCGGAGATCCGCAGCAGTTCGGCATTACGGGGAAGCTCTGGTACATATTGAGCCTGTTCGCTGAGTCTGTTCATATCATTCCATTTTTTGATTAAAAGGACGTCGTGCATCCTGTAACCAGGAGAGACGGCGATCGTTCGGGTAGATCAGGTAAAAGCGCGTCGCCAGACGGTGCGCCTGGGTCAGGTCGCGCTGCTGTAACGCCAGCAAGATTTGCGTGAAGGAGATATTCGGGTCCGGGTGAACACGCACATAGTCAGGCGCCCAGCGGCGAACCAACTCCAGCCAGCGAGCATCCCGGGTACGTTGATACCGTTGCAGGTATCCCATCTGGAGATCAAACCGGTAGCGTGTGGCAAGCAACCAGCCGCCCACCGGGAGCGATTCGGCAAGTTGCCACTGTGTTGACTGCCGTTCCGCCAGCGTCAGTTGCTGTTGCGTCTGTAGCGTGAGAAGCAACAAGGGAGTGGCTATCAAAAACGAGATAAATGCCAGCCCACGAATCAACGACGTCGCCGGGCGCGTCAGACTTGTCCCTTTTAGCGCGCCATCTGCGCAACGAAGCAGCAGGATCAGCAATAACCAGTGTGGCGTTGACTGCCTGACCGGGTATTCCGTCAACATATGGATAACCACCGGCAACGCCGCCACCAGGCAGGCACGACGCCAGCGATTTCCGTGCAGCCAGAGCCATAACCCACCCGCAATAAAACACAGCGCGCCCGCCAGCCCAACCAGACCGCCCTCCACCAACCACAGCACCAGTTCATTATGTGGATGCGAGATGCTGCTCAGCCCCAATGGCCCCGCTCGTTCGAGAAAAACAGCAGCGAAACTGCCCACGCCCCATCCCATCCACGGCCGTTCAGCAAATAATGCCAGTGACGTTTTCAGCACCGTCCAGCGCACATGAGAAGTCGTTAAATGATCTACCGTGGCAACGGACAAAAAATGGCGAGCGGCCGCGCCTGCCGCCATACCTAACGCCAGTGGCAACAGAAGTAGCAACAACGTGCGGCGTTGTGCAGGGAACACCGCCAGCAGCAACACTTCGCCGACCGCCAGAGACAAAAAGCCGGTTTGCGACTGGGATTCATGCAGCACAAATCCCATCATCACCAGAGCAATCCCGATAACAATTCGGTATCTGCCGCCCAGGCGTAAAAAGAGCAGCGCTGACAGCAACACGCCGCACGCCGTGAAACTGGCCAGCAGATTGACCTGCTGAAAAATACCGTAGGGCCGCGTGCCACGCCGCCAGGCAAACTCCCAGTAATCAACGCCCGGCCAATGCCAGTACTGATAGACAAACGCCACGCATTCGATGACGCATGCCCCCCATAACAGGGCCAGCAAGGCCGTGCGAACGTTTACCGTAAGTGGAATTTGCAATGTCACCAGATAGACAAGCACCCCACCCAATAGCGCCCCCATCACCAGCAACGCCTCGGACCGCCAGACGCCCGGCGTCAGCAGACAAAGCAGCGTCAGGATGAGCGCACCCAACGTAAATCCCATGGCAGGTACAGTGATGCGCCAGCGTCGGCGAGGCAGTAGCATCGTTACGCTTGCAGCCAATAGCGCAGCGTAGATCCAACTGGTAATATTAAGCGGCAACGACAGACCGCTGCCGCCGTTATTCAACCAGTAGAGGTGCATGATCCCGCACCAGAAAAACAGACTGACAATCAGCAATAATTTCTGGCCAGGCAGCGGCGCAATACGATTCAGTGCGTTCATCATGCTACTGGTAATTCAACGTCCAGGTCCCGCTGGCGCTGAACGGACCGTATTCAAGGGACTGGTTTTTTATCGCCGACGGCTCTGCCGCGACCCACGCCAAAAAATTCAGCGTCATCGACCCTTCAGTAATCTCTTTAACTGATGTACTTTCATCAAGCCGGATTGCCGTGCCATCGTCTTCGCTCATCCCAATCCCGATCCCCGACGCCCCGCCCTGCTCGCTGCTATCCAGCGCCAGATGATCGGTAAGCTCCGCATCTTCCTTGCCGCTGAAGGTGACCGAGATCCCACGGAAGACCTCCGGGTTGCAGTCGCGTAGCTGGATGCTGAATTTTTCCGGTTTACTGCGCCCCGAGAGATAGAGATCCTGCGTCGCGATTTGCCCGAAATCGACCTCGATTTTGTCGCCGCCGGGCGCCAGGCTGCAGGCCAGCGCTCTGATGGTGCCGTGAAAATACATATCGCCGCCGACCAGTTTGGTGTCAGCCTGAACCGTTGCGCCAAACAGCAGCGTACTCACCGCGATTAACGTTCTGAAAGTCATGGTATTACCCTACTGAAACTGCGCGACAACGGTGGCAGAGGCTTCAAACTCGCCTTCCTTAACGCTCCCCACGCCCGGCTTTGCCACCGGTGCGGCAGTGAGATTCCAGTCGCCCTGATTCTGGTAAAAACCCTTCACGTTGTAGAACTGATTGGGCACTACGGTGCCGCCGCTCTCGTCTTTAATCATAATGCCGAGATCATCGCGTTTCTGTCCGCCACTCAACGTACCGAGAAGATGATCGTTAAACCCAGCCGTACCTGACGCCGTGGTGGTTTGTACACCTAAATTGATGTTCAGCGCGCCCTGATCGAAGCTGCCGCCTTCACAGACCACATGTATCGGGATCGACTTGCTGTAATTGGTGCCGTTGAGCTTTGCAGCGGATCCGGGCAGATCGCCAAACTCAATGCTGATTTTGTCTCCCCGATTGAAGGTGCATTTATCCGGCACCGTAATGAGCCCGGATTTAATGACCACGCGTGAAATCGCCGTGGTTGGCGTAGGTCCCGCACCGCCCATGCGCCCGGCAACCTCCACCAGCGACTGAGAAGTGATATTGATGCCATTGATAATGGGTTTAGTGACAACAAACGTCACTTTCCCTTTTGAACCACTTTCAACATTCGTGGCGCGCGTGTAGCCCTTACGCTTTTTACAGCTGTTGTTACTGTTGCGATTTGAAACGTTGGTAAACGGTGCCTGGACGTATTTGTTATAACGTCCGGCAACCCACACCTGAACTTCCACATCCAGATACTCGTTTAACCGAAAACGGTTCGCCCCCTGATTTGAAGGCGGCATGGTGGTCGTGGTGGTGTAATAAATTGGCTCCCGAGAGATATCGGCCTGTTCGCAATAAAAATTCACCACATACCAACTGCCCAGATTCCAGGTAAAAGGTTCCGTTCTGCCGCCTACATGGTTTTTGCTGACATCCAGCGAGCTCAGTTCAATATCGTACTGATGCGGCGACCCGCCCTCCGGCTCACCTTCCCCCTGTGTGAATGCCTGCCCGGCCAGCGGACAGCCAGCCAGGGCGACCCACAGCAGCGCTTTGTGCAATACGCTCATAGATACTCCAGCTTAAGTCTGACCAGACCGTTAAATTCGCCAGCGGTCACCTCCGGGCTAAAAGATTCCAGCGCGGCAAGAAAGTGAATCGCGTTATCGCCCGGTTTGAGGATCCACATGCGTTGCGGTTGATTCAGGTGAATCAACTGGTTGCGTTCGGTCAGTAGCCGAATGCCCGCACCACGCACATCGCCGCGAATACGCCCCAGATCGCTGTTTTCCGGCGCACCCTCGGCCATCAGCGTCATCGACACGCCACGTTCCACCGTGCTATGCGCCAGCTCCGGCATTTCGCTGGTCTGTCCGGGAAAATCCCTTAAGGTATGGCCAGAGCCTTTTAAGCAGCCATTCAGGTTCAGCGTCACTAATACCGGATCGCTGCGATCGCCGCTCTGGCGAAAGCGGCTGGCGGAAATATCACCCAGATCGATGGTCTGATCGCGTGAAGCCATATCCAGCACGCACGGCGAAACGAATACCCGACCGTGAAAGCGGACGTTGCCATACTCGCCGGAAACGTTGCTCATATCCTGGCGGCCGCTAGTGGCCTGAACCGGGCAGGCCATACCAGCCATCAGCAGAGCGCAAAGCATCTTTTTCATTTACGAGTCCTTTACCGGGGCTGTTGCTCCATCGGCAATGCTTTACACACATTGCCTGTGCAGCTGAATTTCAATTCAGGGTGACCGCCAAAATCGTTCACATACATCATGCTGAACTGGCTGACGCTGCCGTCGGTAACGCTGAAATCAAGCGAGGATTTTGGTGAAACCATAACCCCGGGGAAGTCAGTCAGCCTGCCGCCGCCCTGCGCTTCCGGCTTACGGCTTAAACCGATCAAGGTGACGAAGTATGGCGTTGGGTTATCCACGGTCCAACGTAGACCCTGCTTGTGAAAGACCAGTTGGTTTTGCCATACCGCGCCCGGCGTTTCCGGCACGATGGCGGTCGGCCGGTAGAACAATTTGATGCGCGACTGCATCGCCAGTTGCAGCACGTTCGGCTTATCAGGCTTAGGTGGAATCTCACGCACATTCAGATAGAACAGGCTTTCTCGATCCTGAGGCAGCGTATTAATCCCACTGGTTTTCGTCACGCGGGCAATGCCTTTTTGCCCACCGTTAATTCGCTGCAGCGGCGGTAAGACCATCAGCGGCGAGGTAACTTTTGTTCCGTTGGCATCTTCCACCCACGACTGGGCCAAAAATGGAATGCTCGGGCTGGTATTGGTTAAGTTCGCACTGACAGAGCGCGCATCACCGGTGATGATCATCCGGGTACGGTCGAGCGCAATACCCGCCCAGGAAGCGTTGATCTCTGCAATAAAAAGCAGGCCACAAGCCACGGGTTTGAGCCAACGCTGCACGGAGTAAAAAGCTTGATTTTTCATGACAAAATTCATTCTGGTTATTGAAATTATTCACAAGGCAACAGCACGTTACCTTCCGGGTTGAGTTGTTGTGGCACCTGTAAGTGACACTGCGCTCGACCGCCCCAGGCCACGGAAAGACGCTCGGCTGGATTCACACCGGCAATCCAGGCCATGCCGTTTTCCATCACCATGGCGACGCTGACGCCGTTGGCGTTAAACACTTCGGCGCCAAACGGCGGGACCGAACCCTCCTTCAGGCGCAGCAGCGCCATCATTTTTTGCCCCTGCGCCACGGCAAAGCGCTGGTAGCCAATCGCCCCTTCCGTCAGGGTGTTGGTGACAATGGCTTTGGTCGCGGAAATATCCTCGTCCATTGCGTCCACATCGATACGGGTATCAAAGCTGTGATAGCTGACGACATCCGGTACCACGGCAATACCGAAGCGGTTTGAGTGCGCCTGTTCGCCGTTCAGCGGTACATTCGCCACACCGTCGGTATCCACCATCACTCTGGCGGTATTCATTGACGCCTGGCTGTTGTGCAACGCCGCACCGTGACGCGTCGCGGTAAAACCGCCGCGCATCGTGCCGCCTACGGAGAAATAACGTGATTGCTGCCAACTGACGTTAGATTCCAGCTCCGCCATCATGCTGCGGTGCTTGTAATAGCCATCAAATGCCGTGTGCCCTTCACCGGAAACCCCTGCGCGCAAACGCCATGGATTGTTACGGTCGCGGTTATCGGAATACGAAACCATCTGGCTGGTCTGGTTGCCGCTGTTCTGCAATTCATAATCCATGGATCGGCCATCGCTCCAGGGAATCGAAATTGAAAGCGAAAGACTGTCGTCCCGTTTGCCCTGATACTCAGAGCGGTAAGCCGCAAGGTTGGCGCTAATCCCCTGGATGCCCGCCAACGAAAAGCTGTGTCCCATCGACAAGCCGTAACGATCCTGCGAACGACGATCCCAGTAGTTCTGGTGGGTGTAGGTCAGATACAGCGTGGTGGCTAACTGCGGATCGTCGGCAAAAAAGGTTTTGTTACCGGTGATGGTGTACATCTCTTTTTCGTTGCCGGCGCTGTTGTTAATGGCATACTGTTCGTCGAGGAACTGCGAAAAAGTGCGGAAGTTACGCTGTGAAAAGCGGTACCCGGCAAAGGTGATGGCGCTGTTGTATTCATCGAAGGTTTTGGCATAGCTGAGCTTAAAGGACATGCCTTTTTGTTCAGCCTGATGCTTCACCCGACTCACGGATTGCGTCGCATCTGCCGATAACGCTCCCAACCAGCTCAAATCCCGGCCGATCCCCATCGACCAGGCGTTATAACGATCGCCAGTGAGCAGCGCGCCGCCGTACAGCGACCACGCATTGCTGACCCCCCATGAGAAATCGCCGGTATAAAACGCAGGGCCCTGAATGTCATGGTTGTAAAGCGATGGCTTACCGACCGCGGCGTTGTAGCGAACGTAGCCTGGGCGCGTCAGGTAGGGAATATCGGCGGTATTAACCTGAAAGGTTTGTACGCTGCCATCCTGCTCCTCAACGCGTACATCCAATGTGCCGCGTACCGAGCCGTGCAGATCCTGAATATTAAACGGCCCCGCAGGAACGGTGGTTTGATAGATAACACGTCCCTGCTGACTGACGGTGACCTTCGCGTTACTCCGCGCGATGCCATGAACTTCAGGCGCGTAACCCTGCAAATTCGGTGGCAACATACGCTCATCGCTGGCGAGGTTAACCCCGGTGAAACGTACCGAATCAAAAACCTGAGAATTCAGATAGATTTCGCCAAGCGTCAGTTTTGCCGCCTGCATCGGTAATGGGCGATAAGCATAGATCTGATCCCAGTCGATACGCCCACGATTATCATCGGAAGCGTAATTGGCCTGATACTGCCCGCGAAAGCGCCACGCGCCGAGGTTAAAGCCTGTTTGCCCGTAGCCAGAAAGAGAGCGGTAATGATCGCCCCCCTGCTCGTAATGTGTGGCCTGACCCGAGATGCTGTAGTCAAAAATCAGCCCCGCGACGCCATTATCCCAGCGCTCCGGCGGCGTCCAGTCGGGATCGGTATATTTCATCCATGCCTGCGGCACGGTAATGTCCAGTACGCCTGCGCTATTATTCAACGCTACGCCCGGCAGACGGGAAATGTCATAGCAGGTCGCGCTAATCGGATGAATATAGGTCAGCGCCTCTTCTTTGAGCGCCAGTAATTCGAGTTGTTGCTGCGTCAGACACGCCATGGATTTATGCGGGTTGGCAGGATCGACAATATAGCGGATCGACTGCTGAGGAATTTCCTGGCTGTTAATTCGAACATCCAGCAGATATTCTCCGGGAGTCACAAAGTTGCCTTCGGAAAAACGCTGCAAATCGACATTCTGCCGGTCACTGGCGTCCAGTACGTCAGTATTAAATTCAATGGCCTCATCCGCTTCAGCCCATGCAGAGGCACAAACCAGAGTAATAAATAGCGCTAGGCGTTTTTTATCTGTTTTCAGCGTGATCATTTTCGTTCGCAAACCTTCAGATACCCGAATTGCAGTGCAGCTCAGAGATAATTCACAACAAAATGCGTGACCGCAGTAAATTCGCCGGATGTCATTCTTCCGTCACGGGAGATCAAATAAGCCGTAAAGTTGAGTGTGTTCTTCCCTGGGTTAAGCACATAATCTGGTGATGGTTCGCCCAGACGAATTTGCTGTCCTTTGCTGTCGTATATTTCTATTGCTAAATGTTCAGTTTCCGACTGCACGCTCAGATAATCAGGATTGTCCCTGTCAGGCGCACCAGAAAAGGTAATATTGGCGCGTTGAAACACATTCCCGGAATGTTGAGAATCCCCTAATGAACATCCCAGCAAATGAATACTGAAATCATGCGCGGACACTTTTTCTGGTCTTCCGGAAATATCTCTGGCAGAGAGATCATCGAATTCAACCAGTAGCGACCGGTCGCGCGGATCAACATAACAGGCTGCCTCAATAATATTTCCTCGCATGCGCATTTTGCCGGGCGTACTGTTTAGACGATTGGCGCCAGCCATAACCCATGCAGGCGAGATAAAGACAAAAAGCAGTAAAATTCGCCATCCAGGCATAACCGTATTTCCTTTCAGTTATTCGCAGGAAGGGTTAAGCAGGCGCATTAATGCGCCCGCTGCGGGTAATTACTGATAGTCGATCTGGAAATTAACGGTAGATTCGAAATCACCCGGCGTTACCGCTGCAGAAGCGTTGTTTGCCTGCAGATAAGCAACGAAATCAATGTCGGTTTCGCCGTCAGTGATGTTGACCTGAGAGGCAGCTTTACCCCATTCCACGTCTTGGTTGCCGCTGTCAACCATACCAATACCCGCGCCCTTTGCAGTACCAGAGGTGAATGCGGCCAGGGCGTTGTTGTCGGTATCAATCGTTGCCGGGGTATAGGTCACAGTGGCCGTTTTCGCAACGGTGGTGTCGCAGCCCTGAAGAACGATTTTGGCATGCTTAACGCCAGCGCGTTGGTTGTCTTTTAACTAAGAGGTTGGGATCTCACCAAAATTAACCTGCACCGGGCTGGATTCAGGTGCCAGACCGCATGCGGAATTAACCAGAGAACCGGTGAATTGAATTTTACCGTTAGTCGGCTCGACATTTTTTGCAGCGAAAGCAGAAGAGGCAGTCAAAGTCATTCCCGCCATCAGCGCGCAGGCCACAGCCACGTTTTTCATTTTCATATTACTACTTAACCTTATATCCGTTTTTAGTTATTCCGACGATCTATTTCCGCAGACACTTAACGTCAGGGAAATGCTGATCTGCAGGTGGCGGTAGCGCATATCCCTGCAAACAATCCATCTCAACCCGCCCCTTATTTTGAACATCACTGGCATTCCATACGAAATACCGTCCACAGCTGTTCAGGCTGTTTCGGGGCTTATATTAAGTCGGCAGAAAAATGACACAATGCAAAAATACGGTATTAATCAAACTCAGGGAATCGTGTTGTATCACCGCCTGCATAACGATCGTTTACCTAAAAAACCGCCAAAATTCAGACGCATACCAGTGTTAATATCTATTATTTTGCGTTTTTATAGAGTTTTTATCTATCAACTATTTTTTTATTTAGTCCGGATACCAGGCAAAATGTATTTATGAAAGTTTTGTAAAAATGAAAGTGGATATCAAAAGCGAGTAATGACAATAAGATAGTGACAGAGAGAAAGGAGAATGAGACATCTTATAAGAAATATTAAAATATTGTTATATAAATATTAATGAAGCGATCTATGGCGCAACCATTTTTTATAAATGAATTATGTTATGCTATTGCTTCCCCCACTCGAATGCGAGATATCCTGCTTTAAAGGAGACATCAGTGATTTCTCATATACCAATAAACAAAATTAAATCCGTAATTATTGGTGATGGCTTAGTTTTCAGACCAAATAAAAATACCCTAAAAGACCTGACATCGGGTGAAATGGCGACATTGAATAATGTGGCAACGCAATTACTGCTCTATTTGTTGCAAAATGGTAAAGAGATTTCCTCGCGCGATGAAATTCTGCTGAATGTTTTCCAGCATAATGGCGCCCGGGCGACGGATGCCAATCTCAACCAGCACATTTCATTTCTGCGCAAAGCAATAACGTCAACGGGTCACCCTGCCGAACTCATCGTCACCATTCCGCGAATGGGATTTCGGATGGGCGACGTCAATATCAATATTCAGCAACTGGAAGAGGCGCAAACTCCAGCGCGAATTGCCCATGTTGCAAAGAAGCTCAACAAAAAGAACCGAAACCGATGGCCAGTCGCGATAACAACGTTAATCACCGGTATCGCAGTGCTGGCTACAGCGTGGCTAACATGGATACCCAATGAAATCGCCATGACGGACGCAGCTATTCTGCGGACAATCGACTACGAGCAATGCCGGGTACATATATTAGGGAATGCTCTTACCGATACCATAACTGAAAAGAAAGCGCTGGATATATTCAAGTCAGTGGGGATTAACCCAAACTGTTCGCATCCAAAAGATCTCTATCTTAATACGTGGGCGAGCAACCATAACCTGGTTGAGTGGTCGTTTGCCGCTGAATGCGGACTAAACCTCGGCTATTACCATTGCGTCAGCCAGTATCGTCATTATGAGGAATGATATGAAGCAGGAAAGCGATCACTCTCCTTTACTGTGGTCAGTGGTAATTGCCATTTTTGGGCTGGCGGCCATTGCTTTTTTCATTATCGTCGGGAATGCGAAGAAACAAGAAATCAGCTTTTCATGCTCATCGGAATTTACGTCGATACTCGACATCCAAAATAGCAAAAAGGAACTCAACGGAATTATGCTGATCACGAGCTACAATTCCGGACACCTTTCATTGTCAGTACAGGGGAAATTCAAAAGTGATGATGGTGAGTTCACTGTTAGCCGAAAACTGTTCTTTCGCTACGCCCGTCCGCTCGGCCATACCGCAGGCGTTTTCATGCTCACTCCCGATGGACGTGAAAAATCCCCCGATGATGACGCAACGGATGCTGTCGATTACCTCTTCTTCGACGCTTACGAACGTGCCGACAAGCTGTATATGCTGAAGCGCCTGAATGAGGAAACGGTTCTTATTGGCGATAACTTTTCACCCCGCTTCGCCTGCGTGATGAATCACTTCGCGGGTTAATCGCCTCTACGATATGCGTCGGGTTAAGGATGACCTGATGTGTTTCCCGCCCGGCAGCGCGGAGGTTGCAATGCAGTGTAATGATGGGATTGTTATTTGGGGTGGGCTAAAACGACGAAAGCCTGAATCATTTCTGATTCAGGCTTTCTGAATAGTGGCGGAATGGACGGGACTCGAACCCGCGACCCCCTGCGTGACAGGCAGGTATTCTAACCAACTGAACTACCACTCCGCGTTGTGTTCCGCTCGGGAACGAAGCGAATATTACGGATTGCCTCGCTCCTCGTCAACGCTTTTTCTCACGTTTTTAATCGTTTGCTGCAAAAATCACCCGAATGGTCATTTCTGCACTGTAATTGGGTCATTTACGCCCGCCAGAGACAACTTCCCCCCTTCTTCTGCACCAGGTCAAGGCGCGATTCATGGGCCGCTAACTCCTCATCAGTGGCGAAAACAACGCGTAGTTTACTGGACTGCCGAACAATGCGCTGGATCCCCGTGTCATTTTGCTGCTGGCTGTCACCTTCCATCGAGAACGACATCGTGGTCTGCCCACCGGTCATCATCAGATAAACGTCGGCCAGAATCTGGGCATCGAGCAATGCGCCGTGCAGGGTTCGTTTACTGTTGTCTATTTCATAGCGCGAGCATAACGCATCAAGGCTGTTTCGCTTGCCAGGAAACATTTTCCTTGCCAGCGCCAGGCTATCGGTTATTTTGCAAAATTCGTTGGTTTTCGGAATATCACGATTGAGCTTAGAAAACTCGTAATCCATAAAGCCGATATCAAACGATGCGTTATGGATGACCAGCTCCGCGCCGCGAATGTAGTCGAGAAACTCATCGGCCACCTCGGCAAACGTAGGCTTATCGAGCAGGAATTCGTCTGCGATGCCGTGTACGCCAAACGCTTCCGGATCCACCAGCCGATCCGGCTTCAGGTAAACGTGGAAGTTATTACCGGTCAGGCGGCGGTTCACCACTTCGACCGCACCGATCTCAATGATCTTGTGGCCTTCGTAGTGGGCGCCAATCTGGTTCATACCGGTGGTTTCGGTATCAAGGACTACCTGTCGTGTAATTCCAGTGCTCATAACGGTCATTTATGTCAGACTTATCGTTTGATTTCGATTTGCTAAAACAGGAAGTCTACCAGAGATGCTTAAACAGGTAGAAATTTTCACCGATGGTTCTTGCCTGGGAAATCCAGGGCCAGGTGGTTACGGGGCAATTTTACGCTATCGCGGGCGCGAAAAAACCTTTAGTGAAGGGTACAACCTCACAACCAATAATCGCATGGAGTTGATGGCGGCAATCGTTGCGCTGGAAGCCCTGAAAGAACAGTGTGAAGTGATACTCAGCACCGACAGCCAGTATGTGCGCCAGGGCATTACACAATGGATCCACAACTGGAAGAAGCGCGGCTGGAAAACGGCAGATAAAAAACCGGTAAAGAACGTCGATCTGTGGAAACGTCTGGATGCCGCGCTGGGTCCGCATCAAATCAAATGGGAATGGGTTAAAGGCCATGCGGGCCATCCGGAAAACGAACGCTGTGATGAGCTTGCGCGCGCCGCGGCAATGAGTCCCACTCAGGATGATATCGGGTATCAGGCCGAGTCTTAAGCGTCCGGCTTGCGGTATTGCCGGGTAGCGCCAACGGCCTGGCGGATAGGCGTTTTGCTTTTATTTTGTTTCATTGGGTTGAGCGTAAGCGGGATGGTTCGCTTACGCGCGACCACCAGTTGCAAACATCCCAGGGCAGGAATATGGGCGCTTAACATTTTCCCGCCTTTCTTGTTCCAGGGCAGAACATGAAAGCGGCTGTAGTGCAGCACTTCAAAATTTAGCAAAGAGAGCCAGTCCAGTTGACGCATGAGGGTAAACATCCGGCTGTTGTAAGGCGGGGTCTTGCGCAATACCGGCACCAATTTACGCAGTCCCATCAGGCTTACCGGATTAAACCCGCTCAGAATCAACCAGCCGTCATCAATTAGCACACGATCGGCTTCGCGCAGTAACCGATGCGGATCGTCGCACCACGGTAACGTATGGGCCAACAAACAGACATCCACCGACTTGTCGGCAAAGGGCAGATGTAAAGGATCGGCCGTTACCTGCATGGGAGAACCCAGCAAAGAAACATTTACCTGATGAGAAACCGCGCACGCTTCAGAATCGATTTCTGCGCTTAAATTACCAATTTTAAGCAGATGAAAACCGTACATTTTTGCGAACCACGGGTTAAGCTGATGCTCCAGCGCCTCACGATAGTATTCGCCCCAAGGTAAATCATCCCAGCTCACGGGCGCCACGACAGTTTGAGGGATCCTTGCCGGTTTCATCATAACCTTCCGTTTCGCATTGAGAGGTAAGATATGAATCTTAACAGTATTCCTGCATTTCAGGACAATTACATCTGGGTCCTGTCAAATAATGACCAACATTGTCTGATTGTTGACCCGGGAGAAGCCGCCCCAGTTCTGCAAGCCATTGCAGAACATAACTGGGTGCCAGAGGCCATTCTGCTGACCCACCATCATCAGGATCACGTTGGCGGCGTGAAAGAACTCCTGCAACACTTCCCACAAATAGTGGTATACGGACCGGCTGAAACGCAAGATAAGGGAACGACGCACATAGTCGAAGATGGCGATATTGCTCTCGTATTGGGGCATGAATTTAAGGTAATTGCTACGCCGGGTCACACTTTAGGACATATCTGTTACTTTAGTCACCCTTACCTGTTTTGTGGCGACACGCTCTTTTCTGGTGGCTGCGGTCGGCTTTTCGAAGGTACTGCAACACAGATGTATCAATCACTTAAAAAGATCAGCGCACTTCCCGATGATACTTTGATTTGTTGCGCGCATGAGTACACATTAGCAAATATGAAGTTTGCTTTAAGCATCCTCCCGCACGATTCGTTCATAAATGAATATTATCGTAAAGTTAATGAGTTACGCGTAAAAAAACAAATGACACTACCCGTAATTCTGAAAAATGAGCGGCGAAATAATATTTTTTTGCGAACTGAAGATATTGATTTAATTAATGAAATAAACAAAGAAACAATATTGCAACAACCTGAAGAGCGTTTTGCCTGGTTAAGGTCAAAGAAAGATACGTTCTGACAATTCCGGGTTGCCTTTTGAAAACTTCGCCGTTATGATCGGTCGTCTTTTAAGCAACTATTGACACACACATGAAGGCAAAAGCGATATTACTCGCCTCTGTCCTGCTTGTTGGGTGCCAGAATACTGGTAACGTCCAACAGCACGCACAGAGCCTTTCTGCAGCTGGTCAAGGGGAAGCAGGAAAGTTTACAAGTCAGGCGCGATGGATGGACGATGGAACATCTATCGCTGCTGATCAAGATTTGTGGGCTTTCATTGGTGACGAGCTAAAGATGGGAATTCCGGAAAACAGCCGGATTCGCGAACAGAAACAGAAGTATTTACGCAATAAGAGCTATCTCCACGATGTAACTTTACGGGCAGAGCCGTATATGTACTGGATAGCCGGGCAGGTTAAGAAACGTAACATGCCAATGGAACTGGTATTACTACCCATAGTGGAGAGCGCTTTTGATCCTCACGCAACGTCTGGCGCCAATGCCGCAGGTATTTGGCAGATCATTCCGAGCACGGGGCGCAATTATGGTTTAAAGCAGACCCGCAATTATGATGCACGTCGCGACATTGTGGCTTCCACCACTGCCGCGCTCGACATGATGCAGCGTCTGAACAAGATGTTTGATGGCGACTGGCTGCTGACCATTGCTGCTTATAATAGCGGTGAAGGTCGCGTGATGAAGGCGATCAAAACGAACAAAGCGCGTGGTAAATCCACCGACTTCTGGTCGTTACCGTTGCCTCAGGAAACGAAGCTGTATGTGCCCAAAATGCTGGCTTTGAGCGATATTCTCAAAAACAGCAAGCGCTATGGCGTGCGTCTGCCTACAACAGACGAAAGCCGCGCATTGGCACGTGTTCGCTTGAATAGCCCGGTTGAGATGGCTCAGGTTGCCGATATGGCGGGTATATCCGTCAGCAAGCTGAAGACCTTCAATGCAGGCGTGAAAGGCTCCACGTTGGGTGCCAGCGGTCCGCAATATGTGATGGTGCCAAAGAAGCATGCAGAAAAGCTGCGTGAGTCTCTGGCTTCAGGCGAAATTGCAGCCGTGCAGTCAACGCTGCTCGCGGATAACACGCCGCTGAACAGCCGTAGCTACAAAGTTCGCTCTGGCGATACGCTTTCTGGCGTTGCTTCACGTCTTGGCGTGAGCACAAAAGACCTGAAACAGTGGAACAATCTGCGTGGTTCTTCCCTGAAAGTAGGCCAAAGCCTGACGGTAGGCGCTGGAACCAGCGCGCAGCGCCTGGCTAATAACAGCGATAGCATCACCTATCGTGTGCGTAAGGGCGACTCGCTGTCGAGCATTGCCAAACGTCACGGGGTTAACATCAAAGATGTGATGCGCTGGAATAGCGACACGGATAACCTGCAGCCTGGCGATCAGCTAACGTTGTTTGTGAAAAACAACGGTATGCCGGACTCCTGATAACATTGTAGAAATGAAGGCACTGGTTTCCCCCCAGTGCCTTTTTTATTTATCCTGCTTTATGCGCCTCTACCATTATCGTGTCGCTAGTAAACGACCCCTCTTCCTGTAATGCAAAGTAGGCCTTCACGTCAGCAGATGCACTCTGTTGGTATAAACGAATCGCTTCGGTCAACGCCGCAGGCGTACGCATCCGCGCAACCCACGAACTGAACTCCAGCGGCAAGCGGTCAGTTAACAAGGTGTCAGCAATGAGATTCGCGTCATTGATTAAAGACAGCCACTCCCCGCTGGAATAATTGCGTACGTGCGAGGTATCACGCAACGCTTCCACGGTTTGTAACCAGATATCACGTACAGGGTGACCCGGCGACATCACATCCATCACGATCAGTACGCCGCCGGGTTTCAGGACGCGGTTCACCTCCCGCAGCGCGCGCCCGACATCATGCCAGTGATGCGCGGAATAGCGGCTAATCACCACATCAAACGCGTTATCTTCAAATGGCAGGCTTTCGGCATAACCCTGACGCGTGGAGAGGTTTTCCAGCCCCCTGTCTTTTGCCACCTCCGCCACCACTTCAAGCATTTGTGAAGATAAATCATAAGCTACGACCTGCCTGACGTGTTGCGCAGCCACAAAACTGGCATGCCCTGCTCCGCATCCCATATCCAGTAACCGGGCTTGCGGAAATGCTGACAATCTTGCGGACAGGCGTTGCAAATCGCGGCCAGAGGCATGTACCGCACTGGTCAAATAGGCATTAGCCTGAGAGCCAAACTGTTTTTCGACGTTGTCATGATGGGAGCGTGTTGTCATTGTGTTGTCCTTCGGTTGTTGTTTAATAAGAAGGGCAGCACCACTACAGGTCTGCCCTACGGCAGACCTGACACACCGTTATTGTTCAGGTTTGCCGGGACTGAATTCAACGAGTAGCGGATTGTGATCGGATGCGCGGGTGACCAGCACAGAGGCTTCACTCACGTTCAAACCACGATAGAACACAAAATCGAGAGGGCGACCAAACGCGCGTCGGCGTTGATCGTCGGTAAAGCGCACCTGGCGCAGCGACATTTCGCGCGCAAAGCGGTACAGCGCATTCATCCGTCGACGGCTCCAGGCATTAAAATCACCCGCCATGATCACCGGACCGCTGTGATGGGCAATCTGATCGCCAATAGGAAGTAACTGCTTACTATAGACATCAACGCCGAGGCTGAAATTTACCGCGTGGATATTCACCACCATCAATAAACGCGTATCAGGCAACGGGTAAACCGTCACCAATGCCGATTTCGCCAGCCGTAAAATAGGCTCACGCTCGCGCAATGGACAGCAGTAAACAGGATGGGCGGCAGAAAGTGTCATGACGCCAGAGGGGTGCTGAGGCAGCACAAAGGCGGGTACCTGGTCGGCAGCGAGATAGTTAGCGGTCGCAAACTGCACCAGTTCAGGCGTGGTTTGCGCTTCCTGCAATAACACCAGATGCGCATCTTTGCCAAAATTTTTCAGCACCGACTGCCATTCTGCACGCTGCTGCTTAAAAATATTCCATACCAGCACGCGAATGCGATCTTCACTGCTTAACGGAGCGCCTGCGGGTAATGCCTGGCCAATATGCGCAAACGACCCTGGCGGTAAAATCCGCTCAACGGGCTGTCCGGCAACATAACGCATGGCATAGGTGTTTTTTCGCACTTTAGACTTTCAAACCTCTGTAACGTCAACCAGTCCGCAGCCGGACTGGTTCTTCTGTTATAGGGATTTTAGCACTCACTTTCAACGAACAATTGCAGTTTGTTTTGTAAGTGGGCGCTTACATCAATGATTTACCCCAGAGCAATGCGTACAGGTTTATCAAGGCGACCGCTGACGCCCATCAGTAAGAAAGCCACCAGAACAATGAGGGCACCAATCCACGGCGTCTGCGCCAAACCGTAATGCTCCACCGTTTGCCCGCCAATCACTGAACCCAATGCAATACCAATGTTAAACGCTGCAATGTTGAGTCCCGATGCCACATCTACCGCATTAGGCGTGAATTGTTCGGCTTTCTGAACAACGTAGACCTGCAAACCCGGTACGTTGCCAAAGGCAAAGATCCCCATCACCAGAATAGTGGCCAGTGCGGCGTACTGAGTGGATGCGGTCACCTGGAAGACCATCAGCAAAACAAACAGTGCGGCGAAAATAAATTTTAGCGCAGGAACGGCACCATGCTTATCTGCCAGTTTGCCGCCCCAGATATTGCCGATAGCCACAGATACGCCATAGCCCAGCAAGATCCAGCTTACTGCTGCCGGGGAAAATCCTGCCAGATCCTGCATCATCGGCGCCAGGAAGGTGAATGCCGTGAATACACCGCCATAGCCCAGCGCCGTAACGGCGTAAATCAGCAACAGACGAGGATGGGTCAGCACTTTCACCTGGTCACGAATGCTGGCGGCCGCCCGACCGGGAATGTTGGCCGGGATCAGCAGTTGGCTACTAATCAGCGCAATCACGCCTAACATTGATACCGCAAGAAAAGTTTCGCGCCAGCCAAAATGCTGACCGATGAATGTCCCCAGCGGCACGCCCGTAACCAGCGCCACCGTTAAGCCGCCAAACATAATGGCGATCGCGGAAGCCGCTTTCTCTTTCGGCACCAGACTTGTCGCGATGGTAGAGCCAATTGAGAAGAACACACCGTGCGCCAGCCCCGTCAGCAGACGGGCGACGATTAATGTCATATAGCCCGGTGCCTGCCATGCCAGCAAATTCCCGGCCGTAAACAAGACCATCAGCGCGACCAGTAACTGTTTACGCGGTAAGCGTCCGGTCAGAGCAGTCAGCACCGGCGCGCCAATAGCCACGCCCAGCGCATAGATTGAAACCAACATTCCGGCGGAAGGTAACGAGATCGCCAGTTGTTGAGCAATGGTCGGCACCAGGCCGACAATCACAAACTCAGTCGTGCCAATAGCGAAGGCACTTATCGTCAGTGCAAATAAAGCGAGAGGCATAAATAACTCCATAACATCAGTAATCAGATGACACGCAGTATGCCTGGATGTTTTAATGACAAAAATATTCAAAATATCAATTTAATTTTGCTTCAGGTGCAAAAATGAAAGCAACCTCCGAAGAACTTGCAATTTTTGTCGCTGTCGTGGAAAGCGGCAGCTTCAGCCGGGCGGCAGAGCAGCTTGGACAGGCCAATTCCGCTGTCAGCCGGGCAGTTAAAAAGCTGGAGATGAAGCTCGGCGTCAGTCTGCTTAATCGTACGACCCGACAGCTGAGCCTGACTGAAGAAGGTGAGCGATACTTCAGGCGCGTGCAGCAGATACTGCAAGAAATGGCTGCAGCAGAAACGGAAATCATGGAATCACGTAATACCCCACGCGGCTTACTGCGTATCGATGCGGCAACGCCGGTAATGCTGCATTTCCTGATGCCGCTGATTAAACCGTTCCGTGAGCGGTATCCCGAGATGACGTTGTCTCTTGTCTCCTCAGAAACGTTCATCAATCTTATTGAACGAAAAGTGGATGTTGCGATACGCGCAGGCACGTTGACTGATTCAAGTCTGCGCGCACGTCCGTTATTTACCAGCTACCGCAAGATTATCGCTTCACCTGACTATATTGCCCGTTTTGGCAAGCCAGAGAGTGTTGAAGAGTTAAAACGGCACCTGTGTCTGGGGTTTTCTGAACCCATCTCGCTCAATACCTGGCTAATAGCCTGTAGCGATGGGCAGCTCCATGAGGTCGAATGTGGGATTTCTTCCAACAGCGGGGAAACATTAAAACAGCTTTGCCTGAACGGTAACGGCATTGCATGTCTTTCAGATTATATGATTGACAAAGAGATCGAACAGGGAGAACTGGTGGAACTGCTGGCCGATAAGCGTCTGCCGGTAGAAATGCCTTTCAGCGCCGTTTACTACAGCGATCGTGCCGTCAGTACACGTATCCGGGCATTTATCGACTTCTTAAGTGAACATATAAAAACAGCTCCCGAAGGAGCTGTGAAAGAGGGTTAAAGGGTACAAAGGGTCAGGCAATTAATCCCACTCAGGGGCCAGACCTTCCGGGCTAACCAGGCGATCGTTGCAATCCAGTGCCGCGATCGCTGCTCTATCTTCGGCATCCAGATGCAGTTCCAGTGCCAGTAGGTTACTTGCCAGGTTTTCACGCTTGGTGGAAGAAGGGATTACTGAGTAACCTTCTCCCATTGCCCATGCCAGGATAACTTGTGCCGGAGTGGCATTGTGTTTTGCGGCGATGCGCGCAATCACTTCATCTTTCAGCGCCTTACCGTAAGCCAGCGTCATGTAAGAGGTGATGTGGATACCGTGCGCTTTCGCCCAGTCAACCACCTGACGGCTCTGCAGATACGGAGACAGTTCAATCTGGTTAGTGGCGATGTTCTCCACGCCCACTGTAGCAATGGCTTTTTCCATCAGCGGAATGGTGAAGTTTGAAATGCCAATTTCGCGAGTCAGCCCTTGTTCTTTAGCTTCAAGCAATGCCTGCATAAATTCTTCGACAGAGACGGCGTCACCCGGAGATGGCCAGTGGATTAGCGTCAGATCGACATAATCCGTACGAAGTTTTTTCAGGCTCTCTTTCAGGCTTGGGATCAGCTTGTCTTTGCTAAGGTTTTCAATCCAGATCTTGGTGGTGATGTACAACTCGCTACGTGGTACGCCGCTCTCAGCAATCGCCTGGCCAACAGCCGCTTCATTATCATAGATTTGCGCAGTGTCGACAGCACGGTAGCCCAGCTCTAGCGCCGTTTTAACAGAAGCGATAACCACGTCGTCTTTCAGGCGAAAAGTACCTAAACCGAATGCAGGGATAGTCATGAAATTCCTCTTTTTAATCACAATGTTCGTTTACGGAGAGGATTATGAACTTCAGCGCTTTATAGAAAAAGAATGAAAAATGCAGAGGATTTTTGCGAATTTAGCAATAATTAAATCGCAGGCAAAGAAAAAGCCCTGAGCGTTAGCTCAGGGCTCTTAATAAGTGGCGGAACGGACGGGACTCGAACCCGCGACCCCCTGCGTGACAGGCAGGTATTCTAACCAACTGAACTACCGCTCCACCGAATTTCTTTGTCACCACCCGGATTTTCATCCCGGTTTACTGCAATTTGATGCCTGGCAGTTCCCTACTCTCGCATGGGGAGACCCCACACTACCATCGGCGCTACGGCGTTTCACTTCTGAGTTCGGCATGGGGTCAGGTGGGACCACCGCGCTACAGCCGCCAGGCAAATTCTGTTTATTAACCCGCTTTTCGCCGGTTAATGTTATCTGTAATCAAGCTGAAACTGATGTCTGTCTTTCGCCAAAACATCTTCGGCGTTGTAAGGTTAAGCCTCACGGTTCATTAGTATCGGTTAGCTCAATGTATCGCTACACTTACACACCCGACCTATCAACGTCGTCGTCTTCAACGTTCCTTCAGGAGACTCAAAGTCTCAGGGAGAACTCATCTCGGGGCAAGTTTCGTGCTTAGATGCTTTCAGCACTTATCTCTTCCGCATTTAGCTACCGGGCAGTGCCATTGGCATGACAACCCGAACACCAGTGATGCGTCCACTCCGG